>JBNKNI010000028.1:0-78518 GCA_050293765.1 Reinekea sp.
GTATGGATAACAACATACCAATGGGTCCGAATATCCAACCCCAGAAAATTAAAGACAAAAACACGACCAAAGGAGATATGTCCAGGGATTTTCCCATCATTCTCGGTTCGATCAGATTGCCGACAATCATATTTATCGCAATAAACCCCGAACCGGTGATGAGAAAACCGGGTAAGGCGTGTTGAATACTGGCTAAAATGACTGGCGGGATAGCGGCCAATAGTGAGCCGATGTTCGGAATGTAGTTCATCAGGAACGCAAATGTTCCCCATAAAAAGGGATAGTCGACATCTATAATCCAAAGCATCAGACCAACAAGGAAGCCTGTCGCGAGACTGATCAGCGATTTAACCAATAAATAACGCTGCACCAGTTTGGAAAATCGTTTGATGTATTGAATCGTGTTGTCATCAAGAGCAATGCGTGCCTTTTTTGTTGCATTCTGGCCTTCGAGAAGTGCAAATATCAAGGTAAACACGATCAACACCATCGCGGTCAGCACGCTGCCCAAACCAGAAAACAAAGATCCCAGAAGCGATAGGGCGCTTTGCGTAGGTTGTAAATTAGCCATTCGCTCTTTGGCATCATCAACCAACCAAGGAGCTTTGTTCTGAATCGTTACCAACCAGCTCTGAATTCTGTTTTGGTAGTCTGGAAGTCGTTCTATAAACTGATCGGTTGACGTGGCGACCAGTGTGCCGAGTGCGTAGAAAAACCCAAAGAGGCTGACAACGACAATTGCTATGGCAATACCTGCTGGAATTTTGAAACGAACCAAAAATGAAATCGCCGGCGAAGTTAGTACGGCGAGGAAAAAGGCTACTAAAACAGGCACAACAATAGGTTGTGCCACTTTTAACCCGGCGAGAATAACGATAACCGAGGCAGCAATAACCAGCGTTCTTGTTAAAGGTGATTCATTCATAGGCTTTCATTGTCAAATTGAAAATGTCGCGAATAACACCATACAGCACATCAAAACCACTGCAAGCGTATTCAGTCTTTTTAGTGCAGGCACCATCTGTGAATCATAGTGGTTGATCACTCTCATTTGCGCCACATGAAACGCACCGATGTTGGTTAGCAAAAGGACCGTGGTGACCAATTTCAGTTTGAAGGACCAAGTCGTCTCGTTCAGCGGAACTCCCTGCATCAGGAACAGAGCAATGCCTAATGCGATAGCCAGCGTTAAACCCAGATCGGCAATCCGGGAGAGCGTCAGTATCTCTTGAAGTTCGTCTAGTCGTTCATTGAATCCTTTTTCCGCTCGTTGACTGAACAACGGAATGAAAAGAATCCGTCCTCCCAACGCAACGCAGATTGCTATGATATGAGCGGCAAGTAATACATTGTGCATGGCAACTCCGATGGTTTTTGATGATCGACATTGTAAGTGATTTTATGGGCTACCGTTGACACTTTATGATGGTTTCCTAGCTTTGAATTGAACAATGGTGTCAGAGACCGGCTGGCACTTTTCATTCACTTGCGTCACCGTGAAATCCTGTCGAAAAGTTGTTTGATGCAACAATTCATTAAATTCGGACGTCGGAATTGTCGGGTCTAACCATTGTTCGATCTCAGACAAATTCAGAATCAACGGAAATGACTTATGGTGAATGTCTAAAAATTCGCGGTGCGGCGGGAGAGTGATCACTGACGTATTCACTCTGGGGAGTCCTTCTTTATCCAAACGAAGTTTGGAAACACTGGCCAACAACATCAGTGATGTATCAGTCTGTTGTATCAGGCACTGTTGTTTGCGAGCTATCGGTGGTAGCTGGGCTGGTTGGCTGTCACCTAAAATATCGGTATAGAGATGATCTCCCTTAAAAATGGGTTGCCATTCACAGAATCCACTGGCCGGAATGATTGAACGGATACTGCGCGGTTTCTGAGTGTGCAATGGCGAGCTGATGAGCTTGCCTGCTTTGGAGTTAAATGTGGAATAGCGGGTGTTCACGCTGCCATCTGGGTGAGTTGCCAGCCACCACGTTGCCCCCAGTAGTCTGGGTCCCGTGCGACTTGGAACCATATTAATGACCGTATCTGTTGGACGGAGGTACTGTTGTCGAATAATGTCTCTGATCTCTTGTTCATCGTAGCCCGCGATGTCGAGCAAAGGTTCGAGTAACGGAAAATCATTAACGTTGTAGATAAATCCACACATTTTTAACCTGTTATCTGTTTTGCCAAGATTGTTGCCACGCCAACAAGTCGTTCATGCGTGAGTGGTCCGGAAATCGAACCTGATACCAAAGAATAGACATAAGTTCGGTTAAGCATAGTGCTGATTCGAGGTTATCGTCAGAAACCTGCAGCAAATCTTGTAAATATCGGCGCAGTGGCTCATTCAGTTGAAAACCCGACATCAGGCAGGCAATGTCGATGACAGGGTCTCCTAAAGCTGCATATTCCCAGTCAATCAACACCAGATTTTCTGTTTTCTGGATCAGATTGCCTGGGTGCCAATCGTGAAAACAAAGTGTTAATTGGGCTGGAATCTTATAACGTTGACAACGATCTTTTATAAACGTCAACATGGTTTGGTTTTCTATTGGGCAATGCGTGAGTAAATGCTCAACTTGCCTGCAAACATTCAATGGTGGTACAGCATCGTTTGGCTGAATCTGACAGGAATGAACATGCCGTACCAGCTCGGCCAATTGTTCGATATCTTTCAGCGTATTGGGTTTAAATGCAGATCCTTGAATCCACTTGGTCAGTAGCCAATGCTCGCTAATATCGACCACCTCCACAGCCCAAGGCTCCGTGGACACATGAGTGAGAATGACGGTTTCACGCATACGGCTGATGCCCAGATCTAGGGCTTGCGGATTATTTAGGCGCAGCGAGTAGCGGTGCTTACCATTGTCCAGCTGGTAACAGGCGTTTGTTAACGCATAGGGAATTCGTTGCACCGCGACGTTAGAGCCGATTATCGGGCAGAGTTGGGCTAATGCCTGATGTAATTTCATTTTCTGCGTTGTACTACTCATAAAAGTCATTAAACTAAGCGCGTTCTTGCCGGGGTGCCAATTCGTAAATTGAAGTGGCTGAGAAAAACCCGTTGAACCTGAACCAGTTTGTACTGGCGTAGGGAGCAAAGCAATCTTTGTGTTGGTTGATCACAACCTCCCTCTACATCGTTTCGATGCGCCGGTATCAATTTATGTTGATACAGGAAAATACTATGACTTCTTTGCGGTTTAAATGCATTCTTTTGGCTGGCTTTATTGGTGTCGCCAATGCCGATGATTTAACCATCTATACCTACGAATCTTTTACCAGTGAATGGGGCCCTGGGCCGGTACTGGAAGAAAAGTTCGAAGCTGCTTGCGAATGTGATGTCCGGTTTGTCGGATTGGAAGATGGCGTTGCGTTACTTAACCGGTTGCGTTTGGAAGGCAGTCAGACGGAAGCCGATATTATTTTGGGTCTAGATGACGG
This sequence comes from Reinekea sp., assembly GCA_050293765.1. GTDB lineage: Bacteria > Pseudomonadota > Gammaproteobacteria > Pseudomonadales > Natronospirillaceae > Reinekea. Next base: position 3,451 of record JBNKNI010000028.1, read on the forward strand.
TCTGGTCGCAGAAGCAACACAGTTGAATCTTTTGGCTGAGCACGGTCAGTCGCTTGCCGGGTTGTCTTTGCCATACAGCTGGAAAGATCGCTATTTCGTGCCTTACGATTACGGTCATTTCGCCTTTGTTTATGACGACACTCGAGTTTCGAAGGTCCCTTCATCATTGCGTGAGTTAGTTGAAACGTCCGACGTTAGCATTATTTATCAAGACCCCAGGGTCAGCACGGTCGGGCAAGGGTTAATGTTGTGGATTAAATCTGTATACGGCGCGAATTCGGCCGATGCATGGGCGAAATTGCAGAAGAAAACGGTCACTGTGACGCCCGGTTGGAGCGAAGCGTACGCTCTGTTTCAGGAAGGCAAGAGTGATATGGTGCTCAGCTATGCCACATCACCGGCTTATCATTTAACTTGGGAAGACACTGATAAATATAAAGCGGCTGAGTTTTCCGAAGGTCATTACGTTCAGATCGAAGTCGCAGCGGCATTGGCCTCGTCAGAGAATCTGACGCTGGCGCGTTCTTTTCTGGGTTTTCTGGTAAGTCAGGAAGCGCAGGATGTTTTTGCTGGGACGAATTGGATGTGGCCAGTACTTCCTGGTGCAGAAAAACCGGAAGCCTTTGGTCAGCTCATTGCGCCGGAAACATTGTATTTCCGTAGCGAGGACGTTGCTACTCAGCGCAGAGACTGGATTAAAGAATGGCGAAATGCAGCGAGCCAGTAAGTAAGTGGTCTGGCTGTCGAAGCTAACCACCTTTACGATCCTTCTGACTCTGGCGTTAGCCGGAGTCGGTTTGTATTTGCATCCTGGCTATGGTTATCCTTGGTCCGACTATTTTGATGCTTGGTTTCTGAAAATAGTTCAGTTCTCGATCTGGCAAGCCTTCTTGTCGGCCCTGTTCTCGGTCATCATTGCGATACCTTTTGCTGTTGTCTATGCCAGCAAACCCTTTACCGGGCAATGGCTGTTAAAAGGTTTGTTGAACTTGTTTTTCATCATGCCGGTATTGACGGTCATTCTTGGCGTCGTCACCGCATACTCCGATTTTATTGATGTCTTCAGTTTACGAGGCATCCTGTTGGCCCACCTTTACTTGAATGTCCCTTATGCGGTTCGCATTTTCTGGCAACGTTTATCTTTTGTCTCACAGACTCACTTGAATGTCGCACAAACGTTGCATCTGTCGACCTGGCGAAGCTTCTGGTGGATAAAACGTCCGGTTCTGGTATCTGCTCTTCGGCCCGTTTTTGTTCTTGTATTTCTTCTGTGTTTCAGCAGCTTCACCGTGGTGTTGTCGCTTGGCGGCGGTCCAGCGAACACGAATCTGGAAGTGGCCATATTTCAGGCCTTGAAGTTTGATTTCGATCCCAAGGCTGGTGCAATTTACGCTGCGGTTCATGGCATTTTAGCGATGTCTATCATGTTGCTGCTGGGGCGCAGAGAACATTTTGGCATGGAAATTAACCGCGCACAGGCTCAAAGAGTAACCGTGCCAACGAAAATGCAGTTTCTGGCCATTGCGACGCTTGTCGTCGTTTTGGTGTACCCCTTGCTGACGTTATTGGCACACGCTTTTACCGCGCCTTTTACCGGGTCTGAACGTCTCTTGAAGGGTATTATCACGAGCCTGTTATTGGCACTGGGCAGCGGCTTATTTGCTACTCTGCTAGCAACACTAAGGAGCCTGGATACTTCGCAACATCGTTTATTGCGTTTTCTTGATTTCGGACTCATGGTACTACCGGTCATGGTAATAAGCACCGGGCTTTTCCTCTTTGCGTTGAAACTGAATATTGCGTTTAAGGTGACAATTCCATTGATCATCTGGCTGAATGGTTTGATGGCAATGCCAATCATTTTAGGGCCTTTAACCAGCCGTGTGCAGGCTTACCGCGAGAGTTATTCCCGGCTGGCAGATACGTTGGCCATGAATGAATGGTCAAAGGTCCGATACGTTTATTTACCCGCCGCTGCGCATCTGTTGCCATGGTCCTTGATGTTGGCCATGGTTTTGTCCGTCGGTGATTTGGGTGTTGCTGCCTTGATCGGTTCCGCGCAGTTTGTCACCTTGCCCATTCTGATTTATCAGGCGATGGGCAGTTACCAAATGGTGTTGGCTTCTCAGTTAACGTTATTGCTGCTGTTGATGTGTGCGATTTTTCTGGCGATTGCCGAATGGTTTGGTGACCGAACATTGCGTCGACATTGAGAGTAGATGCCGCTGGCAATTGTGTTGAGTATTGGATTTAAGCGTTACCCAAATGAACGAATAATGAAAAATGACAGGTGTCGTGGATGTTGAAGATTGATTCGGTACGTTGTCAGTTGGCAACACACCGGTTTAAATGGTCCTTTCGAGTGCCCGAAGGCGCATTTCTGGCGGTTACCGGAGGAAGCGGAGTCGGTAAAAGCACGTTGTTGAATGTATTGCTCGGATTCCAGCCGATTGAGTCCGGCTCCATGCAATGGGCAGGAAACGATCTTTCTGGTTTGAAAGTCTACGAACGTCCGTTCGGCGTGTTGTTTCAAAAAGACAATTTGTTTGAGCATCTGTCCGTTGAAAAAAATCTGGCGCTCGGGCTGCACCCAGGAGCCAAACTGAATGGCGAACAACGGGAGCAACTTTGGTTGGCCGCAGAGCGCTTTCAGATCCAATCTATACTCGCTCAAAAAGCCATGCGCTTGTCCGGTGGTCAACAACAGCGTGTCGCATTGGCCCGCGTTTTTTTACAAAATAAACCCGTGCTGTTGTTGGATGAGCCTTTTTCATCGTTGGATCCTGTGTTGCGTCAGGAAGGGCTCGAATGGGTATCGGAAATGCAAAAACAACAAGGCACGACAGTCGTCATGGTCACTCACCATCTGGATGAAATTGAGCCTGCGGTCGATTCTATTCTGGAAGGTGTTTCCAGCGATTGCTGGAAACAGTATCCTGCCCGCTAAACAGGGTAAATTGAGTGGTCGGATGAAAGTTGGCTTGGTAGTGAATCCATGGGCAGGCGTTGGCGGCACGGTCGCCCTCAAGGGGAGTGACGGCCCTGAGATTCGAGCTCTGGCGGTTGCAAAAGGCGCCGTACAGCACGCTAACGATAAAACCATGCTCATGTTACAGGCGTTCAAAAAAAGCGTACACGAGGCCGATCAAGTGTATTGGTATTGTGGACCGGCACAGATGGGCGAACAGGTGTTGCAATCGAGCGGCGTAGCGGGGGATCAAATGACCGTACAACCCGTCAAACTCCCCGTTCAGACGGAAGCCTCCGATACTGTCCATACGGTGAGATGGTTGGTTTCCCAGAACATTGATCTGCTGGTGTTTGCCGGTGGCGACGGAACGGCGCGGAATATCTGCGACGTTGTTGGTGGGCGACTGCCGGTTTTGGGTATCCCGGCCGGTGTTAAAATTCATTCGGGTGTTTTCGCCGTGACACCGCACGCCGCTGGAGAGGTATTGGCCGGTTTGATAAATGGCGATATCACTGAATTACATGAAGAAGAAGTGCGGGATATTGACGAAGCTGCTTTTCGGGAAAATCGCGTGGTTTCTAAGCATTTCGGAGACATGAATGTGCCGGTTTCAGGCGAATTCATGCAGCACGTTAAGGTTGGTGGAATTGAAAACGAAGCCCTGGTTTTAAGTGACATTGCCGATTGGCTGGTTGAAAATCTTGACCGCGAAACAGTGTATTTTATTGGCAGCGGTAAAACGACGGCTACCTTGATGGCGCATTTGAATGCACCCAATACCCTCCTGGGAATTGATGCCTACCTTAATGGCCAGGTGATCAAGCAAGATTGTACCGAACAGGATATCCTGGACATTCAACAGCACTATCCGGTTTGTTTTATTCTCAGCATCATCGGAGGTCAGGGGCATATACTCGGTCGAGGCAATGCTCAAATCAGCCCGGCCGTCCTGCGCAACATTGAAAAATCACAGCTTTGGCTGATTGGCACCAAAGCAAAACTAAAATCTTTAGCCGGTCGACCGTTACTGGTGGATTCGTCAGATCCTGAACTGGATAAAAAATGGGCGGGACTGATGCCGGTCATCACAGGATATAACGATCAGGTCATTTACCCGGTGGCAGCGCTATGAATCTTTTTGGTCGTTTTCTTTTATTTCTGATCACGCTGCCATTCATTCGGCGTGAATTTGATCCATTTAAACCGATCCGTCTGACCTTCAGGGTTTGGCTGCACGATATTGACGTTAATATTCATCTGACCGCGGCCCGGTATTTTTCATTTGGTGATTTTGGACGTCTGCGTTGGTTGGCTAATAATCGATTACTGTCCCGTTTTGTCTTCACCGGTTATCGAGCCGTCCTTAATGCACAGGAGATAACCTACATTCGTGAGTTCAGGCCGTTCAGTAAAGTTGAACTCGAGATTGAACTGAAATGCTGGGACGAAAAGTATGCTTATTTTGAGCAGCGATTCTATTGTCGAGGGAAGCTCTTCGCGGTTGCTCACGCGCGGATGGCGATTGTTTATCAATCCAGTGTGATCAGCATGAAGGAGGCGTTCTCAAGATTCGGTTATCAGGTTGAAAGCCTTCCGGAAACAGAAGCCATTACGGACTGGAAAGCCACATTACGCGCCAAACGCGAGCATTTCTCAACATGACCCGAACCAAAGTGATGTTTCAGGGCGCGCTGGACACTCTGCCAATGGTACTGGCGGCCATCCCTTTCGGAATTTTATTCGGCGTGTTAGCGCCAGCGAATGGCATTGCCAGCTGGGTCGCGATCGGGTTTTCCGCGCTGGTTTTTGCCGGTTCTGCGCAATACGTTGCCATCGGCTTGCTGGCGGCAGGTACGCCTGTGTTGTTGATTATCGTGACGACGTTCATTGTGAACCTGAGGCACCTTTTATACGCGCTGGCCATGTTGATACCGTTTAGACATATCCCCCGCATGAAAAAACTCGCACTCAGTTTTTTTCTGACTGACGAAACTTTCGTGATTTTTAACCAACGCTTTCAACGACAGCTGGCTGATGAGCATATCGTTCCGTATTACCTGGGGTCTGCGATATTCATGTATCTTAACTGGCAGGTCTGTACCTGGGTTGGATTATGGGCAGGGAGTACACTGGAAGGCATTGATCAGCTGGGTTTGGAGTTTGCCATGGTTACGGCGTTTATCGCTATGTTGCTGCCCATGTGTAAGCATCGTAAAAATATTGTCAGTGCGGTGATCGGTTTTATTCTCGCCTGGCTGACCCGCTCCTGGCCGCATAAAACCGGAATCGTTTTTTCAGTCGTTGCTGCAGCCTTCATCGCATCACAGTTGCACTTTCTGGAAGATAAAAAAGATGTCTAGCGTCATACTTATTCTGGGAATGTTGACCGTCACTTGGGGAGTTCGGGCCGTTCCTTTTGTGTTGCCAAATTTGAACTTATCACCAGGAATGCTTAATTTTCTGAATTGTATTCCGGCCGCTGTACTGGCCGCGTTGGTTGCCGAACCAATATTAAACCCCGTCGTCAATCAGGCGTCTCTGTTGGCGCCAGAACTCATTGCCGCGCTGGTCTGTGTGGTGATGGGTGTTTTTCGTGCGCCGATGTTGGCCACCGTGATTGTGGGGATGGTCAGTTTTGTCCTGCTGTCGCAGTTTAATTAGCGGTTTCCTACCATGTCACCCAGTGCTGGACTCAAGTTTTTGCCTATCGAATGTAACGCAGGTTGAACGGCAATTGTTTGATCGGGCTAGACCCCGCGCGTGAAATCACTAGACTGTCGGTTAACAAACAATAAGGATCTTTCTATGTTGAATTTAGCAAAGGGTAACGAAGGTTTACCCATTCACCTCGTGTCCGAAGCGGACTATCCAAACTGGTTTGGTCAACAGACCGAATTCGTGTGCAATTGGCTGAAACACAGCGGATTCGAGGGCAAAGGCCACGCCTTAATACCCAAAAATGACGGTAATCTGGATAGCGTTGTTGTTGTGGCGCAAGACGTCAACTCCGTATGGGCCCTCGCGACAGCTGCCCGTGTGTTACCGGTTCGTGCCTATCACTTTACGGGTACTGCTGAGGCTCAGGTCAATGCCGGATTGGGATGGGTTCTCGGACAATATCAGTTTACCCATTACTGTAGCGGGAAAGATTTCGGCACTCTGTACATCAGCGATGAATCGGCTGTTCAGACGGTCAAAATCCTTGCGGAAGGTGTGAGTTTAACGCGTGACTTGGTTAATACACCGGCAGGTGACATGATGCCCGAGCATTTGGCAAAGTCTGCGCAAACGCTGGCGGCTGAATTTGGCGGCGATTTTACTGAAATCGTGGGTGATGAACTGTTGGCGAAAAATTACCCAACCATTCATATGGTGGGCCGTGCGTCAGATCACGAACCCCGCTTAATTGAGCTGATCTGGGGAGATGAAGCTGCACCCAAACTCACCTTGGTTGGCAAAGGAGTGTGTTTCGACAGTGGTGGTCTGGATCTGAAACCCGCCGCCGGAATGCGGCTGATGAAAAAAGATATGGGTGGGGCCGCGCATGTTTTAGGTCTCGCGCGCATGATTATGGCTGCCAAGCTGCCTGTCCGATTGAAAGTGCTCATTCCGGCCGTTGAAAACGCCGTCAGCGGAAATGCGTTCCGCCCTGGCGACGTCGTGACTACCCGCAAGGGGCTGACGGTCGAAATTGATAACACAGACGCGGAAGGCCGTCTGGTATTGTGCGATGCGCTGGCGCAAGCCGATGACGAAAACCCGGATTTGATTATCGATTTTGCGACATTGACCGGCGCAGCGCGTATTGCATTGGGGTTAGAATTACCCGGCTTCTACAGTACCGATGATAATTTTGCGCAGTCATTGGTGCGGGCTGGCGCGCAGCGTGAAGATGCCGTTTGGCAGTTGCCGCTGTACCAAGACTACGCAAGTTATATGCAAGGCTCCATCAGCGATCTGGTGAATTGTTCACCGACGCCCTTCGGCGGTTCGATCACCGCCGCCTTGTATCTGCAGAAGTTTGTGACCGAGAGCCAGTGGGTACACTTTGATGTTGGCGCCTGGAACGACCGAGATCGTCCCGGTCGACCAAAAGGGGGTGAAGCCATGGGCATTCGTGCGGTTTTCGATGCGTTGCAAGCGCGATATAGCGCGTAAATCTGACCCGCCGGTACGACCGGCGGGATTATTTCAAAAAACAAGGACAAAACATGAAAAAATTGTTAATTGGCACCGGTGTGGCTGGGATCGCCGTGGTTGCTTTGGGTGCTGGTTCGTTGATATTCACCGACAAGCAAATCGACAACATGGTTGCTCAAGTGGAACAGACCGTGTCCCAACCAGTGACCATGACGGTATTAGAAGACGACAACAGCTTGTTGCATCGGCAGTTGAATCTGGTGTTGGCCATGGACGATGGTGAGACGCAATTCAAAGTCATCATCGAGAATGCCATTGAAAAAAGACCTTGGGGTACCAGCATCCAGCACATCATCCTGTTGGACGATGGCTTTGCGAAAATAGACAGTAACGACGAGATCAAGCAACTGTTGACTCAATATTTTGTTGATCAACCGTTCGTTACCGGAACCACAAACGTATCATTTTCTGGTAACTATCAATCGACCTTCCTATCCAAGAGTGTGAACGAATCTTTGGCGGAAGGATCGTTAGCGCTGTCTCCTTTTGAGCTGGTGGTGACGGGGAACCTGACCGGAGATCTGACCATGAACGGGTCATGGGCTGGAATGTCAATGGTGAACAATGATCTGCAGCAAAGCTCTGTGCTTGTAAAACCGATGGAGGTTTCGGCGGTCGGCGAACTGTACAACAACAGCGTTTTTCTGGGTAAGCAAATATTATCCGGCGAAGGTATGGAATTTGTGCAGACTAGTGAGTGGCAAAATCAACGGTTTACGATGGCACCGTTCTCCTTCGTATCGTCCGGAGAGTTAGCTGACGAACATTTCTCCGGCTTATTCACGGCGGCACTGGAAGGCTTTAATTACGAGGATGATGACAATAGCCTCGACGTCAAAAACATCAATACGTCGATCTCTATTTCAGGTATAGAAGCGTCTAACTACAAAAAGTTAGTGGACGGTCTTAACGAGATGCAGGTGTCCGGTGTTCCGAGCGATGCACTCATGGGGCAGGCCAGCACCTTATTGCGCAATGGTTTCGTCATTGAAATGAACGATTGGGTGGCCACCGTTGATGATCAGAATATTGCTTTTGGCGCTGCCCTGGTTATTCCAGAAAACGATGTAGCCGATGTGAGTAACCTGTTCAGCCTGATGGGTTTGTTTGCTAATGTGAAAGCCAACGCCAATTTACAGTTTGATCAAGGTTTGGCGGATGTTCCAGTATTGCATGAGCCCTTGTTAGCGCTGCTAACTTCCGGCGTCATGATAAATGATGACACGCAATACCGGATGGATTTTTCCTTGGAAAACGGCATCGCGCTGCTAAACAAAGAACCTCTGCCATTACCGTTCTAGTGTCCTGAGTCAGAAGTTCACATGCATTCAGCGTGTCATTCAAGTTTTATAGCCAGGCGTGTCTCGCAGTCAATGGTTATTCCATTGACAAGAGACAGAACAACGCTAGAGAGCTTGAATGTCGCGCCCGAAGGGAGCTCATGGAAAACACGATTACAGCGTTGCTCTTCTTGAAAAAATCTCGATATTCTCTACAAAGAGCGCCTTGTACTAGTGCTTTCCATGAGCTCTGACACTATACGAACTTTCGACTCTGAACACTCGTCGTTGTGTTAAAAAACTAAAATGAAATAAAGCGGTCGATAGGACCGCTTTTTAATGTGCAGAAATAGCGCAGACGGATGAATGACTGTTCATCTAACGGCACAATGCTCTTGGCCGATATTGCCGGTTTTTTGTTCTGAGAAGGGCACACTGTTCTGGTCAGAAACATAGGCCTGGCCCTGCAATATGCCAAGTTCGTAACCAAAGGTCAGTTTTTTGGGATCGGTGGTGGTGCGGCCCACTGCAAAATCGTCGCCCGGTACAATGATATCTACCTGACAATCAGCGGGTGGATTGTCGATGAATTCCATACTCTCATTGTACGTTCGGTATCGGTTAATCATGGCCGCAGCAAGGTTGGGGTACTCCCGCAACGCATAGTTTATGAAAGCCGGAACACGAGGTGGTTTTTTTCGGTAGCCCCGAGGTTGAGACAGGATAACCGTGATGTGTCGGGCACCTCGAAGATAAGCTTCCTTGACCGGGATGGAATCTGCGACGCCCCCATCGGTTTGACCGACACCGTTAACCAACGGAAAGGAGCGATAGGCCAGTGGAACTGCACAAGATGCCAAGAGTAGGTGTTCCAGATTCTCCGCATCAGCGCAATGATACTCCGCTTTGCCAGTCTCAACATTTGTTGAAACGACCCAGAGTGGTATCGATTGGTTGGCGTAAGCGAAAGCGTCCAGCCGATATTCGCGGTAGGCGATGTTCCAGAGCCAATCCAGATCGATATAGTGACCACCGCGCAAGAACTTTCCAATGTTAAAAAAATCGTGACGACAGGAGTAATCGGTGATCAGTTTGTAGCTGCGGCCGCGTTGATCGCAAAGGTAACCGGCCAGATTGGTTGAACCTGCTGAAACGCCCAAGGCAAAATCGAACGGACGAAAGTCATTGTCCATGAAACTATCCAACACGCCGGCAGCAAAAATGCCCCGCATCGCGCCACCCTCAACAACCAATGCCCTTTGTCCGGTCATGTTCTGTCCCTGTACTGATTCACTCAAAAAATATTATCATTGCCTTGTCGACCGGTAATACTAAGTCCCCAACAGATCACACTGGACCACGCGTGAAGGTTTCTAAACCAGATCTCTTCATTCAAGTGCCAAGCGTCACGATGATAAAAACCAACCATGAATCTTCATGTGTTGCTATGCATCGTTATGCGCGCTTCAATATTGAAATGAGCAGACCTGGCTTCGCGTATGGACCACCGGACTTGCCGCGTTGTCGACAGCGGACGGAGTATCCGAGTGGTTTTTCTGTTAATTGTCGTTCTGATCGGTGTCTTTTTCATCACCGCCGTTTTTAGCCAGCTGCTTTTGACGGCAGTCGTGACATAGTTGAATTGGCTCCCCGTTCTCATCAGTCGTTTGAAAAGCCGCACCAAAACCGCCGCACTGAGAACACTTTTTCATGAATTGATTAGCCAAGTTAACGCTCCAATAGTAACTGAAATTCAGATTAATGCCATGATACGTTAACCAAAATGAATAGTATCTTGTGCATTTGATTTTTTTTGACGGAACGCAACTTTTAATTAATTTTATGTGCGGAGTATCACGGGTGGTCAATATCCCTAAATAAATTATGGACTTCTCGTGTAGGGCGCTATAATCGCGCGCTTAATGAATATAAGGAAACAAGATGACGGTAAATGCCTTATTGGAAGCACGCAGTGGCGGTTGTTGTGAATTGTGTAAAGCGACTGAGAGTTTGACTGCTTATGAGGTCACCGGCGGGTCAGACATCGGCGCGGATGCCAGCGTTCACCTGTGTGCCACCTGTAAAGAGTTACTGGACGACGATGTAACCCGTAATCCCCACCATTTCATGTGTTTGAACGACAGTATGTGGACACCGGTTCCAGCGGTACAAGTCTTGGCCTGGCGTATTCTTCATACCTTAGCCGCCGGTGAATCCTGGGCTCAGAATGCGTTGGATATGTTGTATCTGGATGATGAGTTAATGGCCTGGGCAAAAGCCGGTTTGCCAGATGAAAATGCAGAACCGACGTTGGATGCCAATGGCGCCGTTTTACAAGCAGGTGACACCGTTACGTTGATTAAAGATCTGGATGTTAAAGGTGCCGGGTTTACCGCGAAGCGCGGAACCGTGGTACGAGGTATTTCATTAACCGATAATCCTAAGCACTTGGAAGGTAAAGTAAACGGCACTCGAATCGTTCTGGTCGCTGCCTACTGTAAAAAAGCCTGAGTTAAGGCAGCTCTGATAAATTCAAATCACCTCAGTCCTATCAGATCAACGGATGAGCGAGGCGTGTGTTGCAGGGAATGGTGAGCCCTTTTCAAAACACACAACAAAGCTCAGTCATTGATCTGAAGGACCCGGAGGGCGGGGCAGAAATGGCAAATTTCGTTGTTAAGTCCTTTGCCAAGATAATGAATATTGCCTGCAGAACTTGCCTCGAATTTTGCGCATTTCTTCTCCCGCTGAGGTCGATAGCAATTGTTCAGAGGTGCCTTAAGTCTTGCCCGGCGGAACACCCTTGTCCCGCCGGTTGCTTTCGTTCTCTATAAGCTTACCGGCTACCCGTGCTTCATGCCGCCCGGCGCGGACCTGGACGTGTCATAAGGGTAGGCACTAAAGGCCTCCGTAGCTTCTGCGTTCTCTGACCAGGCTGCCAGGGCTGGAAAGCTGTCTTCTGCAATCAATCCCGGTCGCATACTCTGCGTGAAAAACCAGGCAACGGCGACGGCGATGGACGAATGGGACAGTTTTTGTGCGTCAAACATTGCAGGGTGGGATAACACCAATTTTTCGAGTTCCATAAAAGTATGGTTAACCTGTTCATGGATACGTGTCAGCCACGGTTGATGTTGTTTCTCCTGCGGACGCAGTTCATTTTCGTAAACGATCTGTACTGTTTTTTCGTTGGCAATGGATGCAGTACCGATGATCTGCTGCTGAACGGCAAAGGTTGCAGCATCCGGTGAGTAAAGTGAGCGTTCACTGATGCGCTCGGCATACTGAAGTATTAACGACGAATCGACCAATGTCTCCCCAGTGTCTAACTTCAGGGTAGGAGCTTTGACCAGTGGATTCAGCGTTTGGAATTGTGCGTAATCTTTAAACACCGACAACGACAGATGTTCGAAGGGTAGGCGAAGTTCGTGCAGTCCTATAGCGGTGCGACGCACAAAAGGCGAGTCCAGCATGCCAATAAGTTTCATGGTGTTTCCTTTAATTGGGCAGAGGAAGTGGTTTGCTTCCTAATGGGTCCGTAACCGACACAATAAGCGGGTGCCGGAATTTCGCGACTCATTAAACCAAACCAGCCAAGAGCCCGTAAAGATGTATTACGGGCTCAGTGAGTATGCCGTTCTATAATGCATAGTAGCTGTGCTGCCTTACATGACCATAGGAGCGTATGTCTTATGTCGCATCAACGTATTCGCGTGATTCTGTTCGGTTTGCTTTTCATTCCTGTTCTCGCCTTGGCTGGTTCACCAAATGATGAACAAATACAAGGTGTTATTACGGCTCAGCTGACGGCGTTTCTCAACAACGATGCATCCGGCGCATGGCTGCACGCACACCCATCCATCAAAGCGTTGTTCGGAAATCCCGAGTCTTTCATGGCGATGGTTGACCAGGGTTATTCGCCGATGAAACATTTCGTTCAGCTGGATTTCCTGAAACTGGTGCAGGTCGATGATATGTGGCTGCAAACTGTGCGACTACTGGATGATAAAGGGGATCGTTACGATTTGCTGTATGCCTTAATTGAGACTCAACCGGGGTTGTTTCAGATAGCCGGTGTTTCCTTGGAAGCAAACACCGGTATTTAACAACAGATCTATAACGCAGCAGAAGTCAGGGTGCTGTGCAGCTTTGCTGGCCGCCAGACGAACAGCAGCACGGCGATGATCAGGGCATTGAACATCGGAAAACCGCTGAGTGACAACGGCACAGCATCGGTCAGCGTCATGGAAACGCCGACAGCCAAATCAATTATTTGAATCGCGATCATGGCATCTACCCACAGCCTGTGTGCGTTCATATGTGGTGCGATATACCAAAACACGATACCAACCACTAAAAACCGGGATGCCAGCATACCCAGCGGGTAGAGCAGATCACCTGATGGTAGTGAGTGTCCCATAACGGCTAAGAACTGCACTGGAATAAACAGGTAGGCTAATCCCAGAACGATTTGCAGTACGGCGACGATGCGGGTGAGAAGCTTTAATTTCATGGTTTTTCCTTAGTTTGCGTCAATTGGAAAAACAACGATAATCGCAACCTCAATATCAATGTAAGTAGTTACCTTTTTGTAACTCACTCACAAAAAGGAAAGTATTTTGGAAACACTGGCCTGCACACTTGAATGCCCGATAAAAAAAGTTGCCGAGATTCTCGACGGGAAATGGACCACCCTGATCATCCGTGATCTGTTGTCCGGGCCGAAACGTTACCACGAGTTGCAGCACAGTCTGGATGGAATCAGCGCTAAGGTGCTGGCTGAGCGGCTGAAAAAACTGGACAGTCATGACATTATCCAGCGTACTGTGTTTAATACCGTGCCACCTTCCACGGAATACCAACTCACAGAGAAAGGCCTTGCTCTGGCTCCGGTTTTAAGTGCCATGGCTGATTACGGAACCCATGTCTTAGGCCGCGAAAGCTGAAACCTGACTGCCCATAAGCGCATCTGAGTAAATCTGCTGCAGGGGCTTACCAAGTGCTTTTGCCACGCCGAAACAGACGTGTAGCGGCAGCAAGTGTTCTTCTCTTGGGTGGCAATAACGGGCGTATGGCGCATCTTCCCAGTTAATCATTCTCTTTTCTGCCTCATCGGTTGGTAGTGTCTGCGTGTCGGCCAACCACTGGTCAAATACGATACTTTCATTGCCGGTGCCGGTTTCATCAGGGCGCATGGTTCGCAAGTTATGAAACGACAGGCCTGAACCAAGAATCAACGCTCCCTGCGCCGCAAACTCTGCCAAATACTCTCCGAATTTTATGTGGGTTGCTGGGTTTAGTGAGGCATGCAAACTGACCTGAACCACAGGAATGTTCGCGTCGGGGTACATCAGCATCAGCGGCACAAACGTACCATGATCAAATCCCCGCTGAGGGTCTGCTTCCGCCGCCAGTCCGGCGCGCTGCAACGTCGCCATGATGTTAGCTGCGAGCTCTGGGTGACCACTGGCCGGATATTTATAACGGTAGGTTTCGGGTGGGAACCCGTAATAGTCGAAGAGCATGTCCGGTTTTGCTGCGGTCGATATGCGTATGGGCGATGATTCCCAGTGTGCTGTCACAACAATAATGGCCGTAGGCTGAATCAACTGTTCGGAGGCGCTCGATAAGAATCGCGTTAAGCCCGCGTGTGGTTCATGACCCAACAATGGAAGCGGCCCGCCGCCATGGGGAACGAAGATCACTGAATGTTTGTCGCTCATAAACTGGTCCTGTATCTGTATAGGTAAAGCTTAGTCGCAAACAGGACGCATGAATATCCGCTCTTTTTGAGTCAATTGTTCAGTGCTTTTGAATAAAGCGAGCCTTTGCACCGTCTGAACATTGAACAGGGCTTGAAATGCGACCAAAGGGTGAGGCGTGTCTTGTGGTGAGACTCCGGTCGACATGATAGTTTCTGATCAGAACGAGAATTATGTTAATGCGGTCTTGAGGTGGTTTATGACGTTAATCGCAGCGCTCCAGAATATTGTAGGTAAGGGTAATGTCCTGACAGAAGACGATGTCCGTGCTCGTGCGGTCAGTTGGTTTGATCACCGCCCAATGACTGCATTGGCCATTGTGCGGCCTGCAAACACCGAACAAGTCAGAGCGGTCGTGAAATGCTGCGCTCAAGCGCAGGTCAGTCTGGTGCCGATGGGTGGTCTCACCGGTTTTGTCGAAGGCGCGGTAACGACGGCACAACAGATTGGCCTGTCATTAGAGCGCATGACCCGCATAGAGTCGATGGATGTTGAAGACGCCTGCGTTGTTGTCGAGGCTGGGGTGCCACTGCAAACTCTGCACGAGTTTGCCGAAGAACACCAATTGCATTATCCGGTCGATCTGGGCGCACGCGGTTCCTGTACGCTGGGCGGCATGGCAGCGACCAACGCCGGTGGTAATGAGGTGCTTCGATTCGGGATGACCCGAGAACAGATTCTTGGGTTGGAAGTGGTGCTGGCTGATGGCCGCGTGCTCAGTAATTTGCGACCGTTACTAAAAAACAACACTGGATACGATCTGAAACAGCTGTTTATTGGCAGCGAAGGCACACTGGGTGTGATTACCCGCTTGGCGTTGCGATTGCGACCATTGCACAACAGTCTGTCAACCGCGCTGGTGGCGGTAAATGATTTTACTTCCGTAGCGACACTGTTACGCATGTTGGAACAACAACTTGGTGGCCGGTTATCCGCGCTTGAAGTGATGTGGCGAGAGCATTTCAATTTTATTGTGGCTGATGGTGCAAAACACAAAGCTCCGTTAGCAACGGATTATGAATTTTATATTCTGGTGCAGGCAGCCAATTTTAACAGCGCAGAAGAAGTGATTTTTATGGACGTGATGGAGCAGGGGTTAACAACCGGCATCATCGCGGATGCAGCGGTAGCGTCATCGTTGGCGCAACAAAAGGCGTTATGGGCGATCCGCGATGATATTGAACGGTTAACCACCGGACTAGCACCGTACCTCGGATATGATGTGAGTTTGCCGATTAAACACATGGACAGTTATATTCGCAACTTACAGGCCGCTATAAAACAGCGCTGGCCAGACGCCATTGTTATCGTGTTCGGTCACCTCGGCGATGGCAACCTGCATCTGTTTATACACATTGGGCCGCAGTTAAGCGCCAGTGACAAAGCGGACATTAACCAACGTGTTTATCAGCCACTCGCCGATATCGAAGGTTCCATATCGGCAGAGCACGGTATTGGTTTTCAGAAAAAATCTTACCTGACCTGTAGCCGCAGCAAAGACGAAATTCAGGTTATGCGTGATTTGAAACGCGTGCTGGACCCTCTGAATATTTTAAACCCCGGCGCGATTTTTGATGCTTAGGTCTTTAGAGCAGTTCATTTTTTATCGTTGTTCATGTGTCTTTATACGTGTCCCTTTTAATGATAGTTCCGGGAACCGACTTCCAGCTCCCCCAGTACGTGGCTGAAGCCTTTTATTTCTTTGGCAATAACGTGGATGACGTCGTTGTCGGGGGACTTCTCCAGCACGCCGTTAATGATCACCAGTTTTTCTGTGGTTAAGGTACGTAAATATTTTTGTGCAACCGGTAGCCAGACAATAATGTTGATGTTACCGGTGTGATCTTCCAGGGTGATAAAGGTGACGCCGGTGGCGGTTTTGGGCATCTGTCGGTTGGTGATCAAACCACTCACCACCACCGGTACCTGTACCTTATCTTCGGGTCGCCGAACAAAACGATGTTGCGCATCCAGTGCCAGGGGAAGTAGTTGATCTGCCGTTGGCGTTTCCGGTAATAGCTGTTTTTCACGCAGGAGTTTTAGTATGTGTTTGCGTAGAGAAATGCCAGTACTGTTGTTGTCTTCAACAATGTTTTCAAATTCATCGGGTGGTGCCAGTTCATGAGCGTCGTCTTCAAAGGCTTCGCTGAGTAAGTCATGTTGCATGTTCAGGGCGGCCGCTTGCCAGCGGGCTTGAAACCTGTGACCGGCAAGGTCGACGAGGGCGTCGGCACTGGCCAGTGATTCCAGATCCAGCGTATTTAAACCCGGAACTTTTTCCAGTTCTTGCAGGTGACGATAGCCATGTTCGGGGCGATACAGCAACAGGCTGAGGGCTGCGCTGTCACGTAGCCCTTTTACCCGTCGCAAGCCCAAACGCAGTGCGGTTTTGCCATCGGTGTCGGCTTCTAAAGTGCTGTCCCAGTCGCTGCGATTAATATTTACCGGCAAGACCGGTACTTGATGGCGGCGCACATCCTGAACCAGCTGCGAGGCGCTGTAAAAACCCATGGGCAAGCTGTTCAGTAGCGCGCAGCAGAACGCGGCCGGGTAATGATACTTGAGCCAACAGGAAATATACGCGATTAACGCAAAGCCAGCGGCGTGCGATTCCGGGAAACCGTATTCACCGAAACCTTCAATCTGTCGGTTGATGCGTTCAACATAGTCGGCTGGGTAGTCGTTGGCGAGCATCTTTTCCGTCAGCTTACTGCGCAGTTTGTTGATGTGTCCGGTTTTTTTCCAGCTCGCCATGGATCGCCGCAGCGCGTTGGCTTCATCGGCGGAAAAATCGGCGGCCACCATGGCCAGTTTTATAATCTGTTCCTGAAAAATAGGAATGCCGAGGGTTCGTTCCAGGACCGGTTTCAGTTCCGGTTTCGGGTAGCGAACCGGTTCAATACCGGCGCGCCGTTTCAAAAACGGATGCACCATATCGCCGTGAATCGGGCCTGGGCGGACAATCGCTACCTGAATCACCAGGTCGTAATAGCAGGCTGGCTTCAGGCGTGGCAGCATGTTCATCTGCGCGCGGCTTTCAATCTGAAAGGTGCCCACGGTGTCGGCTTTCTGGATCATGCCAAAGACTTCGGCATCGTCGCGCGGGATGTCCTGAATGCGAATGGGTTGCTGATGAAAATCGCGGATGTAGTCAAAGGTTTTGCGAATGGCGCTGAGCATACCCAAGGCCAGAATATCGACTTTCATCAATCCCAGGGCTTCCAAATCATCTTTGTCCCACTGAATAACCGTGCGGTCGGCCATGCTGGCATTTTCAATGGGCACCAGGTCAGCGACCACCCCTTCGGTGATGACAAAACCGCCCACATGTTGGGATAAATGTCGAGGAAAGCCGGTGATCTCGCCGAGCAACTGTTTGAACACCGTCACCTGATATTGCGACAGGCCGAGACCATCATTCACAATTTCATCAATCCAGTTTTTATTGCGATAACGCCAGCCGTAGTTAGCAATTTTCTGTTCGAGCTGTTCCACATGAATGCCGAGGGCTTTGGCGACATCACGCAGGGCACTTTTGCGGCGGTAAGTAATCACCGTTGCGGCGAGTGCGGCACGTTTGCGACCATAGCGCCGGTATATGTATTGAATGACTTCTTCGCGCCGCTCGTGTTCAAAGTCGACGTCGATATCCGGTGGGTCATCCCGGCTTTCAGAAATAAAACGTTCAAACAGCAGTGATGCTTCCTGCGGGTTGACTTCGGTAATGCCTAGTACATAACAAACAATCGAGTTGGCTGCAGAACCGCGCCCCTGACATAAAATACCCTTGCTGCGGGCGAAGCGGACAATGTCATAAACGGTTAAAAAATAATGTTCGTAATTTTTACTGCGGATCAACGCCAGTTCTTTTTCAATGGTATGGGTGATGTCCTCGGTGACGCGTTCCCCGAAACGACGTTTAACGCCTTGGTTGACCAATAGCCGCAAATAGGCTTCGGCTGTGTATTGGCCGGGCAGCGTATCTTTTGGGTAGTTGTAGCGAATACTGCGCAAGTCGAAGTGGCATTGTTCAGCAATGATGTGCGTTTGCTGCAGCCAGTCCGCAGGATAAATGGAGTGCAGCTTTTTTAATGACCGTAAATGGTTTTCCGCATTGGGTTTGAGCAGGTGGCGAACCTGTTCAATGCTGTGATTTTCTTTAATGGCGGTGAGGCAATCGTGCAGTATTTTGCGCGTGGGAACGTGCATCAGAACATGGCTGCTGGCGGCAACGGGAAGCGAAAACTGGGCGGCCAGGGCCGCTACGCGTTCAACATGCCTGGCGTCCTGATTGGTCAGCAGGTTTTCGGCTAGCAGCCAAAGCCGATCGGTGAAATGTTGTTGCAGGTGCTTCAGGGTGGAGGTGTCGTCGCCGAACCGGGGCAGTGCATACAGGCACAGGCAATCGGAACAGTCTTTGCGATTCAGGTCGGCCAGATACAGTTGATAGCTGCCTTTTTCACTGCGTCGTCTGCCGCGGGTTATCAGTTGGCACAGTTGTCGGTACCCGTTGTCGTTCTTGGCCAGCAGGACCAGGTTGTGGCCTTCAATATAGAATTCAGCACCAATGATGAGTTTCAGCTTTAACTGATGTTGCTCAATGGTTCGCCACGCACGGACAACACCAGCGACTGAGCATTCATCGGTAATGGCCAGAGCACTGTAGTTTAACTCAGCAGCGCGCATAGCCAGCTCCTCCGGGTGCGAGGCGGCGCGCAGGAAGCTGAAGTTACTCAAACAATGTAATTCGGCAAATTTGAAATCAGGCTTTGACATGGGCAGACAAATCAATATACTGGCTATCCATACAGTATATCGCTTTTGTTGCGAAACAGAAGCACCAAACATTGTTTACAAAGTGGACTTTTGTAACGTCGAAACGGATGGCTATAAGTGCTGATGAATAGTCCGTTTTGCGCGTTTGGGCCGCGGTTATTGATGTAAGGACAGGTAAAGTGAATAACGCGGGTTATACTGTAACCACTGATGTTGAACAGCGGTTGCGCTGCTCAATAGTCAGTGCTGAATGACAAAGGAGGGAATCATGAATAAGTTTTGTCAAAGTTGCGGTATGCCGATGAAAAGCGACCCAGGCCACGGTGGAACCGAGGCTGACGGAAGCAAAACCGATGAATATTGCAGTTATTGCTACGTGAACGGTGCGTTCATGCAACCGGAGATGACCGCACAGGAAATGCAGGCCTTCTGCATCGAGAAGATGAAGGAGCAGGGTATGCCGAAGTTTGTTGGCTGGCTATTTACCCGCAGTATTCCGAAATTGCGCCGTTGGCACACCGCCTGACCCTGGGGCGTCCATAAAGGCCTAGACCCGCAGAGATACCGCTGAAAGCCGGTGCTTCTGTGGGTTCTCTCGAATCTTCAAACCTCATTTCGCCTGCCCTGAGTAACAATTCAGTCATGGACACATCCTGCCAAACCCGCTAGCATCGTCGCCCTTTATTTTTCAGCCAACACACCGACTTTTTAATGGGAAATACATTTTGCTGACCACTGCGAACATCACCATGCAATTTGGCGCAAAGCCGCTATTTGAGAACGTTTCTGTCAAATTTGGCGACGGCAACCGGTACGGTCTGATTGGTGCCAACGGTTGTGGTAAGTCGACCTTTATGAAAATTCTGGGTCGCGACTTAGAACCAACGGCGGGTAATGTCTCCAAAGATCCCAATGAGCGCATCGGTAAACTGAAGCAAGATCAATTTGCCTATGAAGAATACTCTGTGATCGACACGGTCATCATGGGTCACGAAGAGCTGTGGAAAGTTAAGGCTGAAAAAGACGCGATTTACGCAAAACCCGAAATGACTGAAGAAGATGGTATGCGGGCCGGTGACCTGGAAGGTGAATTTGCCGAAATGGACGGATACACCGCTGAAGCACGCGCAGGAGAATTGTTACTTGGCGTCGGTATTCCTATTGAGCAGCATTACGGGCCGATGAGTGAAGTTGCCCCTGGCTGGAAACTGCGGGTTCTGTTGGCGCAGGTGCTGTTTTCGGATCCAGATATCATGCTGCTCGACGAACCTACCAACAACCTCGACATTAATACCATTCGTTGGCTAGAAGGTGTGTTGAACGAACGCAACTGCACCATGATCATCATTTCGCACGACCGTCACTTCCTGAACAGCGTCTGCACACATATGGCCGATCTGGACTACGGTGAACTGCGTGTCTATCCAGGCTCGTACGACGCTTACATGACCGCCTCAACTCAGGCGCGAGAGCGTTTATTGTCTGAGAATGCCAAGAAGAAAGCGCAGATCGCCGAGCTGAAATCGTTCGTCAGTCGTTTCTCAGCAAATGCGTCTAAGTCCAAGCAAGCGACTTCGCGCGCGAAGCAGATTGACAAAATTGAACTGGAAGAAGTGAAACCATCCAGTCGTCAGAACCCGTTTATTCGTTTTGAGCAAGAACAGAAGTTGCACCGGATGGCGTTGGAAGTAGAAGGTCTGGCAAAGAGCTACGACGAAAAATTGTTTGAGAATCTGGATTTGCGGGTTGAAGTGGGCGAGCGGATCGCTGTCATCGGCCCTAACGGTATAGGTAAATCAACGTTAATGAAATGCCTTGTTGGTGACACCGAACTGACCGCAGGTACGGTGAAATGGTCTGAAAACGCGACCATTGCCTATTACGCTCAGGATCACGCCGCCGACTTTAAAGAAGACAAAAACTTGATTGAATGGATGGCGCAATGGGGGAAAGAAGGCGACGACGAACAGGTTATTCGCGGCACGCTCGGTCGGTTATTGTTCTCTCAGAAAGACATCGATAAATCCGTCACCGTTATCTCCGGTGGGGAACAGGGCCGGATGTTGTTCGGTAAAATGATGTTGCAGCGGCCGAATATTATGGTGATGGATGAGCCAACCAACCACTTGGATATGGAGTCAATTGAATCCTTGAACCTGGCACTGGAAAACTACCCTGGCACGTTGATTTTTGTCAGTCATGACCGAGAGTTTGTCTCCAGTCTGGCCACTCGCATTATTGAACTTACACCAACCGGTATTGTGGATTATCACGGTACCTACGAAGAGTATCTGGCCAGTCAGGCAATTGTATAACATTGGAATAATCGATTTAAAAAACCATGCTCAGCATGGTTTTTTTTTGGTCAACAGGCAAGGCTATTGAGCTTAGGGTAACTGCTTAAAAAGCGGTGCCGGCGGTTCGTTGCGAAAGACCCAGCCCATTCCCAGCGCCCAGGCTGTAAACAAAAGATGGAACAGGTCTATCCGTAAAACAGGTCCGAATAGTGGCGTTTCAGCACCACCAATCACCAAACCATTCACCACAAACACCACGGCAGCGACGCTGATCACCCGTGCCAACGCAGTTTGTCCATGACGCCAGCAGCGGTAAGCAGCAACCAGGGCTGCGATGTTCATCAGAATGCCGATCACCAGTTGTGCATTGGTGAGTTGTTCAAGCCACCACGCCAGCAAAAAAATGAGCACGCCATCGGCAACATGCGCGACATACCATGGCTGGCGAACACGCAGCACCCCAGCGAAATCAAGCCAGGCAGTGGTCAGAATATAGAGTCCGGCAACACCGAACAGCCGCGAAGTGAGTTCATGCAGCAGTGGCCAAGATCCTTGCAATGTGAACGCGTACTTCAACGTTCCAATCATTGACGCGATGGAAAGCAGCAAGATACCAATGGCCGCCAAACGAGCTGAGCTGAGCGGTACTTTGCGTAGCCGCATGGCAACCGAAAAACAAACGATGCTGAGCAACGCATCGGACATCCAAACGTATGACATGGTTTTTGTCTACAAGCGTGATAAACAGATAACCGTTCTTATACCACTTACGCCTGTTCTTCACCATCGCGGCAAAGTTCGTCGGCAAACTCCAGTTCAATCGTGGTGTGCTCAAAGTTATAGTCGGCCAGGTAGTCGCGGATTTGCTCTTTGATTTCGCGTTGTTCATCAACACCGACCCAATCGTTCATGACGATGTGCGCGGTTAACACATTACGGGCACCGTCCAGCGACCATACATGCAGGTGATGCACCGCATTCACATGGACTAAAGCAACAATATCCTGTTTGATTTTCTGGTAATCCATTTCAGTAGGTATGGCCTGTAAAAACAAACGAACCGCCTGATACAGCGTTTTGCTGACGTTAAACAGGATAAACAGTGTAAAGCCCAATGACAGCAACGGGTCGAGAATGGGCAGGTGCCAGAAATACAGCACGATGGAAACCACAAGAACAGCCACCCAGCCCAATACGTCTTCCATCAGATGCCAATTCAGCATTCGCTCGGCCATGGTGTTGCCCTGACTGAGTTTGTAGGCGGCGTAGCCGTTGACCACTGTGCCGAGAATCGCCAGTGCAAACATGCCTTCAACGACTGGCATTTCCGGGTGAAACAAGCGCGGAATGGCCTGGATCAGCACCCAGGCAGAGCCGATGAGTAGCACCAGCCCGTTCACCACCGCGCCCAACAGTGAAAAACGCCGGTAACCGTAGGAAAACTGATGATCCGAAGGGCGCTTACCGATATGGCTGAGCAGCCACGCCAAACCGATGGACAGGCTGTCGCCAAGATCGTGAATCGCATCCGCCATAATCGCAGTGCTGTTGGTTAATACACCACCGATAAATTCGATGATGGTAAAGGTCAGGTTAAGAAAGAATGCCCAAGCGATATTCTTGGTGTCACTGTGCATGTGGCCATGCCCATGCCCATGTGAATGATTGTGCGCGTGACCGGTGTGACTGTGTGCCGAAGTATGATCGTGGCTATGCATCTTTGTCTGTTTCAACTCGTCATTTATTCAGGTTGTTCAGCAGTGTAAAGCTTAGAGTCGAATGAAGGTCAAGCCAAGGAGCATGGGGTTACTATTCTGTATTGTCACGAAAGGATTTAACCGATCGGCAGAGTATGGCACGATGCCGAACTTTCATGACCTGACAACGAGTTTTAGCCATGTTGAACCCTTGGTTATTGGCCATGCGCCCGAAAACCTTACCTGCTTCCGTAAGCCCTATATTGCTGGGCTCGGCTCTGGCATTTGATCAGGGGCTGTTTCGCTGGCCGGTGTTTGGATTGGCGATGGTCTGTGCGCTGGCTTTGCAGATCGCCGTGAATTTTGCCAATGACTATTTTGATGCAAAATCCGGTGTAGATACCGAAAAACGGCTGGGACCGCAGCGCGCGACACAAAGTGGCCTGATCAGCAGTCAACGTATGATGTTGGCGCTGTTACTGGTTTGCCTGGTTGCGTTTATCAGCGGGATGGGGCTGGTCTGGTTGTCCGATTGGATCTTGCTGGTTCTGGGGATCGCATCATTGGTCGCCGTGTTTGCCTACAGCGGTGGACCATTCCCGTTAGCCTCGCACGGGCTGGGTGAAATAACCGTGTTGTTATTTTTTGGTTTGTTGGCGGTCGGTGGCACCTTTTACGCGCACAGTTTGCATATCACTGCGTCGGTTTTAGGCTATGGCGTCGTGGCGGGGTTAATCAGTGCCGCGATTATGCTGGTGAACAACATCCGGGACATCCCAACCGATGCTCCAGCCGGTAAGCACACACTGGCTGTCATGTTGGGAGATCAACGCGCACGAGAATTGTATAAATGGTTGCTCGTTTCCGCATTGGTGGTGCATTTGCTGGTCTCGTTTAATCTGGGATTTGCATCGTTCCTGCCGTTGCTGGTGGTGGCTCCCATGGCTCGCCGGTTGATCCAGCAAAGCCGGCAACTGCAGGGGGCGGAGCTCAATCAGTTGCTGGCTCGCACCGCCGTATTGGAAATGGCGTATTGCCTGCTCGCCAGCGTGGTACTTTTTGTTATGCGCTGGCTGTAATTTTTCGCCCGAGTACCAGCACCAACAGGATTAGTGCGACGGTGGGAATCAGCGAAATGGTCACGATTCCCGACCAACCCGCAGCAAACAGAATGATGCCTGCACTCAGCGATGATAACGCCTGAAAGATGAAAACAGACACATCATTGGCCGCCTGTACCCGGTATTTTTCTTCTGGTTTGTAGGCCGTTGTCAGTAACGACGTGCCACCAATAAACAAAAAGTTCCATCCGATGCCCAACAACACCAGTGCCCACCAATAGTGGAATACGGCCACACCACTGTACGCAAAGGCGGTGGTGCCAAGGTAGGCCAATAAGCCAGCGAAAATGACCTGACGGGCACCGAATTTTCGGATTAATTCACCGGTAAACAGCGACGGCAAAAACATCGCCATAATGTGACTTTGAATAACCCATTTCGTGCTTCCAAGGCTGTGACCCATCATGTCGTGCATGGCAAGCGGGGTCGCCGTCATCACGAAACTCATGACGCCATAGCCAATGGCCGCCGCGCAGACGGCGATAATGAAGTTAGGTCGACGGACAATTGCAGACCAGTCTATAGGGTCTTTCGTATTGTGCTGCTGCTGCGTTGGTTTGGTGTTGGTGAAGAACAGCAGTAACAGAAAAGCGATGACACTGGCCAGCATCAGCGTAATGAAGGATCCGGCATAGGTTACCGACAGTAAGTTTTCGCCCCACGCAGCAAGCTCGGTGCCAATGAATGCCGCGCCCACACTGCCGATCATCAAAACTGAAATCGCGCGACCGGCCAGCTCTGGCTTATCGACATTCTCTGCTGCGGCAAAACGGAACTGCTGAACCACTGCCAGAGTTGCACCAATGAACGTAACGCCAATAAGAAAAACCACAAAACTGGACATGACAATTCCCAATGCCGCAATACCCGACGCAGAGGCGGAAACGAGCATCGCCCCCAAAAACACGATTTTACGACCGAAGTGTTGCATCAGCAGTGCTGCCGGGAATGCCCCCAGCATCATGCCCGTAACCATCATGGTGAGTGGCAGGGTCGACCATTGTGGTGATGGTGCTAACTGTTTTCCGACCAGGCCGCTAATCAGTACGATGGCGGGTGATATGGCCAGGGCAAAGGGTTGGGTCAGAAATAACAGCCAGATATTGCGATTCAGTCCGAACATTGAAGGTTCCGCATGCGTTGATAGAGAGGGGTTTTTACGGGAATCTCTCTCATTTGGCAAATGAAACAGCCGAAACAGTTGGCATCGGGAGTCAATGCCGTATAATCCTGCGCCCCTTTTTCTGTGCCGGGAGGCGAATAGCTATGTCGATTTGTGGATTGGATTTCGGCACCTCAAATTCAACGGTCGGCGTCTTGCACAATGATCAAGCCACCATGGTTCCATTGGAAAAACATCCCCATACAGGCGATATGGAAACCACCTTGCCCAGCGCGTTGTTCTTTGACTTTGAAACTGACGACATCAGCTTTGGGCGTCAGGCTATCCGGAACTATACACAGGGTGAGTTCGGTCGCCTGATGCGCTCGATGAAGTCCATTCTCGGTTCCAGTCAGATGGACGAAGGCACGCAGATTAAGGGGCAGGTGTATTCGTTCAACCAGATTATTGGTTTCTTTATGCAGAGCCTTAAGTCCCGGGCAGAGGCGTTCAGTCAGCAAGCCATGCAGTCAGTCGTACTTGGAAGGCCGGTTCATTTTAACGATCATCACCCGGCTCTGGATGCAGCCGCAGAGCAACGGCTGGCGGAGATAGCCCGTCAGGTTGGATTCGAGCAGGTTTCGTTTCAATTTGAACCTATCGCCGCTGCATTTGACTATGAACAGACCGTCGAAGACGAAGAAATCGCTCTGATTATTGATATCGGAGGTGGTACCTCGGACTTCACGATTATTCGCTTATCGAAAGCCGGACGGCAACGTTCGGACAGATCTGCGGATTTGCTGGCCAATCATGGTATTCACATCGGTGGTACCGATTTCGACCGGCATTTATCAATGGCCACCATGATGCCATTTTTTGGTCTTGGGGTGCCTTATAAAGACAAGCCGACCATTGCCATGCCGATTCACTATTTTGTGGATCTGGCGACCTGGCACCGGATTCACACACTCTATGACCCGAAAGTGATTCGCGACATCGCCGATTTACGCCTAAGTATGCAGCAGGTTGAACCGATTGACCGGTTATTGACCTTATTGAAGCAGAAAGATGGGCATCGACTGGCCGGACAGATTGAACAAGCAAAAATAGACTTGTCTAGCGCGTCACACACCCAGTTGGATCTGGCCTTCTTAAACCGGGATGGAGTAGTGACGGCCGATGTCACACATACTGCAACTGCCCAGGACCTGGAAGATGCCATAGCCACGGATGTCGACCGGGTGTTTGCCGCCATTGATGAAACCCTGGTGCAAAGTGGCTTGGATAAGCAACAGATCAATACTGTGTTTACAACGGGAGGCTCCACGGCGCTGCCGTCGGTCAAGGCTCTGGTGCAGCAGCGGTTTCCGGCCGCCAACTGGGTCAGTGGTGACCTGTTCAACAGTGTGGGAAAAGGTTTGGTGCTGGAAGCACAACGCCGTTATCGCTAACGGCGTCGTTTCGATGCTCAGGAGGCGGCGGCTTCTACCGGTTCTGGTATTTCCAACGATTGCGTCAGCAGAAATGCTTTTTGTTTATTGTTGCGTAAAAACGCATGCAGTTCCTTGGTCGTTAACGGCTCCCAATAGGCTTTTGGGTTCAGTTTTGAAATGGCCGACAGATACGGCACAAACTGATGGCCTGTTTTGTTGTGTACGGCAGCCCACGTCAAATAGGCGCGGTTTACCTTCATGGTTTTAATCATTCCGATCGTGGCTTTGTAGTCCGGATTCTCTTCAACAAATTCCAGTACGGCGTCAATGGTATTAATCAAGATTCTGCTCCGTGAATCAGGGTGTGCTGTCTAATGTACCGAATTGTGAGTGTGATCCCAGTCACATCGTTCAAGTAGCAAGAGAGTCGACGTTCGGTCTAAGCGTACTGTTCTTTTTGATCATTTATGCACGAATGGAGCGTTTCGAATGGTAAGTTCTTAAACATACTGAGTTTGAATCGGTAGCATTTGTGACACGCTGTGATTTGGCAGTATTGCGGGGATATCTTCGTCAAGGACCAGGCTCAAAAGGTAGTACTGGTTGCGACCCTTAACAGGAAAAAACAGAATTGAACCAGGCCAGGTAACCCTGCAGCCTGGCTATGGTGCGCGCTGTTATGGCCGTTCCTGGTGATTGGTTTTACTCCCGCGCCGGAAGACTGAGCAGGCGTTGTTTGAGCAGGTCGTAGATGCAAAACAGGGCTTCCAGCTGGTCATCGTCCCGAGCCTTAAAGAGTGGCACTATCTGATCACCGGTTTCGTCTGTTCCCGCAAACCGAGCCCTTAGTTCAATCTGCTCACAGGTGGTTATGCCGTAAATCACACCGATGGCGAATAGAGCGAAAGAGACGATGATTGCCGGTGGCCCCAGCCACAGGCTGGCAATGCCGCCCGCCAGCGCTAGCTGCAAGCCGAGCAGAAGCTGGCGGATGAACTGCTGCATGCGATTGTGCTTGATGACAAAGACATCCTTGATGTGGTCAACTTCATAGATGTCGTTTTCGATACGCAAAATACGGTCGTTGACGACGTAATCGATCATACTCAGACTCCCTTTTTGCGGGCGACCAGACGGTCTGTTAACAGCACCTAGTTTAGTCGGTATTTCAGAATTCGATACTCGAATGCATCACTCAAATTTTTAAAAATATTTTGCCAACCCTTTGGTATTCTCTTGCGTCAAAGCCCACATCAATAACAAAGACAGGGATTCGCCCGACCCATGGATGCACCACTCGATACCCAAAAAGCGCTGATTGCGCTGGCGAAGACCGGCGATTCCCACGCCTTTGAGCGTCTTGTCGGGCCACTGACAGAGCGGATGTTGAGCGTCGCACAGGGATTGGCCGGTCAGCCGGGGGATGCGGATGAAATTTTCCAGGAAGCGATGCTAAAGGCTTATCGGGGCTTGCCTCGGTTCCGTCAGGACAGTCAGTTCAGTACCTGGCTGTACCGGATTGTCCTCAATACGGCGCATTCCCACGCGCGGAAGCCTACGTCAATTCTGGCCCGGTTGATCGCGAAGTCTACGTTGAATGATGAGTTCGACGTGGAGCAACTGGGGGCAGCGGCTGAGCATTCGAATCCCGAACAGCAATTGGCACAACAACAAACCTCGCGTGCGATTCAACAGGCTATGCAACGACTCAGCAAACAGGAACGACAGGCCTTTGTGCTCTGTCATCAGCAGGATATGAAAATCCAGGAAGCCGCACAGATTATGGATTGCACTGACGGTGCCATTAAAAGTTATCTTTCCCGTAGCCGGGAGAAGATCCGCGATCAACTTCAGTTTTTGCAGGTGGAATAACATGAAGCACTCAGAGAATTTCCCGGTAACCCTGAGCAACGCCGATCGGCAGTTGATCATGGCGTATCTCTATGACGATTGCACCGAACAGCAGCGTCAGGACGTTGAACGCAGAGCACAAACTGAAACCGATTTTGGACGTTATCTGACTCAGGAACAGGCGCTGAACGATGTGTTGAACAATCAACCGATGAAGACAGTGTCCTCAGAACAGGTCAGTGCGGCTCGTTATCGATTGCACACAGCCTTGAACCGGCCACGGCATTTTTCATTAGAAAGTTTACAACACTGGTTGTGGCCTCAAGATGGCTTAACAGCCATGCCCTGGGCATCGTTGGCGTTGATGTTTGTCATTGGTTTTTGGTTCGCACAGGGTTTACCTGATCGCAATGCGGCCTCTCCGATGTTACAAACGGTGGCTGCGCCGTTGCAGTTCATTCGACCCGGTGAATTCGAAATTACCAATCTGAAAATGACCGGGTACGACGTCGGTAATGGGGACGTGCAGTTGACGTATTCACTGGTATCCCGAACCGAATTGAATGGCAATTTGGGCAGCGCCGATATCCAGCAATTGTTGGCGGAATCCTTGCAAGATGACGTCAGTGATGCCACTCGCTTGGATTTGGTCGGACTGCTGAAAAACGTAACAGCTTCGGCCTCGGTGCGAGCCGCCTTAAGTCACAGCTTGTTAAATGATCCAAACCCGGGAGTGCGTTTGCTGGCAGCTGAAGCGCTGACTGAATACGCCGTTGATCCCGACACACGGCACAGTTTACTGCAAGCATTGGCCAATGATGTGAACGCTGGCGTGCGCATTGTGGTCTTTCAATCACTGAAGAATTTTCTGGATGATCCGGCAACGTTAGACACGATACAACGGGTTAGCGTGCACGACAGTAACCGGTACATTCGAGACAACGCCAATCGTTTGGTTGAGCCATTGAAACAACCAAATGACACTCAAATTTAAGTTAGCGGAAGATCAGGAGAGATCGATGAGAACATTCAAAAAACAGGTGCAACGATGGAGCGTCATGACGTTTCTGGTGTTGACCGGTGCAAGTGTCTGGGCTGAAAGCCAGTTCATTGAAAAAAATTATGATGTGCAACCCGGTGGGCAATTAACATTGCGCAGCGACCGGGGTGATATCGACATTGTAACCTGGAATAAAAACCAGGTTGGCATTGAAATCACTAAGGAAAGCCGTCGTCAGGACGCATTGGAAGCCTTTGTCATCACGCTGGAACATAACGGTGATGATGTTTACATTGCAGGTGAGGCACCGCGCAATAGCCGCGTGGATGTCCGTTACCGAATTACCGTACCAACTGAGTACGCCGTGCGTTTGGAAACCGGCGGCGGCAATATCAACGTGGCATCACTGCAGGGGGCGGTGTTTGCCGATACCAGTGGTGGCAGTATTCATGTTGGTGATGTCCGGGAAGGATCTGTAGACGTCAACACGTCGGGTGGCAGTATTCGAATTGGTGATGTCCAGGCGGATGTCAAAGCCGATACCAGTGGAGGCAATATTACCATTGGCGATGTCGGCGGTGATCTGAGTGCGGATACCTCTGGCGGCAATATCGATATTGGTGTGGTCCTTGGTAAAGCGGATATTGAAACTTCCGGTGGCCGGATCCGGGTCAGCCAGGGTGGTACCGAGACCAATGTGAATACGTCCGGTGGCGGGATCGATATCGGTCCGGCGCAGGGCGATGTCCGAGCCGAAACGTCGGGCGGTAATATCAAAATTGATGTTGCGCAAGGGTCTGTATATGCCGATACCTCCGGTGGCAGTGTCCGTGTTGCTGGCAGTGGTGGCAATGTCGAAGTTGAATCGTCTGGTGGCAATCTGTTTGTGGGCGGCAGTCGCGGCTATGTGAAAGCCGATACCTCTGGTGGCAACATTAACATTGAAAATGCCCGCGGTTTTATTGAAGCAGAAACGTCGGGCGGACGTATCGAAGCGGAAATGATTGAAGCCTTGGCCGATGCGCATGTAAAGCTGAGTTCGTCTGGTGGAGATCTGCGTTTGGTGATTCCAGCAGAGTTGGCGGCCACCATTGATGCACAGATCCGGATTACCCGAAGTGCGGTGCGCGATTATCGGATTTATTCGGACTTTCCGTTAACCATTAAAGGTGAAAACAGCGACAAAGTTCGTGGCGAAGGCGTTGTGAACGGCGGTGGTAATCGCGTCACCCTGACTACTACCAATGGCGATATTTATATCGAGATGTTGGCCGAGTAAGTCGCGTTTTTTACCGCGTTATTCTCTTTTCGAATCCGCACTGTGCGTACAGTGCGGATTTTTTTATGTCAACGTAATGAAGCCTTTAATACCAAACAGAAAGGCACCAACGCTGCTTAGTATTTGCAGTTTATGGCGATGATTGGGGTCGGTCAGACGTTGCCCTGCATACGCGCCACTGATGGCAAAGATAACTTGAATGGTCAGGCTTCCGAGGAAGAGCGAGCAGGACAGAATGAAAGCGTTTGTCAGGTTAAGACTCACATTTGAGCTACCCAATAAGCCCATGAAGACCAGTATCGTGAGTGGATTGGCCAGAGTCAGCAGCAAGGTGGTTCGATAGAATGAGCGGCGTGTGTGTTTCTTCGGCTCTGTTTCTTCAGGTTTCGCGTATCGGAACATGTGCAGCGCAATGATGATCAGAATACTGCTCGAAATAATTTGAATCTGGTTTTCATATTGATGTAGGTATTGGAAGAGAAGTGTGCCGATGATAAATGTCAGAAGGGCATAAAGAAAATCGCCAGAGGCCGCTCCCATGGCACTGCGCATGGCCATTGTCCAGCCATACTGCAGTCCGTTATTGATGATAAGCAGAGCTATGGGGCCTACCGCAATTGCCAGTGTCATGCCGAATAAATATGCTGCGGTTAATTCCGTCATTTCGGTGCTCGTTCCTTCGTTCGAAAAAAGCTGGTGGTCTGTGCGTAGAATGAGGTCAGTAAAGCGCATTGCAATCGTACCTGAGGCAAGGCGGAAAAGTGAAAGCACGGTGGTGCGCTGTCTAACGTTTCCTGCGAAGGCTTCGGCGTGAGGGTGGGCCATTTTGCCACCTTATTTTCCGCATGACTGACTAGTCTATCGCATCCGTGTTTCGTTAAAAATCGTTTGTCTGAGAACTTGTTTGAATGTGGTATTAACGATCAGGGTGTTGAAGGGTGTTTACGCAAACACCCCATGCAAAAA
Source organism: Reinekea sp. (assembly GCA_050293765.1). GTDB lineage: Bacteria > Pseudomonadota > Gammaproteobacteria > Pseudomonadales > Natronospirillaceae > Reinekea. The sequence continues at coordinate 35,189 of JBNKNI010000028.1, forward strand.
CCATTGGCCATCGTCACGGCGAAATAACCACAGTGTCTGTGCATGGCGTTTGGCGATGTAATAGTCTCGGCGAACCGATGGAGCATCCCACCAGCCGCCTTCGATGCGTTCGGGACCCGCGATGATCTGATAATCGCTCTGGCGGATCGGTTTCGGAACCGGCAGCAATAGGCTGGGCCACTGGCGGGGATACTGTTCGGTGGCATTGTCGTGTGAGTTGCGCAACTGGCTGGCCACTTCCGGGCGCGGATCGGCTTCGGCACGTAAGGTTCGCACATTCGCTTCGCCCAATCGAGCCAGTAACATCGAATGCAGGCGGTCAGCGTCGGCCTGATTGTGACGGCCACCAATGAGGTCTTTATGCTCCGCCTGCATGGGCAAAAAACCGGCGGCGCGTAAGGTCAGGCTGACCACCGGGTCGATTAATTGGGTGTGCTCCAGTTGTATCTGCAACAGCGACAACCAATCCTGTTGACGGTAGCTGCCGCGTACCGATGGGATAGTCAGTAAGCTGGCGCGGCCATCACGATGCTCCAATTTGATCAGCAGTTTTTCACACAGTCGCTGACGGCCGATCAGATATGCTTCCAGATTCAGCAAAACGCGACGCAGCGGGAAAATCAGCCCGCGTGCGTGCTCGGCTTCATAAGTCAAGTGTACGGTTTGCTGAAAGCGTGCCGGTAGTTCAAAGCTGGTTGGTGGCTGACTGTCCGTTTCCAGTTTTTGTAAGTGCTCGATCATCTCCTTGCCAAAACGGTAGCCGAGTTCTTTGCGCGGCATGTTTTTCAGCTGGCCGTATTGGTGGATACCCATGGCATTGAGTTTATGAATGATTTTTTCCGGTAAATCGAGTTGTGCAACAGACAGCTGCAAGAGCGTTTCGCGGATACGCTGTTCATCATCGCTGCACAATTCAATATTGGCGTGTGCCAGTTGTTTGGCTGCCTGCGGGGTATGCCCAGTACACATGACAAACTGATATCCGCTGTTTTTTAAGCGTTGTCGCATGTGCTTCCAGTAAGCATCGAGCCCCTTAAACAGGGTCAGCATGGAGCCCAGTTCCAGCAGCAATCCATCCGGTGGCACCAGACTGATCTGCGCCGCCTGGTGATAGCAGAGCAGCGCCAGTTGCTTCAGGCAAGCCTGTTCGGCGTGCGGGTCGTAGTCGGCCAGGGCGCAGTCTTCCAACAGGCAGAAAGCGGTCTTTTTATTCATGCCCACCCGGACACCCTGAGCCAGGGCGTACTCATTGCACTGCACGACCGTTTGTTGGCCGGGTTTCAATAATAATTGCGGAATCTGTCGCTGGTCGGCCAGGAACCGGGCCTCCAGGGCGAGGTTGGGGAAGTGAATATATAGCCACAGCATGGCGGTCAGTGCCGGTTCAGAGGTAATGACAATTCAATATCCTGCACCGGCCAGCCGGCCCGACGTTTCAAGATATCGATCCGTTGCTCACAGTGCAGGCGCAGGCGCAGAGCGGCCACCGATGGTTGGTTCTGAAAACGCTCCGGACGCAATAAAAAAACCGGGACACCGGCGCCTTCGGCGGCCAGTTGTAAACGCCGCATCAGGGCTTTGTCGAGCGTATCCAACCAAACCACAGCGGCCTGACAGCCGCCACTTTGCAGGCTTTTTTCCAGGCTATGGCACAGATCCGCCGGTTTATCAGCGTGCGCCAGTAACAGGCGCTGAATATTGAAACCCCAGTGTTGCAGAGACGGTGCGCAGGGTGGCAATGGCGGGTTCAGCCACAGTTGCCAGCGATCGTCCTGTTGGCTGATTCGCGCCAGAGCAGGGAGCAGCAACCGCAGTTCCGCGCTGCCAACGGCGGGGTAGAGTATCTCGGTAATGGCGCCTAACGGCCAGCCGTGGCCGGGCAGCAGTTCGTCCAGCTGTTCATAGCCGCTGGCGGTTGCCGGGACATGCGTTTCTTGCCAGTGGCGTGCCGACCAGAGTCGGCCCTGTTCTGCGAGCGTATCAATCAGTGTCATGATGCTTATAAAATTACTGTATGTACATACAGTATAGATAAAGTGAAATCGGATGCAATTATGAACGCCGATTGGTTTTATCACGCGGTCAGATCATAGTGACATGTCAACAGCCTGTTGTCGGTAATAATCAATGAAGACCTCTACCGAACGAGGTTGTAAGTGCCGATCAGCGTAGGCGATACAAACCTGATACGGTTGGCATAAACCGTCAACGTTAAGCACACGCAGCGAGCCCTGAGTAGTGGCATCGCGACAGAAAAAGTCCGGTAAGCGGGCAATGCCCAATCCGGCGCTGGCCATGGTTCGCTGTGCCAGAATCGAATCGATCTTAATGGCACTGTTCAACAAAATGGATTCGGTTTTTCCCTGTACGGAAAGTGCCCACTGCTGGTCAAAGGTGTGGCTGATGTGAGGGTGTTCATTCAGCTGATCAAGCCGCAATGGTTGTTCTAGGTCGGCGCAGAATGTTGGCGACACATACAGTGAGGACTGTACATCAAACAGCCGCCTGGCAACGTAGTCACCATCGGGTAGTTGGTGGGAATTTATCAATAGGGCCACGTCGTAATCGGCAATTGCAAACTCGTTGTATTTCGACGAGACATAACACTCCAGATCTATATCCGGAAACCGCAGTTTGAAGTCAGCCAGACTGTTATTGAAATGCGTATTCACCAGATCACTGGGAATGCTGACTTTCAACCGGCCGGTCAGTGAATGCCCGATATCGCTGAGCAGGCGCTCTTTGTGTTCAAGCGTGGTAAACACGTCCTGATATTGCCGAACCAGTTCCTGGCCCTGCTGTGTTAAGACCAGGCGATTGCTGATGCGGTTGAACAGCCGGAAACCGAGGTCATCTTCCAGTGCTTGCAAACGTCGGCTGATGTTGGATTTTGGCACGTCTAATAACGTTGCCGCACGACTTAAACTGCCGGTATGCGCCACTTTCAGAAACAGTCGAATGTCATTTAAGTTCAGCATAGTGTTCTGTTTTTGCAACAAGTTGTCCGGAAAATACCTCTATTCTGCAGCTTTTACCAGATTAAGCTGTGCATCGTTGCAATTATGAAATGAAGGGCGAAAAAATGAGAAAACTAATCTGGTTCATAACGGGGTTGTTCATGTTGCAAAGCGGCGCCTTTGCGATAGACGATAATCAGAAAATGCTGATCAAGGCTATGCGTAAAAACGACGTGAGTACTGTTACAAGCCTTATCGAAAAAGGAACGGACCTGAATTTCGAAATGGGGTTAACGCCGTTGGTGATGGCTATCCGGGCAGGAAATCTGACGCTGGTGGATACCATGTTAGCGGCCGGAGCGGAGGTGAATTTCACAGAATCCCAGCCTGCTAACGCCCTGGTCAGCGCTGCCGCGACAGGTAACGAGGTTATGCTCAAGCGTATACTCGATGCCGGTGCAGACATCAATGCAAGAGCCCACGGCGTTCCTTACCGGACGGCACTGATGCAGGCCAGTGAAAGTGGACATATGGCGCTCGTCGCTCTGCTGGTAAAACGTGGCGCAGACCTGACGATTGGCGATTATAACGACGATCAGGCACTGGCTTTCGCAGCCTACTATAACCAACCGGCGATCATTACGTTTTTGGTAGAACAGGGGGCAGACATCAACCATATCAGCACTCCGGGGTTAACACCTCTGGACCATGCTGTGCGCAGCGAATCGAAAGCAGCAGAACAGCTGTTGCGACAGTTGGGTGCGCAAGAAGGCAGTGAACTGAAGGCAAATGCAGGGTGATCAGTCTTTGACGCTGTACACCAGATAGTGGAAATGAGCATCCTGATGGCGGTCACGAAAGCCGAGCGACCGGTACAGCCCAATAACAGGATTGCCATGGAACACCGCAACATGGCAGTCCTGGCCTCGAGCGCTGACGGCTGCCAGAACCGTTTTTACCAGTTGACGGCCATACCCCCGTCCGCGATACGCAGGCGCAATAACAAACCGCCGAAAAAAGCATTTACTGTCTTCCTGTTCAATGCAATAGCTGCCAATGCGGTCATTGCCCAGGCAAACAATGGTCGGTGTGGTGCGCTGCCATTCTTGTGCAAATAAGGTTTCCTGTGTGGCTGGGTACCAACCAAAAATGGGTTCGACATAAGAGCGGTCGGCCGCCATTTTCAGTTCAAAAAGCCAATGATAGTCGGACTGTTTGGCAGGTCTGGTGGTTAATTCAGGGGTCATAAGATAACGAACCTTTGTGATGTTTGGGCGTTGAACGGCTCGTTCGACAATGTAAAGTTTTGTGGAAATGACTGCAAAAGGGTTGTTAATCAGCGATCAAAATATACACTCGTATATTTATTGGTTAGAGATTGTTGGATATGTCAGACGCGTTACCAAAGTACAGCAGCATTGAAGAGTGGGCCAACAGCTTGACGCACGGTATTGGTGCGGTGTTGGCGGTGGTGGGTTTGGTGGTTATGTTGGCGGTCACTATCGGACAGGGTGATGCTTGGCAAATTGTCAGCGCCAGTATTTACGGCACCACACTGATCTTTATGTTTCTGGCTTCAACGCTCTACCACGCGATACAACACCCCAACATCCGGAAAATTTTGCGCCAGATCGATCATCTGGCGATTCTGTATTTAATTGCCGGGTCTTACACCCCCTTCACGCTGGTTACCCTCAATGGCGCCTGGGGTTGGACTATTTTTGGCATCGTTTGGGGCCTGACTTTGGTGGGCACCGTATTGCAGCTATCTCCGGCACGTCACATCAAAGCGTTGATGGTAACCCTGTACCTGTTGATGGGCTGGGTTGTGATTATCGCTATTAAACCTCTGGTGGCGAACCTCAGCGCCAATGGGCTTGGCTTGTTGGTTGCCGGTGGTTTGGCTTACACCGGGGGCGTGGTGTTCTATGTGAATAAACGCATTCCATTTAATCATGCGATTTGGCACATGTTTGTGCTGGCTGGTGCCATGCTGCACTTTTTCGCGATTCTGCTTTACGTTTTTTAGAGTACCTCTGAGTCTTTTAAATCACCTTAGTTTGTTCTGATCAAAGGGGGCTGTTCTTGCCCCCCAGCCTGGATATTTCCCACAAACCCGATCAGCGAAATGCGGTGGCTAAGTGTTGCCCCTGATACCTTCCGTAATTTTTATTTGTTACATTCGTGCCTCAGTCATCAAGGCAGGGCATTCAAATGAAAGCGGTATATGATCAAGCGCATTGGCAACGCCACCCCAGTACCGAGTTGGATGGCGGGCAACTGGTAACGCCCTATGAGAGTCCGCAACGGGCGGAGTATGTAAAAACCAGTGTCACTGAGGCCGCCATTGTTGACTGGCTGTCACCCAAAGATTTTGGTTTAGCGCCCATCACCCGCGTCCACGACCCTGACTACATCGATTTTTTGGCCAGTTGTTGGCAACAATGGCAAGACACCGGCAAACCCGGTGAAGCTATCCCTGCGGTATGGCCCGCTCGGCGCATGCAGCAAGTTGTGCCACAGGATATCGACGGTAAATTGGGCTACTACAGTTTTGCCGCCGAGACATCCATCAGCGGTGGTACCTGGGAAGCCGCCTACGCCAGCAGCCAGGTAGCGTTAACCGCGGCTGAGGTGGTGTTGGGTGGCGAAAGTGCGTTTGGCTTGTGTCGTCCACCTGGGCATCATGCCGCGTATGACTATTACGGTGGCTATTGTTTTATCAATAACGCCGCCGTTTGTGCGCAATACTTTCGGGACAAGGGCGATGCAAAAGTCGCGATTCTGGACATCGACTTTCACCACGGTAATGGTACTCAAGACATTTTTTATCAGCGCGATGACGTGCATTTTTTCAGTCTGCATGGCGATCCCACGTTGGTGTTTCCTCACTTTACTGGTTATGAAAATGAACGCGGCGCAGGTGCAGGGGAAGGCGCAAACCGCAACTGGGTGTATGGGCCGGGTACGCCTTTTTCACAATGGCAACATGGCTTATCTGAAGCGTTACGACTGATCGAACAGGGTGGCTTTGATCGACTCATCATTTCTCTGGGGGTCGACACCTTTGAACATGATCCCATTTCTTTTTTTAAACTAACCTCGGATGATTATCTCAAAGTGGGCGAGGTCATCGCTCAGGCGAGTTTGCCAACTCTGTTTTTGTTGGAAGGCGGATACGCCGTGGATGCCATCGGCGTGAACGTGGCCAATGTTTTGAAAGGTTTTAAACAGGCGTTAAAAAATGAATGAGTTCCAACATGAAATTCAACGGGCACTGCAACACGAAGCGCTAAACGATTTGCCTTGGCCAGAGGTTCTGGGCACCGCAACGTTAGCCTCATGGTTTGATGTTTCCGATCTGGCTACCGCTGCTGTGGGTGCTGCGTCGGCGGCCCTGGTACGCTATTGTCGGGCATCTGGTGCAACAATCGACACGCATCAGCTGGATTCGCGCCTGACCAATCTCTGGTTTGGCTTTACGTTGCAACCAATCGATTTTTCCCTGCCGCCCGCCTGGGATTCTATCGCCGGAGATTATCAGGCAAAGGATGGTTGGATTCGTTTGCATACAAACGCACCACATCATAAGCAGCGCGCATTAACAGTTTTGGGGTGCGCGGAAAATCGTGAAGCGGTAGCTGCGCAGGTAGCGACTTGGTCTGCGCAGGCGTTGGAGTCTGCGGTGGTAGACGCAGGCGGGTGTGCCGCACAAATGCACAGCCCGGAACAATGGCAACAACACGAACACGGACGATACCTAAACAACGAACCGTTGATCCATCTTGAGCAGCGACCCGCCGAGCAAATGACGCAGCGGCGCATCAGCATAGAGCGACCCTTGCAGGGTGTTCGGGTTCTTGACTTGACCCGGGTGCTCGCTGGACCGGTGTCGACTCGTTTTCTCGCCGCATACGGCGCCGACGTTTTGCGGATTGACCCGTTGGACTGGGAAGAGCCTGGCGTCATTCCCGAAGTTACACTGGGAAAACGTTGCGCTGGACTCGACTTAACCACGACGGAAGGACAGCAACAGTTGGCGCAACTGATACGTCACGCAGATGTTTTGGTACACGGTTACCGACCGGGCGCCTTGGCTGATTTGGGTTTTACTCAACAGTACCTGCATGACCTTCAACCAGACCTCATTGATATCAGTCTGAACGCCTATGGTTGGCAAGGGCCCTGGCAGAACCGGCGTGGTTTCGACAGTTTAGTGCAAATGAGCAGCGGCATTGCCCATTACGGCATGGTACACAGTGGCAGCGGCCGACCAACCCCGCTACCAGTACAAGCGCTGGATCACGCCACCGGTTATCTGATGGCTGCCGCGACGATACAGGCGCTGGAACTGCGCGACGTTCATAACCAAATAGGCCGTGCTCGTTTGTCTTTAGCGGCAACCGCGCAACGTTTGCTGAACACACCGCGGCAGCTACTCAGTCATGCCATGCCCGAACTGGCCGCGAGTGATTTTCAGCTGGTACAAGAAACAACGACCTGGGGCAAAGCACAGCGTGTACGCTTCCCGGTTGTAATACCTAATGTGCCCGCACAATGGTCACAAGGAGCAAGTGCCTTACGAACATCCGACGCGCAGTGGCGCTAATGCATCGCTGACTGATGTATGTAATCAGTTATGTCTTATGAGCTGTGTTTTTCTCTTTTTGTGTGTTGGTCAGAAATAAAGTGGTTAGCTAAATATTATCGTTACTAACAAAGGCCGTTCATTGCGCCTCTTAAGTAGAGCGGTTCACATTAGCATGTCCGAGTGGGGTAGCAGGTTTTCTATATTTGCTTTGTTCAAATACAAGTCTGCTCTGATACATTGGCGGCCGTTTAATCGATATGAGAAATACTTTCATTGGACTCGTAAGCGAACATCGTCCGGTGACGAGACATAGCTGGCATTGCACATTAGCTGACTGAAAAGAATTTTTTATTCGTGTCCGCTGCTTACACATTGCAGAAGCTTAAGTTTGGTGAGTGCTATTGGCTAATCTTCTGAACGCGGACGCTTAGGGCGAATTGAGGGGTTCTGAAATTTCCCCTTCATATATTGCATTTCACCCGTAAATAGTCGATTTTATGGTCTCGATTAATACATTTTTTATTGAAATAGCACATAATGCCGCGCTAACGGCCGCTGTGTTCAGCACTAGGTTAGGTATTAGCAATCCACGGAGGGAAAATCCCGGAATCCCGTCATCGATGTAAAAACGTATGACGTCGGTAACGACTTGATGTTTGATTTGTTTATGCCGGTTTTAGTGTCGGTGCCGACTGCCAATGGTTACACGCCGAATCAATCAAGCTTCCTATGTGCCCCAAGTCTTACACTTTCTTACAATTTTCTCGATATTTTCTGCAAGAATCGGTTTGCCCGGAACATTACGGTATTGGTCAAATTCAGCAAGGAAAGAAAAAATGAAAAAACCAATAGTCGTCCTAATCGCAACATTCGCTTCGGTCGTCGTGACCGCAGATGAAAAACTGACTTGGTCCGCTAATATCGGCGCAGAAGTTGGTATGGGAAACCCAGCTTACCAAACGGGAGAACTTACACTGGGTCAATTCGAACTAGGTAATTCCGCACACTTAAGCCTCGTGGGTCAGGCCAGTGCCAATTGGGTGCCATTTAAAAACAGTGATATTGAATTGTTCGCCAGTTACCGATTGGGTTCTCCGCTGGATCCGATCGATGGTTTTCGTCTCGGGGCAACGGTTTACAAGCAGAACAATCATCAAGTCGATGTCGTGGTTGAGGAGTTGGCTTTCGGATACCGAGTGGACGAAGGTTGGTTCGCAGAAGCACAGTACAGCTTGAACTATTCGTATGAAAATCAAGATTGGTTGTTTGGCGTTAATTTGAGTAATGAGGCGATACTTAAAGAGTTGGCCAAGACGAGCAAACATAACCTGTGGAAAGCGAGAACCAACCTTTATCGATTTATCAGCTTACCAAACCTCTGGAACTCCCAACTAATTGTAGGGGGATCTGCGGCCATCAGTTCTCCTGGTCATGCAGATTATTATTTTAGTGTCGATGAAGAAAATCAGGAGCAAATGGGATATCAAAACATGGCGCCCTATGATGTGGGTTTTGCAGCCAGTGCTTCACTGAATGCGTCGTGGATAGTGCCGATCTCAGAAAGCTGGGTATTCACCACCAGTTTGTCGAATGAGTTTTTAACCGATGACTTGGCAAACAGCCCAGTGATGGATGATCACTCAGTCCTGCAAACGTCACTAGGGTTGCGATATGTCTTTTAAAATATTGTTGATCAGTAGTGTACTGCTGGTCAGCACACTTTTGCAGGCGGAAACTCGTTTGGAAGCTAAACCTAGCCAGTGTGTCACGGTTCGCGAAGGCAACTCATGCAAAACGACGGTTATCTTATCATGGGAAACTAACGTTCAAGGGCGGCTTTGTATTGTTCAGAACAACCAAGTCACTGAGCCGTTGTATTGTTGGCAAGATCGACGGATAGGCCAATGGACCTGGTCGTTTTTCAGTGAAGAAAACAATAGCCTGCAGATTATCCAAGAGGGTCACTCGCAGGTCTTAGCAGAGACGATTGTGTCCGTGAGTTGGCTATACAAGAAGCAATCGCATCGATCAGGTTGGCGTTTGTTTTAGTGTTAACCGGCCCGAGTGAATAAAGGAAGCAAATGACAAAACGGACAAACAAGATATTGCTGGTGGAAGACGATGTTCAACTAGCGGAGCGCGTTACTGAGTTTTTGCAATCGAATGATTGTGACGTTTGTTGCGTGCATGACGGTAAAGAGGTTCTAACATCGGTGAATGACTTCCAACCAGACCTGGTGCTTCTGGATTGGATGTTGCCCGGTATGAACGGTTTATCCGTTTGTCGTTTGCTTCAAGAAACCAATGCCACCCTTCCCGTTATCATGTTAACGGCTCGCGATGAAGAAATGGATGAAGTCCTTGGTCTTGAAGTTGGTGCCGCCGATTACCTAATAAAACCGGTTCGACCCAGAGTCTTACTGGCCAGAATCCAAAAAGTGCTCAAGCAGACAGACTTGCAACCTTCATCGCTCAAATTTGGTGGCTTACTGGTGGAACCACAAGCCAATCGAGTTTCATTTTATGACCAGGAAATTTCATTAACAACGAAAGAGTTTCAATTATTAATGTATTTAGCGCGCCACGCCGGTGAAGTGAAAACACGCGATGACGTGTATCGAGCGTTAAAAGGGCGTGAGTTTGATGGATTGGAACGAAGCTTAGACGTGACCGTATCTTCTCTTCGGCAGAAGTTTGAAGTCAACCCAAAAGAACCAATACGAATTAAAACCGTCTGGGGCAAAGGCTATCTGTTTGTCCCAGATGCGTGGAGCATGCCATGAGGCGGTTGTATTTTTCATTGATACTGACGCTTGTCTTAGCAATCTCGACGATAGGGTGGTTGTTTGACGCCTACTTGTCGCTTCAAGCCCAAAAGAACAACGTCCTCGAACGGACAGAATATGCTTCCTTTGTTGCGATGGCTCAGAAGGCTGCTGAGAAGTTGTCTGAATTAAGCACGGAAGAGCAACCTCAATATATTAACGATCTCAATAAATTAGAGCTCACATTTTTCGAGTTGCTATCAGTCGAGGATATTTCACTTCCGATGTCAGAAGGAGAAGAACCTCAACTAAGCGAGTGGTTTATTGAATCTGCCAACGAGCGTTTCTTATTGACCAAGGTGAACCAAACAATACTGCTTAAAACGCCGTTGCCAATTCTTCCTGAGCCACAGCAATCTAACACCCTCATGAGCATCGTGTTATACAGTGCTCTTTGCTTGTATGCGCTGGTTTGGCTCATGCCGTTATTGCGAAACATAAACCGTTTAGAAAAAGCCTTTATCCGTTTTGGTGGTGGCGATTTAACAGTGCAAATTCCCGTACACCAATCTTCCTACTTAAGGCTATTAGAATTGGGTTTTAATCAGATGGCCGGCCGAATTAATGATCTCGTAGAAAACAATAAATTAATGGCCAGTGCCTTTTCACATGACATCAAACACCCGCTTTCCTGTATGGAGTTTACATTGGAGTCGATGAAAGATGAGATGGCGCATTTAAAACATATCGAACGGCTTGAAAACGATATTAGTCACTTAAATGAATTGGTTAAAAATTTCTCCGATTACAATCGTCTTGCGCGTAAGGATATTGAATTGTCATTACAGACTGTTAACTTTCTCGAGTGGGTTCAACAAACTGCAAAGTCTTTTACCGTTGCAGCGCAGGCAACTATTCAGGTGAACGGTGATCCTTTAGCAACCGTTGAAATCGACAGACATTGGATGACTCGGGTATTGCAAAATTTTTTTCAAAACGCAATTGAACAAAGTGCGACGCAGATCAATATGACCCTCTCTCAGAATGAATGGGTGGAACTTCGGATTGAAGACAATGGCTTAGGAATTGATCAAGCCCATTGGGAAGATGCTTTTCAACCGTATAAATCGCAGTCATCATCAAAGGGTCGATCGAACCATGGTTTGGGCTTAGCCATCGTTCGATCCGTCATTACTTGGCACGGGGGCTCGGTCTCATTCACTGATCCACAGTATTTGACCGGAGCCGCTTTAATCCTCTCGTTGCCTAAAGCCCGTTAACCGACCTTCAGTGAAGAGTGGCCTTTGGTTGCCGCAACGTTTGAATGACGGCCAACGGTCAATAGCGTAAGGCACATACGAAATTTGCCGGTATCGGCTGAAATTGATAACCGGACTGGCCATGCGGAATGCGCGTATGGAAAAACGATCAGTACAACCAAATCGACAACGTAACCCAAATAGCCACTCGCCACTACTCCCCCCTCGTTAGAGTTCGCCTAGCGAGGGGGCAAAACGAAGACCGACGGACATGCAGACCGAAGGGGAACAACTAGAGACTAAAACAATAGCTAACAGGTGATGTAGCTATGTTGGTGAAGTTGAACGAGAAATTCACCCGTCGCTTCCAGTGGTCCTGCGAAAGTCTTTGTTATGTTTGAATTGCCAGACTTTTCCATTTGGGAGAGTTCAAATGTCTGCTTTGCTCTTCAGAAAACGCCTCCTATCCTTAGTTGCTTCGACCACATACGTGCAGGAACTGTCGAAATGGAAAAACTGGCTAAATTCGGCAGCGTCGTGAAAGCAGAAAAGCTCCTACTCCTGTCAACAAGGCAAACCTTAGCGCTAACTTAGTGAAAGGTTTTAGGTTCAAAAATATATTGCTGAGCAAAAAGTAAACAGAAGCATTTGTTTCCCTTGGAAAATCCCTCAAAAAATGCATAGCCTTGCAAGCTCAATGTGCCCTAAGCGCTGAACGGCCAAGCTTTGGTGGCGTGAAAAGGGCGGCTGAGCGCTGTTCTTGCCGTCATTTGTCTGTGACCGACTGTACATTCAACAGAATTTCATACTTATCCCGTAACCTTACCGGTGAAGCGGTCTCATCACTGAAAAAAACGGGCCAAAAAATGATGAATCTATGGCCTTGACTTTGCGGTCAACTTTCCGCAGATTGACGGGGCCGTTCGCAAATATTACATAATAAATTACGGAGAAAACTCACCATGCCTCATCTAAAAAAGGGTGCAGCATTGCTTGCTGCTATGTCTGTTGCGGGCTTTACCGCCGCGGCAACCATTGATCTACGTGTACTTGAAACGACCGACATCCACATGCATCTGGTGGATTACGATTACTATGGCGATAAACAAAGCGACACTGTCGGTTTGTCGCGCGTTGCCACCTTGATTAAAGCCGCACGCAGTGAAGTTACCAACTCAGTGCTGGTCGACAACGGCGACCTGTTGCAAGGTAACCCGTTGGGCGATTATGTGGCTAAAGGTCGCGTATTGCGCTTCGGTGAAACTCACCCAGCGTACAAAGCCATGAATCTGCTGGATTATGATGTCGGCAACATCGGCAATCATGAATTCAATTATGGTCTGGATTTCTTAATGAAGAGTCTGGCCGGCGCTAACTTTCCCTATGTCAGCGCAAACGTCTATGTCGACGACGGCGACAATAACCCAGATAACGATCAGCCCTATTTTCAACCTTATTTGATCAAACCGACATCATTGGTCGACTCTGACGGCAAAACCCAGACGGTCAACATTGGCTACATCGGTTTTGTGCCACCGCAAATCATGACCTGGGATAAAGACAACCTGACCGGCCAGGTGATTGCTAAAGACATTATCGAAACCGCGAACAAGTACATCCCTGAGATGAAAGCCAACGGGGCCGATGTCATTATCGCCATCCCGCACAGTGGTATGTACAACAACGCCTATCAGAAAGGGGAAGAGCACGCGACGTACCACTTGGCTAAAGTTGATGGAATTGATGCGATTCTGTTCGGCCATTCACATTTGGTGTTTCCGGGTAATACCGCATTCAATGATTATGAGGGCGTCGATGCCGAAGCAGGTACCGTGTTCGGCGTGCCGGCAGCCATGCCAGGCTTCTGGGGCTCGCACCTGGGCGTCGTTGACTTAACATTGGAACCCAAGGGAGACGGTTGGCAAGTCGCGAAAGGTACCAGTGCCGTACGTGCCATTACCAAGCGTGAAGACGGTAAAACCGTTGCATTGGTGGACGCAGACCCGGTGATTAATCAGGCTGTCAGTGTTGAGCATCAGGGAACCTTGGAATACATGCGTCGTAAGGTTGGCGAGACGACGGCTGACATTACCAGTTTCTTTGCCCTGGTGCAGGATGATCCGTCAATTCAGATCGTGAACAACGCGCAAATCTGGTACGTTGAAAACATCGTTCGCGGTACCTCGTTCGATGGTTTGCCGATTCTGTCGGCGGCAGCACCGTTTAAAGCCGGTGGTCGTGGTGGTCCGGACTACTTTACCGATGTACCCAAAGGGGATATCGCGTTAAAGAATGTGAGCGATCTTTATATTTACCCGAACGATTTAAAAGTCGTGCAATTAACCGGTGCCCAAGTGGTTGAATGGTTGGAACGAGCTGCCGGTCAGTTTAATCAGATCGATCCCGACAGCAGTGCCAGTCAGGCGCTGATCAATGAGTCGTTCCCGACTTATAACTTCGATGTCATCGATGGAATCGAATACAAAATTGACGTGACTCAACCGCTGCGATACGACGCCGAAGGTAAGGTCGCTAATGCCTCCGCACATCGTATTGTCGATGTTATGTACGATGGCAAAGCCATTGATCCAAAACAGACATTTCTGGTTGCCACGAACAACTATCGTGCCGGTGGTGGTGGGCATTTCCCTGCATTAGACGGGACAACCGTTGTGATCGATGCACCGGATAAAAACCGCGACGTTATTGCCAATTATCTGTTAACGCAGAAAACCATTAATCCGTCGGCTGATAACAACTGGACGTTTACGGATTTTGGTAAGGCTACGGTTAGCTTCGCAACCTCACCGAAGGCGAAAGGTCGAGAATCAGCGTCTATGTCGTTTGTAAACATGAACGACGCTGGCTACGCGATTTTTAATCTGAAATAAACAACTAGTGGGCCATGCGGATAATAAGGTAGTACATCGCTTCGCCCTCGTACCGAAGCCTGCGTTGGAAAAGTTTGACAGAGCACCACTATGCCTTCACTTTTCCGCCTTGCCTTCGGCGCGATTGCTATGTGCTTTTCTTACCTTACTTCACGCATGGACCACTAGCGTTTTCATCCGGCGGCCGCAGCGGCCTGCGGACCGCCACAGACCCTACTAGACCCATTTTTTTCGTTTAAAGTAAGCCAATAACGCCACAGGTAAGATCAGAAACAGCCCCCACAATACGGGATAAGCCCAACGCCAATGCAACTCTGGCATGCCATCAAAATTCATCCCATAGATCCCGGTCAGAAACGTCAGCGGAATAAAGATGGACGCAAAAACAGTTAGGACTTTCATCACCTCATTCATTCGATTGCTGACGTTGGTAATATAGATTTCCAGCAAACTGGTGATAATTTCCCGGTTCGCGTCGACGGATTCCATCACTCGCAAGATATGATCATACACGTCGCGGAAATACAGCTGGGTTTTCTCGTGCAGTAACGGTGATTCGCTGCGCAACAACGCATTCATTAACTCGCGCAGCGGTGACACATTGCGGCGGATGTTGTTGACATCCCTTTTCAGGTTTTGAATGGTCAGTAACAGAGCTTGTGTGGGTTCTGAGCTGAGTAAACTGTCTTCAACCGTATTTACGGTGTCTTCCAGGGCATCGATCAACTCAAAATGTTTATCCACAATGGTATCGAGCAGCAGATACGCCAGATAATCGGACGCTGACGTGCGAATTCTTCCTTTACCGGAAGCCAATTGCGCTTTGACCGAGGCAAATAATTCATTCTGCTGTTCGGTAAACACAAACACAACGCGTTCGAACACCAGCACGCTGACCTGTTCAACCTCAACCGAAAACGCTTCTTTACCTGGTATCAAACATTTCAACACCAGGTACAGATAATCGTCGTATGCTTCAAACTTGGCGCGTTGGTGGGTATTTAAAATATCTTCCAACACCAGATGATGCACCTGAAACGCTTCACCAATTTTTTCCACGACTTGCGTATCCGCTAAGCCTTCAACAATTACCCATTGGATCCCGTCCCCGGCTGGCAGCGTCGACAACTGATCAACCGATATTGGTGCCGATTCCTGCACACCCTGACCATTGTAATCCAATACCGTCAAACGGGTTTCCGGGTTATGGACATCACCGACATGCACCAGAGAACCAGGCGGAAAACCGGATTTCGCTGCCCGGCCCGTTAACGGTTCATTCATCTTGAGTTCCCCACCCGGCATTCTGTGCCAGCCTTGCTTTCTTCATCCGGCGGTTTAACAAAAACACAATAATTTGCGCAAGGAAAAACTGCCCATAAAAATTCAGAAACATGTAGACCGCGAAATCTCCGGTATCGAACAGCTTAACGTTAAACCGCAGTACAACCGGAATAATCGATAATCCCAAGGAAAAGAAACGTGTATAGAGGTGATTCCGCAATGGGCTGCTCATGCCTTTGCCGAATACCCAAGTCAGAAAAACCGACAGCACGCTCCAGAAAATGGCGAAGAACCCAACCATTTGCACCGTTTAATTCTCGACCCAGTTCAACACAATATCGTTATGGCTGACCACACCGATTACCTGTTCGTTTTCGATGACCGGCGCCGACACCAAGCCGTACATATCAAACAAACGCGCGCAGTATTTAATGTTCATTTCCGGCCGAACGGAAATAAAGGGTTTAATCATGATCTCGTACAGATTGACCCGCTCCGGCGAGCGATTCTTGGCAATGACTTCATGGGCAATATCCGACAATTGCACCATGCCATACTCATCGTTTTCATCGCGTTTTTTAATAATCACTTTGCGATAGCCATTTGCTTTCATTAACACCAGCGCGTCCGCAACAGTCATCAGGCCATCCACGATTTCATAGCGTTGATTCATCACATCACGACAGGTTTGTGCACGTACGGTCATATTTCTTCCTCCACTTTTTCGGCCAGTTCCCGAATCTGGTGCGACACACCCAGCGCGTCTTCGACATCGAGTTGAAACACGATGCCTGTACCCGGGCTGGAGTCGAACTCACCCACACGGGCAATCTGTTCCAGAATTTTTCGCGACAGGTTCTGCTCCACCAGGAACAACACCACATCACGCTGCGTCTCCAGCGACAGGCCCAGAAAAGTCTTCTTCGTTTTAACCCCTTCGCCACGCGCATTATTGATCACCGTCGCGCCGGTCGCTCCGGATTCACGCGCGGCTTTCATGACGGCATCGGTCTTTGAGTCTTCCACAAAAGCTATTAACAGTTTAAAGCGCATGGTCGCTGTCCTTCTGATGTCGGGAATGAGATTGGTGTCGCTGTGCCCACCACTGCGATAACTGCGCATAGGCCAGGACGGTCATAATGGGAAATAAACTGGCAAAGGCGATCAGACCAAAGCCATCAATAAGAGGGTTACGTCCGGGTATGGTTTCGGCCAATCCCAGGCCCAGTGCCGCCACTAACGGCACGGTCACGGTCGATGTCGTGACACCGCCAGAGTCGTACGCCAATGGCACGATCATTTTAGGGGCGAACGTCGTTTGCACGATCACCACACAATAACCGGCAATAATGAACCAGTGGATCGGAAAACCAGTGACGATACGCCAGGCACCCAGCGCAATGCCAATGGCCACACCTAATGCAACGGCCAAACGCAGCCCCCACACACCAATGGCACCACCGGACACCTGGTTGGCTTTTAACGCGACCGCAATCAAAGAAGGCTCCGCGATGGTGGTACTGGCACCAATCGCAAAAGCAAACAAATAAACCCACCCATAAGCCTGCCAGGTCAGAGGCTGCTCACCACCACCGATGAAGTCCAGATGCGTCAATTGTTCAGCCATGAGTCGCCCCACCGGAAACAGTGCACGCTCCAGCCCGGCCAGAAATAAACTGAGCCCAACCAACACCAGCGCAAAGCCCGTGAGTACCTGTGTTAAATTCTTCAATGGTTTACGAATGACCAAGTATTGAAAACCGAATATCAATACAACGATCGGCAACACATCCACAAGGGTTGAACGCAAGGTATGCCACAAATCGAAGAGGACACTCATAGGCTCACCCCGCTGTTGCTGAGTTTTAATACCACGCCGTAGAGCATGACAAAGATGACCGGCAGTAAAGAGGCCATGGCGATCAACCCGAAACCGTCAATCATCGGATTACGGCCTTTAATGGCCGATGCCAGCCCGATACCGAGTGCTGTGACCAGGGGCACGGTTATAGTGGACGTGGTCACGCCGCCACTGTCGTAGGCAATGCCGATGATTTCCTCCGGTGCGATCAGTGTGACCAACACCACAACCACATACCCCCCGGCAATCATCCAATGTATCGGCCAGCCTTTAAGAATACGGAACACCCCAATTACGATGGCCAGGCCAACGCTGAACGCAACGGTCATACGCAAACCCAAGGCATAACTGGCGCGGGCCGTATCGGTATTGGCGATCATCTGGCCCAGACTCGCCACATCCGCCGCCTCTGCGGCGACGGCTATCAACGCCGGTTCCGCCACGGTGGTTGAAAACCCCAACGCAAACGCAAAGATCATCAACCACAGCAAACTGCCTTTGCGGGCGAACGCATGCGCCAACGATTCACCAACCGGAAACAGACCCAACTCCAGCCCCTGGATGAACAGAGTGAGCCCTAGCACCACAAACAGACTGCCCAGCAGAACATCCATGACACCGGGCATCGGCTGACGCAGTACCAGCAACTGAAAAAACAGAATCACCAACACAATCGGCAATAAATCTCGCAAACTTTGCGCAAAGTTCCGCCATAGTGCTCGCATTGTGATTGATCTCTCCCTGTAACCGGATCGCGTGTTGACTGGCTGCGCACTGGCAACCGGATTCACTATCAGTATGGTGCGCAAAAAACAGCAACGCAACCAGCTTTAAAAATCATCGCACTCAAGACGAAGCTGCATGACTGAGCGCTTAACGCAGATCAATAAACCGCCGGATAACTTGATCGACAATGATATTTTCCGCTGCAGTTGTCGCATCGCCGAACAATTCAGAAGCATACTAATGTGTTCTGGCGACAGCGTCGGAGGGCAATTATGTTCACTGTGTTTACGTTATTGGCCGACTGGTTTACCTATCAATTACTCGGACTGCCAGCGACCGGAAAGCTGGCCGACGCCGTGCATTTTTTTATTGAAGATGTCACAAAAATATACGCGTTGCTGGCGGTCATGATCTATGTGATCGCATTGTTGCGAGCATCCCTGAACGTTGAACGCGTCCGGAATTTTCTGGCGGGGAAAAAACGTGGACTGGGTTATCTGTTGGCCTCTTCTTTTGGCGCAATCACCCCGTTCTGCTCCTGTTCCAGTATTCCGGTATTCCTGGGGTTCACCTCCGCCGGAATACCGGTCGGCATTACCATGGCTTTTCTGCTGACCTCCCCTTTAATCAATGAAGTCGCTGTGTTGCTGTTAATGGGATTGCTGGGTTGGCAATTCACTGTCTTTTACGTGGTCGTTGGAATGGCGGTCGGTATCCTGGGTGGCTGGTTTCTGGATACCATTCACGCAGAGCGATGGCTGCAATCGTTTGCGGCGAAAGCATTGGCACAAGCTACACAGAGCAACGCGTCTACGACAGTACCGGTCGAAGCCAGGAAACTAACCCTGCAAGAACGCCATACGTTCGCCAAAGCGGAAGCGTTGGATATATTCAGCCGTGTCTGGAAATGGGTAATCGTCGGCGTCGGGTTAGGGGCGGCGCTGCATGGATTTATTCCAGATGGGTGGCTGGCACAACACCTTGGCGAAGGTCAATGGTGGTCTGTCCCTGCTGCGGTAGTGTTAGGCATTCCGTTGTATTCCAACGCCACCGGCGTTATTCCGGTGATGGAAAGCTTGATCACCAATGGCCTGCCGGTGGGGACCACCTTGGCCTTCAGTATGAGCACCGTCGCGGCCAGCTTTCCGGAGTTCATTTTGCTCAAGCAAGTCATGCAGTGGCGTTTGCTGGCAACGGTTTTCGCGATGCTCTTAGTGTCGTTTACGCTCGTAGGCTGGCTGTTCAATATCATTTCGATCTATTTGTGAGGTAACACCATGTTGCAAGTAAAAGTGTTGGGTTCCGGTTGCGCAAAGTGCGTCAAAACAGCCGATCTGATTGCATCCATTGCGCAAGAAATGGACGTGGCTATTTCGGTCTCTAAAATCACTGATCCGGAAACCATCATGGGATACGGCGTGATGAGTACACCAGCCGTTGTGATCAACGAACAAGTGGTCCACAGCGGGTCTATTCCCCATACCCGGCAGATAACAACCTGGCTGAGTGCCGACGCCGAATAAACCCCGACGTCACCCGAACTCAATGCGACAACGATTCCGGTCGACGGCACGGAATCAACAGGCAATTTCTGAAACAGCGACTACACTAAAACGTCATCGGCCAGCCTGCTGTCGGTCTTTTTAGTTCAATGATAATAAGGCGCATTCACGATGAAAATTGCCATAATTGGCGCCGGCCTTGTCGGCCGACTGTCGGCGTTAAAGCTGATTTTGTCGGGTCATGATATCACCTTGCTCGAAGCCCATTCCTTTGACCATCCACACAATGCGGCTGCCGTCTCTGCCGGATTAATCGCGCCACTGAGCGAGTCGGTGCACACCACACCCGAAATGACAGAGCTGGGATTTCGCAGTTATCACCTTTGGCCACAAACTCTGAATGAATTGCGTGAACTTGACCCACAACACGAAAATGTCTTTTTCGAAACGGCTGGAACCGTGGCGCTTTCCTTTCCAGAAGAGCAAGAATGCCTTCTGCAATACCGCGAGCAACTTAACCTTCGATTACCACACCTGAAATCCAATATTCAGATGCTCTATAACGACGAGGTTGTTGAACTCGAACCAGAGTTATCTCGGTTTGAAACCGCGGTGTTTATCGCCAATGAAGCTAACCTGTGCAATCAGCAATTTCTGGCATCCAGTGCACGGGCTATACGGCAACACGCCAGCATTGTGGACCACTGGGCACTGCAAGGGAATGGCAGCGAACTGCAACAACAATACGACTGGGTTATCGACTGTCGCGGCGCGGGCGCCGTCAATGCCCATACCCATGCCGAAACCGACGACCACACGCTGACCTCGATACGGGGTGAAGCCATTCGGGTCCGCACCGATCGCGTCGCCACTCGTAGACCCATACGCGTCATACAAAAACGGTTCGATATTTTCATTGTCCCCAAACCCGATAACATCTTTGTGGTCGGCGGCACCGAAATAGACCGTCAGGGTGACCATGCTGTCACGGTACGCAGTTCCCTGGATTTACTGTCCGCCGTTTACGCACTGCACCCTGGTTTTGCCGACGCCGAAATCATTGAAGCCGTTGCCGGACAGCGAGCGGTGTTCATGGACCGAAACCCATCGATAGAACTGGTGGAAAATATAGCCTGCATCAATGGCCTCAGTCGCCAAGGTTGGTTGGCAGGACCGGCCATGGTTGAAAAACTACTGAACAAGATTATTTGAAATACATTTTCTTGCGAAGATCGCTGACTACAAGCAGGTATCTTGATATTTGCATGTCTGAATCGAATTCACTTGGATTACTCAGCGTGATTCGCCTCAGGTAGGTTTTTTCATTTCTATGCAGTTAAACCCTAAAAATCCTTGCTTGTGTGTGTATTTGATTTTTTTTCGTAACCTTTGGGTCAATCCTGATTTCGTTCCCAAGGGGAGACACGATTGACACTGACTTAAGCTTATCTTCTTTGAATCTAAGGCATTTGCATCATTCAATGACAAGGTTTTATTGGGTGGCGGTGAACCAGCCGCATCAGTCTTCATTTTAATGGCTATTTCTAAAATCGATTTCTGTCACACCATCTTTTGACAAACCAATCGAAAGCCATTGCCGACATTGGCGTAAATAACCATTCCGTCGCATCTGCTTTGGCTGACTTAATTGACACGTCGCAACGGATTCAAGGGCATGGATGCCCTTGCAAGCGCCGCGCGTGCAGGGACGCACGCTCAAGCGACCGTTCGAAAAAAGTGGCGATTAAAGAAGAACACCAAAGCGGGCGACAAAAGGGGGTTCAAGGGGATCGCCCCTTGGAAAGAAAAAATCTCTTAGAAATCCATTGGTTGCGAACCAAAGCATAGTCGTCGGACAAGATTGGTTCTTGCCGAAAAGGAACACACATTTAATAAAGCAGATTGCTGGTGCTCTCGAAATAAAAATTCGAAGACCGAATAAGCTTAGTTTTGGTCTCGGCAAAATACCTCTTAGCAAACCAACTCGCGGAATTTTTTAGATGCCACCAGTACACGGTTGTATCCACTCCAAATATGAAATTTCTAATGAACAAGCATTGCCAACTGGCTCTAAATTAACCATACGGTCACAAAAAAAAATTCCGAATTGTGTTGCAAAAAAAATCCATCGGTCGTTATACTGCCGCGCATTCATCTTGTCGGAGTGCCCTTTTGGGCTGAGATCGCTTAGGCGAAATCCGCGGAACCTGATCCGGTTAATACTGGCGTAGGAATCAAGATTCTGCTGTTAACGGTGTCTGTCTGCTGCAGACATTTCACCGTATGATGTTCAGCATATCCCCACGATGTTTCCGCCTCGACAAGTCACTTACTGAACTTTTTGGTGATGACATGTCCGAACTCACAACAAACACACAAACGTTTTTTGCAGATCAAGAATCTCTGCAATTTAATGATCAACCCTTTCCGGCCTCCGAGAAAGTATACCTTTCTGAGCCATGGACTGAGGTACAGGTGCCGATGCGCCGTATCGATCAGACCGACACGCTTGTCGAAAACGCCGATGGCAGTACTTTCTACGAGCACAATGAGCCTGTTTTTGTATACGACACTTCCGGTCCGTTCACCGATCCGGCGATTACAGTAGACATCCGTCAGGGGTTGCCAGCTTTGCGTGAACAGTGGATCGAGCAGCGTGACGACACCTGCAAACGCGCTCATTCATTGCAATGGCAAACCGAAAAGGCGGCGACGCCAACTCGAACCGGGCACAAGGCTAACCGCCAGTTCCGCCGGGCGATCAGTAAGAAAACCGTAACCCAAATGCATTACGCACGCGCCGGGTTAATCACTAAAGAAATGGAATATGTAGCGATACGGGAAAACCTGAACCGCGAAGCACTGCACAGCGAATTATTGAAAACACAACACCCGGGACAACCCTGGGGCGCGAATATTCCGAACCGCATCACGCCAGAGTTCGTGCGCGCAGAAGTGGCTGCTGGCCGTGCGATCATTCCGGCCAACATCAATCACCCGGAAGCGGAGCCAATGATCATCGGGCGCAATTTTCTGGTCAAGG
This sequence comes from Reinekea sp., assembly GCA_050293765.1. Taxonomy (GTDB): domain Bacteria; phylum Pseudomonadota; class Gammaproteobacteria; order Pseudomonadales; family Natronospirillaceae; genus Reinekea. Next base: position 58,068 of record JBNKNI010000028.1, read on the forward strand.
TGAATGCCAACATCGGCAACTCACCCGTTACATCAACCATTGAAGAAGAAGTCGAAAAGTTGGTGTGGGCTACGCGATGGGGCGCCGATACCATCATGGATTTATCCACCGGTAACGACATTCACCAGACCCGCGAATGGATCTTGCGTAATGCACCCGTGCCCATCGGCACCGTACCCATCTATCAAGCGCTGGAAAAGGTCGACGGCATTGCCGAAAATCTGACCTGGGAGATTTTCCGGGACACGCTCATTGAACAGGCTGAGCAGGGTGTCGATTACATGACACTGCACGCGGGTGTGCTGTTGCGTTACATTCCAATGACAGCTCGCCGCCTGACCGGCATTGTATCTCGCGGCGGCGCTATTATGGCCAAGTGGTGTCTCGCACATCATCAGGAAAACTTTATCTACACGCACTTCGATGAAATTTGCCACCTTCTGGCGCAGTACGATGTGTCAATTTCACTCGGCGATGGACTGCGACCCGGCTCGGTTTACGACGCGAACGATGAAGCCCAGTTCGCGGAGTTGCACACACTCGGTGAACTCACGCAACTGGCCTGGCAGCATGACGTCCAGGTGATGATCGAAGGACCTGGTCATGTTCCACTGCACTTGATTAAAGCCAATATGGATGAAGAATTGCGCCATTGTTTCGAAGCACCCTTCTACACCCTGGGTCCATTAACGACGGACATTGCGCCAGGTTATGATCATCTGACGTCCGGCATCGGTGCGGCCAATATCGGCTGGTATGGATGCGCCGTGTTGTGTTACGTCACGCCGAAAGAACACCTGGGTTTGCCAGACAAATATGATGTCAAAGAAGGCCTGATCACCTACAAAATTGCCGCACATGCCGCGGATCTGGCCAAGGGTCATCCGGGTGCTCAAGTGCGGGACAACGCTTTGTCCAAAGCCCGCTTCGAATTTCGATGGGAGGACCAGTTCAACCTGTCACTGGACCCGATGCGCGCCCGTGAATATCACGACCAGACATTACCAAAAACAGCCGCCAAAAAGGCGCACTTCTGTTCTATGTGCGGACCAAAATTCTGCTCAATGAAATTGAGTCAGGACGTAAAACGGCAACACCCGGTTTCCGACATAAGTTTGACCAACATCACCGGTGCCGACTTGCGAACATCGGTCGCTGATACCCAAGCGGGTTACGATGCCATGTCCGAAGCATTCAGAGCACACGGTTCTGAACTGTATGTCGCATCGGAGAAAGAGTCATGAATATTGCCATCGTCGGGGCTGGTGTACTTGGTCGCTTACTGGCATTGACGCTGATTGAACAGAAACATCAGATCACCGTCATCGACAAACAACCGTTGCACGACCCTTCCAACGCTGCCTACGTTTCTGCGGGTATGCTGTGCCCATTGGGAGAGATCATTCACGCTCCGGCAGCGGTCGTCACCATGGGGCTGGAAAGCCTGAAGGTTTGGCCTGACATCCTTTCGCAACTACAGGCGCTCGACCCAGACAACGAGTCGGTGTTTTTTGCGCAACAAGGCTCGCTGGCACTGTCATTTCCTGCCGATGCCAGCAGCTTCGCACAGTTGAAACAGGATCTGGAACACAAGACGGGTGAACAGCGTCATCAGGTCGAAACGTTAAACCGACAGCAGCTTCTGGATCTGGAACCTGCGTTGAATAAATTTGGCGACGCGGTCTTATTGGGCAATGAAGGGCAGCTGTGCAATCGCAGCTTCCTGCGCAGTTCGACGCGCGTTATTGGCAAGTACGCTGCGACCGAACTTGCCAGCATCGAAACGACTGCAGATTGGCAATCTCTGTGCAATCGTTACGATTGGGTGTTGGACAGCCGAGGGGCAGGCGCCATAGCGAACACAACCTCGCCGAAGGACATGACGCAACTGCGCGGACTTCGCGGCGAAGTGATTCGCGTCCGCTGCACAGAGGTCCAACTGTCCCGTCCGGTTCGTGTGGTGCACCCGCGCGCGTCAATTTACATCGTCCCAAAACCCAATCACGAGTTTGTGGTCGGTGCCACCGAAATTGAAAGCCACAGCGAACATCCGATTACCGTGCGCAGTACGCTGGAACTGCTCAGCACGCTCTACGCGGTCAACTCCGGTTTTGCCGAAGCTGTGGTACTGGAAACCAATGTCGGTATTCGCGCGGCATTCGACGACCATCAACCGAGGGTTGAACGCCAAGGCAATCTGATCAGTGCCAATGGTTTGTATCGTCACGGTTGGTTGGTCGGGCCTGCGCTCGCGCAGCAAGTTTTAAATTTGATGCAGGAGGCGACTCATGAACGTGCTCATTAACGGCGAATCATTCAGCAGCGAAGCAGATCAACTCGATCTGCTGTTGCAGCAATGGGGTGCGCAAAGTCCATTTGTCGTCGCACTGAATAAAACCTTCATTCCCAAACATCAACACACCGACACCCGGGTAAAGTCTGGCGACATCATTGATGTCGTGGTCCCCGTCGCAGGAGGTTGAGCCATGTTAAGCCTATATGACAAACAACTGAACTCCCGGTTATTGATTGGTACAGCACGGTACCCCTCACCCGCTATCCTTCGTCAGGCCATTGTTGCGTCTGGCAGTGAAATGGTCACGGTCTCCTTGCGACGCCAACAATCGGCACCCGATGCGGGACAATCGTTCTGGAATATTTTGCGCGAAACCGGCGTCGATATTCTGCCCAACACCGCAGGGTGTGAAAGTGTCGATGAAGCCGTCACGCTCGCGCACATGAGCCGAGAACTATTTCAAACCGAATTCATTAAACTGGAAGTCATCGGCGATAACCAAACCTTACAACCGGACATGGCAAAAACACTGATCGCAGCCGAGCGACTGTTGCGAGACGGCTTTAACGTATTGCCCTATTGCACCGACGATCTGGTTGCCTGTCGTCAACTGATCGATGCGGGCTGTCAGGTACTAATGCCCTGGGCGTCGCCCATTGGTACCGGCCGGGGCATCGCCAATCCATACGCACTCAAAACACTTCGGCAACGGTTCCCGGACATTACAATGATCATCGACGCAGGGCTGGGCAAACCTTCGCAAGCGGTCGAAGCATTTGAGTTGGGTTTTGACGCCGTACTGTTGAACACCGCTATCGCGAAAGCGCATGACCCGGTCAGGATGGCCAGTGCGTTCCGACACGCAACACGTGCCGGGTACGAAGCACAGCAAGCCGTTCCCATGTTGGCGCAAGACATAGCCGCGCCCAGCACGACCGTACTCGGTTTTCCGTTCCGGGAGTTACCATGACGCTGTTGATCATTGCCGGATCGGAAAGCAATGGGTTTGCCGGATGCGTAAGGGACTTAGCGGTCGCGCATAGTTTGGGAGCCGATGCTCAACTGGTGTTAACCTGCGTGACGGCGCAGACAGGCACCGGTATTTTGGCTTGTGAATCGTTATCACCGGACTTATTGCGCGCACAACTTTCGTCTTTGCAGGTCACACCTGCGGTTATCAAAATAGGGTTGCTGACGCAGCACGCGCAGGCAGAAACGATAGCGCACTGGTTATCGACGTTGACCAACCCACCCTTTGTCATTCTGGATCCGATTCGCAACAGCAGCGGTGAAGATAAACCCTTTTCACAAGAATCCTTCGTCGACATGCTAAGTCCTCTGTTCCCGTGCGTTAGCTTAATCACACCTAATTTGTTGGAACTGAGAGCCCTTACCGGCGCGCCGTCGGATCATTCAGAACACGATTGCGCGACAACGTTTTTTCAGCTCTTCCCGAATTTTTCCGGCGACATATTGCTCACCGGTGGTCACGCCGACGATCTTGCAAACAGCGCAACCGTGATCGACCGCCTGTATCGCCGATGCGATCAGGCAAAAACGGTTAAAGCCAATCAGGTAGCACAATGGCAACAAACCAAACACGCGCGATCACTGCGGGGAACCGGTTGCCGCCTGTCCACAACCATTGCCTGCGCCGTCGAAAAAAATTACACGATGCTGGACGCCATTACCCTGGCCAACGCCAGCTTACAACGTCGCCTGAAGTTGCCCGTCGACGAATCCAAAACAGAACCCTTGGGCTGGTCAAAGGATATTCGTGACTTCGCCAACGTCTCACGTGACAGGATTATTAAGACACCCAAACATCCTTTCGCACGCATGCGTAAAACCAAGGGTATCTATCCGGTGGTAGATTCTTCCGCCTGGATCACTCGCTTGGCGATGACCGGCATTAAGACCATACAGCTGAGGTTAAAAAACTGTCCAACAAAACTATTGCGCGATGAAATCGCTGAAGCCATTTATGTCGCCCGGCACTACGATCTGCAGCTGTTCATTAACGACCACTGGCAATTGGCCATTGAGCTGGGGGCTTATGGCGTCCATCTGGGGCAGGAAGATTTAATCGACGCTGACTTAACAGCCATTCAACAGGCGGGCTTGCGTTTGGGTGTCAGCACTCACGGAGACTTTGAATTGTGTGCAGCACTCCAACTGCGTCCGAGTTACATGGCTGTCGGCGCGGTGTTCCCCACTCAAACAAAAGACATGAGCGGCAAAATCCAAGGGCTGGAACGCCTGCAACGGTATTGTGAGTTGTCGCCCGAGATTCCGGTTGTGGCCATAGGCGGTATCAATGAGAAAAATATTGAATCGGTACTGGCACAAGGCGTCAACATAGTGGCTGTGGTCTCGGCGATTACGCAAGCCGATAATCCCGAGCAACAATGCCGAACATTGGACGCCCTGTGCCAGCATCGCCCACGGCTGACGATGACACCGTAACGCTTATTCCGGTCTCGGAATGGCGTTAATGTCACCCAACAAACTGAACCGGTCTTCGCCCAATCGGGCGAGTGGATTCAACGTTTTTTCTGACAAAGTGAATCGATCGCTTAAGTCCAAGTGATCGCTGAGATACGCCGCGTTTACGCGCACATAAATCACCGCTTGTGGACCATTACCCAACAGATGAATATCGTGTTTTTCACAATCAAAGGCGACCGGGCATTGTTGAATCCGGGGTAACGAAAATTCAGCGTCTTCAACCAAAGAAACCGACATGCCATTCAACTCCGAGTCTCCCGCCGGTAAGGTTCTGGCGGATTCGTTCACGTCAGGCATGAGCTCACCGGTGGCAATGTGCACGACACATTTACCGTTTCGCTCGATATTTTGCCAGGTATCTTTTTTCGATCCGTCACGTTTGTGACCAACGGAAAACATCAGTATCGCCGGATCGCTGCACACAATATTAAAATACGAAAACGGAGCAACGTTATGGTTGCCCTGTTCATTTTCAGTCAACACCCAGGCGATAGGGCGTGGCACAACCGTATGCGTCAGCAGTCGATAGACCAGACTTTTGTCGAGTGCGTTAAGGTTCAAAAACATAACCGATCCTGTGTTTTATTCATGGCGATAGCCTGACACATCTGTCTGACAATCTCTAGGGCAACGGGCTTCTCTCCAGATACACCCGATCAGGTGTATCTGGATTTTTTATGTTGGCGCGCAAATTTGCTGATTTCCTTGCCCCACTTTTCCGCTGCTTTTTTTCGTTCGGCTTTGGTTTGGCTGGCGAGCTCGGACTCACGTTGCAGTTTCTGATAATTTGTCCAGCGCCGCACATCCAACACGCCATCGTCAATCGCCTGATCGATCGCACAACCCCGATCGCCCTGATGGTGACAATTGGTAAACCGGCATTGCGTCTTCAGTTGCTCAATGTCAGCAAACAGTTCGGCCACGCCGGAAGCATCGTCGTTCAACCGCAGTTCACGCATTCCCGGGGTGTCCAGCACCCATCCGCCGTGCGCCATGCGATGCATGCTTCGCTCAGTGGTGGTATGCCGTCCTTTTGCGTCGTCCTCGCGAATACCACCGGTATCCTGCACCTGTTCACCCAACAGGGAGTTGGTTAAGGTGGATTTACCGACACCAGAAGACCCCAGAAACGCAATGGTTTGCCCGGCCATGGTGTAATCGCGGAAGCGCTCTATGACATCGGCAGACAACGCATTAACTGTCACCACGGGGACATCCCGGTGAATCGCCTGTGCCTGATCAACATACACATCCGGGTCGTCACACAGATCGGCCTTGGTTAACACAATCACGGCGGGTATGTGCGCCGCCATCACCAAACTCAGATACCGTTCAATCCGAGACACGTTAAAATCCTGATTACAGGACGAGACGATAAACAACGTATCGATATTCGCGGCAATCAATTGTGTTTTCGGCTCGGTTCCTGCGGCGGTGCGCTTTAACAGGTTCATTCGTTCCAGCAAACGCAACGGTTTCAACGTATCGCGTTCCAACCATAACCAGTCACCCGTGGTGGCCCGTTGTTCGGTGTCGTCAGTATCGAGAATGCCAGACACCAGAATGCTGTGCTCGCCAAGTTCCGACGTGACCAGAATTCTGTCCCGATACACGGCATTCACACGCGCAGCAAAACCGCTGTCCAATTCTTCAAACGACAACTGTTGTTGCAGCAATGGACGCCAGCCCAGTTCAGCTAAAGATAAATTTTGTTTGTTCAATGGTGTAACCCTGTAAACATTTTTGTTTAGGGCTATGAAGGTCATAACCCGAATCATCAAATCACTGTTTGATAAGCCGGGAAAGGGAAGGGATTTTGGACATGATCTGATTAACGCTGAGGTTAATCAAAAGGAATGTTTAAAACGCTACGCCTTTTCCGGCCGACCTACGGCATCTTGTTTAGCGATCATGGTCATAAAAACTCTCCTTACTGATAGATAATTGAAAGTAGCGGGCGCTAGTTTGCACCCGCTTCAAGTGATTTGCAACAGAGAAAACAGGCCGGTTTACTGGGCCACTGAATTCAAATGCACATCCATTTGTGGGTACGGGATAGTGATACCCTCTTCGTCAAAGCGCAACTTTACGCGCTCCTGCATATCCCAATAGACGCCCCAATAGTCGGCTGAGTTCACCCACGGACGAACCAGAATATTCACCGAGCTGTCGGCCAGTTCGCCCACAGCGATGACCGGTTCCGGTTCGGGAAGGATGCGTTCGTCTGCGCTGACCATTTCCTGCAGAAGCGATTTGGCTTTCAACAGGTCACTGTCATAGCCGATACCAAAAACCATATCGACCCGACGGGTATCACGGGCAGAGAAATTAGTGATGGTTCCGCCATAAATATTGCCATTCGGAACAATGACTTCTTTGTTATCCGGCGTGCGCATTGTGGTGGAGAATACCGTAATTTTCTCCACGATACCCATCACGCCGCCGGCGTCGATAAAATCACCGGCTTTAAACGGCCGGAATACAATGAGCATAACCCCAGAGGCAAAGTTCTGCAGCGAATCCTTCAGGGCCAGACCCACAGCGATACCCGCGGCGCCGATTAACGCCACCAGCGATGTGGTGTCCACACCTAACTGATCGACCGCCGCTATGATCACGAACAGAACCAGGGCTGCGTTAACGATACCTGAGAGGAAATCCACCAAAATACTATCAACTTTGGCGCGCAACAGCACAGATTTGAACAGTCGGGCGATCAGGTGCGCAACCCAACGACCGATAACGAATATAGCCAAAGCCAAAATGAGCGAAAGAGTGTTGGTTTGTAACCATTCGACGGCCACATCGACGAAGCCTATGAGCATATTTTCCATGTTTTGTCCTTTTGATATTTTCTCAAAACCGGTCCAGTTTGGATTAAGTTCACTTTTTCGACAAGCCTTAATCTTCGGGCTGTGACGCTTTACAGTGCGCAATAATCCAGGCCACCCAGAGAATTCACGCCTGAGCAGGCAAACGCGGGGTTGTTATCTATACTGGTCATTGATGACAAGTATGAAAGGCGCCTGATGACTCTGGACACTGATTCCCCTATCCGGCTGTTAGTTGTGGAAGATGACCCGGTGGTACTGCAATCGATTACGGCCACGCTGGCCGGTCTATACCGTATTTCCATCGCCAAGGACTGCAAGAAAGCCCTGCAACTGGTGCGTCAGTATCGATTCGCATTGATTCTGATGGACATTAATCTGCCGGATGGCAATGGTTTCGACCTCTGTCGACAGGTGAAATCCATCAGTGAATTCACCGAATCGATTGCTATTGTGTTTATTACCAGTGACGAGTCCAGCGAGACCGAAGTGAAAGGGCTGGAGTATGGAGCGGTTGATTTCATGCACAAACCCCTGCACCCGGAGCTGCTGAAAACGCGGCTGGCCATGCACGTGCGCTTTCAGCGCAGAACCGCTTTACTCGACCAATTGGTTTACCTGGACAGCCTCACCGAAATAGGAAACCGCCGCGCCTTCAACAAACGTTTGGAGCAGGAATGGCACCGTGCCATGCGCGCTAAAACGAATCTTGCGCTGGTACTCTTGGATATAGACCACTTCAAGGTCTACAACGACACCTACGGTCACCCCGCTGGTGATGAATGCCTGCGGGCATTGGCAAAAAGTCTGGTGACCACATTTCAACGCAGCTCAGATGCCTGTTTCCGGTATGGAGGCGAAGAGTTTGCCGTGTTGCTCTACGACTGCAATACCGAGCAAGCCCGGCAATTGATGGACAAAGCGCTAGCCGATTTTCGGGCGCTGGCCATAACGCACGAAAACTCGCCTACAGCCCCCATCGCCACATTCAGCGCAGGTGTTTCCAGCATTGTTCCCATCACAGAAAACACAGATGAGTTTGTCGCCTTCACGGACTTGCAGCTCTATGCCGCCAAAGAAGCCGGGCGCAACCAGATATACGCTCAAGACGCCCATTTCGAAGCCAAAGCGAACTGACCGGCCATGGAACAGCCCAATGAGACACTGAACGTCCCCTACCCACTGCACCAGATCACTTTGGTGGACGGACGCGGTCTGCACCTGCGCAATGTGCGACATTACCTGAAAGTGCTGGCGTTATTCTGTCAGCAGTATGAGCAGGCTCCGCAAGCGATACAAAGCCCACCCACGCAGCAGGATCATGAAACACTGACCCGGTTTATTCACACCTTGAAAGGCGCCAGTGCCAGTGTGGGGATGATGACCATCAAGCAACTGTGTGCCGACTACGAAGAACAGTTAAGGCGTGACGTCACCGCCACGGACGAACACCGGCAGCGATTAGCGCAGGCTCTGTCCGAAGCCCTGCAAGAGTGTCGAGACGTGTTGCAAGCCAATCAACCGTCGCCCATTCCGACACATCGAAATCTGGAAAACGTACTGGTCGATATTCGCGAGCATCTGGAACAAGACAGTCTGGTGCCGCATGACTTATTGACCGAGCTGGAACAACAAGCCAATTCCGAACCACTCAAATCTCTCGTGCAACTGTTATCGAGCTTTGATGATCAAGCGGCGAGAGAGCTCATAAACGAACTTATGAAGAAATGAGATGGGCGTGAATTGCTGACTACTCAGCTGAATTAAAATCATATCCGCTTCGTAATAAACTTTAACTTTTTAGTTCGATTTTTTAAGGTTACTACGGTAAGTCTGATTGGTAATCACTTAGGTGTGTTCAGCGGTATTTGCGTCGTTCCGTGACTTGGTTTTACTGAGAACTTTTTACCTCAAGGACCAAACCGGTCCGACGATTCGGACTCGACCCTTAACAATCCCAGCCGCCACATTCTCAGTTCCAAGGATTGGCGTAAATAACGGTTCCGTCGCATCTGCTTTGGCTGAATTAATTGACACATCGCAACGGATTCAAGGGCATCGATGCCCTTGTAAGCGCCGCGTGTGCAGGGACGCACACTCAAGCGACCGTTCGAATGAAGTGTCAATTAAAGATGTGCACCAAAGCGGGCGACAAAAGGGGGTTCAAGGGGATCTCCCCTTGGAAAGAAAAATCCTCCAAGAAATCTTTTATTTAAAACAGAACCATAGTCATCGAAACATATTTAGTACTTGAAGTAAAAAAAACTCAGCGAAACCAAGTCGCACATTGATGCAAAATCCATTGAACAAGCCTAAGTAATTACCCTTCCGATCTCCCCTCGAGAGAAAAACCTTCGGGACAGGCCACTAAAAACAAGCCCAAACCCTCGGACCGGTTTGGCCCTTGATGGCGAAAATCGAAAAACAATCCCAACCAAAAAGGAGAGCAACGCTCTCCTTCTCTTGAAACCACCAAAGACAATCCCGTTTATTTACTGACCTGCAGCATATACTTCGCTACCGCCATTCGCGTTTCTTCTGTCAGATAATTCTGCGGTGGCATCTCCGGAAACTCTTCACGTTTTTTCACCGGGCTGTTGATGTATTCCGCGATGCCTTGCGGGTCATCGAAATACAACGCCTGAATGGATTTCACCGAAGGACCAATCATGCGCACGCTGTAGGTATGGCAACCGGTGCACACACCGTAATAGGTACGCATGCCCAGCTCATGTTCGAAGTCTTCAGCGGAAACATCTTGAATGACTTCGGTCGGTGCCATTTCCGGCAATGTCATGGTGAAGATGCCATCGGTGGCGTATTGCTGGCGATCACACAAGCCATAGTCCGCGCCCAACACAAATAAGGTTCGGTAACGGTTCTGGTCGACAATGCATTTGCCCGTCCCTTTGCCGGTATCCATGATATCCGGACCTTTGTCCTGGAACGCTACGGAAATCAGATCCTTCAAAATGCCATGCGGATTATTGCCGTTGTTTTCCATGATGTTATCCAGAATCACAACGCGGTCTGGGTTCGGTTCGGAGCCAGGGTCTTTGGACACATCGGTGATTAACGATAAATCGGTAATGCCGATACCGACGCTGTCATTTCCGGAAATGATGTTGTTTTCAATGATCACGTCGTCGGCGGCCAACACCAGAATCCCGGTACCCTGCGGTACATTGGCGACGATAGAACCTTCGGCGGCAAAGTTGACGTGGTTGTTATTGACAACAAAGTTGTCACGGATAATAACGTCGAAGGTTGTTTTAATGGGCAATCCTGGCGTGATAAACGCAAGAATACCGCCGGCGTTGTCGTAGACGTAGTTGTTTTCCACCAGCGCATGACGGGTGTTTTCTATTTCGATACCGGCCACGTTGCCAAAGACTTCGTTATGTCGCACATCGACGTTGTCACACATGCCGACATAAATCGCGGCGTCTTCGATGCCGGTCAGAATGTTATGTTCAATCAAACCATTGGTTCCGAACTGCGGAAAAATGCCGTACACACCGGTATCGATAATCAGGTTATTGCGGATCACAAAATTATTGCCCGCCTGCCCCATGATGCCGTTGCCTTTGTAGTTGGTAATCTTGAAGCTGTCGATGGTGATGTCGCTGCCGGAGTACAGAATGGCATCGTTCAGTTGTTTCTTACCATCCAGGGTTGGCCAACGGCCTTCCTGAACCACGCCGAGCAGTACGATATCGTCTTTGTCGATATACACCGTTTCAGAATAGGTACCGGGATACACCATCACCGTATCGCCAGGTTGCGCTTGTAATACAGCCTGTTGAATACTGTCGCCATCGCGCACTTCCACAATGGTGCCCTGTGCCAACGTCGGTACCGCCAGAGATCCAGCCCCGCCGACGTTCCGCGCCAGATTGTCACCGGCGGTTTGCACGACCATGGCCGGCTTTGGCGGAAACAGATACAGGTAGCCTTGCGTGATGCCAATACCGATGGCAATAAACACCAGCGGATAGACAAACCACCTCAGTAATCGTTTCATGTTGTGTCCTCTCTCATTGTTATTGTGGGTAGCAAACGGTTATCAATCTTCAGGGCTGATTCAGCCGCCGGGTAAATTCGTCGGCGCTGATGGGTGTCAGGCCAGACGGTAATTGCTCAGGTACGCGCGGGGTAAACAGGGTGTCGGTCAGTGTTCCCATAAAATCGACAAGGCGATCGATTTCCGTATCGGTCAGTTGCGGCTCCCAGATATGCCAGTGCAGGTAGATCGGTTCGCCTTCAGCCAGCGCATGACCGCGACCCAGGGTATAAAATTCAGAGGCATCCCAAAGCGAGTCGTATTTGCCGGAATGCATGTAAGGGGCCGTCAATGTAATGTTGCGCAAACTGGGCACCTTAAATCCGCCTCGCAGAGTGGCATCACCTGTTGGTCCCTGAGCGCCAATATCCCGTGGCATGCCCTCTGGCTCCGGTGTGCCGATCACAGCAATCTGCTGGTTGGTAAACAACGGTGGTGTATGGCACTCCGCACAGCGGGCAACAAAGGAACGGAATACGTTCATGCCTTCAATTTCATTCGGGGTTAAGGCACTGGCGTAACCGTGCGCGTATTGATCGTAGCGACTGTTCAGGGAAATCAGACTGGTCTGGAAGGCCGCCAACGCGCGGTAAATTTTGTCGAGGGTAATGTCATCATCGCGCTCTGGGTAGGCCATACGAAACAGACGTTGGTAGGCGGGTATGCCATTCAGAGTACGCAACAGATGGTCGGGCGTATTGGCCATTTCATTCGGGGCGTACAGTGGTCCGGTCATCTGTTCTTCCAATGTGCTGGCACGACCATCCCAGAAGAATTTTTCCAGGAAAGCCACGTTCCAAAGGCTGGGCGCAGAGCGAGTCCCCACTTCGCCGGTCGCACCAATCGCCAGCCCTCGACCGTCAGCAAACCCCTTATCCGGGTCATGGCAAGTGGCGCAGCTCTGTTGGCCGTTAACCGACAACACCGGATCAAAAAACAGATAACGACCGAGGTCGATTTCCTGTGGTGAAAATCCATCACGATACCTTGGTAAGCCGGTTTTAAGACCGCCCACCCCCTGAGATTGAATTGAAGGGTACTGCTGGTACAGCGAACGCAATTCGCAGGCATTTCCAGCCACCCACTGAAAACCCGGTGGGCAGGTATCGGACAGAGTCAAGTTGTCGGCGTCATCCGCCAGCACGGGTTGCGTTGCCAGCAACGCCATACTGGAAGCAAAGATAAAAAAGGCTGAGGCGATACGGATCATTGTGGCGTCCCGGTTAAGGTCTGAATGTAAGTCACCACGTTGGTCAGTGAAGCGTCGTCGGTAATCACGTCACTCATAAATTGCATCTGCCGACCACGCTTGTCAGCGGGGGCATAGCCACGCTGTTTGCGTTGGAATTTCTTGAACTGATCAAACAGATACTGGTCGCCAAGACCGGCCAACCGTGGCGCTGACAGTGCGGCATTCCCTTCCCCCTGGGCACCGTGGCAGTCGCTGCAATTGCTGTTATAGACGCCTCGCCCGGCGGCGACATCTCCTTTGAGCGTCGCGACGGGCTTAACCCGCGGCAATGTTGCCAGATACTCGGCAATCTGCTGTTTGCTGTCGTCGTTCAGCAAGGCCGCTATGGCCACCATCTGGCTGCCATAGGTGTCATCCGGAGCAGTGCCACGCAAACCCGATTGAAAGTTGGTTAATTGGCGCACCAGGTAATCGGCGGATTGTCCGGCCAGTGCTGGCGTGCCTAAAGACGGATTGCCTTCTCCCTGTACTCCATGGCAAGCGACACAAGTGCCATAGTCGGCGGGGGCATCGGTTGATGCGGTGGCGGATAACAGGGTACTCAGCCCGGCGATCAGTACCAGGCGATAGAATCTCTCTCTCATTGCGAAGCCTTATACATCCGAATAGTAGTTCGGCCGGTGCCAAACAAACGAATGATTACTATTATTATCGAGCCAATGTAGCGCCGGCTTGAGATGAATACACCCATAGGCAACCCGCAATTCTTAAAATCACTGTGCAAATCTTTAAAAACCGCTCTGCAATGGGGGTTTCGCGGCATCATCGGCATTCTCCTCGGAACCCAAATTGCCGACCTAAACAGATGTATTCGTTGCGTTGTTGGACATAGAATGGAGAGGAAACCACCTGGATCCGTTAGCGTCTTTGCCCATACGTGGCAGCGGTTGGTGGGTCTGACAATTTAGGGCAAGATAACGCCATCTCATGACCGATGAACGTTAATGATCCTGTCTTCCGATCAAGCTGCTCTGTTTCACGAACAGGGTTTACTCTATTTACCTCAGGCATTGCCAAAGCGGCAGGTAATGTCCCTGAGCAACTTGGTTTTAAATTCGCTGCAGAAAAATTCGGTGTGGTCAAAAGGGCGCATCTTATCGCGCAAATGGTCTCAGCTGTCGCCTTTTCAGCAAATCAACGAGTTAAGCCAAACCTTAGCAATGCCGGATCTGTATGACAGAATTGTCACTCCCGATCTGCACGACTTAATACATAAGTTGGCTCAATCGCAGCGGGCAATGTCACATCAGGAAGTGCTGTTGATTTCATTGCCTCGACAAGGAGCTTGGACCCTGTCCGCTTTGGACTGGCATCGCGACGCCCGAATTACCCAGCAAAATGAGTTACCAGGCATTCAAATTTTTGTCTTGCTTCAGGATCTCAACGCGCGCAGCGGAGGAACCATGGCAATACCCAGGACTCACCAAGGTCCTGGACTAAAACTTAATAAATCAATGATCGATGCGTATTGGACCGACATACCGTCTGCTACATTAAAGGTCAATGAAACGAATTTAGCCGCGGCGGAAATGGTCGGTAAAGCGGGTGACGTGTACCTGATGGACATGCGTTTATTGCATACTCCGACCATAAACGCTTCAAACAGTTTACGAATGATGGCGACGGTTCGTTTCTTCAAACCTTTGAACAGCACCCCAAGGGGACACACCGACGATGACCGATAAAACGACTGTTAAAGGACCTGCGTCCTACTTTCCCTCGATTGAGAAAAAATATGGCCAACCCGTCAAACACTGGTTTGATTTGCTCAGCTCGCGCCGGGATCTGAAACACATGGAAATGGTGAATTGGCTGAAAACAGAACAGGGGCTGGGTCATGGACACGCCAATGCACTGGTCGCCCATTTCCGTGCAGAAAACGGGCTATGACAGACGACGTTTGAATGTGTGCGTGTGGCAGGTTGGACGGTGTTCAGGTCGACAAACCCAGTGGCCTGGCCTGCAACCGGAAGGCTGCGTCGGCCGGTCAAATAAGGCCTTCCAGCAAAAAATCTGAACGTCGGTGAAATACCACCTAAGTCTTGCGCTAAGTCTCAGTTCCCCCTTTTCTTAATTGACATGCCCGGGACCATTGGTTAATTTGCGACCACTTTAGTTGTAATCCAGAAGTACGGCATGTCGACGAATGTAGCCTCAGTCACGCAACCCATCTCAATCTTTCTGGAAGATCAAGCCACGACTGGTACAGATTTCGTCGACAATCACTACGATCTCAGCATTATCCTGGACCCTTCAACGCAATATCTTCCGTTTGAACCCTTTATCACGATTATCCGTTTTGCATTTGCACGACTATCCGAACGGCGTATTAACGATATTCTGACCCTGCCAAACACCTTTGCCGTTTTACGTCCCATTATTGTGCGGTATTTGACTGAACAGGAACCGGGCAGCCGTGAACCGCTGAACCCCGATGAAATGGCCTACGAGCAGGTCGAAATCCTGAAAGCGATGACCTACGTGCTGCGCGAAAGCTTTGCTCAGCATCCCGGTCAGATCGCCATCATCAACGCGCAAAATATCTCTGCCTCAGCTTTCGAATGGTTGCAGCAGGAAGATTACCGAATGCCCGGCAATCTGCAGTTGGATTTTTACCTGACCACGTCAGAGTTTCAGAACTTAAAAATTGCGCAGGGATTTGTCACGCAAATAAAACGCCGCCACCTGAGCGCCCCATTGAGCGCAGGCATCAACAGCCCTTGCCAACAACGCATCACCCTGGCAGCAGACACAAACCAATACTGGTCCATGTTGCGTCGCGCCATTTCACTGTTCAGCCCCAATGAAATGTTGTTACTGGCCAACCTGTTGGAACAGGGCCCGGCTTTGGATGTCAACCAGATGGCCGAGCTCAAAATGGCCCGCATGTACGCCTGGGTTCTGCTGCGCGACGCCGAACGCTGCCATATTTACATCCAGGAATTGCAGCGGCTGTCGCTGCAAGATTTACCGGAGCCGGCCATTTCACGAACCCTCAAGGCGATATGTGTCGCACACCTTTGCCTGCAGGAATATTCTCTGGCGGAAAAAGCGCTGCAACGCTACCGGCATTTTTCGATGCAGAAAGGTCGTGACAAAGACGGCCTGCTGGCGGAATTTTATGAATTTTTGGCGCAATGCTTTAACGGCAACATGCGCAGTCAAAAGACAGATATTGAACGGCTGGAAAGTCAGCTGCAAGAACAAGGCTGGTTCAATCTGGCCGCCTTTGTGAAATGTTCGCTGTGGTTCAATGAGCGACTGTTGGAAGACAACGCCGACGCCGTTGTCCGGCAATGTCTGAGCGCCGTCGATGACTACAAAGCGAATGCCAATGTCATCGGTCAGTCCACGGCGCACCATCACGTCAGTATTGTGTTGGGCGCCACGGGCCATCCGCAGGACGCGATCCGACACATTAACCGCGCACTGAAACTGACTCAGCTGTGTGGCCTGTCGCAGCGCATCCATAACACGCTGAATGGCTTGGCATTTCTGTTAAACGGTCTAGGGCAAACAGAACCGGCCAAGCAAGCATTGGAAACCGCTTACCCCTTGGCACTGGCCGACGGTAACTTCGACCAGATCTGTACTACCCTGTATAACCTGGCACTGGTTGCCTTTTACGCCGATTACCAACAAACCACCATTCAGCTGCTGGATGATATTTTTTCGGTCATGGAATATCGCAACATGACCTCAACCCGATTCCGCACCAAAGGTGAGTTGCTGGCGCTGCAGGCGATTGCTGCTTACATCAATGGTGACCGACGGCTGCCTGCCGCTATCCGGCCGCAAATACACGATGAACCGCCCCGCTCAAATGAAGGCGAAGCTTTTATCCGCTGCCTTGGGCTGATCACTCAATCGTTCAATGCCGATGAAGCCGAACACTTCTTCATGGAACTGACCGAAGATTTCGCGCAACTTCGGCAAAATCTGCACCTTGAATTGCTGGCATTGCGGCTGTTGGTGATCTATTTGACCGATTTGGGGGAAGCGCAACGGGCATTGAACTGGGCTCAGCTGGCAATACGGCAAACCCGACAGTATCACCTGGAATCCCGGGAAAGCTGGTTCCGGTCCACAGCAACCCCAGCCCAAAAAATGAACACGTCCGTCGAACCCCGACAGGCCATCAGCATGGCGCAGCGGCAAATGGGTATTGATGCGCTGAAACTGGAAAACGGTTTGTTGAATACGTTGGCAGCCTTTCACGATTCGGCGTTGCGGTGTGCCAATGTCGATGAACTGATCGACAGCTTCCTGGCCAATATGCAACGGCTGATCAACGTTAACCGAGCCAGCCTCAGCGTGCAGTTTGTGAATGGTCATTCCCTGTGCCGTGATGTCGAAAACCCGTGGCAGGACGACCAGGTTTCTGACATCAAACACCTGAATTTTGACTTTCAGTTCATTGGCGGTCAGGGTCAGTTGGACGTGTCGTTTCTGGGTGACATCATCAACCGCTCCGTCGATGCTAAAAACATCATCCGGAAAATCTGTCAGCAGCTGTCCAACGCCATTGAGTTCGTACTTGACCGTCTCGACTCGTATCGTCTGGCCTACCACGACCCGTTAACGCAGGTGTATAACCGGACCGCCTTTGACGAAGACATGACACGGCTGTTACAGCAAATGCCCTCGAAGAAAGTTTGTCTGGCGTTTATCGATCTGGATAATTTCAAAAAACTGAACGATACCTTCGGCCATTCCACCGGAGATCAGTTCCTGCAACAGTTCGTCCAATCATTGAGCAAGAAAGTGCGTGCTCATGATCGCATATACCGCATCGGCGGCGATGAATTTCTGGTTAGTTTTCAAGACGTCAACCGTCAGCAGGCAGAAGAGGCACTGCAACGGTTCATCGATCAGTTTTTTGCAATCTCGGAACTTGCCCGCTTCGGTAACACGCAATATCTTAACCTGGGCTGCTCGATCGGTATTATCGAGTATCAGACATCGTCAACCGATCTGTTTAATATCGACACATTGCTGGCGCGAGCAGATCACCTGATGTACCAAGCCAAACGTTCCGAACACGAACAGATCGTCAGCGACGTTTTCGAACAGATCGACTAACCCGGTTTTCGTGCGTCAATGTAGGAAGCAATAGCGTGACTGGAAAACAGCTTGCCGCCATGTTCGTCCAGGTAGCCATCCGCTTTTTTATGCGAACGTAAAAACTGATAGACCGAGACCACTAACGTCATCTTGTCGATTTCCGGCAATGCCAGACTTCTCGCATGCAAACCCTGCAGAGTGATGTCGTGTGCCAATATCAACGCCGCCTGGTCGACCACTTCGGCTTGCCGGTACTGGTAACCGCAGCCGGTTGCCAACCATTCCAGACTGACATTGGCCTTACGGGCAATCTGATCAGCCCGCATCAGGCTCGGTTCACTGCCTTTCAGATATTTTCGAATCAGACTCTCACTCAAACCCACTTTACGGGCAAAAGCAGACACCGTTGTGTCCTGTAACAGCTGTTGCAGTCTATCGGCGAAGGTCGCACTGGAGTCCGACTTTTCTTGCTCGGTCAGGTAGGGGCTTTCAATCATGGGCAGGCATACTATGGTTATACAGACAATGGAGGAAACATTATGAACGGCATTTCACGACGCGGTCAAACGGCACTGATCACCGGTGGTGGCAGCGGCATCGGACTGGCCGTCGCCAACCGACTGCACAGTTTGGGGATGAAGGTGATTCTGGCATCGCGACGAATCGACTTGCTGGCCCGCCAGGTTGAGCGGCTGAACGCCGACGGGCAAAACCAGGCCTTTGCCCTTGCCATGGACGTTCGCGAACGGCAATCCGTGGTCAGTGCCCTGGCCGAACTGCCAACTGACTTTGCGGACATCGATGTACTGATCAACAACGCTGGCTTGGGCGTGACACATACACTGGAAGACTGCCCGGAAGAAGACTGGGATCTGGTGTTGGACACCACCCTGAAAGGTCCGTTTCTGGTCACTCAAGCCATTCTGCCGATCCTGAAACCTAAAGGCGGCGGCTTTATTATTAATATTGCCTCACAAGCAGCCAAATACGGCTACGCCAATGCTGGACCTTACTGCGCCGCCAAATTTGGTCTGATGGGCTTTGCCAAAGCATTGGCCGAAGAAGTGCGCCCCTTTGGCATTCGTGTGCACAACCTGATGCCCGCTCTGGTACAGGTTCCGGCACCAGACTCGCCCGCCGACGTTAAACCCGGCTGGTTGCAGACGGACGACCTCGCGGACGCCGTTGAATACGTGCTGAGTCGACCTGAGCATGTGTTTGTGGAAGACATCGGCCTAATCGGTCAATAAGGCTGAAGCGGCCAGATATCCTCTGCTACACTTGATGGGTCACCATCAGGAAGTTGTCATGTCGATCTCATTTAACATAGTACCGGTGAGCACCTCTGCCGTAGAGCACCTGAATGCCTATACCCGGGCACTAGGCCTGCCCACCCATTCATTGGGTATGCTGGAAAATGTGGTGCAGAAACTGGCCTGCATTCAAAACAGTCACGATATTGAGCTGCAACAATTGCGTCATCTGGTGTTTTGCGGCGACCACGGCATTTACGACCGGTCGCATCAAGCTAACCTGAGCCCATTATCGTCTCTCGATCATGTGAACCGTTTATTGAAGGGACAGGCCCCCGTCGCCAAGGCGTGCCAGAAACATCAGGTTGATTTAACCGTCATTGACTGCGGCTTAGTTGGCGAAGAGCTTTCGCCACGCCCTAACCTGATGACCCAAAAAGTGGCTCAAGGGACCCGTGATTTTTCAATGATGCCCGCAATGACGGAAGATGAGCTGGAACGTGCGGTAAAGATCGGAGCCGAACAAGCCTCCATGAAAATGGCCGAAGGCGCACGTGTATTGTCATTCGGCGCACTCGGTTTGGGCAACACCACCAGCGCTGCCGCAATTTGCATGGCCATGCTGGACATCTCGTCAGAAGCCGCCGTCACGAATCAGAACCGACACGACCCGATGCTGAACCGGGACAAGATCGACGTGCTGACCCAATCGCTGGCCTTGCATCGGGAACACCTCACCGACGGTTGGCGCATCGTGCAATATCTGGGCGGTCTGGAAATTGCCGCCATCATGGGCGCTATGGCCTCGACCGCAGAACTGGGTGGTATGTTTCTGGTGGATGGCTTCGCCTGTTCCGCCGCCATGCTAGCGTTGCACTCCATGTACCCGAACATTACCGACTATGCGCAGTTCACGCATCAATCGTCGCACACTGCGCAACACGCCATCATGAAATCACTCGGTGAACGACCGCTGCTTAACCTGCATCTGGCCCTCGGCGAAGGGACGGGTTCCGTATTGGCCTGGCCGTTAATAGTGTCGGCGGTGGATTTTTTACAGAAAGCCTGAACCGAAATTTCTGATATTTGCTTTGTATCTGGGGTAGTTCTGATTAATTCAAATCACCTCAGTCCTATCAGATCGAAGGATGAGCGAGGCGTGTGTTGCAGGGAATGGCGAGTCC
>JBNKNI010000029.1:0-76737 GCA_050293765.1 Reinekea sp.
GTTATGCCATTGGGGCTAAGGGGTTGTATGCTTGAATGTCGTTCGTGCTGCGACAAACCAAAACAATAACTCTATTGCTGTTTACGGTTTTCCTTGCGAATCACTACCTTCAGCGCTGACCAGACATCACTTACCGCGCAGACTTTTACATCAACTAAGCCTAACGGCAATATGACTTCGCGAATGACATCCTCCGTCACATCGGTGGGGACTTTCGAAGCTTTCTTAGGCCAGGATATCCAGATCATGCCTTCATTCTTGATCTTCTGCATGATCGACGGGATGTTGGATTCCAGCTCTCGTCGTTCAAGCGTAAAAAGATGAACCATGTCTACATTGGTCCCAAGCCTCTTGAGGACCGATATTTCGTCTAATGCGGGTTCTATCCATTGCCAATAGTCATCCGGTGCGTTCTTCACGTACAGGCGCATGCCCGGTTTTAAACCCAGTTTTTTAAACAAAGGTGTGCCGGAGTAGCCCGCCATTATAAAGTCCCCATTATTGGCTGTCGTTAACCCGATACCGTGTAAGTCATCGGTTGAAAGCCGATGCCGTCTTTAAAACCTGCTGCGCCAGTTTCGATAAATCCAAACTTCCGGTACACCGGCACTGCATACAGCGACGAGCGCAGGGTGTATGTTTGTTGGGGCACCAACTTACAAATATGCTCCCAAAGCTGTCTCGCAATACCCCGGCCCTGTGCGTGTTCTGCAACAAATAAATGGTAGAGGTGGCCGTCGTTCTTCATGGCAATGTACCCAAGCACTTCATTACCAGAGCGATAAACCCAGTTGTGATAATCCGGGTTATTGAGTCGATCTTCGAAGCTCTGTTCGGTGAGTGTGTTGGAAAACCACTCGGGCAGGGGAGCCATGGTGTCTTCCAGGTAATAATGCGCTAATGACTCCACCAACGCTTTAATGGCACTTAAATGGTGTTGTTTGGCAGCTTCTATGGTCATCCTTTGTCCTTAATTCCGTCTGATTATTTGGGTGTGGCAATTTTAAACGTTGCGGTTATAAATTAAAGATCTCAGTAACGCAGGTTGTCAGTTCCTCATCTCGTCAAGATTGGTTTTCTGAGACGATCTAACGTTCCCCGTGCGAGTGTAAAACAGGAATGCAAACGCGTGCAATTTTGATGCTGGGTTCCAAGAAGCCACGGACGGTATATTCGAGACCAGAATACGTCAGCCAAGTATTAAGCTGCTTGTGATGTGTTTCTAAAAAATAATCGGGCAATGATTCTTATTTTGCGCCCTTTAAAAATGTTGTTTAAATCGTTTCCAAGTGCGTCACAAAAATTCGGAACTATTCATCAAAATGACATTGTATTGCACGCATTCATTCCTAATACTTGCTGGGCTTCGTCAATACATTGTTTTTCTTTTGTAAGGTTTATTCAGGGATGATCATCAATCTCCGCAGAAAACATGTAGATGTCTCTATCCGCTTTATTGCACATTGCCTGTTATTCTTGTCACTGGCCGTCAGCGCGACCGTTGTTTGTGCGCGCACCAGCGATTCTGCCAAACAAATCGCTGATCCTCTCGCTGAGCAGCTCGCGCACTATTTTCAACTGTCCGATTCTCTCTCATTCCGTGATATTACTTTGCCACAGGCGTCAGGTGATATTAAACAACTGCAACAAACCTACGCGGGCGTTGATATTGACCAGGCCATCATCGCGGTTCGGGTCAATAAAGCGGGAAACATTGTTCGTGTCTACGGTTCCGTGGTAGACACCGCTGCCGTTGACTTGCCCGTGGCTCAACAGCTGCGCAGTACGGTCAAAGCATTGACAGACGCAGACGCCCAAGCCGTGGCTCAATCGTATCTCGCAGGCGTCGAACAACAGGGCGACTGGCGCATTCAACAATGGAATGAAACAACCGTGGTTGCCCGGGTGGATGGTCAGTTTGTGCGTGCCCTGCGCCTCGGTTTTCTGGCAACGAACGACGCGCAGGACATCAGCGTTCGTCCCATGTTGCTGATTAACCCAAACACCGGTGAGCTGTTGCGTGTTGAAGACAGTCTGCGCAGGAGTGTGCAGGCAGGCAGTGGGTTGGGTGGCAATACCCTGACTGGTCAGCATGATTATTCTTTCACCTCAGATGCGACAGATGCGTTGAACAGTGGCACTTTCTTGGTGACCCGCACGGATACCACCTGTGCCATGGTCGTTACGCCAAACGTTGGCGAATGGCAAAACAATGTGCGGCTGTTTAAGGGCAACGACGCAACCGACGTTCATGAATATGCCTGTACCGAGATAACCGAAGGCGATGTCAATACCGGCCGGCACGATGAAAATCTGGTGGCGACATTGCAAGCCTATTCCCCCATTAACGATGCCGCCTATCACGCTCAGGTCGCGTTTAACCTGTACGAACGTTTTGCCAAAACCCGCGACCTGGGTCCTTTACGAGAAATCGGGCGTCCGCTTGACGTGCGTGTGCACTATAAATCCAGAGGCTTACCAAGCGACAACGCGTTCTGGAATGGTGAATTCATTGCCTTGGGCGACGGTTTGGTCAGTTTTTTGCCCAAGGTATCCGCAGATACCTTGGGTCACGAACTGGGCCATGCGTTTCTGGAACACTATAGCCTGATTAACCAGAATTCTGGTGTACCTCTGGGTATAGCGGAATCGTTTGGCGATATTGCGGGTGAAGCGACGGAATACGCCATTGCACAGATGGAAGGCGCCGAGAACGATTGGAAATACGCGGCGGAAACGTTCAAGCCAACGTTGGAGGACGCTGCTCGCTATTTCGAGAACCCAGAGTTGGATGGCAAATCCATCGGTTCTGTTAAAGATTGGAACGTCACCGTAAAAGGGCACCATCAGGCGGGCCCATTGAACAAAGCCTTTTTCCACCTGATTACTGAGAATGCGGGCTGGAACCCGATCATAGGGTTCGATCTGTGGATAACCGCGGCGACCGATTGCTGGGTTCCCGCCACCCTCTACCCGACGGCAGCGCAATGCCTTGTTGATTCGGTCGACACCTTTCGCGCCAACAATACGGAACTGGCGCCAACCTGGACATCTGCCAATATTCGCCGCGCACTGATACTTGCCTTTGCCAAGGCGGATATTTTTACCAGCGATTCAACCGCCTTGATCGCCCTGTTCGATGCAGAACCCTATTTCGACGATATGCAGTTGATAAATGCCAGTTCAATACCGGGAGCTGAAGGCTATCAGTTCCAATGGTTTGCCCGTGGACAAACAGAGCCCTTGGCACAAACCCAATTGTTGACCGACAAGGTTATTGTTGACGTCGCAGAGAATGAGACGAACATCGATGTGCGTTTGACGGCCACAGGCGGTGACGCGAGTGACGAATACCAACGCAATATTTTACTCGGCAGTCGATTTTGTTTGCCCGCCCCCAGCAATAACGGGGCTGACTATATTAAGCAGTTCGGTCTGAATGGCGCGCTTTACGCCGAAACCGGCGCAGACCCTGATGGTTACGGTGACCATACGGCCCAACCTCCGCTGCCTTTGTATTTAAATGCTGAAAACTCGTTTGTGGTGACACCGAACAACACCGAATCCTCCTATTGGTCCGCGTATGTCGACTTCAACGGGGACCATCGGTTTGATAAGACCAGCGAAGTGTTATTTGACCTCAGTAAAATCACCTCAGAAAAAAGCGTAACCGTCGACGTGGATCGCTCGCTGGCGGTCGAAGGCAAACAGACCCGTTTGCGTCTGGTCCGAAACTGGAGTTTCCAGACCGACCCCTGTCTCGGCGATGCACTGGGCGAGTATGAAGACTATACCGTCACGTTGGTTCGCGTGCCGGAAGCCAATTTCACAGCAACTGTGACACCTGGCACCTACTCGGTCACATTGAGAAACACCAGCGAAGCCATTCCAGAGGGAGCGCAATGGGTTTGGCGCTATCAGAAAGATTCCGCAGATTGGGTTGTGTTCTCCAATGAACAGAATGCGGTGCTGGAACTGGCAAGCTTTGGCCCGGTGACTATTGAGTTGCAATTGATCACCACGGAACAGGTCGTCTTCCAGAAGCAGCAGACCGTCGAGGTGCCTGCTAAGAACCCGGAACCGGATTTTGATTTCAGTGTGAATAAAAAGACCGCGACGGTGACCTTTACCAACACCAGCAAAAAGTATAATGAAAACGCGCTATGGCGTTGGGATTATGGTGATGGAAATCATCAGGAGTTCACTGAATTTAAAGCCACGCATGAATATAAATACGACGTCGATTCCATCGGAAAAGACGTGCAGCAAATTACCGTGACACTGTCATTAACCGAGAACGGACAAACGTTCCAACAGCAAAAAACCATGTCCCGTGATGCACTGCCAAAAGCAGGGGCAATCACATTTTTATTTCCACTCTTCATTGGCTTGCTTCTGTTACGACTGGCCCGGGTTCGTCGCCTATTTGACGGCGATACTTCGGATGTCGGGTTCGCAACAGAAAGGTATGAAGTTCAAAAAACAAGACGTACCTATTCGCAATAATAACTTTATAAAAGGATGCCTGTATGCACTTCTCTAAGATAACAACATGACCCATTGAGTCGCGCGTAACCTAAGGCGATCACGTTTGCCCCAGTTACCTGCGTAGACCACGCGTCGATCAAACCAGCGAGTAATTTCTAAAAAAGGCAATGGGCTTCTGAGTGCTCATGGGTTTCCTTTTGCCTGAAAAACGTCGGTTGTCGTCGCCAGATACTCAACATTTTAAACACATTTTACTCAAGCCGGGGAGGGTTGGGAGAGCCATGCTATTGCCTAGAGAAAACCAAACATTCAATGCCATGTTCAAAGTGAAGACACTTGTCATGGCCAGCGTCATTGCAGCATCAGGCGCAACATTGGCTGCGACGCAAATATCGCAGGTCAACAAAGATACAACAGAGAACACCTCTTTCCAGACGACGCTCAAGGCCAGCGGAGTGAGTGCCAACAGTCTGTCGCAGCAGGTTTCGTCTTTCTTAAATACTCAGGAAGCACTGAGTTTTCGTGACATTACACCAGACCATGTGCTGGCGCGGTTCAAGCATTTACAACAAACCTATAATGGTGAGGATGTTGAAGGCGCACGCATCGTGGTACAGCTCGATAATCAAGGTCGTATTCAACGCGTGTTCGGCTCGGTCTATGATGGCATTGTGGCCGACCTGATTAAGAATATCCAGAATTCAGCGACAGCCATGGTGAGTTTGCATACCGCCGATGAAGCAAGTTCCGAGCAGGCGAACGTTTGGATTGAAAACTACCTGGCCGATCTGTCTCCAGGGCAGTGGACTGTTTCTCAACCACTCGTAAAGCCGGTGGTTCACGTTGTCGATGGACAGGCTCAATCCGTCATTCGTTTATCATTTAACGCCGAAAACAGAGACGCCGGGCTTTACCTTCGGCCTTTGCTTTTCGTGAATCCGGATTCCGGGGACATCGTTGATGCACAGGATACTCTGCATCGATCCGTACAGGCCGGTCGTGGCCCAGGTGGTAACGAGATGACGTCTCAGTACACCTATTCGCCCGTGAATTCAGAGCTCGATGCTCTTTCTGCGCAAACATTTCTGGTCGACCGCAATGGAGATCGTTGCACCATGGCATTGTCACCCAGTGGTACCTGGAAGAACAATGTGGTGGTGCTGGATGGACCTGACGCCACTGCGGCCTATTGGTATCGCTGCAACAACGATGGCGGCATTAAACCTGGAGAGAATACTTACCTCAATGGTGCGTTTGCTCCGTTGAATGACGCTGCGTTTCACGCGCAGGTCGCGTTCAATCTTTATGAGCGATTTACCCTCACGCAATGGCAGGGGCCGTTGAAATCATCTGACCCGCTCATTGTAAAAGCGAATTATGGCGCAACGGATAACGCTTCGTGGAATGGTCAATTCATTGCACTCGGTAATGGCGATGTCGACTTCTACCCGAAAGTCTCGGCGGATATCATCGGCCATGAACTTGCGCACGCGGTTCTGGATCGTTACAGCCAGATCAATCAAAGCGCCGGTATTTCCATGGGCATAGCGGAGTCGTTTGCAGATATTGCCGGTGAAGCGACAGAGTACGCTATTCGCCAAACGCAATCGCGCACCAACGACTGGAAGTACGGCGCTGAGGTATTTAAGCCAACACTGGACGCCGCCGCGCGCTATTTCACACAACCTTCACTCGATGGCAAGTCGATCGACTCGGCAAAAGACTGGAATGTGGAAGTTACCGGGCATCATCTGGCCGGACCAATGAACAAGGCTTTTTATCATCTGGTCAATGATAACGATGACTGGACGCCATTAATTGCGTACGACCTTTGGATAACCGCCGCGGCCAATTGCTGGTCTTACTCGATGCAATACGTCGATGCCGCCCAATGTATGTTGTCTGTCGCGGATACCTTCCGTTCGAATTCCGAATTGCCAGACAGCGTCAGTCTGCAAGACGTTCGCCGGGCCGTGATTCTGGCGTTCGCCAAAGCTGAGATTTATCTGGCGGTTACCGATGATCTGGTTGCGTTGTTCGACTATGAACGCGTTTTCTCTGACATTCGGTTGATCAACAAAACGTCTTCACAATCGTCTAGAACAGTCGCCTACCGTTGGGATACAAATAATGACGGCAGTATCGACCAAACCACTCATTCAAAAAGCGACACCCTGTTGCTGACACCGCAGGAAGGCAGTGAATCACTGACGATAGCCCTGACCGCGGATGATAGCAGTCGCACCGATACCTATGTGCGAGAGCTGGATCTCACACCAGACTACTGTACGCCGAGCGGGTTTGGTGGAACGACCGATTACATCAAACAGGTGTCTGTGAATGGCGTGTCGTTTCCGCAAACGCAAACCCAACCGGGTGGCTACGCCGACTACACCAATCTTTCACCGTTGTCGCTGCTGACCTCGGGTGAAAACACCATCACATTGACACCGAACGACAACGACTACCGTCGACGATGGACCCTCTATGTGGATTTGAATGGCGACCATGATTTCGATGACGCCGGTGAACAGCTGTATAACGCACGCAGTAAAGGCGTTGTGAACGCTAGCTTCACCTTACCCGAAATCGACGCTGCGGCGCGCGATCAAATCACCCGGCTTCGTGTGGTGATGGACTGGTCGAATATGGAACGCCCGTGCGCCCACGCAACCTCTGGTGAATACGAAGACTATGCCGTTCGCTTGTCGTATCAGACAGACCCAACGCCAGACCCAGTCGCGGCATTCACACCCAATGTACCGTCAACCGGGTTGACCGCAACATTCACCAACAACAGCACAGATGAACCGGAAAACGTTGCTTGGTCTTGGCGTTACCGCGCCACCGGTGGTGGCAGCTTTGTCGATTTTGCCAATACACGTCATGCGTCGCTAACCGTGACAGAAGCAGGTCGATACGACATTGAATTGCGCATGTTCGACAACGCAACTCTGGTATCGACTGCTCAACAAACGGTGACCATTAACGGCGACGACAGTGGCGGTAAAGATGACTATTGTCAGGCTGGCAGTGCCACCGGCGGCGTCGCCATTAAGAAGGTTGCCGTGCACCACGCTGGTTTCGAAAACGTATTGGTCAATGCCACCGATGCCAACGTCAGTTCCGGTTACACCCTGTTCGACGCATCGTTGATCAAGCGAACCATCACGCAACCCGCCAACTTTTACATCAGTGTTGAAGTATCCCATGCCTTTAACGGTTTCGATCGTCACGTAGGTATTTGGCTCGATAAAAACAAAGACAAAGTATTCGCCGACGATGAGCTCGTCTTTCTCGACAGCATTGCTCAAAAGGAACGGCAATACGCCAACATTGTGCTCAGCTCGGGTGAAATCGAGGCTGGCGAAACCCGAATTCGCGTATTTGCAAAGGCTCGGGCAAACCCGTCCGCTTGCGAAACCGTGAATGATGTGCAGTACAACGGAGAAGTAGAAGATTACCTATTGAGATTTGAATGAGGTTTACCCCTGTCTGATTGCTCTGGCTACACGCAGTGCATTGAGCATTGGATCCATTGAACGCAACGAAAAGGAAAAACAAAATGAACAAAAAGTTTTTAGCCGTCGCCATCTCCGCAATCGCGGTCATTGGCACGTCCGCGGTCGCGGGCTCACTGGTTTCGGAAGGCTCATCGGTGGTTGTTGCCAAGAGCAAAGACAATCGTGCACAGAAGCCGTACATGAATCAGCGCCCGGGGACGAACGGTTACCTTAATCCAGGCAACAGTGAAGACTTTGCCGTGATTATGGAACACATCGGCTACGCCAATACCACACCAGAAGAATCGCCCATGTTTTTCAAAATGGTACAGCAGGCCCGCACAGAAGCCCTCATGCGCCCTACGCTATACCCAGAAGCGATTGCACGGTTGGCGGTTGAAGAAACCATGCACCATTCTGTATTGGCACCAAAAGCCTTTGTAAATGCCAAGACAAATGAAGAGCGGTTGATCAACTCGGCAACGGTTAACGTAACCGGTGACTTGAGCTTCGGCTACACCACCGTTGTCCTGAAAGACCCATCCGGCAAGCAGATTGGCGTGCCGGGTTCACGTCGCACATACGCGTCTGAAGCGAATCGGTCTCTGGCGTTAGGCGATATCGACGCTTCATACATCGCCGCCAATTATAAAGAGACCGATCAGTTCACCATTGAATCGTTTGCGATGACGAAAGACACGTCTGGTCAAAGCCAGTTCCATAAGATGACCAACAAGGTTTACGCACGCGCGTTGATGAGCGGTGAGTCCAGCCACAACGGAACCCTGACGGTAGATGCGCCCGCGCAAACGCCTGAAAATCAGGCCGCCGGTGCACCTAACATCAAAGTATGTTTAAACCGCGACCACGGTGACTGTGACATTCCACAACTGTACCCACGTGACACGCCGAATGCGTTATTGAAAGTGAAAATTCCATTGCGTGGGCAGATTGAAACCTTCCATGAAATTACCGACATCTTCGCCCCGGGTGAAGGCACTGCCGCCATTCTGGGCAACGAAACAGGTGCCTGGATTATGGCTGGTAACGCCAGCGCAGCGGGCGAGTGGGCCAGCATGCGTAACCCAACCACTGGTGAAACCTTTGTCGATTACGTTGAGAAACGTCACTTTGTGGACGCCGAAGGGTTCGTGGGTACACGTTTAACGTGGGACATCCCCATGGACGAAGCGATATTTGGTGTGGGCGCCGATACCACCGGTACGTTGTTTAAGCGTTTCGAAAACGTGCAATGGGAAATCCGCATCAAAGTGAAGTCGCAGGATACGATCGACCTCGACGGTGATGTAAACACCACTGAAGACCGCTTCCACCCATTTACAGACGACATGGGTAATCCGGAAACCATCGAAACCGTGTTTGTCGCCGAAAACGCAGACATGAGCAACGTGCACAGCGACTGGGTGTTTGAAGACAAACTTCCGTTCCTGTACTTCGAATACAGCTGTATCGCCAAAGGTACGCTGATTTCCATGGCCGATGGCACCACTAAAGCGATTGAAGACGTTTACGTGGGCGATCTGGTAGCCACTGCCGACGGCGTGAAAGAAGTGCAGGATACGTCCATTGGTTACGAAGCCATTCCAATGATCAGCCTGACAGACAGCTTAGGAAACAACGTGCTGTTAACGGAGACACACCCTGTTGTGACGGCACGCGGTGTGGTTTGGGCGAATGAAGTGGTCACCGGAGATGTGCTGTCAACCGATGCCGGATCGTCCACCGTGGTTGCGGTGAGTGCTGTCATGTTTAACGACACCGTTCATAACCTTGAACTGGAGCCGGTCAAAGGCGCTGACGCTGCCGATGAAACCATGTTCGCCAACGGCATTGCGGTAGGTGACCTGGGTTATCAGTCTGCGTTGACCTTTAAAGACAAGGCCAAAACGACGGTTGAATCCATGCTAGAAGCATTGCCAGAAGAATGGCATCAGGATTACCTGAATTCTTTGAAGCAATAATTCAGCGGTAACGAATACCGGCGATTTCATCGCCGGTCAATCACTCTCGTTTTCTTATGCTGGCCAGTGCACAAGTTGCACAGGCCCGGGCATTGCTGTGCTGACGAAAACACACTGTGTCATTACGACCTCACTGAGGAAGCTCACATGATGAAACTAAAAAATTGCATATTGCCTGCAATTCGAACGATACGAAAACCGGTCTGTGTTGCTATCGGCAGCGCGCTGTTATCTGGCGCGCTGTTCGCAACAGAGATCCCTGGCATTGAAAACGACCACATTCCACTGGGCACTGCTTATCACAGCGACAAGCAAGGCTTCTATGGGTTTCAGTCGGTGAACGGGTTGATCGATGAAACCTACGGCAACACTGAAAGTGAAATCCAGTTTTCCGTGGATCTGGGCTACAAGCAACTGTTGAACATGGTAAACGGCAGCTTGGACGCGTCGGTTAAGTTGACGGCGGTCAGCGTCGATGCGGGCGGCACCTATGCGTCCAAAAACGCGGCCGATGAATACACCGGAACCTACACGGTGTACATCAACCTGAAGCCGAAAAAGCGTTTGTTAGTACCGGCAAACTCAGACGGCTACTCGCCAACCGCGGCGGCCGTGCAATTGGCCAATGCCTATCCGGGTAATCGTCTGGAAGAGCTGGGCGATGAGTTTGTGATGGGTATCGAGTACGCCTCTTACCTGATCGTCAACATGAAGGTGGAATACCGCAGCGCTGAAGACAAGCGACTGATTGGTGGTTACCTCTCGGTCGACGTCAACGGTATTGTCAGCGTGGATGGTGACTTGTCGTTCGTGGATGAAGACATCAAACGCTCGGTAAAAATTTCCATCTCAGCGAAACAGGTGGGTGGTGACCCGCTGGAACTGGCGAAGATCATTCCCAATGGTTTGATGCAATGCAGCCTGAATAACCCAGACCCTTGTTTCAACCTGTTCTCCGAAACGGTGAACTACCTGAAGGCGGATTACATCAACCAGTTCCCGACGCTGGACAAATACAACCCCGTCAAACTGTACACCCATCGCTATGAATACTCCGGTCCGAACCTGGATATTCTGACGCCGGTGACCGGTTACGAAGAAGTAGGCTACCTCACCAAACTCACCATCAATCGTATGAGCGACGAGTGGGTACAAGCCATGTTGGATAAACGCCGTGCCGAGAACATCGTTAACTATTACGCCTCCAGCCTGACATCAGCGCAGAAAGCGGCCATTAACGATATTGCGGATAAAGCGCGTGCCAATGCTTACCTCTTTGCGGATTCTGTGGACTACTGCAACCGCAATCCGTTAGGTCCGCATTGCCGTCAACGTGAACAGGAAATTTATGACGGCGGCTACGTGAAAACATATGACGCAAGCCTGCTCGATCTTGAATCGTTATAAAACCGAATTAAGGAAATGGACCAATGAAAAAATCATTACGCACACTGGCCATCGCGTTTGTGGCCATGGTCACTGCCGCGCATAGCATGGCTACGGACTATCCCAACTACGGTATGTGGAACGACCAGCTATCACCGGCGCAAGCCCAAGGGCGGTTTCAGTGGATGGAAAAATGTTTTGAAGGGCTGTTGCTGGAAACGTGGGAAACCATGTTTGATGTGACCACGCCCATGTCAACCGAAGAAAAACTGAACCAATTGAAAGACGCCTGGTTGTATGAGCGCGGTGCGCTGCGAATAAATCCGCAGTACCCCACCTTTGGTGACAAAAACCACGAGAATCCGGAGCAGTGGTACGCCGGTACCAGCGCCAGCGAAAACTGCAAAACCATTCCGCGTGGATACGGCATGATCGGCTTGCTGACGTCCTTCGACTTCAAACCATACTGCCCGGCGAAGTCCGCTAAGTCGAACTACAACGCCATTATCAACGTCACCGTAGGCGGATTCACCAACGCCAGTGGCGCTGAAAAATACTCCAACTTCAGTGGCCGGATTATCCAGGTGAACCGTGGCGACCGCGTGCGCATGACCATGCAAGAGCACCAGGTGCACCCACGCCTGAAAGGAACCTGGCATGTGTTTGCCGACTGGAACCGAAACGGCAAGCTGGACGACGCCGGTGAAATTCTGATGCGCAATACCACCGCCGTCGCGGACGAAGTATCGCTGAATCTGGAGGTGCCTGAAAACGCCACACCGGGCTACATCAAACTGCGCATCACTGACGATTACGCCGGAGGCAGTGCAGACCCCTGTCGCGACATTCAGTACGGCGAAGTTGAAGATTACACATTGAAAATTAACTAAGCGGGATACCGACGATGAAAACATTTATGAAATCCGGTCTTGTGCTCAGCGTCCTTGTCGCAGCGACACACGTTTCTGCCGCTGGGCTGAATAACAATGACCTTATCCAACCCATGCAGGCGCAAGCGTTGGAC
Source organism: Reinekea sp. (assembly GCA_050293765.1). GTDB lineage: Bacteria > Pseudomonadota > Gammaproteobacteria > Pseudomonadales > Natronospirillaceae > Reinekea. The sequence continues at coordinate 12,384 of JBNKNI010000029.1, forward strand.
GCGTTCAGCACCACTATTCCGGGCCTGGTTAACGACCACGTTATTATCGGCACCGCCTATAACAGCGCCACCAAGGAATTTCTGAACCACCAACCGGTTACCGGGCGGGTCACTGAAGAATACGGCGGAGTCGAATTTAACTTCACGTACGACACCGACACCAGTTACGACGAAATCCTCAGCGCGCTGAACGGCAGCATAGATGCCTCTGTTAACATCAGCGCGGTTCAGGTAAACGCCGGTGCGCACATCGCCAAAGAGTCTGCTGAATCGGAATTCTCCAGTTCCTACACGTTCACCGCCTCAACAACGCCGAAGAAAAAGGTTTTTGTGCCGGTGAATGCGAACCAGGGCTTTACCCTGAGCCCGGTGGGTAACGCCATCGCAACGGACTTTCAAGGCCAGTTAGTTGAAATGGCGGGCGATGAATTTGTCACCTCCATCGAATACGGTGCGCAGTTGTTTGTGAACATGAACATTGAATACCTGAACAGTGAAGACAAGCGCGACATTGGCGGGTATCTCGGTGTCGACATTGCCGGTGGTATCGTCAGCGTGCAGGGCGAGCTGGACTTCCTCGATGAAGAGTCGAAAGAGTCGGTGAAAATCACCGTCCGCGCAATTCAAAAAGGCGGTGACCCAACGCAATTGCTGAACATTATCCCAAACAATATTGTGACCTGCTCACTGAGCTACCCACAACCTTGTTTCGACTTGTTTGCACAGGCTATTCAGTACGCGAAGAACGACTTCCGGTATCAGTTCAATCAGCTGTCGGATTACAACGTGGTGAGCTATAAAACCACACGATACGATCGTTCTACCGCCGATGTAAAACGCCTCGCGCCAACGTACCAGGACATCAGCTTCGCCCGCAATCAACTGTTGTTCGAGTTGACGGACAAGTACAAAAAGGCTCTGGTCGATGAACAGCGTGCCGCCGATGTGCTCAGCACTTACTACAGCTGGATTCCAGAAGCGCAACGCGCCTCGGTCGTGCAACTGCAGAAAGACGCCTACAAAAATGCCTGGCTCTTTTATGACGCGGCGGAATACTGTCAGTCACATCCCTACGGTACCGAGTGTGTGGATTATTGGAACAACATTAATAATGTGTGCGCCAATACCGGTGAAGGCTGTGTGGTCGCTTACGACCGAGATTCGCTGGAAATCCCGACTCAGGAACGTAAGGTCAATCAATGCGAACTGGCGCGTCAACGCGCGACCAACAACGGCTTGATTGCCAACTCATTGTCGCTGTCTTATCGCAAATTGCGTTGGGCACCGGTCTTTGTTGATGTCACACAAGCGACCGACGGCATTATTGAATGGACGCCTTGCGAATTTGCCTTAACCACGTACGGCGCTGAATTCGAACGGTAAATCATAACCCTAACCTGCAAAGGCCCCCGTTTAAAAAACGGGCGGCCTTTTCGGGTTTGTTTGCAAGGAGAGTCTGTATGTTGATCCACAAAAAAGTCTGGCTAACCACAGGGCTGCTGTTCTGTACCATGAACCTGTCGGCGACAGAATATTTCGGTGTCCACGTTAATCCTGAACAGTTGGGGCAGGGGTTCGACAGCCAACTCACTATGTTTCGCGACGCCTGCGTAACCGGCGAGTTGGTGGAAACGGGAAACACGCAGGGCGAGCTGAGCTACACCGGCGCGAACACCGTTGAGCGCCACATGGAAGAAACCTTCGGCAAAGTAAAAGGCGGCATTAACCTGATCCTGTTCGCCGGGTCTGTCAGTACGTCGTTATCGTCCCGGGTGACTGACAACTCCCGTACCGCGTCTTCCAGTGTGCAGTTGATATACGACGCCCGCGACCTGTCGCTGGAAAATCGCACCTTAACGCCGCTTGGCGAGTCCGTTGCTGCGCAAGATGACTTACAGGTCGACGCCGTTTGCGGAGACTCGTTTATACATCATGTGAAACTGGGTTCTGAAATTTATGTCACGGCGCGTTTGTACTTTCGCTCCATCGAAGAATACCAAAAGTGGGTCACCAAAATTAAAGTGCGCTTTTTGTTCTATTCAAAGACCAAAACAAAAACCAAAGAATGGCTCGACCTAACGAAAAATGGTGTATACAGCATCACCGTAGACACACGCGGCGGTATGACCGACCGGCTGCAATCTATTCTGAACAACAACCCAACCTACTGCACGACCGACAACATGGATGCCTGCATCGACACCGGCAGCAAAGTGTTTGACTACCTGTTCAGCGAAACCGGCTACAGCGCCGACATTCAAAACGCGCCCAAACAGGTCATCTCGTTTACCACACAACCCTATGGCGCCTCCGGCCACTTTTCGCTGGCAAAACCGCATGTTGATAAAGGAACACAGTTCGCACTGGAAGAAGAAAAACTGCGTGTCCGCTTGTACGCCAACCAACAGATTCGTGAATCTCTTTACGCCTTCGCACAGGTCGAAACCGATGACACCGAAAAAGAACGGTTACTGGCCGATGTCGCCCTCGCCGAGCAAAATATTGCCGCACTGGACGAAGCCGCCGACACCTGTCGAGGCACCACCTTGTTCGCCACATGCCAACAAGCCGTGAGCCTGGCCATAGCCGCACAGGTTTATATTAATTATTAAAAGTGTCCTTAATCACAGCTCTTTTTTGCGATGAATACACATGAGCTGTGCATTGGCACCAAGGTAAGGTTCGTACGGTTTGAATCATAGGACCCAACGCCAAAGATGCCCTTGGAAGCGCCGCGCGTGCAGGGATGCACGCTCAAGCGACCGTTCGAAGTGAGTGGTAATTAAGGCAGAACACCAAAGCAGGCGACAAAGGGGGTGCAAGGGGATCTCCCCTTGAAAAGAATAATCCTCCAAGAGAACTTTTGGTTAAAAATGGAACCATAGTCTTCGGAACAGATTTAGTGCTTGAAGTAAAAAAATCTCGGTTAAACTAAGTCACCGAATGACGCAAAAGTCTCAAATACAATGTAAATATACTTAAGGCCCATTCGGGCTGACCCCTTGGAAAGAAAATTCTCCAAGAAATCTGTTGGTCAAAAACCGAACCAAAGCGTCCGACACGTTTGATCCCAATATTAGCATAATCCCCACACTACCAAGCACCAACAGAGAGGTCCTATAAAAAGACGAAACATCGAACCGCTCTTATCGCCCTCACCGCGTCAGCAAAAACTTATCGCTTTGCTGCAGGCAGTAATCCGTAAACTGCTTAGCCGGATGCGTTTTACTGAACGACGCGTCGTAATACACATACATCCCGATGCCTTTAATCCAATGCGGCTTCAAAATGGGTTTCAGTTTTCCTTCCTGCAACAGTTTCGACATGGTCATGGTGTTGTATGGCGCGTTCACAATGCCCAGCCCCGCGCAGGCTAAATCCAACACATGGTTGGTTACCCGCAGTCGGTTACGTGCTTTAATGGTTTTAAAGCGTTCAGAGGCGTTCCGGTCGAAACAGAACAGGCTGTCATCCGGCAACCGCGAATAGGACGTGATAATGTGATGCGACTCCAGCGCCTTAAGCGTACTGGGCTCACCATGCTTATTTAAATAGCTGCCTGCGGCAAACAGACCATAGTCGATATTCAACAGGGGCTTTTGCGTCAGCTTCGGGTTCATCTGCTTGAAGTATTCACCCACTCCCCAATAAACGTCCGCCGTGTAAGAGCCGTGTCGCACAATGGGTTTTATCTGTTCGAGCTGAATGTTAATACCCGGGAAGCGATTACAAAACTCTGGCAACAACGGCAGCAGCGTCGCGTGGAAAACTTCTTCGTCGTGGTACGCCACATGCACGGTGCCGGAGGCTTCGACATCTTCCACCGTGGCCCATTGTGTCACGCCGTCCAGCTCTTTCAGTATGGTGGCATAGCGTTCCGCTACTTCAGCACCAAACTCCGTTAACGACAGCCGTCGCGTAGAGGAACGATAGGTAATCGACCGCCCCAGGATTTGCTCGATCTGCCGAACCTGACGGCCAACCGCCACATCGGACTTTCCCAATTTATGACCAGCTTCTACATAGGTTTCTGACCCCAGCAGGGCAGCAACCGTCTCCATCTGCGACAGGGACAACTTCATAATGACTCTTAAATGGCGAAGGGTTTTACTCAACATTAGTCGAACCTAAGGTTCGGATCAAACAAACTTTAAGTGTATATGCTTTAAAGACAGCTGCCATACCATGAAAGGCCCATGTTGGTGAACAGCGAGAGCGATGATGAAGTACGTGAAACAACAGAAACCCAAGAAAAAACTGATTGTGTTTGTCCCCGGTGGCGGCCCGTGCGCCTGCTGATAACGCGGATTTAAGGGCAAACCCCATGGATGTTTTCGAAGCAACACGCCTTCAAACACTGTACCAGGAACTGCTGCCTTTTGGGATAGAGCCTGAACGCGTGTTCTTCGAAAACATAGCCTTTATGCAACGCATCGCCGAAGACCGATCCACCTTAACGTTGGATGCCGACTTCGAAGTGATCGTGAATCCGCCCGATCTTACGCAACCCAAGGGCATGTTATTCGTGTCCATCCATTTCGATACCCAGTTTGCCTGCATTCCCATATTCCTGGCCAAACAACTGGCACCCCAACGGCCGCTTACTTTCTTAATGAGCCGTCAGGCACGGGCCGCCGTACCCGCGTGGAAAAACGAGCTTTACACCCGTGCCCAAAAAGAGTTGGGCATAGACATTCTCTACGCCGAAGAACCCAGCAGCCTGCTTACCGTAGCCCGCAGGCTGCGCAAGAAAGAAGCGGTGTTTACGTTTATAGACGCCATTGTGCCGAACGCCGCCGCCAACCGTACCCAAGCCGTGCAGCTATTGAACCGCACTGTGGCCATGCCAACCGGCGGTATCGAAATGGCGTTGGCTTGCCAAGCGGATGTTATCCCCGTGTTTTGCCGTACCACCGAAGGGCAGCATCAACTGTCCTTCGCGGACGCCTTAACCAACGAGCAGGGCATACCCGATGTAGCACAAGCCATAGCCAATTTTTTTGGCCGTGCCTTACTCACCGCACCCGACAAATGGACCCAGTGGGACTACTGCACCGCCAACAGCTTGAGCGAAGAACCTATTGAAGTCTTAGGGCTGAAGAAAAAGGCCAGTGAAGTGATTGCCTACCGGAACGAGAACTACCTGTTCGATTACCAGTTTGGCGTTCTGGAAAAAATTTAGGGATGGAGCGTAAAAACAGAAAAATGTAATAAAAACGCAACACAGTCGCCGTAAGAAACAAGTGAGAAGAAATTTCAAGCAGTAGGAAACAAAAAAAAATAGCGAACGACAAATTAAAAACGAAAGAATAAAAACGAAAGAATAAAAACGAGCCAGTTACCAAAACTAAACAGCCAACAGCTTTCTGACCGATGACAGCTGATGGGACAACAAAAACAACAGGAGGCCGTGTGCCATTTATCACGAAGTCGGACCTTAAATACAGCTACGCCTGGCCAGACGACTTGTCTGACCACCAACACCATCAACGCCACACCAGCCAAACCCCAGACACCACCGTACTGGATTGCAACAACGGTCACGACGTTCTGGAGTTTATCAATCGCTTTATCATGATCCATGAAATTCAGTATCACGAATCAGCACGAAAGATCGAAAACTTGTTGAAGGAACACCTGCCTGAAGATACACAAAGTCATAAAGAAGTCATGGCTTGGTTGGTGAAGAATTGGAACAAGTTTGATTGATGTCCGTTGGACAGAAATGGTATGCACAATTGGCTAATAGTGACATCCTTAATCATATTTTTGTTGTGAACTTTCGAGAGTATTGGTTGAAAATGGAAAGCATATGAAACTAAACGTAACGGTTTTTTTACTGAAAAATGGTCGAAAACGTGGTGAGGTACTCAGTAATGTTTCAAATTTGAATCATACAGTTCTAAAGGTAAATGGAGTTGATGCTGATTTCTATTGGAAGAAAAATAGTTCACAGCCTAGGTGGGTAAAAATTTTTGAAGGTGTTGAGGGAATAGAATCCGACCGGATGAGAACCATTGGTTTACAAGGCCTGCTTGTTTTTGAAACACAGAATAGGGTTTTCTGTTACACCTTTGGAAATGCAAGACACTTATTGGACCAACTTTCTATCGAACGCTATTTTGGACTGAAAGTAGCTCTATCCTTAACTGATCCTGAATTGATTAAGTCAATCGACAAAACGAATATTGATAAACTTCCATTAAGGTCCAGAGCTCAGTCGTCAAAATATGTATCAATTTCAGAATTCGAATTCAAGTTCGATTGGGAAATACTAAAGTCCATTACTGGAGTAGTTGAAAAAGAGGGTACAGAAGACTATGAATTGGTCAGTGGTTCTGACTCTGTGTCGCTTTATACAGATTTTACTTTGAATGCTATTGAAAAATTGTCTGGGAGACTTTTGTCAGCTTATAACGATGAAAGTTACAAAGTTAATTTTCCTTGGATTGACTATATCGTTCCTGTTCGCGATCGTAAGCTAGTGGAGCAGCTAGACGAGAACATAGTTGATCATATCAATGCTAAGGATTATGAAGATGTATGGGCTTCTCCACCAGAGATTATAGAGTACGGTAATTTCTCAGGATTTTGTTATAGAAAGAGATCGGGCATCAATAGTCAAGTGATTTCGCCAGACCTTGACCTTGAGTCATGTCTCAGGGCCAAGAAAATGGAGGGGAAATGCGAATTAGGATGGTTGAAATCCACACAAGTTTTCATCTACAGTTCTGACAATCAAGTGTTAAGTTCTTGGCCATTATATTTATGTCTAAACGGGGAACTAATGATTGATGGCAAGCTACATCTTCTTAGCGAGGGTAGCTGGTATCAAATAGATGCCGGTTTTTGCGATCAAATTGAGAAGTACTTTAGAGAATTCCCTCCAGCGTCTATTCGATTACCAAATTACAGGGGAATGCTTGAAGGGGTATATCTTTCTGAGGTCTCTAAAGAAAAGAATCTTCACCTTATGGATAGGAAATTAGTGAAGGCTAAGGGTGCTTCAAGTTCAATTGAGTTTTGCGACTTAATTACAAGTGAAAATGACATGATTCATGTAAAAAAATATTCTTCCTCAAGTGTTTTGAGTCATCTATTTTCACAAGCATATGTGTCTGCTGAGACACTACTAAGAGCCCCCGAGATACAAGAACAAATTAATAGTCATTTGAAGGGAACTGGTTTCAACTTTAATTTTGATCCAAAACGACACCCGAGAGTCTGCAAGATAATTTTAGCTATTATGCAAAAAAAACCAGGTAAAATTCATATGCCGTTTTTTTCTAAGGTCAACTTTAAGCAATACTCACAAAGGCTGCAAGATATGGGGTACATAGTAGAATTGCTTAAAATTAATATTTGAATTGAAAGAAACGATTCAAGCTAATTTGGTTTTTAATAATTCGTATTGGTTCATTCTGCGAAGATTTTCAGGTGAATTTAATGCCTTTTTTTAGCACTTTTGAATGTAAGCGAGGATATAGAATGAAAATATCTAACAATCTTTTCTTAGGTGGTGGTGGAGTGAAGACTATTAATGTTAGTTCAAGAAACATACCTGAACCTATAAAACGTAGCATTAGGCAGCGTTGTGGTTTTGGATGTGTTGTATGTGGTAGTCCAATTTATCACTATGATCATCTACTAAACGACTGGGCGGATGTAAAAACTCATATTGAAAGTGATATTACGTTACTATGCCCGACTCATCATATGGAGAAAACCAATGGTCTACTTACTCGAAGTCAGGTGAAGAAGTTTGATGCTCGTCCATATAATATTGAACAAGGAGTTTCAAGTCCTTTCCAGTTGAACTTTGAAGGAAAAGACGCCAAATTTGAAATCGCTACTAATCTGTTTACTCATGATCCACTTCGTGGGAATTTGCTAATTCCCGTTTCAATAGATGGTATCCCAATGTTGGGATTTCTAATTGAACACAACCGATTGTTACTTAGATTTAGCGTCTATGATGATTATAACAATGAGATATTCACAATATTTGACAATCAATTACAGTTTTTACCCGATAACTGGGATGTGAAAATTGTAGGAAATAGACTCAAAGTGTTAGAAGGTTCAAGAAAAATACTCTTAGATCTTGAATTTTTTCCTCCTAATAGAATTGTAATCCGAGAAATTAAAATTAGATTTAATGGCGTAATATTTCAAATCAAAAGAGACTACTACATAGTAAACGGTCAAAAAACCAGCTTTGCCTCAAATTATTTTCCTTGTCCTGTAGGCATTGGAATTGGTGCTAATCGATTCGGTTTACCAGATGCCGCATTTCGTATTCCAAATGTTAATAGGTACAAACATTAAACTTATAAAAGACTTCCTTCTAAAAGATAACTAAAGCCCAATTTTAAATTTTGACAGATTAAATTTAATCTATTGGTTCCGTTGAGGTCTTATCCTTAAAATTTGTGAGGCAACACAGAAAGACCGGGAAGTATTTTAATTGATATTAAAAAACAAAACGAGAAAGCTGGTTAGCGTCGTGGTATAAAACCTTCTTTGTTGGAAGCAGAGGGAAGTCGTTGGATTCTATTATGTAAAACCATTCAATCTGGCCTCAGTAGCCGTGTCTACAATTCGGGCTGCTTGATATCACTGATGGCGCGTAGTAACGGTCTGGCAACCTTAATGTGTGAACATCCCAAAAAGTCGCCAAGGAGCTTGGCGATAAAACCACGCAGTCTGATTTCGTGTCATCCAGCTATAAAAAGGCAGTCTACTTCAGGTGTAAGCTAGGTATTGAAATAATTGGTTGTTAACCAGAAGCCCTTAATCACCCAGCACAAGGCTATGCGGAAGCATTATTGATGTATATTTGCATGTGATTATAGTGTTTTCGTCAGTCATAGCATCCTCTCGGGTGATTCGATAAATTTATCTAATTCGCCAAAAGGAAGAAAAAAGCGAAGATATTTTTAGATAAAAAGGAAAGATCCTGTCGCTGTCAGCGACCGCTGATTTTTCCCTATACTGATGGTGAACCTTCCAAGTAGCGGGGAACAGTGTATAGAAGAAATCTCAGTTTATATCGAAATCCACATTGGAAAATTCCATCGTCAATGCATTAACTGGAAGCGAATACCGTACATGTGTACATACGACATGTACCTCCAAGCAATGAGCGACCATTTCATACTCTGGTGATTCCGGCTTGAATGAACTTCCATTAAACGTATACGTGTTTTTTCTTTGCACCCAGTAGGTCTAGAACAAAAAAAGCAAACCAACAATGGTTTGCTTTTATGGTTTCATTAACCATTGCGAAGAATGGTTAAGCGGTTGTCTTTAGCGAAATGTTTCCTCTAAAGCGTTCATTGCCCCCAGATTTTGTTCAAGAGGTTGGTTTTACGTTGGTCGAAGTCGAGCCATTCACCCCAGCCTGCAGTATTGGAGATTGGATCGTATGCGTGACCGTACCAACCGCCTGTATCGCCAGACTCAGGGTTCATTCCCCAGTAACAACCGTCGATGTCTTCTTCAACCATATAGTCGGTGAAGGCTATCTGCCAATCTTGGTCAACTCCTGGTGTGATGTGACCTTTCCAAAGTTTCTGATCGCCCAGAGAAGCTTTGTTTGGCCAATCCATGTTACCACCGAATTCACCCATAATGACTGCATAACCTTGGTCGCGTAAGTACCCAAAGTGCTCTTCCCAACCAGGAACTAACCGGTCTTTGTCGATCACAATGTTACATTTCGCGGCACCTGCCTCATGGCCTTTTAAGCCTTCACATTCGGGTTGTGCTGGGTCCATAAACATAGGCTGCACAAACACAGATGGGCCGTACGTATGAGGTGAAATGACAAGACGTTCTTTTGGAATGTTGAGTGGGTTTGCAGCAAACTCATAGAAGTTCTCTCCCCAGTTAGGCGTTGTTTCAGGGTCGCCATGTGGCGAGTTTCCAATGTCGTCTGGCGTGCCATCTTGGTTATCGTAGGTGTCTGAAATACCTTCAACGAATATCAGCACGTTTGGATTCACTTCATTGATTGCAGCATACGCTTCTTCAGTCAGATCTTTCCATTCACCCCAAGAGTAGTCCCATGGCTCGTTGTACACGTCGATACCCAGGATGTTACTCACACCCAGCAATTCAGATAAACCAGCTATTTCGCGAAGGTTATCAAGCCACTTGTCTTTGTCATAGGCTTGAATGTTTTTCACGCTGTCTGGGTTGTTGGTTGCTGAACATGAATAGTCTTCACGTAAGAAGTCGTAGTCCGTTCTGGTGACGTCGACAAATGGAGGTCGAGCATCCAGACGACCCGCGCGCCAGCCAAGGTAGTTAGAGCAAGAGTGGATATCAATAATGACTTGTAGGTCATTTTGGTCTGCCAACTTGATGAAATCTTCCATCGCTTCACGTGCATTGTTGGAACGCACAGTCGGATGGTTTTTCAGGAAGGGAGCCTTACCTTGAGGATCGTTCGGATTCAACGTTTGAGGCGCAATAGGTAAGCGAATAACGTTCATTCCCATACCCTTGATCTCATTCATAGTCTGCTGAATGGTACGACCTGTTCCTGCGCTTCCATTCGCCCAGAATGTATTGCCCACGTATAACTCCATTGGAGCGCCACTTGGGTTTATATCCGCATTTGATGGTTCGTGACGACCTTCTAAACCAAACCAGTTACCGCATTGAATCGGCATTTCTTCACCATCTTTGGTGATGTTACCTTGCGCGTTAACTCGGAATTTACCCGTTGGATCTGGGTCTGGATCAGGGTCTGGATCAGGGTCTGGATCAGGATCAGGATCAGGATCTGGGTCTGGGTCTGGGTCTGGGTCTGGATCAGGATCAGGATCAGGGTTAGATGAGCAAACGGAACCGGTAACAACAGGCGTTTCAACAACATCACCATTTAACGTGCCTTGAAAGCCAAACTCAATGCTTTGCCCGGGTTGAATGACGGCATTCCAGCTTAAGTTTGTTGCTGTGTAGGCACCCGCCAAATTAGCGTTCCATGCGTTGGAAATGACATTGTTGCCATAACTCCAACTCACTTCCCACCCATCGATCGCAGTGGCGTCATCGTTGGTGATTGTTATCGAGCCAACAAATCCGGTATTCCAAGAATTTTGGACCGTATAAGTACATTCACCTGCTTGAGCGCTTGCGGCGGCAATGGCGAAACCAATAGCCGCCGCGAGGCGGGTTGGTCTCATTATTTTATCTTTCATAAGTCTTCCTCTTGTGAAGAGTAATGCTAGTTGTACTTGTTTTTTTCGACGTGAGCATAACGCGACAGAGTTAGTCGAAATGGCTGCAGCGTATTTGCGACGGTTTAGATCACAAATTCTTTAGCTTCGATTGACGACCGACATTGAGAATTGAAGACTTAAGGCACCTCTGAATAACTGCTATCTACCTTAGCGGGTTCAGAAATACGCAAAGTTCGAGGCAAATTCTGCAGGCAATATTCATTATCTTGGCAAAGGACTTAACAACGAAATTTGCCTTTTCAGTCCCGCCCTCCGGCTCCTCCAAGGACTGAGGTGATTTTAATTTATCAGAGTTGCCTTAATGTTATTTTCACTGTAAAGCCGTTTGTATCGAATGTTAATGCATGAACTTTTTAAAGGGCGTAATTGCCCTAAGACCAAGCCTGAAACCTTATTAAGGGGCTAGATCTCAATCGTTCTTTTTATGAGGCACTGAATTCTAATAATTCAAACGTCTGTTTTTAGATACGGCTCACAATGCCAATTTTAATAATCTTATTTTTTTCAAATTGGTAAGGCTCACTACTAAGTTAGTATTCTAACTTGGAATATTTTAGTCTCGCGGAAGGGCATGTCAAACGCTCATCGATCATTATGAGAACTGCATCTATAAATAATGGACATCTAAGTCAGGATCAATGTTGAGAGTTACAAATAGGCGTCTTCTTTGGAGCGAGTGGAATTTGCTTGATTTAGGCTAATGCGCCAGTGAATAGATAGGTTGTATGACGGTAACTCCGTTTGGGAAAGCGGGTTGTCTTCGTATGGACAAATACATGTGCTGGCCAAGGGGCAGTGTGCCCAGAAGTTGGGTTTTACCTCAAATCCGGGCCCAAGTAGTGAGACATTACTGAAAAATGAAAGAAACGAAGTCAACGGAATCCGCTGACGTGCAAATAACATAAATCATGCAAAACCAAAGTCGTCCCTGCGAACGGATGTGCACTTTGTTGCGAAACCAAACGTTGTATTATTTTTCTTATGAGTGGTAAGTTGGCTGCGTCTGGATTAAAAAGCCAAAGGGGATTAATTCATTAGGCAACTTTGCCCCTCAGTATCATTGTTGAAGTGGGTGCTATGTCTGTTGGGTATTAGATCGAAAGGGGCAGTTTCTTCGATTAATGACGACATAATTCTCTGTGGTTTTCCAATAAGAACTTAGATAGTGACCCCTGATATTTGTTGAGGCGAGTACCAAAATTGAACCAAATAAGAAAAGCCATTCAAGACGAAATTCTGTCCATCCGCCCGCTAGATCAACTCGAACGGGTCACCAAAGACGCAGTAATAGAGTGGATAGAATCTGGCACCGAACTGTGCCGGTTAAAGAAACCTAACTTCCCTGAAAGACACTTGGTTTCTTACTTCGCCGTCGTCGATGGTGATTATCTATTGCTTGTTGATCATATTAACGCTGAGTTGTGGGTTCCACCGGGTGGGCATGTGGAACCCGGTGAGCATCCGCGAGAGACAGTACTAAGAGAATGCCAGGAAGAACTCGGCTTTAGAGGTGAGTTTCTGGTTAATGGGCCGATACTGCTAACTAGTACAGAGACGTTAGGGGAAACAAGCGGGCATACGGATATATCCATATGGTATGCGCTGAAAGGCGACAAAAAAGCCGCTATCAAATTCGATCGTTCAGAATTTCACAGAGTTCGCTGGTTTCACAAGGATCAACTACCGAAACGCACCGACCCCCATCTAAACCGATTTTTTCAGAAATTCTATTCAGCAGATGGACAAGCAAGGATGAAACTACTCAGTTGAATTTTTTAAAAGCGGATTTTGTCCATGGCTCCCTTATGACCACTTTTTTAGTAATACAGTGAAAACACCAGTTTCCCAAGGCATAATCGGCAGGGGCGCAGGTGACTGAGCCCTGTTAATATCAGTTGAGGTCTTACCATGAATATTCGAGAAGCCAAAAAGCAAGATTGGAATGCTATATGGCCGATTTTTCAGAGCATCGTATCTGCCGGAGAAACCTATGGTTTCGCGCCCGATACCTCAAAACAACAGGCCGAGAAAATCTGGCTAGAGGCACCACGAAAAACCTTTGTCGTTGAGAACGAGGGCGAAATCTTGGCAACCTATTACTTGAAAACCAATCATGCCGGTCCCGGCAGCCATGTCTGCAATTGCGGCTACATGGTTTCACCTTTGGCGCGTGGTAAAGGGCTGGCAACCATTATGTGCGAGCATTCTCAGCAAATTGCCAGAGAGCTTGGCTACAAGGCCATGCAGTTTAATTTTGTGGCATCCAGTAACGAAGGGGCAGTGCGACTCTGGCACAAGCTTGGCTTTGAAACCGTCGGCTGTTTACCAAAGGCCTTTAATCACCCAGCACAAGGCTATGTGGATGCCTTTGTCATGTATAAGTGGTTGTAACAGCCGTCAATTCTGTCAGTCATAGCAATCGTTCACGTGGCTTGATAAAGTTATCGAGTTTGTTAAAAAGGAAAGATAATTCGGAGACGTTTATGGATAAGGATGAAAAAGTCGTATCACTGTCAGGATCACCAATTTTTACCTATACCGATGGTGAAAAAGAATGGTCAGCCCCAAGCGGGGAAGAGTGTATAGAACAAATCTCAGACCATATTGAAGCTCATATTGGGAACATTCCAACGGTCATGCATGAACTGGTGTCGGATACCGTACATATCGACATACACCATGTACCACCTACTGAAGAACGACCATTTCATACGCTGGTGACATCCGGTATGAGTGATCTTCCTATGTGTGTCCCGGAAAATGCAGATTCAACGAAGTACATGGAATTAATGGTCACGCTTCCTGAGAGTTGGGAGGTAAATGACGCAGCATTTAAAGATGAAGCTTGGTACTGGCCTGTCAGACAACTTAAGTACCTGGCTCGGTTTCCGCATAAGTACGAAACTTGGTTAGGTTGGGGGCACTCAATTCCGAATGGAAACCCAGCAGAGCCGTTTGCAAATAACACCGAACTCTGTGGTGTTATTCTTCTGCCTTCTATCACGGTACCGCCAGACTTTCATAAGTTGAAGATCAACGACCAAAAGGAGATTGAATTTTACAGTCTCATTCCTTTGTACAATGAGGAAATGGATTATAAGCTAGCCAAAGGGACAGACGCGCTGCTGGATAAACTTGAAAAATACAACCTATCCGATGTGATAGACATTAACCGTAAGAATGTTGCTAAAAAGCGTTTTGGGTTTTTCTGATTCCTCCGTTGGAAAAATTGCATCGTTTAAATCAAATTTCAAACCGACGTGAAAGAATTCTCTGTTCGAGCACCAAAAGAACTAAGAGGCTCGATCAAAGCTCAGTTGGTACTGGGTTCAGGTTGGAAGTCGTAACCCAAGCGCAAAGGGTTCTCGTTTTTTCTTAACGTATTTCATTTAACAGCCCGAATTTTTTTAATGCGGGCTTTCTTCCTTTTCGGAAATAGATCTCATTTTATTAACTCGATCACAAAAAACAAACCTGAAAAATTTACCGCTTGCGTGGTGTTTTCGTAAGGTGTTTTATAAGCGTTGGATGAAAAACAGAAGGAGGTCTATCGCAAGAAGAACGTTGAAAAACTAAGCGCTACCCAAGAGTGCTGGTAACACTCCGGGGCAGCTAACCAAAATCGATAACGAGACTATCAATCATGGCTAAAGATCATTGTAAGCTAGAGTCCCACTCGGCTAAAGAAAAATTTCAGTCACAAGACACACTAAGCGCATTCAACAGCGCCGCTCAGAACCTTTCTGACGCGGAATCGTCTTGCGAACCCCACACCCAATGGCAACCCCAACCCACCCACACAGAAACCTATCTGGCGACTTTACGCAGCACCCCTTGGTGGCGCTTGCAGCTTGCTGTGGTGTGGTTCAGCGGTATTTTTCCGGAATCGGAGCGGCTTCAGCTCTGTTCTGTGCCTGTGTTGAGTATCACCACCGTGGCTCCGCCGCGGCCGTCCCGGTATTCATTGTTGTAAACACAGCCAAGAACGCAATGCTTTAGCCGCATTTCCTTGCCTGCGCGTCGCAGGCGAGGTTTCTAAAGCGTTTTCCAATATTTTTTAATGTTATTTCAACTGTAAACGCGAGAGCATTATGTACAGAAAAATCAGCGTCGGCGACGAAGAACTGCTGTTCACTCACCGCCACCAGGAAGCCTTCCAGAAATCCAACTCCGTTCTGTTGGATACCCGCTTAAAAGCAGAACAACACATTGCAGATGCGCAACATCGGTTTATTAAAACCGGTGTGTACGGGCTCATGCTCACCACATCGCAACACCTGATCGAGACCCGAACCTTACTCAATGTGCCATCGTCACTGAAAGCGCTCACCACCAGTCGGTTGCTCAAACACATCATTCAAGCTAACACTACGCGGCTGATTCTGGTGTGCAGCAACCCAGCGGGCGTACTTAACTTGCCGGAGGCACAGCGACAAGAAGCCAGTCGCATCAAATACACTTTGCTGGAATTCTCGTTGTGGTTGGACGACGTTTTCATAGTCAACAAACCTACTGGGAAACCAGATCGCATGAAGCTCACCTCATTAGCGAGTATGGGGGTTATTTAAGGGAACTTTTGGTCGATGGACGAGGGCGTTAGTGGTTAGCAGTCATGGGAACTGCGTTCCAGGTCGCCGTTTTAATCACACTTGTCGTTATTTCGGGAGGTCATAAAAATTACATATGTTCATGTAAAAAATTCTTACCATGGTAGAAAATGCTGTTGATAATCATTTTGGTTAACTGTAGCTTGGTCAATAAGTGATCAGCAAAGGGGGCGGATGTTGGTCTAGCGCTGTGCGCGCCGAATCGCGTTGATGGAGTTCAACGCGTTACTGTGGAACCTAAGATTACAAGGACGTAGCCATGTTAAAAGTTATTCAGAATGTTGCGCAATGGGCAGTCGTGCCATTCATTTATTTTGGCAGCCTTAAAGCCGCGTTGGGCATAGGGCTGTTTACTTCGCCGAGCCTGGAAAGTCTTTTGTTATATTGGCTGCCTGGCGTTGTTGCCGTTGTTACAGTTAGCTTGAACTACGGTCGCGCAATTACTCAGTTCGATGTTTCCAGTGTTAAAGCCAGCGATATTCAACCCGATCCTATCGCGAAAAATTTTGATCTTTTGCGGCTTGGTTATTCAGACCGAGCCGCTTACCTAATGTCTGAACTCGCTTACTTTGCTTACCTGACACCCAATGATTTTTATAAACTCAATATCGACGAAGGTATAACCAAGATATTGGAAAATAAGGATCACTTAACGGCGGATAAGATCAGAAGCTATCTTGGCAGATATGAAGACTCCGACGCTTTCAAAGAAATACTGAGCCATCTCAAAGCCGTTAATATTGAATACAAAGAATTCCGGCAAGTCGATTCCGCTGAATACTATGTGTTAACCGGGGTATCTAATCGTAAAAAATTTGTCGTGTTCAGCTTTAGGGGGACCGATAAAAATGTTAAAGATTGGTTGTTAAATGCGAATGCCAAGCCGAAAGGGGATAAGGCTGGGAATGTACACCTGGGCTTTTACGATTCTTTTCAAAATATTCTTCAACAACATTTAGTAGACGACATTCAATATTATGTGAACGGAGAAACCAAACCAACCATCGTATTTCTAACTGGGCATTCGCAAGGTGGGGTATTCGCGCAAATGGCTGCGCAACAAATAAGCGAAGACGTTCGCAAGGTATGTTACACCTTTGGTGCCCCTCGATTCGCCGACTACCAGTATTTCCGATTCTATAAAACGCCTGTTTATCGCGTTGTTAATTCTGCCGATATTGTTCCTCGATTGCCAACGAACTTGCTGATCCAATTGCTCACCGGCGTTTTGATCGTGATTAAACGGGCACTCACTTCCAGTAGCAGCAACCAACATCCAATGCTGGATAAAGTAATTCAGTTTCTTGAAAAAATGTCGTTGTATCGTCACTGGGGCGATCTCCGTTACCTGACGGATATGAAATCTGGCAATACAAAACAGATTGAAGTATATGTTGCACCGGTCTTTTTAGACCGACTCCGGTGGTTCATGAATAGCATCAAAATTAATCCGCGATCTACGATCAGTAGTCACAGTATGAAGATATACCGAAACAAGTTAAAAGAGATTGCGAAGTATCGAAATGACAGGTAGTAGATTGATTTATTATGGAGCAATCTTGGAGATATCAATATGAGAAATGGATATACAGTCTGGTCTTTAAACGCAGCAAAGAGAATAGTTGATCGCGACCAGAGGAAGCTTCTTGGCGAATTAGATAGGAAGCCATTTTTATCGGACAGTGAGTTCGGAGATCGCAGGAATTTTTTATCGGATGATCAATATGCCTGTAATAAATATCCCCATAACTTGATGTGTGAAATGCCAAAGGCGATGGATGGCAGACAGGATGGAAATTCAGATTGTGATGAGTATTTCTTCCCCATTATTCCGAAAAGCATTGGTCTTCTGGCTGATCCTTTATACCGGAGAGCTTATTCCGAGTTAGACAATACTGATGAGGTGATACTGAAGAAAATTGCTGATCAGGCTGTCGACTTCAATGATGCTGCAGGTCCCAATCGATCAATGCTTTCAAATGAATGGATAAGTGATAATTGGAGTAAGCCTTGGGGGCCGCGAGGGCGCATTGGGATGGCCTCTCTGGAAGGAATGGGTTACTACGAAATGCTTTTGAGAACGGCGATAGAAAACGATCGACCAAACGTTCTCGTTGCTTATAGTCAGGGGGCTACTGTTGCGCGATTTTTGGCATACCTTGATGAATATGTATTTAAAGCAAATTGCATCAAAGCCATTGTTACAGTTCAGGGCGCGAACTATGGGAGCCCCGTTGCCTCTGATCGAAATGCCCAGAACGTTTTAAAAGAGCTAAAGAAAATCATGGCTGGTTTGGCGGATAAAGGCTACTTGCCATTCACTAAAGAATTTATTGAGTCCATGACTTTAAGATCAATTGCAGATTATTTAAATAAGTTCAATGCTGAATTTGATTATTTACCGGACTCTAAGCTCGGACCAGTTCATGAAATGACAATCACAGCGCGAAAGTGGATGACGGGTTTATATCATGATACTACAACCGCTTTCCTAGACTTGGCGCCTGAAAACATTGAACGGGAAGGTAGTGTGCTCTGGTGTATCAATAAATTTCCTCTGAAAAGGGTTAAATATGGTGCTGTCATTGCAAATGATGATGAGCCCTTCAACAACAGCTTATTACTGAACTTGGCTGGAAAGTTTGTGTTTAAAGATGACTTTAAAAGTTTAATTAGTGCGATTTCAGTGCCATATAAAAGGCTTATGAATGAAAAAGAATGGTCTGCAACTCAATTGGCAAAAGATAAGGGTCGGGTAAATCTGACTGAAGGGAATTCGAGAAATCTAATCTACCTAAGTGGTGTGGAAGGCGTCGCAAACAGCGGCTTTCAGAAAAACAGAGACATCGGAAAGAGCGTCCATGATTTTATCATTCCTTCGGTATATCAAATGCTTCCCGATTCTTGGGTTACTAAGGAAAAAGATAATTTTCTCGGTCAGTGTTTAAATCGATATGCTAATCATATGGATGGAAGTAAACCAAACACCAAAGCTGGAAAGACGAATTTCTATATGGTGGTAGATCTGTTGAAAAACGTTGGCTGATCTGGCTCTATGCCATTGCAAGATCGGTTGATTTATTTGGTCATGTTAGCCCAATCAAAGGAGTAGAAAATGGATGACTTTAACATCGTGAAAGAGGAGTACTTAACTCTCAGACGGGAAATTGAAACGCATTTAGCAGAAACGGGTGCCATCGAACGGAATTGCATTTTTGGCATTGCTGCTGTGTATTCTTGGTTGGCAGCCCAGACCGAAAAAATATCTTCAATTTTTTTATTCATTCCAGTGCTCATTGTATTTTTTGGAGCGCTTCGAAGCGTTGCTTTAGGAATTCATTTGAAAAACCTGGGTGCGTATATTTTGACAATAGAAGATTCAATGGGTGATTCAACTAAAGGGTATAAAGGTTGGGAGAATTTTCTGATTACCAGGAAATCGACATTTAAATATGTTAACCCTGCTATCACCGGAATGTATTGGGGTGTGCTGCTCATTGTTACTTTATTGGTTGGCTTCCTTTTTTAGCGACTGAAACGTCGCCTAGGCGGAGGTAGATACATTTATTGCGGTAGCAAAGTTCTACACCCGAAGTTCAAGATAGAAAATAGAGATCCGGAGCGCTCGCTCCGGATCCAACGAGTTCTTCTACACTACTTCCATGGCGCGAAAATAAGTGCGGGCGTGTTGAGGTAAATGTCGTAGTCTTGGGCGGTTTTATTGAGTAGTGAGTTCAATTGTTCACGGGTCTGGTTGTGCAATAAGTAGCCCAGCCCATTATCGGTTTCCGCGTAAGTCATGTGATGTGCCATGACGCGCGCTGTGCCACCAATGTCGTCCACGTTATAGGTGATCGTATAGTCGGTTAAGTTACCGTCTGCGTTATACGCCAGCTCAATGGTCTGTCGGTAGTTTTCAACGCCGTTGTAGATCTGATTCGAGTTGATGTTGGTTAAACGCCCGCTGTTGGCGTCGTACACGTAATTGTAGGTGATCACACGGTGTGGCTCAGGTCGGTCTGCTTCGGCTGTACCATATGCCCAGGTTTGTTCGGTTTGAACAATGCTTTTCATGCGACCCAGTGTTGTTCCCTGTTCCTCATAACTGTATTTCGTCACGGTTTTGGTCACATTGGTATTGTTCGAGTTTGAGGTTCGGGACTGTTCAACCAAAACACCCTGGTCGTTATAGGTGTCGATCTTAACCCCATACTCGTTTTCAAGGTCTAAACCGTCTTTATCTAAGTCGCGTAACTCGATTTCTTGTACCGCTTTGCCATTGTCGTTGTATTCGAAGTTCTGTTGACGACGAAACGTCAGCAGGTCGTCCGTGCCATAGTAGCTGGACTCTTTTTCCAACACTTGACCTTCAGAATTGCGTTTAACTCGAATCTCGTTGCGACCATTGATGACACCGTCATTGTCGCGGTCATCAGTACGGGAGGTTACTTCATCGCCGTTTACAGTAGAGTAAACAGTGGTGTATAGGTTAGTAACGGTTTCAATCACAGCACCCGTGTCGTCGTGGCTGATGTAGTCCATACGCTCCTGTATTTCGCGTCCTTCGCTGTCGTATTGGTAGGCATAGTCGTACTGGGACGTAGTTTGGTTCCCATTGTTGGAAAATTCTTTCATGCGAATCGGCTGGGTCCCTGAATAGGTACTTTCCATACGATATTCCAGTTCCAAATCGTCAAGGCTGGTGCCGTTGAAGTCTTCTTCAAAGGTCACAGTTGGGTAACCATTTCGGCTCATATAACCATTGTTGATCAGCACGGTTTTTGCGACATAGGCTTCCGGTGTATCCGTATCCAGATTACGTCGCTGAGTGGTGATCACTTCTTGAGGGAAGCCAAATTTGTCCAAACTGTATGTCATGGTATCTCGGCTCAAGTCCTTGTCTGTGCTTGTGCGTCGTACCAGATTATCTGTTTGTGTCAGTGCGCCCAGCGCATTGTATTGATAGCGGTTGATGTATTCTAAGCTACTCCAAGCGGACTCGTGTTGGATCATTCGCGGTGCACGGACCTTTATACCTTCCATGTCGTACAGCGTAACGAGTGGTTCGGCGATATCGATGGCCACAGGTGCCGCCAGGCTGCCACTAAAGGTATCAACAAAAATGTCAGGTCGGTCAAATGCGTGATCCAGATCCACAACCGCGCCTGCCAGGCGTTGGTGCCAGTCAGTTAGGTCAATGCCGTTGTCCGGGTTGCGGTCGTTGTCGAGCACCAAAAGTAGCTTCATTTTGTTCGAAATCACGTGCAGTGGATCAAGCGTTGCGGCGGCAAGTCCTGGTGGTGTTTCGAGAATCGACAGAACCGCATCTGCGGTATCGGGCAGCGCGTAGCCCTGGCGCAAAGCTGTCGAGAAATTCAGATTCTCTGCTGCAGCCACCGTAAATAGCTCAGTATCACCCAGCATGAAAGTAATCTGTTCGCCGTCGTTGTAACTGAACTGACCATCGATTGACTTAGCGCTGACTGTGGCAGTTTTAAACCCCAACCCGTCGATATTGAACGGTTGGCTACCGGCTGTGAGTTGGCCAACGTTATCGCCGCCGCCCAAGTCCGGTTTGATCACTTCTGGTGAATTGCCGCCCGCGCAGGCTGTTATTAGCGTGGCTGCCAGGCTGACAGTAAAAGCATGTTTCATGATGATGTCCTGCAATTGAGACGGCCGTTGTGTAAAGTAACGACCATCGATTTTTTGTGTAATTAACGTTCGTTGCTGTTTTCAGGCAGAACCAGTGTCGGTGCGCTGGAGTTCGGTCCGGTGTACAGGTCCAGCAGCAGACGCGTGCCTTCTGCGGTGCCATCGGTAATCCAAACTTCTTCGCCAATACCCGTGTCTGCAGCCGTGAACAAAAGTTCACCATTCAACGTGATGAACTGTTTTGGGTAGGAGGATTCTGTGCCGTTAAGGTCGGCCAGGGTTTCTACATTTCGAGGCGTGTCTGCTCGTAATGTCCGCAATTCAAGTTGCCCGTCGTTATCCAGATTTGAGGTGAAAATCAGGTTGCCGTTCAGATTTATCATCTGTCGCAGATCCGTTGCTGCGTCCAGAGTGACCAGTTCACGGGAGTTTGCGCCATCTTCCGTGTCGATAGGTTTAGCCGTTTGTAAGGTGCCTTCGGTCCCATAGGCGACTTGGTCCCCAAACGGCGTCAGCAAGGTTGCCCCTGCCATGGTATTGCTGACGATCAACGTGCTGGCTTCCGTACCCTGTGTGCGCCAAATTTCCCGGCCAGACCCGCTGTTATACGTGGAGGCCACAAAGTAGAGGGAGTCGTTCATAGGAACGTAGCCATAGGGGTATGAATTACCGATCGAATTGATATTTTTCAGCATGTGTGTACCCGATTCGGTACCGTCAGATACCCAGGGTTCGTAGCCACCCGTTTCATCGCCCAGGCCATCTTCAGCGCCAAAGTAAAGTCGGTTGTTGAATGCGACAGCGAAGGAAATGTTCGATCCTTGACTTCCAGGGTGAATATCTTTTACCAGGGTAGCCTCGTGTGCGGTATTCATGCGGTGCAGTTCATATCCCGCGTCGCTGTCTTGCGCCATGAAGAAGAGTTGGTCGTTCATCACCGCTAACGGCAGTGCGTAACTGGAGTTCATTCCGGGCAACAGGTCGGTGACCCGTACCGTCCCTTCAACCGTGCCGTCTGTTCGCCACAGTTCATTACCGTGATCGGCGTCGTAACCTTTAAAGTAAGCAAAACCGTTGAAAAGCATGAGCGCGCTAGGGTTTAAGTCAGCCAGTTCACCGTCATCCAGTAGAATGGTGCCTTCTGCGGTCGCATCACTAACGGCTAGTACGATCTTGCCGTTGGCGTTTCTGACGGTAAAAACCCAGTTGTCGTTCACAGACACAGGCCGGGTAATATACTCTCTGCCTTCGCGGCCAACACCGGCGACAAAATTGCCAATGCGAACAGTGTTGTCGGCGCTGCCGTCTGTCACGTAAAGAGCCTGGTCTTCGTCGAAAGCGGTGGCGGTAAAAAACAGGCGGTCTTTGCTGCGCAGCGTTAAGGTCGGTGAAGCTGATGCTACGCCGATTGTGGTGCCAGAGGCCGCCGCCGGGGTCACTTCAAAACGAATCTCTTTGTCGTGATCCAGCCGCGAGGGTGTAAAGCTCATCGAGGTGCTGACGGTTTTACCATCGACCAACCAGCGATACTGGTGACCCTCTGCGTTGGCTGGGTCCTGTTCGGCGTCGGAGTAGGTAAAAGATCCGGTCAGTTCCACTTCTGTCCAAATATCGTCACCGGCTTCCTGCAGCGTGAGTTGGTCAACTCCGTACAGAATTTGTACGCCGTTCGCCAAAGGCGCGCTGTTTTTGGTTTCGGGTTCGCCACAACCGGAAAGCACCGCGGTGGTGCTTAGGCAAACGGCCAGCACCAACGGATTTAAAAAAAATGTTGTATTAGATACTGCCATTGTCTTTATTCCATCCTGAAAAAGATCACAATGCGCGCAGTTTAAGAACCAAGGGGCGTTCGGGCGTCAGTCTTGGTCCAGACGGACGCTTTTTTATGCAGCCGAACGCTTTTTTTGGGGCAGGCGAACGCCAAAACAGCGGTAGGGAAGACTCGAACAGTCCTCTTGCGGGATATTTTTTTGGTGGTATTTTGGCCGACCTACCCGGTTGGGTAGTGATGTTCGTCGAATGATTTTCATACACTTATAAAGTCTATGCAGGCGGTTGTCTGCATGATCGGTCGGTTATAAATAGAAGCAAGAGAGAGTACACAATGGAGTCTGTGATGAGTGTAGTTTACGGTGTTTCACTGGCAGCCTGCTTGGCGCTCGCCGTCATGTTTATTGCGGTTCAGTGTCGGTCACGTAAGTGGCTGGTGGCCTTCATGTTGTTTCTGTCTGCTTATATGTCCCTGATTCTGTTGGACAGTTTCGATATTCGGATCTCCCCACAAGCCTATTTAATGTCGCTCGCTATCCTGTTCCTGCCGGGGCCGCTGATTCTGGGCTATGTCAGCCATATTTCGACCCGTAAAGAAGTGCAGTTAAAAGACTTCACCTTCTGTTTTTTACCGGTGGTGACTGCCCTGCTGTGTGGCGACCTTTTGGGTGGCTACCCCATGTTTTCGCTGGTGCCTCGTGATGCTTACAAAATGGACAGCTACATCATGATATTCAACATGATCAGCGCTATGGCGGGTATTCATTTGCTCATGTATCTGGCCCGGGCCTCGCACCTTATTCTGAAGATGAAGAAAGACTGGAATTCCTACCAGAGTAAGACTTTGCCAGACAGCTGGTATGACATGATTAAGGTGTTGCTGGTCATATTCGTGGCCAATGCCACGCAGGTACTCAGTGCCTTCTTGTTCCCAACCGGTAACAAGGTATCGGTGGGTGATATTGGCTTTATGATTCTGGTAACGCACTTTGTTTACCTCAGTGTGCGTACGACATTCCGGGCCATCCGAGTCGACAACGACGCCGATGACATCATTTACGAACAGACCTCTTATTTTTCAAAAGTACTGGACGAAGAACAGTTGGCTTACCATGCCGACGCGCAACGCATTGAGAAAGAGGTGCTGGAAGGGCAATTGTTCTTACGCGAAGACCTGTCGTTATCGAGCCTGGCTCAAGCTGTGAGCGTCAGCCCGCATAGGTTGTCGGCCATTCTCAATAATTGCTACGAAAAGAACTTCTACGAATACGTGAACGATCTGCGAGTTGCCTATGCGGCCAATCAGATGATTCAGGAGCCGAACAAATCGGTGACCGAGATTTTCTATTCGGCCGGGTTTTCATCGAAAACCACCTTCTATGGCTATTTCAAGAAAACCTATCAGGTCACGCCGTCGGAGTTTCGTAAACGGGCTCAGCAAACCCCGGATTTCCAACCTGCTGAGCCGAATGTGGCGACCGCCGATGTAGTGGACATCAATAAGCAAGTGGTGCGTTAAGCACCACAGGCTAGCCCAAAAATGTCACCAAAGCATCGTTGTACTCCGTAGCGCTCTGCTTAGGATCAAATATCCAGTCTAGTGCACGTTTGGTTCGGTACTGTCGTAACCTGTTTTTGCTGAGACTGCCGGTTCCGGTTGCCACTCCGGTGGTGCCCAAAAGTGTTTCAGCCGTAGTGAAAAACTTTTCTGGCCACTGAAGGCATCCCGGAACATGTCCTTCCATTCGTGAAAGGTGAGGTAGATCGGGTTGTGACTGACAACCTGCCGGGTAATGCCAAAATCGCAGACGATGTCGTCTTTTTCGGCGATAAAGGTGCCGAACAGTTTATCCCAGATAATCAATGTGCCGGCATAGTTCATATCGATGTATTCCGCGTTGCGCGAATGATGCACCTTATGGTGTGAAGGGGTGTTTAATACCTTACCCAGGAATTCGAATTTTGGGCTCAGTTGCGTGTGAATAAAGAACTGATACGCCAGGTTAAACAGCACTACCGCGATCACCGTCATTGGCTCGAAGCCCAGCATGACAAGCGGAAGCCAGAAGACCCACATCCCGGAAATAGGGTAGGTCAGGCTTTGGCGGAACGCCGTTGAGAAGTTCAGCGTTTGCGAAGAATGGTGCACAACGTGCGACGCCCACATCCAGCGAATTCGATGGCTGGCGCGGTGAAACCAGTAATAGCAAAAATCCTGTAGTACAAACAACAGAGCAAACGCCCACAGCGTGTTAGGTATGTCAAACAGTCGGAAATCGAACAGCCAATAGTAAATACTCAGTGTCACCAGAGCGGCAAGGCCGTCGCCAACTTCATGCAGCAAGGCCAGGGTGATGTTGGAGGCAGTATCTGCCAGACTGTATTGTGCGGTTGCCGGGGCGGAACCGGCCTGCTTGCGCAGGCTGAGCCATTCCCAGGCAATGAAGGCGAGGAATATCGGCGCAAAGTAAATCAGTATGAGTTGAGGTTCAAAGGTCATCGGGCCACCGTGTTTATTATTATCGTCTCGGTCGGTTGTGCACCGGCCTGAGCGCTGTATTATTCGGACTGTGCATAGTGCCGGATTCCACTCCCCGGTGATAGATTCAACACGTCAGGAAAATTTGCTGAACATGCCAGATACCCACCAAGACAGCACGGTCTCATACCATTACCTGCGCGGTATCGTCGAATACCTGAATCGGCGCGAATGCGCGGTAGAGCCGTTTTTTGCCCAAGCGGGCATTGCCCTGGAATTATTGAACGACGGAGACCGGCGATTACCCAGTACGACCTTTCTGACCCTGCTGGAGGCCGCAGGCAAGTTGGCTTCCGACCCGGCCGTGGGTCTGCATGTGGGGGAATGTATAAAGCCGGGCCAGTACGGCGTTCTTGGGTATGCGGTGATGAGCAGTCAAACCGTGCAGGAAGCGTTTGAACGACATGAGCGATACGAAGCGCTGGTGTCGAACCGTGCGCAGTCCCGATATCAACTTGGTAACGAGGAGTGTTCACTGACCTGGAATACCGGTGCAGATGAAGCCGCCTGTGCCATTGCTGAAGAAAACGTCGCCGCCTGGGTTACGTTCTCCCGCTGGATAACCGGGCAAAACCTGCGCCCGTCGTCGGTTCATTTCCGGCATTCGGCACCAGCGTACCTGGCTGAATATGAGCGCATTTTTCAGTGCCCGGTGTTGTTTGAACAGCCGGTGGTTGAGGTGCGTTTTCCCACTACTTACCTTCATTTGCCCATCACCCAACACGACCCGCTCATGCAAGAAATGATGGATGCTCACGCCGAACGACTGTTGCAGCAATTTAACCAAACCGATAGTCTGATTCGTGATGTACGTCGGTTGATTATTGAAGGTCTGGCGCAAGCAACGCTGACGTTGGAATCTGTGTCGGAAGCGTTAGGCATGACACCGCGAACGTTGCAGCGGCGGTTGCGTGAGCGAGATGAAACCTTTAACAGCTTACTCGAACGGACCCGAAAAGATTTGGCGATGACCTACATTAACCAAGCGGATGTCAGCCTGCCCGAATTGGCTTACCTGCTGGGCTATGCCGACCAAACGGCATTTCAGCGGGCATTTAAAAAATGGACCGGGACAACGCCGGGTAAATATCGAAAAGGTGAACAGCAGTAAACCCACGGCGTGAACGTGCGCTATTTTTCACCGTAAAAGAATCACAATCAGGAGCAATGGAATGTTGTTAATCTTCGCTTGGTCGGGAATGTTGTTGGCCATTATCGGGTTTTTAAATCTGATTTTCTTTGACGTCGTACCACCTTTAATGACCGTCTCTCAGTCTGTCGGCTGTATCCTGTTTGGTGTCGTGTTTATGTTTGTCGGTCGGCGACATTTGCCAACTATAGTGGCCTATTTGTTCTCAGGAGACGGGGGCAGTAGCGATGACGATTAACCCAATAAATCAAACAACTCGATTTAACGGCAGTCGATTTCCACAACTTCACCTCGGCACTGTTCTGGCCGCCGCGCTGCTGCCTTTGCTATTCATGTTTTCGGTTTCTGCAAATGCAAACTCTCAGCGGCCAGCCTGGCTTACTGAAGGGCCCGTATTGGCACAGCCAAGTGCATCGTTTGATGTCCCATTGGACGTGTTTGCCACCAAGCTATATGTGCAGGTAAACATCGCCGGGAAGGAACGTCGTTTTGTGGTGGATACCGGTAGCCCGTCCATGATCGACAAAACGCTGGCTCATGAACTTGGGCTGGTCAGTGTCGGTAGAAGCCAGGGAACCGATGCGCACGGCGCTGTGATTCGCAGCGATATTGTGCAGGCAGATCTGCAAATCGGTGGCGTAGAATTTCGTCGGGTGCCGATGGTGACTGCTGACTTTTCTTCCAATCCACTCACGGCAACTTTCATTGGCGACGGTGTGCTTGGTTCCGAATTGCTGCCGTTGGGCGCGTGGCAGATAGACCTGCAACAGTCTATCTTGCGGTTTCATACCGAGTCGCAGCAATTGCCCAATCTCAAACGCGCTAAAAAAGTAAAGCTCTATCAGTTTGGTTATCCGTTTAGCCCGATATTCGACGTCACCTTCGCGAAAAAAGCGCGCAGTAAAGCGATGTTGGATACCGGTGCACCGACTTACTTCAATCTGTCGCCGGCTGATCTGGACGGCGCCAGCAAGGCGGGCGGTGTTGGGCAAACGCGAACCGGTTTTGGTTCTGCCGGCAGCTCTTTAGGCGGGCAAGCCGCTGACGCTGAACAACGTCAGGTGGTGTTAAATTCGTTGTCGCTGGGTAACTTAAATTTGGGCGCTGTGGTGTCGGATACGCGCGACGGTGCGCCAAGTCTGATTGGAGCGCGAATGCTGGAGCACTATATTGTGACACTGGACTCCACAGCAGGCATCGCTTATTTCAAAGCGTTTTCCGATGCGCCTTTTGCTTATTCCGACTTTGGGTTTGCATTGGCTCTGGGCGATCATATTTCCATCGGTCTGGTCTGGCAAGACAGTGCCGCCAGTGCGGCAGGACTGAAACCGGGAACCGTGTTGACGGCTATCAATGGCGTGGCGGTGGACGCAAGTTCAGAGGGTTTGCGTCACGCACTGACGGCAATGGCGGGTGAAGAAATTTCTCTGTCCTGGGAAGGTGGTACGGTAACGTTAACCGATAAAACCAACCTGTTGGTAAACCTATAAAAACGGAACCATCTTGCGATACAGACGTAATGCGCTAATCTAAGCCCGTGAAATACCTTCGTACAGTAAAGTGACGTGGTTCTACTGTGCTTATAGAAATTATGCTCAGGAGCCGCTATGTCACACCATGCCAGAGAGACCATACCTTCACGCGTACCTATTGATTCCACAAAAGGTTCAGTGCAAAAAAACGGTCAACAAGCCATAACATTTCATGATAATCGGCGCGACGCCGCGATTCAGCGCAAGCTGGCGAAAATGACACACTCATATTCACCAACACTGCCAACAGATGGCATTGCGCAGTTGAAGCGTATGGATAAGGAAGTCGTGAAGACGGAGTTAAATCAAGACGCGAAAGGTCGCCGAACGCTAGACATTCTGGATACTTGTGAGGTTCAGGAGGTCGACAGTCTGCTCTATAACAACAATCGTGTTGGTATTTATGGCTTAACACTTCCGGACGAACAACCACCGGTAATATTTATTGATCACACCAGCACGCCGAACGACCAAGTCTCTGCCTTGACGTTGTTTCACGAATCGATGCATGTTGTCGATAAAGACGCACCCGCAGGCACAGACGATTCGGTTCAGGCCGTGCAGCAAGATAACGTTAATGAAGCCAAGACTTGGCGCGCCGAAGCTGAATACGCCTTAGAACGCGGAGGCGAATATCTCGAAGATGCGAAAAAGCAGAAATCGGTGATTCTGGATCCGAATTCAGGCAACTATGTACTCAATGAAAAAGTATTCGCCGATTTGGCGAACGGTGCGTACGACAATACTGAGCCCAGATCGAACCGCTATACCCGCGCGCGTTATCAAGCGATTGGCGCAAAAGATCTCAGTGGCAATTGGAAAGTTGGGCTATCGACGGGTCAAAAAGTTGCAGCCGGTGCGCTCGGTGGTGGCATTGTCGGGGGCGGAATCGGCGCGGGTATTGGTGCCGCAGTGGGTGGCCCGGTGGGTGCATTAGTTGGCGCAGGCATTGGCGCAGGTGTCGGTGCCATAGCGGGTGCCGTTGGCAGTCTGTTGGTTTAATCGGCAAGGGCATTGAGGTTTCGTCAATATGAATATCATGGAAAAAGCCACTATCCAGCGCTTTCATCGTGAAAGACTCGGCCAATTACCGCACCAGGAGCTCGCGTATCAAACGGAAGATGGTCAACGAATTCGTTTTGAACAGTTGTGCAAATGGGGGAACTTTGACGGACTTTCCGTGATGGATCTGGGTTGCGGGTATGGCGACTTTCGAGCGTATCTGCATTCGCGGTTTGATCGTGTAACCTACTTGGGTGTGGATTTGCTCGACGACTTTATCACCGGTGCCGAGCGAAAATATGGCCACTTACCACGTACGCATTTTATTCGGGCGGACTTCAGTCAGGTAACGTTACCAGTAGTAGATGTGATCGTGATGTCTGGTAGCCTTAACTATCGTAATTCCACCAGTGACTATCCCTGGTCGTTATTAACCTCTTTATGGAAGAATGCGCGTTTGGGTATGGCGTTTAATCTGTTAAATGCAAACAGCTTTGATGAGAGTCCGTTATTAACCGGGTATTGCCCCGATGAAGCGTTGCAACGTTGTATGCAAATTACCCCTCATTGCCAACGTATTACCGATTATCTGGAACACGACTTCACCATGCTGATGCATCGGACCTGAAAGTTTTCAGTGTGGTTTTCGTATTTGAAGTATTAGCATCATTCGGCGATATCGTTTCATTGGGACACTGCTCAAACATTTTTACTTGACCAACCTGTGTGACATTAATTGCTTCGTGTGGTCGTTTGATAGGCTGTGAAACAGCATACGTCACCTTCTCGATAACTATTGCCATCCAGAAAAATCTAATTAGCCCGATCAGGTGTAAATAACCCAACCGTCGCATAGCTTTAGCTGACATGACGGACACGTCGCAACGGATTCAAGGGGATCGCCCCTTGGAAAGAAAAAACACCACGCATCACCATCGTGGTAAATCTAACCGCTTACCCAATTCAGTCATTGTTCTCACTCCAAAACGACGTATCAAAACAATAACGGTTTTGGCGTAAATAATTGTTCCGTCGCATCTGCTTTGGCTGACATGAGGGACACGTCGCAACGGATTCAAGGGCATGGATGCCCTTGTAAGCGCCGCGCGTGCAGGGACGCACGCTCAAGCGACCGTTCGAAGAAAATGTCCGGCAGGGCAGAATACCAAAGCGGGCGACAAAGGGGGGGGCAAGGGGATCGCCCCTTGGAAATAAAAAACACCACGCATCACCATCGTGGTAAATCTAACCGCTTACCCAATTCAGTCTTTGTCCTCGTTCCAAAACGACGTATCAAAAAATTACCGGCTGGTGAAAACAGCTTCTTCGTCGTGTCTGCTTAGGCTGACTTGAATGGCACATCGGAATGGATTCAAGGGGATCTCCCTTTGGACAGAAAATCCACCAAAAGATCTTTTGTTTTACCAAATACCTGAAGCAGAAAAACGAAAAAGCCGGTGCGTGCACCGGCTTTCGTTTTGCTTGGCTGAATTATTGGAACGTCAGGCTCCACTGATTAATGGTGCCGACATCTGCCCTGGCACGATCCCGTACCCGCAAATTCCAGGTGCCACTAGAGTCTTTACTGTCAGCGTCAACAGAGAAAGAGCCGATGATGTCGTTAGCCGAACCACCTGTACGGTTGTGCAGGTTATAAACGGTGCCATCCGGGTGTATGACATCGACAATTAAATCACCCTTGTACGTATGCGAAATGTTCACAGCAACGCTGACGGTGCCAGAGGCGCCGGTTCGGTTTACCGCAATCGGGCTGCTGACTCCGGTTGCGTCGTTGTCGGGTATTGCATAGCTGTTGGTGTTTTCAAACGTACTCGGCACGGTGCCGCCGCCGTCTGAAATTTGTACGGTATAGTCTTCCACTTCACCATAGTTGAACGTACCACATGCACTGGGTGCTGCGTTGTAACGCATGGCAACGCGCATGCGTGTATCGCCTTCTGCGGTGCCTGCTGGAACAGTTAACGTACCGGTTCGAGTCGATGAAGATGCGGATCCTGAGTTATAGACTTCTTCACCGGAATCGGAAAAATCGCCGTCGGCATTCAAGTCAATCCATATCGTCCAATGCTCGTTGTAACTTGAGCCAGAGAACCCAGGCGTTAAGGTAATTGCGTTCGCCCCTGTGCTGACGGGAACTGTTTTACTGGTGAAGTCGGAGTAAGTCGCGCTACCAGAGGCGTTAGTGAAACTGCCCACGGTTATTTGCGATATCCACTCTTCACTGGCATTGGCTCCAGCGGCCGCGCAATATTCGACAGGTTCCGGTGTTGGGTCGTTATCAATCACCAAAAACTCCGCTGTTACCGCACCCCAGACGCCGTCTGCATCTTTGGCTCGGACGTAAACAATGTGCCGACCCAAGCTCAAGCCCGTCGTGTTGATCACGCCAGTGACGCCTTCGGTTTTGCTATTGAATGAGCCATCGGCTGCGGAAAGTGCGATTGCCGTACTACCAGATTGCCAAGGAGCAACGTCGATATAATACTCCGCGTCCACAATATTCTGCGTGGGTTCTGTACCGTTGCTGTTGTTGAAACGAGAATCGCTGGTGGTTGCGGTTAGTGTTACCGGTGTTCCTGGTGTCACGCCGCCACTCGACGCGCCATCGCTGAGCGCAAGATTGGTGACGTCCGGACCACCTGGCGTAATGTACGGCGCGCCAACCACTTTGGCGGCGTAAATGAGCGCTTGCAGATTGTCGGGCTTAATAGTGCTTTCAAATGTTGAGCAGCCTTGGAAAAATGATGTACCCAGTTCAAAGGTGTAGGCTGGCACACCGAGTTCGCCGTAGCTGACGGCATCGCTGGTGCCATCGGTTGGGTAAAGACCAATGGATTGTTGTGGCCGGTAGTTGTTGAAGAAGGCGAATTTTCGACCCAGGGTTTGCATAGCAATACCGTTTGGCGCCACCTGATTGGTATCGCCCCAAGGCCATAAAACCAATTCACTGTAACTGTGCACGTCAATGTGTATGCCGGTGGTATCTGCCGGTGCGGCATCGTTTTTGTTGGGACCTCTGCGATCCGGGAAAATACTGCGCACATAGGCTTCAATGGCCTGTACTTCGGGTTCGGAAGCCGGTGACGGACCGCGATAAGTGGCGTCACATTGGTTGCCACTCGAGCCTTGGCCGTTGGTGATATTCCAACTGAAGCTGAAGTTTCGGTTTAAATCAGCGCCTCGGCTGTTGCTTGTCGAGCCGCAATAATTTTGGTTGGCATTTTTGCGCCAGGACAAGCCGGTCTCCGCTTTCTTCCGACCATCCGGGTTTGTCTGCAGCATCAGGTGCACTTCATGATGATCCAGAATCCAGGTGGCATCGGCATTGTTGCCGTAACCTTCTACCAACCAGTTTGCAAAAGCCAGGTTTAACGGCGCTGTTGTGTATTCACGCGCGTGAATGGCGCTGTTCACAAAAAGGATGGGTTTTGTGCCGGTATTGGCCTTATTGGTCAGCTTAAGGACCTTAATATCAAAGCCTCCGAGTCCCTGGTTTTTTTCCCAGGAATTACCAACATCAATCCAATCCGCTAAATTGGTGTATGTGTTGGCAATGGTTTGCGCAGCAGCGAATGTTTCCTCTACCGTTTCATAGCAGCTGTAGCCTGGAATGCCAGCAATAAGCGCGGCGGTGTTATTTTCACTGTTTGTGGTTAGGGTTGTCTGCACGGCAACCGATTGCATTTGCGTAAGCAGCTCGGCTTGCTGATTCATGAAATCTGTTGCAATGTCGACGGTAAGCCCGAGTGACTCCAGTTTTGCAATGTCTTCTGTTGTCAGGTCGATAACATGATAACGCTGCTCTTTGTTGGTCTCCATCAGTTCAGCGTGATAGGAAATCGCGATTTTTGCGCCTTCCTCTTCTGAGCGATAGCTGACCTTGTAGTAGGTGTTTTTCTTTTGTTGTTCTAGCAGTTGATAGGTTTCATCAGCCGTTTGTGAGGCTGCGAATGTCGGGTAGCTCATCAATGAGCCCGCTAATAACGCGGCCATTGATAAGGCGCTTATGTTTTTCATTTAACTCTCCTAAGTATTATTATGTTTCCGTCATTTGTCTTTTAAGACCAGGCGGTAGCGTTTACTCTTGTGGAGTAATGCAAGCCAACGTATTGGATTGCAGTGTCTCAATAGACATCATGCTTAAAGATTCCTGATTCGTAACCAGTAAACAACTTAGTGAGGCAAGCGCTAGAAATTAGGGGTGTTGTTTTCAATTGTCAAAAGAAAATTTACATCTGTACATTAAAAGTGAAAGAGGCAATGACGTTTGAAAAACAGCCTGAAAAAACAATTAATTCTTTTGCTGCTATTTTTTGCAGCGCTTGTGAGTGCTGAACCTACGACGGAATCAAACATAAATGACAAGGATCTGCGTACCCTGATTGCAGACTTTCAATATTGGCGTTCAGTACCAGGGCATTTTGAGGGTGCATCCTGGAATAGTCACGTAGATACCTGGAACGGAACGCTACACAAAATCATGCTAGCGCTTGATCAGCAGGTCGAAGTCGGTCAATCCAGTTCGGAAAACATACTGGCATTATTGGGCGAACCTGATCATAAAGTTTTAGACGCGCTTCACAAAAAAGAGGCGTTGGTTGCGCAAGTCGATTGGAATGGAGAGCCTAAAGGTGAGGTTTGGGTTTTTAATTGGCGCGGCAAACATGATCAATTTCTAATTGCTATCGATAAAGGCGTTGCAGTCGCGAAAGGCTGGTACATGGCTTTAGAGTGAATGATCGATCATCTTCATAGTATTGTCGTCATGCCTGTACCGAATACTTTTTCTTTTTTATCTTCCGAGCGGGCAAACAAAAATAGGGATTCCGGTTGTCTGCTTGGTGTTTGAATTGACGGTTGGTCGGTAATCAACTAAGGTCATTTTTCGTCGGGTTTCTTCATAACGCGATCAGCGTCTCTTGAGTTGTTTAGCCCTAGAAATTGAAGGAAACCAGTCCTATGAAATCACCTCAGGAAAAAATAGCGTCTGCTAACCACGGCAGTAAAGAACCTACGATACGCGCAGCGCAATTGGCCGCTTTTACAGACAATCGCTTAGCCATGCAACGGGTGGCGCAGTTGCAGTATCTCGCGAGTACATCAGGTGGATCTGGCATCGTTCAAACGCAGACAGTAGACACAGTGCAGCGTCAACCAGAGGAAGACGAGTTGCTGCAAGGCAAGTTTGACTCAACTTCTTCGGACGCAACTCAAGCCGTTCACCAGCAAAAACCCAATGCCACCGGTCTGCCTGATAATCTAAAATCGGGTATGGAAACGTTGTCTGGTGCTTCGTTAGATCATGTTAAGGTGCATTATAATTCATCAAAACCCGCTGCCGTGAATGCGCATGCCTATGCGCAGGGCAGTGATATTCATTTGGCTGCAGGCCAGGAACAGCATTTACCTCATGAGCTTGGACATGTTGTTCAACAGATGCAAGGTCGGGTTAAACCCACCGTGAATGTCAACGGTGTTGAGGTGAATGACGACGCAGGATTGGAATCCGAAGCCACGCAAATGGGCGAAGCGGCACTACAACGTTCTGCACTACAGGCTGTGTCCTCACTTGAAAATGGTGAAACCTGACAGATTAAGCGTTTAATTTATTTAGTTCATATGAGTCGGAAGGTTAATTCATAGACTATTTTTGAATTAGCACTGTCTATTTTATTCTTAATTCCTTTCGCGCGATTTCGCTGCGCTCATCTGACAACAGCAGGCAGAGTGATTTCGTTATTTCGTTCGGCGTGAGAAAAAAATCAATGTTTTCAAACACTAATTAAATTCGGGTGGAAAACTCAGAAACGCCGGTCCGCTATCGTGCGGGTGTGATGAGTGTCTAAAAAAATAAAAATATAGTCACTAATTTGGCAATAAGAAAAAGAATTGGATTCTTTTTAGATTGACCAACGCAATATCGCTGAACTAGTGTAAGAAGCGAAGAGAGGAATATTAGAAACTGTCTTCTGACAGAAGATAAACATAAAAATAACAAAGCCCAGGTCAGCCATGTTCATGGCACCGATGTTTTCCTTGGCGTTTTTACGCAATGACTCATAAAATGCACCAATCGTGTAAGGTTTTTTTTTGCCCGAAAAATTTTCAATGACATTGTGTGATGGTGACAGGAGTGCAGTAACGGATGATTGCGGAAGCATTGGCCGCCGTGCAAAGTCAGCTAAATGACTATTTGATCCGGCAGTTTGATTTAACAGAAAACATTGCGGTACTCAGCAATCTTGCGGACACGGAAGGCCGTTCCGAAGAACGAGTCGCCAACAAAGTTGCGATCACGCTGGTAAATGTTGCTCAGGAACGCAACGCAATGACCAACCAGCGAGGCTCCGCCGGGCTGTCCCGTTCAGACATTTCTTCGCCTATTTTGGTGAATGTTTCCATTTTGGTTTCCGCACATTTCAGTGGTGTGAAATACGCGCACGCAGTAAACCTGCTGTCTGCGGTGGTCGGGTTTTTTCACGCGACGCGGGTATTTGATCACGCCAATACACCTGACCTGGATACCAATATCGACAAGCTCATCATCGAACTTGAAGATGCCAATACGCAGGATTTAAGTAACCTGTGGAGCATCCATGGTGGGCGGTATACGCCTTCTGTGCTGTACCGTTTGCGCGTGGTCAGTATCAATGCGGATCAGATACGGGGCGAAATTCCCAGTGCCTCTGAACCTGCAACTTCTGTGGGAGGGCGTTGATGGTGAGCAAGCTCTCAGACAGAGCGAGACCGGAGAGGGGTTGCTATGGGGTATAGCCGCCTGTTGTCTGTGTCTGTTGCACACCGCTATTTTGCGGATAACCGCTGCCGCCACTTACGCTTTATTGAACTTGGTACCACGCACAATAAGCTTGTCAATGCGAAGCTGATGGTGAAGTACCGCGACGACGGTCTGGATATGTTTCTGGAAGACTCACCCGCCAATTGGATGCAGCTGGGAAGCCTGGCAAACCAGAAGCGATCGTATCGAAATGTGGTTGAGGGTGAACCCATTGGTGAATATCGCGACATTGACGACCCGTTTTGTGTGCATTTTGCCGCGCAATCGTTAGATTCAAATTTTACGCTTTACTCAGAAGCACTGGCGAGTCGGTTGCCAACTGAACGAGGTAAAGCCTTATCGTTAATGAATGCGGTGGTTGAACCCGACAAAGAGGGTGACGTATTGCCATTACACGCTGGGGATGTGGTCGACAAAACCGCCTTGGTTGACGTACAGCAGTGGTTATCCAACGATCGCATTGAGACTTCCTCACCCCACGGCATTGCCTTGCTGCTGCGCCTTGAAATTAACCCGGCACTGTTCCGCACGATCAAACAACGCCATGACCAAGGCTTAACAGCCCTTCACTTCACCGCGCAATTGGCGGCTACCGCCAGCTTATGGGTGTACCACTTTATGGGACGGTTTGATCAATTTCTGTTGGAAGTGGTTGATCGTTCAAGAAGCGACAAGAGTGTCACGGTTGATGAATCGGCCGTTGGAGATGAAGAACCTTTATTCGAATCGGTTGCCGATGGGTATGAGGACGCCTTACAGCGAAAAGTTATGTTATTTCGCTCGACTAAGAAATTGCCGTTGCTTGAACGGTCGAATTATTCCTTTCAACTGAAAGACGCCCGAACCAACAAAGTCATTATTAAACGTTTGCCGGTTGCATCGCCTGCGCACCTTCAGGGTACGCTGAAAGGCGGTGTATACGCTGCGGAATCCAATATTTATGTGAACTACTGATGGGCATTTTATGCCGTAACTGTGGGAACAAATATATGCGAGACTACCAAAGGAACATTTTATGACAACCATGAAAACTCCCGGTGTTTATATCGTTGAGAAAAACGCCTTTCCCAATTCTGTTGTTGAAGTTGCTACCGCAGTGCCGGCTTTTATTGGCTACACCGAAAAGGCAGACAATGGTGGTGATAGCCTGCACCTGAAACCTTGGCGAATTTCCTCAATGGCGGAATTCCGCAATTACTTTGGTGGCATGTTTCAGCCGAAGTTCAAAATAACCGATGTCACTCCTGCGCCCGCCGCTGAAGCAGCACCAGCGTCAGCACCGGATGAGGAGGGGGGAGACCAACCTGCAGCGGCCGCTGCACCCTCAGCTCCCGCCGTTCAAGCGGATGTCACTAAAAGCTTTTCTTACACGATGACCAAAGACGGAAAGCCCGTTTTAAAAGATGGGAAACCGGTTGTAAAAGACTACTTAATCGAATGGGAAAACGTAAAGAAACAACACATTCTGTATCAATCCATGCTGATGTTTTTCCAAAATGGTGGCGGCCCTTGTTACGTGGTTTCCGTGGGTGGATTCGACAGTGAAGTCTCAGCAAAAGATTTGACGAAAGGAATCGATGAGCTGGTAAAAGAGTCTGAGCCAACCATGGTAGTCGTACCTGAAGCGGTGACTCTCGATTCTGCCGGTTATAAAAACGTTCTGGCCAGTAGCGTGAGTCATTGTTCAACCATGCAGAGCAGAATTGCGATTCTGGATGTGTTCAAGGGTTATCGTGATCGGCGCGACCCAACAGAGCCGGAAAGCGATCATCGTTTTCTGGGCCAAGGTGGTGCGACGGATGATTGCATTGATAATTTCCGTATGGACGCTGGCGCAAATTCATTGGATTTTGCCACGGCGTACTACCCATGGGTTAATTCAACCGTCATCTCTGACGCAGAGCTCGACTTTCAGAATTTCAGCGCGGAGATGGTAAAAAAAGTCATCATTGAAGATCTGCAATTGCCGGAGCAGGCGCCAACCGAAGCGCCGTCAAACGCAGATGGTTCCATGGACGAAAAAGCACTGGCCGAGGCGAAGAAAAAGTTTCAGTACCAGAAACAGATCTGGGATGAGCTCGCAAAAGTTAAAGACAGTGATGTGACAGACGAAGATAAGGTTCAAGTGCGTAAGATTTTACGCAATGCCAGCCCCCTGTACGAAAAGATACTAAAAGCCACCGCAAAAACCCTGAACCTCCTGCCTCCGTCTTCAGCCATGGCAGGAGTATATACCATGGTTGATAACTCCCGCGGAGTTTGGAAAGCACCTGCCAACGTCAGTTTGAATGGTGTCATGTCACCGGCAGTGAATATTACGCACGCCGATCAGGAAGATTTGAACGTGCACGCGCAAGGAAAGTCTATCAATGCTATTCGTAACTTCATAAACGAAGGAACCTTGGTCTGGGGAGCGCGTACGTTAGATGGCAATAGCCTGGATTGGCGTTATGTGAATGTTCGACGCACGATGATCATGATTGAACAATCCATCGCGACGGCGGCAAAGGCTTTCGTGTTTGAAGACAATGTGTCCAAAACCTGGGTGACGATTAAAAGTATGATTCAAAACTTTTTAACCGGCGTCTGGAAGCGAGGTGGCTTGGCCGGTTCTTCACCCGCCGATGCCTTCAGCGTCAGTGTTGGGTTAGGTGAAACCATGACGGCGGTGGATATCCTGGAAGGACGCATGAATATTACGGTGTTGGTTGCGGTAACCCGTCCAGCTGAATTTATTGAAATTACGTTCCAACAGCAAATGCAAAAATCGTAATAACGTTCTTGCAGACTGTATTAACACATTGATGATGAAGGAATTCAAACATGGCAGATGACGGTAGCGCACAATCCCAAACAGTATGGCCAATGCCTAAATTTTACTTTCAGGTGAAATGGGACTCCGAAGTAATGTCTTTTCAGGAAGTATCCGGCTTGGATGTTGAATCGCAGATAATTGAGTATCGCGCGGGGGATAACCCTGTCTTTTCAACCATAAAAATGCCTGGGCTTGTGAAGTCTGGCAACGTGACCATGAAAAAAGGCGTGTACAAGGGCGACAACAAGTTCTGGGATTGGTTCTCAACGATCAAGATGAACACCATCAAACGTGTCCCGGTGGTGATTAGTTTGTTGGATGAAACGGACGCGGTCACCATGGTATGGACTCTGGCGAATGCTTGGCCGACCAAAATTACCGGTACCGATCTGAAATCCGACAGCAATGAAGTCGCCATTGAGACGATTGAAATTGCACATGAAGGACTAACGATCGCCAACGGTTAACGTTTAGACGGTGCTCAGATACAGGAAGCTCTAAGGGCTTCCTGTATCTCTGTTGACACTTAATGTTCGTAAACAGCGCAGATCAAGCAGTCAATGCAGTAAAAGGGTTTATGGTTTATGGAAAGTTTAGCCGCACTTGCTCAGAGTTTAAAAACGCCACCAACGGCCTTTTTCTTTCAGGTCTCCTTTGTCAGTTCAATGGGTCAAATGGATACCTCTTTTCAGGAAGTATCTGGCATTACCACCAAACTGGAAACCGATACTTATAATGAAGGCGGCGAGAATCGTTTTGCCTATAAGTTACCCAAAGGCATTACTCATTCAAACCTGGTGTTGAAACGCGGTATCGATATGATCAATTCTCCGTTGGTCATCTGGTGTAAGTCGGTTTTTGAACTGGACTTTTCAGTCTCCATTCAAACACAACCGTTGGCCGTATACCTGATGAATGAATACAACATCCCTATTCGCGCGTGGACTTTTTTCAACGCCTTTCCTGTTTCGTGGGAAGTGGACCCATTTAATTCAACCAAAAATGAACTGGCCATCGAAAAAATAGAGTTAAGTTACGATTATTCCTTGAGGTTGTTTTAAAGATGACGATAGAAGTAAAGCAATTGACGATACGGTCGACGGTAGAAGAACCTCATTCCGCCCATTACCGCAATGAGCGGACAGCCGAGTGCTGTGCGCCCGGAATAAAGGAGGAGATTCTGAAAGACGTTGAACGCCTGGTAAAACAGATGTTACGCGAAACCACGGATCGATAAGCCATGAACCCGTCACTGGCGACAAAAACCAAACTGACCATAACCCGCTGTGTGGGTGAAAAGAAGGAACCGGCCTCGGGTGACAGCGACATTTTCACGGTCATGCTGAATCCGTCGACCATTTCTCACGCCCATGCCATTGACTACAGCACGGGTTCCAGCAAAGGCGGGCAATCTAAAACACCGCTGGGTAAGCTTTCGGATGAGTCCAAGTTTACGGCGTACAAACCCGAGAAGGTGAGCTTTGAACTGATGCTGGATGGCTCCGGTGTGGTCGAAGCCGAGGACGATGTCAGCACCCAAGTCAGTAACCTTAAGAACATTGTGTACGACTACGATGGCGATGAGCATGAACCCTGTGTGGTCGAAATTGTCTGGAAGGATTTCGCCTTTAAGTGTCGGTTGGACTCGATGTCTATCGACTATACGTTATTTAAGCCCGACGGCAGCCCGATAAGGGCCAAGGTGAAGTTAGCCTTTTCCAGTTATATGTCCAATGAAGAGGAGTCTTTGCAGGCGAAGCGTTCCTCACCAGATTTGACGCACCATGTGGTCGTGCGCGCGGGAGATACGCTGCCGCAATTATGTCACCGGATTTACAAAGACAGTCGCTACTATGTCGCGGTGGCGAAATTCAATAATCTGAACACGTTCCGTTTTCTCGAACCCGGAACCCAACTGCGCTTTCCCCCGCTAAGGCAACCCTGATGGCAGATTCCCCGGCCGTCAATTCGGACGGTCCTGTACGAAT
This sequence comes from Reinekea sp., assembly GCA_050293765.1. GTDB lineage: Bacteria > Pseudomonadota > Gammaproteobacteria > Pseudomonadales > Natronospirillaceae > Reinekea. The sequence goes on from JBNKNI010000029.1 coordinate 53,514, forward strand.
TGCAATATACAGTGAAGGTGAGGAAATTCCCGACACCGTCGGGGTGACATCTGTGGTTGTCAGTTATCAATTCAATCGCGTGCCTTACGCCATCATAGAGTGTATTGATGGTGACCCTGCGGATCAATCGTTCCCGGTCAGTGATGCCGATATGTTCATACCTGGAAAAAAGATAAAAATCTGTGCGGGATACGACGAGGGTGAGGAAACAATTTTCGAGGGCGTTGTTGTGAAGCACGGTTTGCAGATTTCCGCAGAGAGTGGTTCCCAGTTACGTGTGGAGTGTCGGGATCCTGTACTGGCAATGACATTGGGTCGGAAGAATGAAAATTACGTCGACCAGAAAGACTCCGACATTATTACCGCCTTGATTGGAAACTATTCAGCGTTATCGGCCGATGTCGACGCTACCAGTATCAAGTACGCCGAACTGGTGCAATACCAGTGCACGGATTGGGATTTCATGATTGCCCGGGCGGAGGTGAATGGTTTACTGGTGTCCGTTAAAGCCGGCAAGGTTTCCGTGAAGGCACCAGATGCCAGCGCTGCGGCAGTCTTAACCGTTACTTACGGAGAAGATCTTATGTCGTTCGACGCCGATGTTGACGCGCAGTTTCAGGTGCCGAGCGCAGACTATTCTGCCTGGGATATTGCTCAGCAAAGCGTGGTTAAGCAGTCCGCTGAAGCCGACGCTTTTACCAGTCAAGGCAATTTGACCGCCGCAACATTGGCAGAAGCATTGGATGTAAAAGCCGTTAAGACGCACACCAGTGCAGTTGTCAGTAGCGACGGACTGAAGGCCTGGGCTGGCGCGCAACAGCAGAAAATGGCGATGTCTCGGGTTCGAGGCCGATTGCGGGTACAAGGTACCGAAAAGGCATTGGTCGGCAGCTGTATTGAGCTGGTGGGCGTAGGCAAACGCTTGAGTGGCAAAGCAATGATGACCGCCGTGATTCACCGATTGGAAGGCGGGCAGTGGATTACCGATATAGAAACCGGCTTGTCTCCTACCTGGTTTGCGGAGCAAAACGCGATATCAGCGCCACCTGCAAGCAACTTTGCTCCAGCGGTGACGGGGTTGCAGATTGGCAAAGTTCTGAAGTTAGACGCAGACCCCGCAAGTGAACATCGGATTCAGATATCCCTACCTGTGATGGGCGTAGAAACAGAAGGCATTTGGGCTCGATTGTCGAGTTTTTCAGCTTCTAATGCCTACGGCCATTTTTGCATTCCAGATATCGGGGACGAGGTTATCGTCGGGTACTTCAACAGTGACCCGGCGCAACCGGTGGTGTTGGGCAGTCTATACAGCAGTTCTTTGCCGCCGGCAGAAACCATAACCGCTGAAAACTACATTCGGTCGCAAGTGACGAAAGAGAAACTCACTGTTCGTTTCGATGATGAGAAAAAAGTGATCACGTTGAGCACACCGGGTGGTCACGTTGTGGAACTCAGTGACGACGCCAAAACCATATCCATTACCGACTTGAATAAAAACAGTTACCTGATGTCTGACGCGGGCATAACGTTGGATTCTCCCAAAGACATCAACTTAAAGGCAAAAGGAAAAATAAATTTGGATGCGACCGGAAATATTGCGATGTCCTCTAAAGCCGATGTCACCGCCGAAGGACTCAATGTCAATGTCACCGCCCAGGTTGGCTTTGTAGGCAAAGGCAGTGCCAGCGCTGAAGTGTCTGCTTCGGGACAAACGACGATTAAAGGCGCCATGGTCATGATCAACTGATGGTTCAGGCAACCAAAGGAGAACCGCAATGCCGCCAGCAGCAAGACTCACAGATCTTCATGTCTGTCCGATGGTCACCGGTATCGTGCCACATGTGGGAGGACCGGTCACGGGACCGGGAATACCAACGGTATTAATCGGCAGTTTACCCGCTGCGGTTGTTGGCGATATGTGCACCTGCGTCGGACCTCCGGATACCATCGCCAAGGGTTCGGCGACCGTGATGATCGGGGGAAAGCCCGCTGCGCGAATGGGTGATACCACCGCTCACGGAGGCAGTGTCGTGTTGGGGTTACCGACGGTCATGATCGGCGGGTAACGAGAAGCATTTTTACATCAATTTTTAAAACGGGATTGAGATGGAATTTCTGGGTAAGGGATGGTCATTTCCAGTGAGTTTTACAGCGAAAGATGCTACCGCGCATATGGTCGACGGAGTACGTGATGTTGAACAGAGTTTGTGGATACTGCTGTCAACCGAGCCAGGCGAACGCACGATGAATCCGGGTTACGGCTGTCGGTTGAAAGGCCTGGTGTTTGAAGTGATTAATTCAAATTCTATTGCCAGAATTCGACGAACGGTTGAACAGGCCATTCTGTATTACGAGCCTCGTATCATAGTGAATCGCGTTGAGGTCGACGCCGCGGAATCATTGGAAGGGTTGCTGAAAATCGTGATTGACTACGATATTCGAGCAACCAATACCCGACACAATCTTGTGTACCCTTACTACATTCTTGAAGGGACCAATGTTTCACTATGACTTCCTATTCTTCACATGGTAGCCATCGGTCCGAGCGCGCAATACGGTGCTTCGAAGATGGTTATTTTCAGCCGGATCGAATGTCGTTTACCGAACTTCTGGTACAGGGGCGACATCTGGCAGCCGAGCTAAAGCTTGCGGGTGCCCAAGGGAAAGACGACAGTTGGCAGAGCTTTTTCGATAACGATGACCTCGTCGTACTTGCGGCCATTCACTCTTGCGATATACAGGAACTGAACCGTCGTTTTAACCGTGCGATGGACAGTGGATTAGGTGAAGGGGCCTTTTTCATTTTTGAACTTTTTGTCGATATCAATCAATGGTTAAAGCGGACCCCTTCCGATATGCACGACAGTTCGCATAACTTTGACTTAATTCTCGACGCGGTTGTCAGAGATCGATTAGTGAGTGAGCTGCATCGCTTGGGTCCGATTTTGTTTAAATCTGCCGCACAATCTGGGACGGATCGCTATCGGTTGTTGAGTCAGCACCTGTTGGAATTTGAAAATCTCTGGGCGATAGAGCTGACACAAGAGGCTAACATTCCAGTTCGGATTCGGTTTCCATTGAACGACGTCCCCATGAATAGGGCTTATTCTGCGAACGAAAAAGTCGTGAAACAAGCCTATTCTCGCGTGCTCAGTGTACTGCGTTATCTGCAGGCAGAAAGTGAATTGGCTTGGGTTGAGGTGTTGAACAACCAAAAGCACGACCCAGCCTTTGGCCTGTACGCATCCTTTTTACAGCTATATTCGAAGGTACAGAATCAGCTGAATAGCCTGACGCAAAAACACATTGATTTTTACTACCGGGATGTTCTGAAAAACGCAACGAGACCTGCGACGCCAGCGAGTGTGTACGTGACCGTGCAACCGAGTCCTACCGCGCAGGCCATTACTTATTTACAGGAAAACGATCTGTTCAGCGGCGGCGCGTCTGGAACGGCGGAGATTCTTTACAAGCTCGAACACGCAACGACGATTACCGATGCGCGCGTCGCGAAACTAAAAACGTTAGGTTTTTTGCGCAGCAAAAAAGTAGCGCCAGAACGACAGTTTCAATATGTGACCCATATCAAAGAGCGCACCATTGAGATAGACAGCACAGACACTGATGTCGCTGCTGTTCCCTTGTTTGGAGTACCTACCTTTGTTGACAGAGCAGAAGCTATCGGCGTTACATCCGTTGCTAGCGAGGTAAACGCGCGGTATGGGTTTGCTATTGCCAGCCCCGTATTGCACCTCGCACAGGGTCGCCGCCAAATAGAGCTTAGTTTGTATCTGCGCGAAGACTATGAGCACAAAGTCAGCCCAAAAGATTTCATTCTGCCAACCGCTAAAATAGATTACGGCAGGCTTTTTTCTTTTTTTCTCGAGAATGATGTGAGCGAGCGTGCGCACTTTGCCGCGTATAAACCCAGTGCGCGCAAGGAAGCCTTGTTGTACCGCGCCGGGGAGATCTTTGACACGCTGCCGACTTTGTTGGTCGGCGAGCTGGATGCTTCAGAATCGAAACCAAAAACCGAACACTTTTTTCGTACCTATCTATTGGCCAGACTGTTTAACGCGGTCACCGCAGACGCTTTTCTCAAAGAGTTTGGGCGAGTGCTGAGACGCTACCTGTTGATGCGCGATGCTTGGTTATCGGATGAGCACAAGCTGTTACTCTTGCTGCGCGCTCGCGAACTGCTGCTGGATAACAACCTGCTTGATGGTCAGGTACAAACGGACTCGCTCATTACCGATGCCGTAAAGAACCTGAGGTCCCTAACTCTGGCCGAGTTAAACAATTCACTGACGACCGCCCTTTTAAACGAAAACTTAACCAATGTGGTCCGTGCTGCGGTAAGTGAATCACAGCGTGAGCAGGTGGACAGTTACGATTGGCTGCGAATCAATCTGTTTAAAAACAAAGAGCGGCTGTTTTACGAGTGGATGAAGAACGTCTTCGTGGTACAGATGACGGGCGCATCCGGTTGGCTGACAATCGACAATTGTTTTGTCAAACCGGTGCACGACACAGTCTCGTCTGTGGATATGGGGCTGGGTATAACGTTGACATTAGCCGAAGAAATGGAAGCGATTGTCGGTTATGACTCTGAGTTACACGGCGACAATTATCAGACGCGTGAGCCCGTGGTTTCTTTTTTACTGAACGAGCAGGCACAACATGCCAGCTACTCCATACTTCAGGGGTTGTGTTTAAAGCGTGTATTGATCGACGTAAACGTTCAGGGCATTACCGATCTCGTGGTCTACAACCAGTTCGGTCGTTTAGACTCCAGTAAGCCGTTTTTACCCTTTGGTCCATTGCCTACGACGAGTGCCTATTTGATATTCGGTAATGCCGAAATGTCGAAGAAGAAAGTATCGGACTTATCGCTGACCTGTCAGTGGGCCGATTTACCGAATCATCAAGATGGCTTTGCCGATCATTATCGGGATTACGCCCGCATTGAAGACGCGCAACCGTGGAATGTCGTCAACAGTGACTTTACTGTGCAGTTCGATGTACTCAGCAATAACCGCTGGCGAACTCTTTCTTCGGCGGATGAAAAGTCCGTGATGGAGGTGCCACTATTTGATTCGTTACCGGGCAGCTTAACGTTAGACGCCTCCAGAAAACTGGATTTTAAAGTGGGCAATTTGCACCGCCCCTATGACGTTGACCTAAGCAACGAACCCTTTGATTTTACGCCAAACACACGTCATGGTTTTTTCAAGCTGCGAATTTCGCAACCGGAATTTGCGTTTGGGCATAATGTGTACCCGGAGTTACTGACTCATGTCTTAACCTACAATGCCCGACATAAAAAACCGAAACCGCTACCGAAGCCACCCTATACCCCTTCTCTGAGCTCGCTGTCATTAGCTTATCGAGCAAATGACCGTATCGATTTCTATACCCGTACCCGAAAACAAAGTGAGCCTGCGACGACAGAACGACATGTCAGTAAAAAGTCGGATCAGTTTTTTCATATCAGCGCATTCGGTGTTGAACCGATTAATCCGATCGCCTCCGGTCAGGGGGCGACATTAATCAGCTCGCAGGAGTACGACGGAAATCTCTACATCGGTATTTCGGCCAGTCAATTGGGCGGTAATTTGAATCTGTATTTTGACTTGACTGATGATTCCGAGCTTGAAGTCGACGCGGCGACGGGACAATCGGACATTCACTGGCACTACCTTACCCTCCAAGGTTGGCGGCAGTTGCCACCCGAACGCATAATCGCAGACACCAGCGCGGGGTTTGTTACCTCGGGTATTGTCGTCATTGATGTTCCCGACGATATGTCCAGCAGCCACCCGGTCGTTAACGACAATTTGTTTTGGTTTCGCATCAGTTGCTCACAGCAGTTTTCCCGGTTTGGTTCATTGAGAACCGTCGTTACTCACGGCCTGCGCTTGGTGCATGCCGAGGGTGCGGCCATTGCCAATGATGCAGCGTTTCTGCCAGAAAAATGGCTCGCCAAACGTTCGGTTGCAGGTCTCGGTGCCATTCGCAGTCGCCGAATCGCAACGGCGGGACGCGATGCGGAAACGAATGCCGATATGCGTATGCGATTGGCAGAACGGTTGCGTCACAAACAGCGAGCATCCACTGTCTGGGATTTTGAAAAGATGGTCCTGCAAGCTTTTCCAAACGTTAACATGGTCAAATGCATGAACCATGTTAACCCTGCGGTCAGGGGGATATCACCGGGCCATATCACCATTGCCGTCGTTCCGGCCTGGTCACATTGCACGCATGCTCGATGCTCAGGTGCAAAACTCAGTTCAGCAGACCTGAAGGAAATTTATCAATACCTGGTGTTGCGCAGTGTGGATGACTGCCAATTGCATGTGCTGAACCCCATTTATGAGCGCATACAAGTTCGGTGCGCGGTGCAGTTTACCTCCAACGGGAACCGAGGTTATTTGCTTAAAAAGCTGAACAGCGATATCTCAGATTATCTGTGCCCATGGACGGAGCAGGGCGGTTTGGGTCATTTCGATTGGAAGATCAAAACGGAGGAACTGGAGTCCTACCTGTCTCATTTACCCTATGTTTCTTTCATAACGGATTTTTCTATTTTAAGGGTCGTTCTTGATGAAGGTACAGCAGCCATTGACGACGACTATCTGTTCAGCGACAGCGCCGAGATAACAGAACGGTTGATCCTGCCCAGTTACCGTTGGAGTTTACCGGTACCTTGCGCAAAGCATTTCATCACCGTGATAGATCAGCAGCAACCTATTCAACCAGAACTCACGGGTATCGATGAGTTGGAAATAGGGCGGACTTTCGTTGTAAGGGAAGGGAAAGCAGAAGATGCCTAAACAAACACGTAACACGCTAAGAAACTTTTTTGGCAAGGGGCAATTGCCGACTCAGGAGACCTTTGCCGATTTGATTGACTCAACACTGAACATGGCCGATGAAGGATTCTCAAAGTCCTCAGAATATGGGTTTGAGTTATCCACGTTAGATGGCAGCCAGAGTTTGATGAGCTTCTTTCGCGATGGGCAACCCAAACCGCTTTGGACCTTTGGTTATATCGGACGTTCGGACGGGTTCAGTATCAATTATCAACCGGTTGGTGAAGACGCGAAGCCGGTTTTGAATGTGCTGAGTTCGGAGCGAGTGGGTATTAATACACAAACACCAACGACCGATCTGGATGTGCGCGGTTTTGTTGCCAGCGATGGACGGCTCGGGCGCTCGCCGACGATAGATGCCCTCGGGCAGGGTGAACTTGTCGCCTATGCCGATGGCGAGTGGCACAACATTACCGAGGAGCTGACCGGTTGTCATGCGTTTGAAATCGTTGCCGGCGTTGTGTCATCGGAGGCCAATAAATCGCAGGGTCAGTATGCGCTGGCTCATGCGATTGCCATGAACGCATACCACCCAACGGGTTGGCTCTCAAACCCATTCGGCTTAAAGAACCGCATAAAGTGCCACCATGCCTTTTACCGTTCCCTGGCGTATCGTTTGAAATTCCGCTGGAATACGGTGGGCAATGCCCATGAGCATCGCTATCAGCTACAGGTGCGCAGCAACATCAAATTTGGCAGTCGCCTCAGCGGGAAGAAGCTCATTATTCAGTATCACATTACGAAGTTGTGGACGGATGCGCTGAATACCATTGCGTATGCAGAGGGCGATGAGTAGGTGAGTGTTACCGAACAACTGCTCGTGTCAACGGCTCGATAATATGACTGAAACGTTGTTTATCTTCCGTGAAGATCACGATAACGATCCTTTAAGTTTTACCAGCCTTCGTCGTCTGGGGATTGAGTACGCGCAACGCGCCAGTGGCGAATTGTGGACTGACTTCAATGATCATGACCCGGGCGTGACCGTGTTGGAACAAGCCGTTTTTGCACTGACCGAGCTGAACTACCTGCTTGATCGGCCCATCATCGAACATCTTGTGGGTGACGGAACGCGACACTGGCATCGTTCAGGTTTGCAGGCGCCTGAAGCCATTTATCCCTGCCGGGCAACCACGCTGAGCGATATCCGCATACTGCTGCTGGATGCGATTCCACAGATTCAGGACGTTTGGGTGACACGCGTGAAAGCAGAGAATGGCAGTCGGCTTGAGCTGCTGTTGCATCTACGGGAACAGGGAAATATGACCCGTGCACGAGTTCATGAGTTGGAAACTACCGTCTATGCACAAGTCAGTGCGTTGATGTCGGCCAATCGTTCCATGTGTGAAACGAAGCCCGATATTCAGTTCGTCTCGGAAGCTAACGTACAATTGCACGCCAGTGTTGAATTGGACGATGCCGCTAACGCTCCAGATGTTGTAGCATCAATCTATTTGCAGTGTCGTAAACACCTGGAAACGCCGTTGAACCGGTTGAGTCTGAGTGAGGCCAAGGCGAAAGGTTACACTGCGGAAGCTGTGTTTACCGGACCAAAAACCCGGTCGGGCTATTTCTCGGCTGATCCAGAAATGCCTAAAAAAGAAGAAGAACCGCAGCACATTCCCGTGGCCAGCTTTTACGCTAACCTGCGTCAGTTACCCGGGGTAAAAAAAGTTCACTATGTACGGTTCTACTGGCACGGTCACGATGTGGGAACTTCATTGCCGTTGCGGGAAAAAAATGTCGTTACCCAAATAGCCATGCCGGTCGAAGATGACCAGATTCATGTAATCGCCACGCGCAATGGACGCCAAATTCCAGTGGGTATTGACGAACTCAGCGTCAAAGCGGATCAGATTTTTTTTCGAAACAAGGCGCAACTCAAACGGGTCGAAACCGGCAAGGATATTTTCCCCTTGCCTGCTGTAAAACCGAATGCGCTTGGTCCCTACCATTCCATTCAAAATCACTTTCCAGCAGTCTACGGGGTGGGTCACTATGGCTTACCCAAAACCGCGTCGGCGGACACCCAGCTTAAGTCCACACAGTTGAAAGGCTATCTCGGCTTATTCGACCAACGGCTGAGTTATATGCATCAACTCATAGGTCACCTGAATCAGGTTTTTTCAATTGATTTTTTGAGCGATGAATCGTCATTTCACGACCTGACGAAAGCCGGCATACAGAACTATGAAACATTGCAGCGCTCGGTGCAGACTGGCGAACGATACAGCGTCTTTGCCGAACAAGGCATCAATGCGTCAATGGAGCAACACAGCCGACTGCTCGACCATCTGTTGAGTTTGTACGGGGAAGAAGTCACCGGTGATGCCATGGCGCATTTTAACCCGTACTTTCCTGAACAGGAGGTCAGACAGCGTTTACTGCGCCAAAAAATGCGGATGCTCGACGCCATTGTTGAAATCACCCAAAATCGCACGGCGCCTGTAGATTTGTACCGATTGCAATGGCGAGGAGAACCATTAACCGGTTTTCTGAAGCGCTGTGCGTTGCTGTTGGATGTGCACGAGTTGAGCTTTGGCTCTGTCGCAAATCGGTTACTGCAGTCGGGGTTTGAATTTGGCAAAGACGATGACGAGACATGGCGGAAATTACGTTCTGACATTGCGGGTCTGCGTGCGTCGAATACGGACTCAGAGCTGGGTGAGCCGGTCCCTTGGCAAAAAGTGGACGAACAAACGCTGCAGACGTTAATACGCCAGTTACGGGAACAATGGCCGACTGTATTTGCAGGCAAAGGGCAGGGGTTACCTGGTTGGTTATTTCGCAGCGCGGCGACGCAATCTAATTTTCGACTCGTCCGCGCAACGGATGACGCTGGCGTTCGTGTTGTTCTGTGGAACCGGGATGCGCAATCTTCAGATGATCGCTCAGAAACACTTTACTCACTGGGGACCTTCTCTTCGACAGACGAAGCGGTAAGCGCGGTAAACACATTACGCAGTGCTCTGGTCCAGATGAATTTGGCGAGTGAAGGCTTGCACTTGGTTGAACATCCTTTGCTGCGTTCTGTCGCTGGATTTAAACCGCTGGAGGATCTGGAAAAGGCATTCGGGTTTGCGTCTCAATGCAGCATTGTTTTGGCCGGTTGGAGCGCTCGCTGTGCGGATTTACACTTTCGACAATATGCTCAAGAGCTGATTCGTCAGCAGGCGCCCGCCCATGTGTTTGTGCATGTCATCTGGCTGGATTTCGCTGATATGGCCACGTTTGAAAGTCTCTACGCACGTTGGGTTAAGGCCTACCGTGATCATTCTGTGGACGTTGATGTATTGGATCGGGCAGCCTGGGCATTGGCCAACTACCTGTCTGGGCATTGGCAATCTTCGGTTGTTGCGCAGGAGCAACCGCGATGAACCGACACGGTATTGATGACGTGAACATCGATGTCCACTTCACCACCGAGTCTGACGCGTGGCATTTCATGCGTGAAGCCGATGCCTGGGTGAAGCACGTTCTTTTTTCATCGGTTGAACGGGTGCTGGATGACTTCGACACCGTTGGCCAAACAATACGGTTCGATGAACTGGAGGTTGATCTCGGCACCCTGTCATTGCAAGCGCTGTTGGATGACGGTGGTGACCTTCTGGAACAGAAGTTACGGGCACTACTGGCGGATCAGGTTGCACGATATCAACACGGGCAGGACAGCCAGTTAAAGTGGGTTTTCACCGATGCGCAAAAAGGGTCCCATGACTATTTATTATTTTTGCAGCAAGGTCACGCGACGCTTCCGCAATCTGAAGACGCTCAGGATGGATCATTCGATCAATGGTTACAGGGTAATCTCAACAATCGTGGGCATCTGTTTATCCGTTTCTTGCTCCGCCAACCGCGTGCTCAATTTATTCTGACTCGTTTGCTGCTGCAGTGTGACCCGGACACGCTTGCCCTCTTTTTATCAGTCTATTCGCGAAACCCACCGCCTGCTGAGTTGCAACAGAGAGAAAGTCAGTGGATACACGCCGCACTCGACCAGCGCTTTGCCCATGAAAAAACGCCCGATGCGATACGCTTGTGGCGCGAGTCAAACCCGTTGCTGGCAACTCCTAAAGAATCAGACAGGGTCGACACGGTGCCAAATACAGTCGACCCTACAGAATCCGACCCTCACCGCCTGACGCTGAAATCGCAACAACAGCAAGCCCGATTGGAGAAATTGTTAATAGCTTCGGTAGCCACGCAGGATACCTCCAAACTGGTTGCGGTTTGGTGGGTTATTGTTCGACAGTACCCATTGTTACTGAAACGTTTCTTGCGACGGCATGTCAACCGGGTACAGACTCAGGAAGTGGTCGTGAGGCTGTATAGCGAACCGATGTTGTTGGATTGCGTCTCGGTATTGAACCGGGATGCAGGTTTGTTTATGGAACAGGTCATGTCTCAGGCGGACACCATACACATCGCGCGACAACAGCTGGCACCGGCGATCCCAGCAAGTGAAGCCAGTTCAGCGAAAACCACGAAGCAGGCGCTTTGGCAGGTCACGTTGGCGTATCTTTTGGTTGATCATGGCAGTCAGTTTAACCGGAAACAATTCATTCGATCGCTGATCCACGACCTTGCTGCCCGCTTTAATGTGACTGCTGAACAATTGGGTCAGGAAATACTGCTGGTGTTGCGCATTCGCCCTGCACAAAACCGGGATGCAATGAGTTTTTCGCAGTTGTTGAGTGACATTCTGCAGCCGATATTGCGCTATGACGATGCCAAACCCGACATACGTGAGGTGACGGAGCGAACGGATGCTGACAATGCCACTGAGTTCCGGCAACGGTTAACCGCCGCCGTGCGTGGTGATACTCAGTTATCTATTAGTACGCTGCTCGCGGACGCCACGGCAAGTCAGCTGGAATGGTTTATCGCATTGCTACGTCAATTCGCTTCAGAACCTAGCGTTGTTCAACGGCTCGTTCAGTTCTGTACGACTGCACAATTGACGCAGCTGCTGACGGTGGTGAATCCGCATCTCGCCGAAGTGGTCAGCGAGTTTATTCAACAACCGATTTTTCGACAGGGTGTATTGGCAAGTCAGAATCAGACACGGGTCGCAGGTTCAACGCCCGAACTGGTAACCCGTGAGGCGGTGTTGTGGGAGGCCTCTTTTCACTTCGCCTTATCTACGCAGGGCAGTGACTTCAGTGTCCGCGTGTATATCCGCTACATGCTTCAGAAAATCGCCAACCATCATAATCTTCGGGCGAACGATCTTCTGCTTACGCTCATTGCCTCTCTGGAGAGCATCCAAACGTTGTCGTCTCGGGACGATCGTTTCTTACGCGTTATGTTGTCGTTGCGCAATGAGTTTACCGCGACCATCGATTCTCGGTCGGAAAACGAAAAGGAAGACGAGAACGTCACAACCACAGCGGACCCTGCCGGTGGTACAACACCAGAACAGACCGCCACCTGGGAAACCTGGCGATTCGGCTTCCGCGTCTATCAACTCGCGCGGGACTGGCTAGACGGTGAACGTAGTCGCCGTCTCAACGTAAGAGTGTTGCGCGAACTTCAAGTTGGCGTGCAAGCGCCCGAAAATCGAACGCTTTTGGACAGTTGGCAGTGGTTGGTATCGGTCACGACGTTCGACGAACTGCTGAATGGGCTGTATCGATATAATCGCTCCTGGGTGAGAAGAATCATTACACATTTGACGAACCAGACATCACAGCTCAGCCGCTACACTCGTGCGGAATGCTTAAGTTTGATGGCGTTGACCTGGGCGTGCCGACAGCCTGGAAACGTGACAGACATTTTTCAGAGCTTTGATCGCAGTATCCTTGGTCAGAACATTAATAAAGTGGTTGCAACCGACAGTCGTGGCGAAGTTGCCCTTGTGTTGCTTAAGCAGGTTTTGGCGGGTGATGTTGTTGATCTGCAAAACGTGACTGAGCACCAAAGTCAAACCATAGAGCTCGATTCAACGCCGTCCCAACCGACGTTGGCCAGAAACGATGCGAAGGAAACCCAACGGGTTGATCATGCCACAGACGATGCGAGACACCGCGAACAAGACCGCTCAGATTCGATTGAAAATACCCAGTGGATGCAGTCGATTTCCGAAGCAGATGTAACGGTGTTGACAGACACCTTTTTGAGCTACTTACAAACGATCTCTCAACGCGGCTGGCTTTCCTTTGCAGACTTTCTGGCGCAGGCCGTAGCGCAAGGCAGTATTCCTCCGTTACCGACCAACGTTAAATCACTGTCACCGCGAGACGTTAACGCCCTCGTTACTTTGTTGATGTCTCGTCGTGCCGCAAAGATGTCTGCAGCACTGCGCCGCTATTTAAGTGGTGACCAAATACCACTATTTTTGGATAGCTTGAGTGATAAAACGGTCGCAGTCCTGTTCGAACGTGAAAGCCCGATTGAGCCTTCGCGCTTGGTGCATGAGACGCTGACGGATGCGCAATTTATGGAAGTCATGGAATCTCAAGAATTTTCCGCTGCAGAAGCTGGCGATAGTCTCTACATCCATAACGCCGGTTTGGTTATTGTTTGTGCTTACCTCCCTCGATTGTTTGACATGTTGTCGTTGACGAAAGAAGGGCACTTTGTATCGTCAGTGGCGCAAGAGCGGGGTATTCATTTAATACAATGGTTGGTCACTGGAAATGAGGAAACTGCCGAGCCCGCACTGGCACTGAACAAACTGCTTTGCGGGATGCCATTATCGACACCGATTGTCCGCAGGGTCGACATTACCGACGATGAAAAAACGGTGTTGGAAGGGTTACTAAAGGGTGTCTTACACAATTGGGCGCCACTGAAGAGTACGTCCATAGACGGGTTGCGCGAATCATTTCTTTGCCGCGATGGCGTTCTGCGAATCACGGACGACGGGTATTCGCTGCATGTTGAGAACAAGCCCTTCGATATGTTGTTGGATCAGCTGCCGTGGAACTTTACCTTTATTAAATTTCCCTGGATGGCGCAATCCATTCAGGTGGAATGGCGATGATTAAGCGAGGTCTTTCATGAATCAGGCAAGTGCACTAAACCTAATTGGGCCGGACCCTTTGGGCGGCGCGGAAGCAAGTGATATTCAGCGGTTAAATGCCGACGCTTTATCGGCTGAAATTGACTGGTTTAATCGTGTATTGACCTGTCGATTTAATTTGTATTTTGAACAGGGTGAAAACCCTTTCTCGGATATCAGCGAGATACCCGTGCCTGATCTGAGTATGGATAAATCAATGTATGCCCAAACGATTCGGCAGTTCGGTTTCGACGAACGCGAACGGCTGGTACTGATACTGGCCTTGCTGCCCAACATCATGCCGCAAACCCTGGATACGTTTTTTATACGGAATAAATTGTTCGATAAACCCTACTCTGAGTTTGGTGGCTGGCAGAGTGGCCAGCACCGTGGCTTCATGCCAACCATCGAGACTGCAGCCTTTTTAATTGCCGGGGGACTCATAGAGAAACGTTTTGCCTTAACAGAACTCTTTGAGCCTGACCATCCATTCACGGCTCATAACATTTTATTGTTGGACTATAAGCAGGTCGGTGAACCTTTTTTCTGCACCACATTAGGCATGAGTACCGAATATTTGAATCTGTTTACAACCGGGGAAGTTCACAAACCTGACTTCAGTATGACATTTCCGGCCAAACGGTTAACCACAGCAGCCAACTGGGATGATCTGGTGTTGGCACATCATGTAAAGGATGAAGTCCGTCATTTAATTTCTTGGGCACACGGAGCCAGAACCATTATGCAAGACTGGGGTTTGGCTAAGGTGTTAAAACCTGGCTACCGGGTTTTGTTTTACGGTCCACCGGGTACCGGTAAGACCATGACTGCCAGCCTGATCGGCAAGGAAATTCAATCGGATGTCTACCGAGTCGATTTGTCTGCGGTGGTCTCAAAATATATTGGTGAAACCGAGAAAAATCTGGCCAGCCTTTTTGATCAGGCTGAAAAGAAAAAATGGATTCTGTTTTTCGACGAAGCGGACGCGCTGTTTGGCAAACGCACGCAAGGGTCCTCTGCGAACGATCGACACTCAAATCAGGAAATATCCTACCTTTTGCAGCGCATCGAAGATTACCCCGGCATTGTTATTTTAGCGACCAACTTACAGGGCAATATAGATGACGCCTTTTCGCGCCGTTTTCAATCGATGATTCATTTCGCCATGCCAGATGCCCAGCAACGTTATCGAATATGGAAGAATTCGATTCCCGCACAGTGCCCGTTAGCGGACGATGTCGACCTGCATGCCCTGGCCGATAATCATGAGCTGGCAGGTGGTGCCATTATTAACGTCATTCGGTACGCGGCCATACAGGTTGTTCAAACCGGATCCGATCACATTACGCAAGAGTTTCTGGACCAAGGTGTTGTCAAGGAACAGCGAAAAGAAGGTAAATCGCTTTGAACGTACAATCTAATGCCAGCGTACGGCGTCGACGAAACATCGATTTGAGAAGCTATCTCAGGAATGCTTGCCTAACCGTTTTCTGCACGATGCTCTTGTGGGTTGCCAACGCAGCTTTCAGCGCTCAGAGCGAAATGAGTAACCTGACTGGTTTTACCTGTGAGCAAATAACCCAAGACAAAGCACTGACCGAAGGGCGTATTCTCGCGGTTTTGATTCAAAGTGGGCTCGGTTGGTTTTTCGATAAAGAAGGCAATGCCATCCAGGTTAAATATGGCGCAGATAAAGCTATGTTGACCGATAACATTGTCGGCCCTGTAACCCTGGGATGGTTGCGAGATTATTGTGTCGAATCTGAGTTTCTGGAAAAGGTTTCCGCCATTTCAGAAAACAGCCGGTTAATCGTGAATTCAAAAAAAGCAGACGCCACTCGGGTGTTGCTGGCGTCTGCTTTGGTTGAAGACCTGATTTTCTCGATGGAACTGGAAAACAAATACCCTGATTGGCAGGCGTTAGTCCAGCAACCTGATTTTGAAACGTGGTTTATGAGCTATCAACAAGGTCTTTCCGATCAGACAATGTCATCCGAGACGGACAGCGCTGCAGCGAGCGACACACCCACACTATCTCGGGACGATTTTAATACGCCGGTGACGTTGCATTCTTCGATGTTCATTTTGCAAGCCATTGATGCTTATGTCGCCCAGCATCAACCCACCGTAGCAGCGACACCCAACATCACGGTGAAGACAGTGAATCTGCCCGACGTTTATTTTCAAGTGACGGAGGCGGATCTGTTGACGTTGCAAACTGTTAACTCGGTGGTCACCGCGCTGAACAACCAGCGCCCCGAAATGGAAACTCAGCTGGCGGCCAGGAATGCGATACGGACAACACTGCAACCCCTTATCGATGGTGGCGTAATATCGCCCACAGGTGCTATCGACAATTGGATTGGCAGTCTGGTGGTGCCGGTGCTCGTGAACGCTGATGATGAAGGCGATGACAGTGATGCCAGCGCAAGTGCGTCCACGACGAAGCAGGTCAGTGAAACGACGGCCAATACGTCGGCGACGACCACCGTAACCACAACCAATGCCGACAACACTACGACTACGACAACCAGTGTCAGTGAACAGCAAAGCACGGCACAGACCGAAACGGCGACTGACACGACACAGTCCTTTGTGTACACAGTGACCGATGACTCTTTTCAGCAGTTCTTATCAGACAGTGGCTTTAGCGTGATTTCTGAGGACGCGATGGCGCAACTTACGTCGTTGGTCGCGGTTGAATTTAACACCGCGAATCAGCTGTACATGGCCGTAACCCAACCGCAAGCGCTGGAGTTAACCCCGTCGCAGTTCACCTGGCTGCGTTCTGTGGCGACCAAATCCGGGCTCAGCGATCAAACGTTGTCACCATTGTCCTGGTCTGGAAATGATTGCAATTGCTCATTACAGGCGACCGACAGTGAGTTGTACTCTAACTTTATATACGGCTTTTACCCGTTTTGGCAGAGTGAATTGGGTGAATACGAGCCGGAAGCCATTAATTATAATGTGTTAACCCGCATTGGTTACTACGGTGTTTCGTTAAACGAGGCTGGTACCGTGGATGACTGGCTGCACCTGAAGAATAAAAAGCCCTATTCAGAATTTGTTAACGATATTCACAAGTACCGGGCAAAGCTGGATATGGTGCTGACGGATCGTATTGATGAACAGAACAGCACCTTAAGCCGAACAGAGCTGGCGAATGCCCGGGTTTCCAAATTTGACGATGAACTTGTTCTGTCGTTAGCCTTGCATGTTAAAACCGAACTCAACGATTATTTTTTTAACCGTATCCGACCCACCATTTCTTTTGGAGTGAGCCGGGTACGTACATTGGCTGACGGTATCACACTGGATCTGGATCTCGCCGATATGACCGACCCTGAACAAATGAAGCAGGTAACCCGCTTTATCGTAAAGTTAAAAATGACATTGAACGACGTTGCTTTTGATGAAAATAAACTCAGTGAATTACCCAATGCCAAAAATGACGACGACTTTTACGTCAATCTGATGGTGAATTATCACGATCTCGGCAAAGGCTACTACATACAGGAAAATATGGACATACTGGCCGATTACCTGAATATCATTTTGGTTGTGGTCGACCCGATTGATATACCTTCGAGCTACCTAGACGCGAGTCAAACTGTGAGTACGACGGTATTTTCGACAGCCGTTGATACTGACAATGCGCAAGAAACAGCAGAAGCATCCGAAGACGATTCGGCTGTTACTCAAGCCGCGTCGGACCTGACCCCGGCTATTTCATTGATGGAAGCTCTGCACGCTGAACTGGACAGCAAATCCTCTGTTTTGAATGGTTTGAAAATCATGGAAAAACTGGTTCCCGTGCTAGCTAACAATAAATACACCGAAGAGGAATTTACCGCCACCGTAAAGTACAGTGAATGGAATTATGGCGGCGTCGGCCTATGGACGATGCCATTAACCGTTAACGAAACGACGGCTCTATCCTCGCTGTTTTTTGTTGAACCCAGCAGTGCGGTCGAGGTGGCGTTGGAACCTGTGTGTAAAATCGTCTGCCCCAATCGCTGGCCCGCCAGGCTGCTGCTGTTTTTGGTCGTGGTGGTTTCCGTGACACTGGCGGTCGCTTCAATATGGTTTTATAAGTTGCAACGCTTTTATCGCACCAGTTGGTTTGTCGTGTATCTTGTGGCTTTAGCGGTATTTATTATGTTGGTTTTGTGGTGTGACCCCTATTGGCAGAGTCAGCACCTGTTGATACTCGCCTGTTTGATGGCCTTCGTGATTGGCGTTGTGTTTGTGCGAGCATTGTTGCAGCGCAATGCCAGTCAATTTCCATAGTTCGGAAATTTCATCATTGGAATAAATATATGGGAAATTAGCCATTTAAGTCTCGAATTCCCAGTCCTTCATATCGATGATTGAGCATATTTATGTGTTTTAAACAGGAATCGCGGTGCCCGTTAACCTTTCCCGTGCTCATTCATCGATCCGTCAGGATTGAGGTAATTTGATTCGATCGGCGTAGCGAAAGGATATAACGATTTGTCAATCGACTCACGCGGTCAAGCGCTATAAAGCGTGTACGCACCAATGGCGATAAAGCCCACGCCGGCAACGTAGTGCAGGTATTTTTCATTGATGTATTCAGACAGCAGCGTACCCGCCAGAACACCAATCGCAGAAGCGACAATCAACGCGGCAGACGCCGCAAAGAAAACCGTATATTTGCTGACGGCTTTATCGGCCGCAAACAACATCGTCGCAAGCTGAGTTTTGTCGCCCAATTCAGCGATGAATACCGACACAAATATCGTTGCAAAGATTTTCCAATCCATCCTTCTACCTCATAAAAATTGCGTGCACGAGTATATCAAGAGTCGGTTGTCATGGTTAAAGGTTAGTTGTGACCAGAATTAAGGCAACTCTGATTAATTCAAATCACCTCAGCCCTATCAGATCGAAGGGTGAGCGAGGCGTGTGTTGCAGGGAATGACGAGTCCTTTTCAAAGTGTTTAACGATGTGTTGTGCGTTGTTAGCCCGCGCCCTGCGCGGAGTTAAGAACGAACTTATGGCATCGTTGAAAATTCTTAACTTAGCCCGCTAGGTTTGCAAATTTTCGCCTCGGCCGACCCGTCGGACCGCGAATTCCGTTCTTAAATCCAGAGTCAGATGGATTTTCTAGAGTTGCCCTTAAGTAACAGTTTGTTAATTTTTTGTGATCTCTATCACTGAAAAGCGCCGATTTTCTTTACAGTAAACTGGGGGGGTACCCGAGAAAGAGTCGAAAACTTTAACGATGTCCGCAAAGTTTAAATGTTACTGGATGTTAAGTGTCTGATTTCATAGAAAATTCATGAAGCGGGCAGGTGTTTTGCAATGTATTAATGGCCGTTGGATTAGGGGAGAGGAAAGTACCTGGTTACTTTTCTTGGAATTTGAAGTAACGCCACGGTTCAGGACAGAAAGGACTTAAACTTGGAGATTATAACAATGAAAGCAACAACGAAAATTTTGGCAGGAACAATCGCTACCCTCGCAATGTCTGGCTTTGCCAGTGCATCTTTTATTACTTCCAGCGGTGATGCGTCGTTGTCTGGCGGTAATGTGATTGATTTTGAAGATCAAACCTTAGGTACCTACACCTCATTGACCATTGATGATGTGACCTTCACAGCCAATGACAATAACCTTCGGATAGACAACACCTATCAACAGTACAATCAATCCGGTATTTACCTGGATAACGGTACCTATGGTGGCAATGGTTTTGGGTCATTAACGTTTGATTTCGACGGTGGTACCAGTGCTTTTGGTTTCACTTGGGGTATGGCAGAAAGCTTTGCTTCTTGGAACCTGTCGGCTTACGACTCATCCAATAATCTGATTGAATCGTACATATTGCCTTCAACAGGTCCAAGTAACGCTGGTGAATTCTACGGTATATCTGCAGCCGATATTTCATACGCTACGCTGTCTTGGGACGGTGCCTATGACTGGATCGCGGTAGACGACTTCACTTATGTTACTTCAGTTCCAGAACCAGCGACTTTAGGTCTGTTGGCACTTGGTTTGTTAGGCTTGCGCGCCAGCCGTAAACAACACGCTTAAATTACTTTATTGAAGCATTAAAAAGTCATCGCCACGTTTCGTGGTGATGGCTTTCTTTTATTCGCAGCTTTTATTCTTCCCGACTGCTCAGTTCCCGTTCCAGCCACAATTCATAGGTTTTATCCGGCCAGTAACTTTGAAAGCTGGCGATCAGTTCCAAGCGTTGCTCAGTGTTCAGAACCTGCCCCCAGGCGGGCATAACACCGCCCAGTGGTACGCCACCGTCACGAATCACCATGTCCAATACCGCAAGGGGGTGATGCCAGGCATGAGCGGTTCCGTTCAGTGGCGGTGGTGGATAGTTACCGTTGGCATCGGTTGTTTTCCAGTTTGGAATCGATTCCGCCTTCTGACCGTGGCAACCAGCACAGTACTGGGCGAAGTTCCGTTTCCCATTGTCAACTTGAGCCGGACTGTACCAGCGACCGGTTTGCGGGTTGGCAAGCAACGAAACGGTAGTCGGATCAATGCTCGACGTCGCTTTAGCGCCCTGATTATTGGTTGCTTGTTCTGTGTCATCTGAACAGGCAACCAAGGTTAACGCAGCCGTTAGGGTTAAACTAATCGTCCGCATCGTTTAGCCGTCAATCACATCAAAGCCAGCATCCTCAACCGCATCGGCCAACGCCTGTTTATCCGCACTGCCTTGGACCTGGGCGATTTTCGTCTCCAAACTGAAGTGGACTTCGTCGACACCGTTGACTTGACGGATCGCTTTTTCAATGGAGTTCACGCAACCTTGGCAGGTAGCACCTTCAATTTTCAATTCAATCATGAGAGTTTTCCTTTATCGATGTTGGATTCCAACGCAGTAACAAAATGGAACTGGTGACCACGCTGACACTGGAGAAGGCCATAGCGGCACCGGCCACGACCGGACTTAACAGACCAAATGCCGCCAGCGGGATGCCTACGCAATTGTAGATGAATGCCCAAAACAGGTTCTGTTTAATTTTTCGTTGGGTTTTACGGGCAATCTGAATAGCTTCTGTAATCAAACCGATATCTGAACGCATCAATGTAATTCCCGCAGACTCCATCGCTACATCGGTACCGCTGCCCATGGCGATGCTGGCGTCTGCAGCGGCGAGTGCGGGTGCGTCGTTAATGCCATCGCCGACCATAATGACGCCGTTAGACTTCTTCTTCAATTGAGTAATCGCCTGGGCTTTGTGTTCGGGTAGCAGGTTAGCCATCAGGTCGGAAATGCCCAGTTCATGAGCAACGGCTTCGGCCGCATTCTGATGATCGCCAGACAACATCCAACTATTCAGCCCAGCTTGGTTTAACCATCGGATGGTGTCTTTAGCATCGTCGCGAATCGGATCCGTGATGTCGAAACGTGCGGCAACTTGATTGTTCACCGCCACCCAAACGGTGCTGCTCGCAGCCAAACTGCTGCGATAGCCTTCGGGTATGGACAACTCATATTCGGTCAGTAATCGCTCATTACCGATGAGCAAACGCTGGTCGCCACGTTTTGAAACAACACCCCGACCCGACAGGTTTTCAAACTCAGCGTCAGAATCGTCTGCCCGGACCTCCGCAAGGTGCTCAACCATGGCACCGGCCAATGGATGCTGACTTTGACGCTGTACCTGTTTTACCCAGGGCAGGATTGATTCGTCATCAATCCACGTTTGCAGAGCGGCCACTTTAGGCGTGCCCTGAGTCAAGGTGCCGGTTTTGTCAAAGACAACTGCATTGGCGTTAGCCAGAATTTGCAGTTGATTAATGTTTCGGATCAGTACGCCACGTCGTGCGCCAACCCCGCTGGCGGCCATAATGGCCGTTGGTGTGGCCAATCCAAGTGCACAAGGACAGGCAATGACCAAGACCGAGACACCGGCAACGAACGCCGCATCAAGGCTGATAAACCACCATTGGAAAACGAATGCGACGAGCGCAATGGCGATAACAACCGGCACGAACACGGAGGCGATTTTATCCACCAGTTTTTGAATGTCCGGTTTCTGCATCTGTGCATCGTTCACCAGCTGCACGATTTGCTTTAGCCGGAATTGGTCGGGTGAACTGTGTACCTTCAGCCGGATACTGCCATTGGTATTCTTGGTGCCTGCCAGTACCGTATCGCCGGTTGTTTTCGTAACCGGAATGCTTTCACCGGTGAGCATGGCTTCGTCAATGGCGCTGCTGCCACTTATGATAACGCCGTCTGCGGGTACCGTATCGCCAGGTTGAATTTGCAGCTCATCGCCCAGCACCAAGTCGTTCACATCGGTTTTTACTAATTCATCGCCTTGCCATTTCTGTGCCGTGGGAGGCTGAAGGTTCATCAGTTTTCGAATGGCGTCGCTGGTGATGTTTTTGGCTCGTTCTTCCATCCACTTGCCGAGCATGACCAAGCTGACCACAACCGCTGCGGCTTCAAAATAAAGGTGCGAACTGCCCAAAACCAACCAAAGATAGAGACTGTAGAAATATGCCGCACTGGTGCCCATGGCGACGAGCACGTCCATGTTGGCCGATTTGTTTTTCAACGAGTGATAGGCGCCCACGTAGAAACGATAGCCAAGCCAGAATTGAACTGGCGAGGTCAGGATGAACTGTACCCAGGGTGGCAGCATCCAGTCCGCGCCAAATAACCCGGCAAACATAGTAACGACCATGGGCAGGCTAAGTGCGAGCCCGAGCAGTGAATGCTGCAAAAGCGTATTTGCCGAAGCGGCTGGCGTCTGTGTTTCGCTCTCTGTCTCCACTACCGGATAATTAATGTCGGCCAAACGATGTTTAATCTGGCTGAGTGTCATCAACCCCGCGTACCAGCTCACTTTTAACTGAGACGTTGCCAGGTTTACCGATACCTGTTCAACACCAGGCATTTTGCCGAGCACTTTTTCAATGCGATTGACGCAGGAAGCGCAGGTAATGTTGTCTACCGTGACGGTCACTTCCTGTGTTTCCAGACCAAAACCAGCGGCAGACACCCACTGTGGAATGTCGGCCAAATTGGTGGCTTCATCGACCGATAAATCGAGCGTCTCCAGGGCTAAATTAACGTTCGCGCGTACCACACCGTCGCGTTTGTTCATGGCTTTTTCCAGCCGAGTCACGCAGGATGCACAGGTTAGACCGGTGACCGGCAAAACCACATGGGGGTTGTTGGCTGTTGTCATGTTCTCACCTCTGATGTTCGAAGCGTGTTCATCATCATTTGCGTTAATGATGCGCTTTAGAGGGGCTCTAAGGTCAAGTTCACACTGAAAAGAAGCTGACTGGCAGGAAAAAGCTTAAGGGCATTTCTAGAAAGTCAATCTGACTCTG
>JBNKNI010000030.1:0-75542 GCA_050293765.1 Reinekea sp.
ATTTAAAGCAGACGTTAACCGTAAATGTAGTGTCCTGAAACCAGAAGATTGCCATCTTTATCGACCAGCTCGAACTGATCCAGTGTGCAAATCAAGATCGGCGTTGACGGCTGCGCTACCGGTCGGATGAAATTGATTTCCATGGATCGGATACTGCCCTTCCAATGTTTACCGAGGGCGGCGATGATCAGGTTCAAGGTACATAACCCCTGTACAAATGACGTTTTGTGACCAAATAAGCGCGCACCAAGACTGCTAATATGCAGCGGGTTCAAATCACCGGACAGTTTGCCGTATTTTTGCCCCATCGATTTGGCGATCGGCAATTCCATACGGTCGGCCATGGCATTGTTCAACAGCTGAGATTTGGATGGGCGCCGCGCCTGTGCTTGCGTATCGATAGCCAGGCTTTTTACGAACTCCTCATCAAGACCGGCAACGTAGAGTTCATCTTCCAGCGTCATGATGTCGCGCCCGGTAATGTCTTTGACTACCGACTGAAATCGAATCAAAACCGCGCGTTTGCTGTGTGGCGTTGCGCCTAAATAATGCACGTAAGTGGAGTAATGTTGGTTCTGGCTGAAACCTTCTTTGTTCAACATCAGCAACCGGCTGCTCATGTGCATAATCCGACTGAAACTGATGCCGATTTCTTTCAATACCTGCATCAGTGCCCAGACACCTGCCGGCGCACTGAAGGTA
Organism: Reinekea sp.; assembly: GCA_050293765.1. Classification (GTDB taxonomy): domain Bacteria; phylum Pseudomonadota; class Gammaproteobacteria; order Pseudomonadales; family Natronospirillaceae; genus Reinekea. The sequence goes on from JBNKNI010000030.1 coordinate 703, forward strand.
AAGGCCTGCGGTGCTGCGCCATCATAGTCGACGAGATTCATCCAACTCTGGTATTTGTCCTCGTCCAGAAACCAACTGGTTTTCATAGGCGGTAAAGTAGCATCCAGTGCCAGGGACTCTTCCTGTTGCAGAGATTGAAAGACTTTTAAATAGAAACGACTGGCATAACCAAACCCGGAACTCGGGGTGTCAAACCACTTCGTCTTACGTGAAGTCATAATAGCTCCATTGCTAAAAGGATATTCCCGGATGTCAGATTCCCATCACAGGCACAGCGTGAAAACGGGGCGGGTGCCGAATGCAGCACTCGCTGAAACAATCCGTATAGGGTATTCACACATTATGCCAATGATGAAAGTCCGCCAGAGTCCCTGCGGAAATTTTCATCAGTGTAGGATAGACCAAGACAGTCCGGGTGGCATTTTTGAAGGCGCGCATTTTAGCCGACTTTTTGACCAAAAGGGCAGTAAAATTTGCGGAAAAACAGCAATGACGCACGCAGGCGAGGTCGGTATACTACGCGCCTTTGAGGAGTGAAGCATGTCGAAGAAACGGTTTATCGCCGGGGTTGTTTGCCCCAAATGCGGCACCCTGGACAGCATAATGGCCGCTGAAGATACCGAACAACAGGTTTTGTTGCGCGAATGTGTCGAATGCGGGTTCCACGACAGAATGAGTACGGTGGTTAACACTCCCAAAGAAATTCAGACCCGGGTATCGCCCGATGTCGATTCAAATGCCAAGCAAGAAGCTGTGCAAGTAATTAAAATCCTCGAGTAAAAAAGGAAGCCTGCCGTGTCTGCAGCAAACAAAGCCATTCGTGTTGGTGTCATTATGGGTTCCCAATCCGATTGGGCAACAATGTCTCATACTTCAGAAACGCTGAAAAAACTCGGCATTGAACACGAATGTAAGGTGGTCTCCGCCCATCGCACCCCCGATCTTTTGTTTGAATATGCAGAAACAGCGTTTGATCGCGGTCTGCAGGTTATTATCGCCGGTGCCGGTGGCGCAGCGCATTTGCCAGGTATGTGCGCCGCCAAAACGCATTTGCCCGTTTTGGGCGTCCCGGTGCAGAGCTCAATGCTCAGCGGGGTCGATTCCTTACTCAGTATCGTACAGATGCCCGCAGGCATACCCACCGGTACGTTGGCCATCGGCCGAGCGGGCGCAATCAACGCAGCTTTAATGGCCGCCAGTATAATTGCGAATCAGGACGCTGATGTGCGCAAAGCACTGGTCGATTTCCGTACCGCCCAAACCGATCAGGTACTGGCTAATCCGGTACCGGGAGAGATGTCATGAAATTAGGGATCGTCGGTGGTGGTCAGTTAGGCCGAATGATGGCACAGGCGGCATTGCCACTGGGCGTAAAAACGATATTTCTGGACCCCGCGACCGATGCCTGCGCAGGCGATGCCGGTCAGCTGATTTGCGCTGCTTACGATGATGCCGTTGCTGTGCAACAACTGGCGGATCAGGTCGACGCCGTAACGTTTGAATTTGAAAATGTTCCGCCGGACAGTGTGGCCACACTGGCGACGCGCAAGCCTGCTTTTCCACCGGTCGACGCGTTGGCAACTGCCCGTGACCGTTGGTTTGAAAAATCTTTGTTCCAGAAGCTCGATATTGCAACGCCGAAACTGGCATTAGTTGACGACCAGGAGTCACTGGAAGCCGGGGTTGATCGTGTTGGTTTCCCTTGTGTGCTGAAAACCCGTACGCTCGGGTATGATGGCAAAGGACAGAAAGTGCTGCGCAAACGCGCCGATGTCACCGATACGTTTGCCGAACTGGGCAGTGTGCCGATGATCCTGGAAGGCTTTGTTGACTTTGAATACGAAGTGTCGTGCATCGGCGTTCGCAATCAGCAGGGGCAATGCGTGTTCTATCCCTTGGTGCAGAATGAACACGATCAGGGCATTTTGTACCGCAGTCAACCGCTGACCCATTCCCAATTGCAGACACAGGCAGAGCATGCGGTGAAGTTGGTTATGGATGCGCTCGACTACGTCGGAACCATGGCGTTTGAGTTTTTTGTCAAAGGCGATGAATTGATCGCTAACGAGATTGCACCGCGCGTGCACAATTCAGGTCACTGGACCATCGAAGGTTCACGCTGCAGTCAGTTTGAAAATCATGTTCGTGCGGTCTTGGGCTTGCCTCTCGGCTCCACGGAAAGTACCGGTCCAGTTGTTATGTTCAATGTTATCGGTCGTCGGCCTGATGTACAGCAATTGTTGTCGATACCCGGTGTGCATTGGCATGATTATACAAAGCTCGAGCGCGCCGGACGCAAAATTGCCCACATCACCGTGACCGCGGCTGATCAAACACAATTGAATCTGCGGGCAGATAAAGTTGCAGGACTGTTGGTGAACGAACTTTAAAAGTTCAGGTTTACCCCATGATGCGCGCAAAAACAGGGCCAGGCATTTGCCTGGTTTTTTTGTGTCTGAACGTCCGTTAATACAGGTGCATGTGCGGTCAGCTTATGAGCCAGTTCGATAACCGTTTCATCGAGCTTTGCCGCGTAGTCGTTCCCCAACCATTGATGCACCAGCAAGTTGGCAGCCGTCATGTTCCAACTCGTTGCTGGCGTTCCGAGATTGCACATCATGTGGTCGTGCAACTCTTCAATTAATCGATGCGAAAAATAAACTTTGTCAAGCAAACCGATAATGCCGGTTTGCAACAAAATAAGTTCACTTCGTTCAAAAAAAGACGCAATGATTTTGTTGGACTGATCAGCAACCGTTTGCCAATTACAACGTTGACAGTACTCATTGAATTCATCGAGATGGGTGGGTAAATACTGTACATATTGCAGGATCAACTGGACCAGATTTTTGACCGTCACGGAATCAGAGCGGTCAAAAAAAGATTGCGGTTGCAAGGCAAAACGATGTGCGTAAAGCAACAGGGTATGCTGGCTCTGGGGCTCAACACGAGCTTGGTCGATAAGAATTTTCAACGCACTAGACAAAGGCCTGTCCCGATCAAGTTTTTTGTTGCCGGCTGCTGAAACCATAACTCAACTTACCTTGCGTGAATGCTGGCAATACGAGTATTTCTATGACAAAACGTTGGGTAAAACACGCCGCACCAAGATCTTGCAGCAAGCATTGTCATCCAATAAATAAAATCAGTTTGTCGCAGACGTCCTTCCACTAAACAAATAAAACACTCAACTGGGTTGGGTCGAAACCAGCGTGGCAAACCGACGAGTTACCCAACAAAATTCAGTGTAGTTGAGAACCCGCGATTACGCTGACAGTGAGAGCATTTTTTTGTAAAAAACCGTCAACAACCACAAAGATCGAGCAGCAAAAAAAGCATTAAACCACAACCAAAGTTGCGAATTGGATTGGGCAAAAAACCAAGAGCCAAGAACGAAAAATGCGAACGCGAATAACACACTGTTCCGCATGTCTTTCGAACGTCGTGCGCCGATGAAAACACCGTCGAGCCAGAATGCGATACCACCGGTGAGCGGTAAGATGGCAACCCAGTTCAGTTGCGCATTGGCGTACTCATAAATATCGCTTTGGTTGGTCAGCAGGTTTAAAAAAGTGGCACCAAAAACAAAAAACAAACCACTGAGCGAGACCATAAAAACCGCGTTCAATGTCGCACTGGCTCCCCAAACCTGTTGCAGTAACGCAGGATTATTCTGACCCATTGCATGTCCCGTTTGTGTTTCGGCTGCAGCCGCCGTGCCATCAAGAAAATGCGATATCAGTGTGAAGAAAGCCAGCAGTACACCGTTAGCCGCCAGAGCCAAACTGCCGTAGTTTGCCGCCATCCGGTTGAACCAGACAAACGCGGTTAATAACACAAAGGTACGCACAAACAGATGCGAACTGACGTGAAATATGGGTGAAAATTCCGACCACCGAAAGGTTATCCGGTGGGTGATGGTGGTTATTGCCTGATGATGACGCCAGGTTTTACGTAAATGCCATAGAATTAGCCCCAAGCCCATGTACTCACTGATCACGGTTCCAAGAGCAATGCCTGCCGTTTTATAACCGAAGCCAAAAACAAACAACAGGTTAAGCCCTATATTCATGATCTGTGTGATGCTCAGTGAATACAAACTGATGCGGGTATTTTGCAAGCCGATAAAGAATCCCAATAACATTGTGTTGAATACAATGGCCGGGACACCGAGCATGCGGATGCTGAGGTATAGGTGTGCTTCGTGGGCAATGTCCGGAGCCGGACCGATAACCGCCAATCCAGCCTGAATGAAAACCCGGTGCAGGCATAACACCACCAAGATGAGCGCGGCGGCCACGAGACAGTACTTCTTTAACTGCAGCTGAATTCCGGCATAGTCGCCTTTACCGAGCGATTGCGAGGTGAAGCCGGATATCCCCATGCTGAGAAAATTGAAGCCCCAGAAAATATAGGCCATCAAACTGCCACCCACAGTCACTCCCGCCAGATAGACGCTGTTGGGTAAATGGCCCAAAATGGAGGCATCGACCAGGCTGAGCAGCGGCAACGACAGGTTGGCCAGGATAACCGGCCACGCCAAAGCCCAGGTTTTCGACAGTTGAGCCCGTCGTGGGCTGTTTAAAAGATAACCAAACATAAAAAAAATAATTATTCCTGAGTTGAGCTAAGTCATTGTTTTTAAATTAATTTATCGCGGTTCTCCAGTGGTGACTGAAATTTTTCCTGCGAATCCCCCTTGGGCTTTAAAAAAAACACTGTTTATACTGGCAACGTGAAAATCTAAATGGTTTTGCTAAGGAGTGCCGGAGAGAGTACTGCTGTCCTTGGAAAAAGCCCTAACAATAAAAACAACAACGAGGTGAATTATGCCAGTTAAGCTGCTCAAAAGCGGCGTGGCATTGCTAATTGCCTTTGCAAGCGCAGCCGTGCATGCAGATTGGCGATTAAATATGCCCGAAGGTGTCACTGATATCAGTGCTGAGGTCTACAGTTTACACATGCTCATTTTCTGGGTGTGCGTGATTATTGGCGCCATTGTCTTTGGTGTCATGTTTTATTCCATGTTCAAGTACCGAAAATCAAAAGGCGCCAAAGCCGATAACTTCCATGAAAATGTCTGGGTTGAACTCGCGTGGACGTTAATCCCTGCGCTTATTATTGTTTATATGGGTGTGCAGGCGTATCCAACGCTGAAGAATATGTATGACTTTGACGACTCAGCGATGACCGTTGAAATTGTCGGGTATCAATGGAAATGGCGCTACACCTATTTAAGTGATGACCCGAACGAGCAAGTCAGTTTCTTCTCCACCTTGGCCACGCCACAGGAACAGATAAAAAACCGAACCGATAAAAACGAGCATTACCTGCTCGAAGTCGATGAGCCATTGGTATTGCCGGTGGGTTCGAAAGTTCGTTTTGTCTTGTCCTCTGCGGACGTTATTCACAGCTGGTGGGTTCCACAATTGAGTGTGAAGAAAGACGCCATTCCAGGCATTGTGAATGAAGCTTGGACCCGCATTAATGAACCTGGCACCTACCGCGGTCAATGTACGGAATTGTGCGGTAAGGACCATGGTTTCATGCCGATTGTTGTGGAAGCGCTGCCTCAGGCAGAATTTGATGCTTGGTTGTCCGAGAAGCAGGATCAGGCCCGTAAATTGGCTGAGCTGACTCAGAAAGACTGGACCTTTGATGAGTTGATGACGGTTGGTGAGGTTGCCTACGGTAAAAATTGTGCAGCCTGTCACCAGGCGAATGGTCAGGGTCTGCCACCGACCTTCCCTGCGCTGAAAGGCAGCCCGATCGCGACCGGCGATATCGCCAATCATATCGATATTGTGCTGAACGGTTCGTCCAAGAACCCAGCGATGGCCGCCTTTGGTCCTCAGCTGAGTGAAGTCGATATTGCAGCGATCATCACCTATGAGCGAAATGCCTGGGGTAACGACACCGGCGACATGGTCACCCCTGTCGACATTCTCAACATTAAAGCTGGCCAATAAGGAGATCTCTGATGACGACAACAACAGATCATCACGACCACGATCATGATCACCACGGGCCAGCCAAGGGCATTGGCCGGTGGTTGTTCTCAACAAACCATAAAGACATCGGTACCCTGTACCTGTGGTTTTCTTTTGCAATGTTCTTTTTAGGCGGCATTTTCGCCATGGTGATCCGGGCGGAATTATTTCAGCCTGGGCTGCAATTGGTGGAGCCGGCGTTCTTCAACCAGATGACCACCATGCACGGACTGGTGATGGTCTTCGGTGCGGTCATGCCCGCCTTTGTTGGCTTGGCCAACTGGATGATTCCACTGATGATTGGTGCGCCTGATATGGCGCTGCCACGCATGAACAACCTCAGTTTCTGGATCTTGCCATTCGCCTTTGCGTTACTGGCCAGCACGCTGTTCATGGAAGGTGGTGCGCCTAATTTCGGTTGGACATTCTATGCACCTTTGTCCACAACGTATGCACCTCCGAGTGTGACCTACTTTATTTTTGCCGTTCATATTATGGGTGCCAGCTCCATCATGGGTGCGATTAACGTCATCGCCACCATTTTGAATATGCGTGCCCCGGGTATGACCTGGATGAAGTTACCGCTGTTTGTCTGGACCTGGCTAATTACCGCATTCCTGCTGATTGCGGTCATGCCGGTGCTGGCCGGTGTGGTGACGATGATGCTGATGGATATTCACTTCGGCACGTCGTTCTTTAACGCCGCCGGTGGTGGTTCACCGGTCCTGTTCCAACACGTATTTTGGTTCTTTGGTCATCCGGAAGTGTATATTATGATTCTGCCCGCCTTCGGCGTGGTGTCTGCGATCATTCCAGCGTTTGCACGGAAAAAGTTGTTCGGCTACAGCTCTATGGTATACGCCACCGCCTCGATTGCTTTTTTGAGCTTTATCGTTTGGGCGCACCACATGTTTACCGTCGGAATACCCTTTGCCGGTGAACTGTTCTTCATGATTTCAACGATGGCGATTGCCATTCCAACCGGTGTGAAAGTGTTTAACTGGGTGACCACGATGTTCCGCGGCTCACTGACGTTCGAGACCCCAATGCTGTTTTCAATTGCCTTTGTCGTGCTGTTCACCATTGGTGGTTTTTCCGGGCTAATGCTTGCGGTAGCGCCAGCGGATTTCCAATATCACGACACGTATTTCGTGGTGGCGCATTTCCATTATGTATTGGTCCCCGGCGCGGTGTTCTCCATCATGGCGGCGGTCTATTACTGGTTGCCGAAATGGTCTGGCCGTATGTATAACGAAACCATGGGTAAGGTGCATTTCTGGTTGAGCTTCATCGGGGTTAACGTGACCTTCTTTCCTCAGCACTTTATTGGCTTGGCGGGAATGCCGCGTCGTATTCCGGATTACGCGGTTCAGTTTGCGGACTTCAACATGGTGTCGAGCATGGGTGCCTTTTTGTTCGGCTCCAGCCAATTGCTGTTCCTGTTTATCGTGATTCACACGATCGTGGCTGGCAAAAAAGCGCCAGCAAAACCATGGGACGGCGCGGAAGGTCTGGAATGGACGGTACCATCGCCGGCACCTTTCCATACGTTCAGCACACCACCAAAGGTTGACTAACGGCTTATGACTGAACAGACACCAGCACCCAAATCGCACCTGACAGTTGTCCTGACCTCGGTTGTCGTGGTCATTGGTATGGTGATGTTTGTGTTTCTGGTGTTACGGCCGATGTACTACCTGATCTGCGAATGGACCGGCATCACCGGTTCGCAATTTGAAGTTCAGGAAGCCCGCAGCTTTGAAGTGCAGATGGATCGGCCGATTAAAGTTCAGTTTTTGGCGATGAATAACGCGACCATGCCGTGGCAATTCAGACCGATGCAACGCGAAGTGATCGCGTATCCAGGACAACAGGTTCAGATCGCCTATTTCGCGCGTAACGGCAGTCCACGCGATATGGTCGCACAAGCGGTACCGAGTTTGTCGCCCTATGAAGCGACCAACTTTTTTATCAAAACAGAGTGTTTCTGTTTCAATCAGCAGCCGCTGGCCGCCGGTGAAGAAGCAGAAATGGGGTTGGTGTTCCAAATTGATCCTGATTTACCCGAGTGGGTCAAAACCATCAGCCTGACTTACACTCTGTTTGATGTCACTGAAAAAGAAGAATTAGCTGCGAACTACTGAAACAGCTTGTCGTAGAAGCTGATATGGATACGCGCAGCCAAGTTTAACAACAATAAAAACATTGGAGAGTGATATGTCTGCATCCAGCGACAACCACGCCAGCGAACACGAACACTACTTTGTGCCCGCTCAGAGTCGGCTGCCGATTTACACGGCATTCGCCATGTTCCTCACCGTATTCGGTGCCGGAACTCTGTTTAATGCTATGTCCAAAGGTGTTGAAACTAACGCCGAATGGATACTGTTTGCCGGTTTCGTCGGCTTAGCCGCGGTATTGTATCTTTGGTTCTCAGCGGTAATTCGAGAGAATCACGCCGGTCTGGTCAGTACGCAACTCAATCGCTCGTATGTCTGGGGCATGGGTTGGTTTATTTTTTCTGAAGTGATGTTCTTCGCCGCCTTTTTTGGCGCCCTGTTTTATCTGCGTAACTTTGTTGGTCCGTGGTTGGGCGGTGAAGGCGACAAAGGCGTTACCAATTATCTTTATGAAGGTTTTGAATTTACCTGGCCGCTGTTGGTGAATCCAGATAACACAGCGTTCGTTGGCCCGCATGAAGTCATTGATCCGTGGCATCTGCCGTTGGTGAATACCATCTTGTTGATCAGCTCAAGCGTTACCCTGACCTTTGCCCACCACGCATTGCGGGCCAAAGAACGAACCAAGTTAAACATCTGGTTGGGTCTGACTATTGTCTTGGGTTTAACGTTCCTGTTTTTCCAGGCCGAAGAATACGCAGAAGCCTATAATCACCTGGGTTTAACCCTGGCCTCCGGTATTTATGGATCGACGTTCTTTATGCTGACCGGTTTCCACGGCGCGCACGTCACCATTGGTACTTTTATGTTGATCGTGCAGTTTTTCCGTTCGCTGAAAGGTCATTTTGAACCGGAAGATCACTTTGGATTCGAAGCGTCGGCTTGGTACTGGCACTTCGTGGATGTGGTTTGGGTCTGTTTGTTCTTGTTCGTTTATATTCTGTAACCGTCTTCGGCGTTAGGCGAAGCGGTCAGCCGCTTCGCTGTTTAACGGTTCAATACCGACCCGTCCACGGTGCACCAATCGACAGTTGTCCGGTGAAAAAACCATAACTGACAACAGCAATAATGGCGACGGCAAGAGAGACTCGGATGACCAACCATTTATAGGTCTGTGCCGATGTGTTTTGCCCCGGATCCCGGAACAATGATTTTAACGCGCCGCTCAACGACACCAGCATCGCAATAACCAGTAGTATCAAAATGAACTTTAATAACATTCGCTCTCCTGAACAGTCTTTGCCTTCGGTTCGTTTTAAACCCGGGCGGTTGTTGTGGGCTTTTGTTGTGTTTTTTTTGCCACTGTTTATCAGTTTGGGCGTATGGCAGCTTAACAGAGCCGTGCAGAAAGAACAGTTGTTGGCGGAACGAAACGGCCCGGTGTTAGTGGGTGACGCCATTGACTGGCACGCCTTGCCTCTGTACCGCGATATTCAGTTCAGTGGGGATGCCGCCGCTGCGTTACCTTTTTTACTCGATAATAAAACACACAACGGTCAGTTCGGTTATGAGGTTTTCCAACTCTATCGTCACGATGCCTCGGTGTTGGTGGTTTCTCTGGGCTGGGTAGCTGGTTCGCCCGACCGAACACAGCTTCCAATTATTGAGGTTCCAGCGATGTTAACGCAGCGAGTGATGACCCTTAGGCCAGAGCCGGTCAACCCGTTGTTCGACGTTAACACCAATCCGTCATCACCGGGCTCAGCGGATGTCTGGATTGTGCAAGGATTAACAACCGACTGGATTAGCCGGGTGACAGGCTATAACGTATTGGGTTTCGCGCAACTACAAGACAGTGAGTTTCTTGGTGTAGGACCCGTGGTATGGCAACCCACAGTTATGAGCCCAGCTCGCCATCGCGGTTATGCACTGCAATGGTTTACCATGGCCATTGCTTTGTTGGGTATGTTTCTTTACGCCGGTTTTAAGCGCTGATAGTTGCTAGAGATGCTATGAATACAACAATAACAATGAGGATTTTTTTGTGAGTGAACACGTGGCTGCCGTTTCATCGGTTAAATACAATCGCACGCAACTGCTGATAATTCTGTTAACCCCTATACTTGTCGTGGTCAGTTCTACTCTGCTGTATTTCAGTGGATGGTTGATACCGGATGAACGCTCCAACAATGGCGTGTTGCTGACGCCAGTGCTGTCCGTGACCGACTTTGGTTTTCCGGAAGTGACCATCACTCAGGATCGACAGTGGCAGCTGATTCAGTTTTCGCCGAATTGCGGGCAAAGTTGTCTGGATAAGCTCTATGAGCAACGCCAGATGCATATTGCCTTGGGTAAATTGCAACCGCGTATACAACGAGTACTCATTACTCAGACTGACGTCAGTGCTCAACTGGGCAATGACTATCCCAACCTGACGATTTCTGCCTTTCAGGCGCAGGCACTGACTAATGCTCTGAAGTCCCGGGTACCGCCGCAACACCTGACCGATAATCCGGTCTTCGTCGCAGACCCCTTTGGTAACATCATGCTGTATTTCACGCACGAGCAGGACTACAAGGCGCAAATGAGCGACCTAAAAAAACTATTGAAAAATTCAACCATCGGATAATCGGTCATGAACAGAACGCAACGCAAACCCGGTTTTTATCTTGCCTTCATCGCTACTCTGATGGCCGCCACGGTGGTGGTTTTGGGTGCGTTTACCCGATTGGTGGATGCCGGCTTGGGGTGCCCGGACTGGCCAACCTGTTACGGTCATTTCTGGGCGCCACAATCTGCGATTGAAATTGCAGTGGCCAACGAAACCTTTCCCGAAATTCCCGTCGATCTCGATAAAACCTGGCCGGAAATGGTGCATCGTTATTTGGCGTCAAGTTTGGGCTTATTCATCATAGGTTTGGTGGTGGTCGCCATTCGTCAGCGCAAAAAAGTCGGTCAGCCATTTAAGTTACCTTTGTTTCTGTTGGCATTTGTCATCCTGCAGGGCGCGTTTGGTGCCTGGACGGTGACCCTGAAATTGTGGCCTCAGGTTGTCACCGCTCACCTGCTGGGAGGCTTTACGACCTTCACCTTGCTGGCCATTTTGAGTCTTCGTTTAAGCGGTTTGAAGTTCCCCCGTTTCAGTTCATTGCCGTTGCTGAATAAGCCCACCAGGTTAGCTGGGATGACTTTGGCTGCTGTTATTCTGCAAGTATTTTTAGGTGGCTGGACTACGTCTAACTATGCCGCGCTGGCTTGCCCGGACTTTCCGACGTGTCAGGCGCAATGGTGGCCAGAAACGGATTTCGTCAAAGCGTTTGATTTCGCCCATCCGGTGGGGCCGAATTATCAAGGTGGTCATCTGGAATTACCGGCCCGCACGGCAATCCACATGATGCACCGAGTGGGCGCTATCGTGGTGACGTTGTTCACAACCGTCTTGGCGGTGTCGTTGTTTTCGATTGGGCTGCGGCGTTGGTCGCTGCTGTTAATGGTGTTGCTGACAGCACAGGTATCGCTTGGTATCAGCAATATTGTCTTTGGCTTACCGTTGGCTATCGCCGTGTTACACAATTTAGGGGGCGCCTTGCTGTTGATCAGTACGGCGATTATCAATGTCCTGTTACATAGGAAGGAATCCGCGTATGTCTGATCAGATTATGAATACCCCTGTTCCGGTCTGGCGCGAAATCGCCTCAGACCTGTTTGAAATGACCAAACCCAAAGTCGTGTTACTGATGCTGATTACCGCATGGGTCGGAATGGCTCTGGCACCATTAGGCGCCATACCCTGGTTGCCGGTTATAATCGGAACTCTCGGCATTGCGTTGTTGGCCGGGGCTGGAGCGGCGTTTAACCACATTCTGGATCAGCACATTGATCAGCGTATGGCGCGTACGCACCGTCGCCCGGTCGCCACGGGACGTATTTCGACGCGGGCGGGTCTGTGGTTTGCTGCCTCGCTAACCGTGCTCGGGTTTGGTTTGCTGTTGCTGTTCACCAATGCGATTACCGCCTGGTTGACGCTGTTTTCCATGGTGGGTTATGCGCTTGTGTATACCGCGTATCTGAAACGATCGACACCGCAGAATATCGTTATTGGTGGGCTGGCGGGTGCCATGCCACCTCTGCTCGGCTGGACAGCCGTGACCGGACACATTACCGGTTTTCCCCTGCTATTGGTGTTGATTATTTTTGCCTGGACGCCGCCGCACTTCTGGGCACTGGCGATTCATCGTAAAGACGATTACGCCAAAGCCAACGTACCGATGATGCCCGTCACCCATGGTGTGGAGTTTACCCGTATCCAGGTCTGGCTCTATACGTGGCTGTTGCTTGCGGTATCGTTTCTGCCGTTAGCTCTGGGCGTTGTTGGCGGAATTTATGCGCTGTCAGCACTTGTGCTAGGCGTCCGGTTCCTGCAATGGAGTTATCGCTTACTGACCGGCAAGCGCGTTGATGCTGCGTGGGGAACGTTCAAGTTTTCGATCAGTTACTTGCTTTACCTGTTCCTGGCTTTGTTGGTCGATCACTATCTGTGGCAGACTGTCGTCAATTTTTTCTGACCCGAACGGTATAACCATGACTGAATCCCTGCAGGCAAGACAACAGAAAACCATCCGACTGACCGTATTGCTGCTGGTGACGGTGGTCGGCTTGTTTTTTGGCGCTATTGTGTTGAAGTTTGTCAACGAGAAGCCGGACGTGAAGGCTATTCTGGAAGAAAACAATACTCTGTTGTTTTCCTCACCTCGACTTCTGCCCACGGTGGCGCTGACCCGTCACGACGGCACTGCCTTTACCACGGAGCAATTCAAAGGGACCTGGAATCTGGTTAACTTCGGCTATACCTTCTGTCCGGATATTTGTCCGACCAATATGGCTGATATGAACATTGCCCACCGCCAATTAACGGAAATGGGATTGGCCGATCAGGTAAGGTTCTGGATGATTACGGTCGACCCGACCCGGGACACCATCGAACAGCTCGCCAATTACGTCCCCTATTTTAACGACAGTTTTATCGGCCTGACCGGCGATGCCGCTGACATCACGACATTGGCGACGCAATTGTCGGCGGTGTTTTATCAGGAAGGCAGTGGTGAAACCTATACAGTGGCACACAGTGACAATTACGCCATCATTGATCCTAACGGGCATTTTGTTGCCCTGATGCGGCCGCCTCATAAACCTTCACACATTTCCGCAAGTTTACAGGCGCTGATGGCTCAGTAATCGGTTCAAGCGCCCTGCCGTTTGCTCAAACGATGCTAAGCTTTACCAATCATATGGGTGGGTTAACCCCACCCGGCCACTCGGATTCGTCAATTCGATTGCCTGTCTGGGTGGTATGGTTCAGATGAGGGCTATCCGGTTGGGGTGGTCAGTTAAAGAAAGTTGCGTGTGTCGATGTTGACCGATCGACGGGCGAATTGAGTTTAGGAACGGTATGCAGGCATTTCAGGAGATTGCGCGAAACTGGCTGTCCGCTATAGCCAACGATAACGTGGATCTTTCGTTTCAGGTTTTTGATACCAATGCCAGTCATGCCATGGCGACCATCGTATTCGAACAGGCTCAGGCCCTGTCTATTCAGGTGTTTCATATTGAGTTTCAACCCAAGCTGATCAATGACCCCCTGTTGGTATTTCATCGGATTCTGCGCTGGTATGCCAAGCATGAAAGTCCACAGCTGATCCATTCGCTTATTGACGAATATTGTTACCCGGCGTTGGTGGAGGTTTTACGAGCCTGGTATGAACACGATCCGTATGTTCGGCAAGAGCCTCTGTTGTATGACGAGTCTGGCTATGAAGAGATCGAGTTTAATCGGTCACTACTGAAAATACTGAACCGGCTGGCCGCGCTAAAACCTTTTTTGGTATTGGTCAATCAAATCGATTACGCACCGAATCAATTGATTTACGCATTGAATCGGCTGATCGAAAACCACTCGTCGATCCGCCAGTGGGGGGTTCTCGGTTTCGTCAGTCACGTTCGAAAATCCGCACGGATAAAGGAACAGGACGCCTGGCAAGACTGCTTGCGCAGACTGGAACGTCAGGGAATTATTCTGCCTATGCTGCTGGAAAACGTCGGTTCCGCGACGTTCAACTGGTACCGTCCGACCACAATAAAAACCTTTGAGAAGCAATACCGGATGCTGCTGTCTGCAGCGGATCTGTTTGCCTACCGGGATGTGATGCAAGTGGTTGAGCTGGTTCGTCATAAATACAACGACCAGCATAACGGACAGCTCCTGTTTATCAGCGCATATTGTGCCTTGATGTCAGGTGACCTGGACACGGCCGCCCGAGACTTTGTCAAAGTCCAGAATCTGCTGCAATCCACCGAAAACCGAGCCATTCTAACCGCCAGTTACTACTGGCAAAGCATCTGCTATACGTTGAAGTCCCAGGAAAAATTGGCGCGCGCGGCTCAGGAGCAATGTGAAAAACTGGCGTTGGAATACAATGATCGGCGTTGGTATGTCCTCAGTCTGTTCGCCGACTTCTATATTGACGCCTACATTGCCCAACACCGGTTGACTCAGGCGTCCTTGGAAACCCTGAAATTCATGCTGACGCAATTGGGGTATGACACCATTCTGGCGTTGATGTTAACCCAGGTGTACGCCCACTCTGAACATCTTGATCGGGTCAGTTCGCGAGCCTATCTGCGCAACTGTGTCGAGGCTCTGCGTACCTCGCGTCATACCCGAAACCAGTTGGGTATGTCGGTCGCTCTGCACGCCATGGGCGTTGTGTACATGCGCATTGGCAACGTAAAGCAGACGCAAAAGCTGTACGAGTTGAGTCTGAATATTCGCGAACGCTACCAACGCAAAGCCGATTTGGTACCGATGCTCAACGCTCTGGGTTATTTCCTGGTGGGTCAGGAAGAATGGCAGAAGGCCTGGTCGCTGTTTGATCGCTCATTAACGCTGCTGATTGAAAACCGCAATTTCAGCGAAGTGTCGATTACCCTGTACAACTTCGTTTGGTTATACGCGCAAGGCGGTAATATTCAGCGAGCATTGGATGTGTTGAACGACCTGCTGGAACTGATGCACATTCGTGGCATCGACAGCGTCCCGTTCCGAAATCTGAAAGATCTCTATGTGCTCAAAGGTTGGCTGCATATCTTGCAGCATCAACCGGTACAGGCACGGTACTGCCTGCTGCGATTGAATGATTTCAAAGAACTGCACGAAACCACCTTTACCTTGGTGCTGCGCAGCATTCTCAGTTCACGTGTCGCCTTCCACGAAAATGAAGTCGCTGTCGCCGTGCGTGACGCTAAAAAAGCGTTGAAGACATTGGAGACCAGTAACGATCTGGATCTGTATATCGATGTGACATTGCGTATGGAAATTGCCCGCCTGCTGGTGGAACTGGGTCAGGAAGAAGGACAGCCGATCTTTGCCCGACTGCGCAAAAAGGCACACGAACTGAATCTGAATACCATCGCTCAGCGCATTTCTCGAGCGTCCCTGGGGCTGTCCAGCGTTTCAGATATCGCATTGCCGGAGATTTCTCAGCCTTATCGTGTGTTAATGGATCTCGCGCGCAAGGAAACCCGCATTTCGGCGCTGCAGCAGGAGCTGGCGGAAATCCATCAGGTGAATCTGTTGGTCGAAATGTCGGCGAGCGAGCCGGATATCGACGTATTTTTACGTCAGGTCATCGGCATATTAGACCGGCGTGTGCCGGCGAATGATTTCGGTATTCTGTTGATCAATCATACTTACAATGAGCAACCGCTGGACATGTTGCTGACCAACGATTCCACACCGGCTATACAACAGGGTTGGCGCGCTGTTCTGGAACAAAGCCCGACCAAAGCGCAGCAGTTTCAGGTCGACGAACATGTGTGCTGCGCCTGGCCTTTGCAGATGGGCGCCAGCGATTGCAGCTGGTTGGTGGTGGCGGGCGACGAGCAGCAGAAATCGGTTTGGAACGACACTTTTTTACGCTTGATCGCACAACAACTGGGGTTAATTCTGGATCGCCGTCTGCGAGAAGCCTATCTGGAATACCGCAATAAAACGGATTTGCTGACGGGTGTGTTGAACCGGATTGGATTGTTTGATCGGCTGAAAAAACACTTCGCCCAGATGCAGCGCAATCCGGCTACTCCCTTCGCTCTGTGCTATTTCGATCTCGATCATTTTAAGTATTTTAACGACACTTTCGGGCACGAATTGGGCGACGGCGTCTTAAAGAATCTGGTGCAGTGCGTCGACGGTCACTTGCGCGGCAGCGATGAACTCGGCCGCGTTGGCGGAGATGAATTCATCATTTTGCTGCACGATACCGGCGTTGAAGAAGCCCGAGCGCTGGTGGAACGGCTGCGTAAAATTATTGCGGCACCCGACTGGTGGTTGCCTTTATTGGTGGGTGACGACGAGCAGGCCAGCAACCCGATTCCTGAACAGGAGTGGATCAGCGCCAGTTTTGGTGTTGTGGTGGTCGATGGTTGGCCGGAATCTGGTCTGTCGCGCATCAGCCTGATCGCGCAAGGCGATGCCGCCATGTATGAAGCCAAAAATGCCGGTAAAAATTGCGTTGTCATTAAACCCTATGTCGAAGATCACCCTTAACCGCGGTAGTCTGTCCGCATCCAGGGCTTACCGATCACGAGACTTTGTGCCAAACTGAACAGCGCTGCCAGGGCCAGAAGCCATCTTAATACCCTGTTCTGCGTACTTAAGTGTGCCGGAGAAAAAAAATAATGAAAATTCTGTACCCGGAAATCCGCCCGTATCAGACTGAATGGTTGCCGGTCGGTGATGGTCATGAACTTTATCTTGAGCGCTGCGGAACACCGACCGGTATTCCCGTGTTGGTTGTGCATGGGGGCCCTGGTGCCGGTTGCTCAGACCAGATGCGCCGGTTTTTCGACCCCGAGCGCTACCATATCTTCATTTTCGATCAGCGTGGCGCGGGTCGTTCCAAACCACACGCTGAAATCCGCAACAATTCCACCGCAGACATCATTGCCGATATTGAACGCATTCGTGAGCATTTGAATGTTCATAAATGGGTCCTGTTTGGGGGGAGTTTCGGTGCCACGCTATCGTTGCTATACGCGCAACAGTTTTCTCAACATGTTTGCGGGCTCATATTGCGCGGTGTGTTCTTAGGGCGGCAACAGGATCTGGATTGGCTCTACCGGCAAGGTGCGGGTCGGTTTTTCCCGGAAGAATGGCAGGCATTTCAAGCACCCATCGAAGAGATCGAGGGCGAAACGTTATTGCGCAAATATTACAACGTGCTCAACGGCGAAAATGAGCTCGCCAAAGTCGGTGCCGCCAAAGCCTGGGCCCGTTGGGAAGCCGCCAACAGTTCTTTCCGGCCCAATCAAAGCTCTCAGAATTACTATACCGCAACCCACACCGCCTTGGCGTTAGCGCGCATTTCCAGTCATTTTTTTATCAACGACTGTTTTCTGGAAACTGACCAGATATTGCAAAATGTCGCCAAATTGGACGGAATCCCCGGCTATATCGTGCACGGTCGCTACGACATGATCTGTCCGCCGGACCAAGCCTGGGAATTGGCCGAACACTGGCCCAGCGCAGAGTTGGACCTGGTTCGCGAAGGAGGTCATTCCGCCTTCGACGGGGCCATGGTGGATGCCCTGGTGCGCTCAACTCGTCGCCTGGCGCTCAGGCTTGGCTCTCCGGATAACGAAGCATGAAAGCATTAATACAACGGGTCAGTCAGGCTCGGGTGGACGTAGACGGTAACCTCGTGGGTGAAATCGGTCCGGGCTTATTGGTGTTGGTTGGTATTGATGCGCATGATACGGACGCCAGCGTTGATGCCCTGGCGGATCGTTTACTGAAATACCGGGTATTTGCCGATGACAGCGGTCGCATGAATCTCAACGTGCAGCAGGTCAACGGCGGGATTTTGTTGGTGTCTCAGTTCACGCTGTCGGCTGACACCCACAAAGGTTTGCGACCGGGCTTTTCTACAGCGGCCACGCCCAGTGAAGGCGAGCGCCTGTTTTTACGGGTGGTGGACCGGGTACGTGAGCGTCATACAACCGTCGCGACGGGTCAATTTGGCGCCAATATGCAAGTTTCCTTAATTAATGACGGTCCGGTGACGTTTTTGTTGGAAAACTAGTCAGAAAAAATCGCATAATTCACTTTTTTTCATAACAGTTTTAGATGCAGTTCTTGTTTTGCTAATCTCTCGCTTGACAATAGCTTGGAAAAAACATGCAAACTGATAGTGCAAGCCTTGAAACCCTGCTGGCCACCAGCTGGGACCAGATGATCAGCGACCCGAAGCTGGCACGGGACTATGCCCGGCAAGCGCTCGATGCCGCAGAGCTGAACAGTGAACGTTATTGTGAAGCCCTGGGTTACATGGGTCTGTGCGACATCTATCTGGGTGACTACGAGTCAGCGGAAAGTGTGCTAAACCAAGCGCTGAGCATTATCAGTCTTTACGGTCACAACAAAAACTCCCGATTAATCAACAATGCTCTGGGCATGTGTTATCACGCGCTCGGCCGCTATGGTGCAGCATTGGACCATTTTGAATACACAGCGGAACTTGCTCGCAAGACCGAGGATCCGCATGCGCTGATGCCACCCTTGATCAACATGGCCAGTTTGCTGTTTGAAATGGAACATTTTGATACCGCCGAACAAATTATCACCGAAGTGATCGGGCTCGATTTGAGTCATGCATTGCCCGATAACGTCGTGGAAATGAACATTGTGCAGACCCAAATTCTGCTCAGTTCGTTCCGGTTCAAAGAGTCGGAAATTGCCCTGGATCAGACGGAAGCGCTGGCACGGGACACCGGATTTAAAGTCGCTATTCTCCGCTGCCAAACCTTGCGCGGGCGAATGCTGCGTTTGAAGGGGCATTTGCCGGAAGCGATCGCATTGCTGGTTCAACTGGCTCAGCAACCCGATCTGGACACTGAGGGAACCGATGCCATTGCCACCTACATTGAACTGGCTAAAGCGCAATACAGTATGCAGCAGCCACACGACGCGCTGAAGTCCCTGCATGAATGCCTGGCACGGTTCAAACCACCACAGTATTCGCCCTACCGGGTGCGCTTACTGGAACAACTGGCGCATGGCTACCGTGAACTGGGTGAATATCAGCGGGAAGCGGAGGCTCTGCGCGAGATTCAGCGCATTGAACGTTCGACGACCGCAAAACAAACTCAGCACACACTGGAGTTGCGAGAGTTTAAACGCAAACAGGATCAGGAGCGTCTCAATCAACAGCTCATGGACCGAGAAAATGCGCTGCTCAAACAAAGTCATGAGCGTATCAGTCTGCTCAATGACATTGCGCACCAGATCACCATGACATTGGATTTTCAGGAGCTGGGGCAACGGCTTTGGGGCATCCTGGCCAAGCATCTCGATGTCCATTTTGTGTCACTCACTACCTTGCACCCGGATCAGGCGTTGTTGCAGTTCCGTTTTATTATCGATATGGGCGAGGCGATGTCTGCGGCGGATATCCCGCTGACGCGGACCAACAGTAATGCAGTGCGCGCCATCGCCACGCAAAAACCGATCATCATTGATGATGCCACTCAGTTGAGTGACCTCAATACGGTCGGCACGGCCGGTGTGCAGCCCCGTTCCATGCTGTTTGTTCCTCTGGTTCTGGAAGATGAGGTGCTTGGTGCGTTTTCCATGCAATCACCCATCGCCAGTCGCTTCGGCTCCGAAGAAGTGCAATTGATGGTGGCTATCTGCAAATTCATTTCCATTGCGGTCAGTAACATTATTGCGCATGAACAGGTGCAGCAGTTGAATCGCAGTCTGTATAACGAAAAGCAGGCCATAGAGAGCGCCCAGGAGCGGATCGCCCATATGGCCTACCACGATTCTCTGACCGGGCTGCCGAACCGGCAAGCCCTTGAAGACCTTGTGGAACGGCGTATCCAGGATAAAAACCGCTCGTTTCATCTGGTGTATATCGATCTGGACCGATTTAAGCCCGTCAATGACCACTACGGTCACCGGGTTGGCGACAACGTGCTGATCGAAATTGCTCAGCGCATCAAACAATCTCTGCGATCCAGGGATTACGCAGCGCGCATCGGCGGCGACGAATTCGTGTTGATCGTAGACGCCTTTGCCAGCGCACAGGACCTTCAGGGGTTTTTGTCTCGCCTGCTGGACGTGATTGAAACGCCCATCAGCACCGCTAACGAGACAGTTCAGGTATCGGCTTCCATCGGCAGTGCCCAATATCCGGACAAAGGCCGTGACTTGGATGCACTGATGCACAACGCTGACGTAGCGATGTATGAGATTAAACGTCTCGGCAAAGGCGGTGTGAACACGGGGTAAAGCGCAGCGGAATCCAACCTTCGGTTTCGTGACAGAATTCGACTCGCGTCCAAACAAAAACCGCGCTATGCTTTTGCTCTTGAAAACGTTACCAACGAATAAAATCGGGACAATCTATGCCAGCATTCAGCTCATTGGTCGCTCAGCGTTTGTGGGAAAACCCTGCCGTTGTGCAACAGAATCGTTACCCCGCTCACGCTCCGTTACACAGTTACCGCTCCGCTGCCGATGCGTTAGCGCGTCAGTACAGTCAGCGTCGTAACCTGAACGGTCAATGGTCGTTTGCCTACTTTGAGCAGCCTGAACGAGTGCCCGACGACATCACGAAAGCCACCTATGTCTTTGACGACCGGATCGAGGTTCCCTCGAACTGGCAGTTACAGGGCTATGACCGGCCGATATACACCAATATCCAATACCCGTTTTCTGAGCCAGCCCCGACCGTGCCGGAGGCAAACCCAACCGGGGTTTACCGGCAAACCTTTGAGCTGAGCGCAGAGGACATTGCGCAACAGGTGCGCATCATTTTTGATGGCGCCAATTCCACGTTGTTTTTGTACTGCAATGGCGACTATGTGGGGTTGTCCAAAGACAGCCGGTTGCCCGCCGAGTTTAATCTCTCGCCCTATGTGCGCGAAGGCAGCAATACCATTACCGCTATTGTGGTGCGCTGGAGCGATGGCAGTTTCCTGGAAGATCAGGACATGTGGTGGCTGTCCGGTCTGTTCCGTGACGTTACATTGTTAATCAAGCCGAATTTGGCCATTGCCGATTACCGCGTGCAAACCCATCTGGATGCGGTCTACAAAGATGCAGTGCTCGATATTGAAACCCGGTTGGAAGGCAAATTGCCGGCTCGTGTGGTGTCTGTCCTGGCGCAGCTGTTTGACGGCGACCATCTGGTCTGCGACAGCAAAGTGAATGTCGGCTCCTTGCCGGTGGATGAACACGGCGGCTACCCCGAACTTGCCCATCATGCGATCACCGTTGAGAATCCGAAAAAATGGACCGATGAAACCCCTAACCTGTATACCCTGGTCTTGAGCTTACTCGATGCCAAAGGCGCGGTACTGGATGTGGAACGTACGTCTGTGGGCTTCCGCAAGGTTGAAATTCAGAACGGTCAATTGACTGTAAACGGTAAGCCGCTATTGATCCGGGGCGTGAACCGCCATGAGCACGACCCTAAGCGTGGCCATGCCGTGACCCGCGAAGGCATGCTGCAAGATGTGCAATTACTCAAACAGATGAACTTCAACGCCGTGCGCACCGCCCACTATCCGAATCATCCCTACTTCTATGAACTGTGCGATGAATACGGTCTGTATGTGGTTGATGAAGCCAATCTGGAAACCCATGGCATGTGGCCCAGTTCAAGGCTGTCGGAAGAGCCGCTTTGGTTAAACGCCTACATGGAACGGATGACCCGTTTGGTGCTGCGTGACCGTAACCACCCCTGTGTCATTATCTGGTCGCTGGGTAATGAATCGGGCGTCGGGAAAAACCACCACGCCATGTATCAGTGGACAAAACTAACAGACCCGACCCGACCGGTGCAATATGAAGGTGGTGGTGCCGACACTGCCGCGACCGACATCATTTGCCCCATGTACGCACGGGTGGATACGGACCTGCCGCATCCGGCGGTGCCCAAGTGGTCCATTAAAAAATGGCTGGGTCTGCCCGGCGAACAACGGCCGTTGATTCTCTGTGAATACGCACATGCGATGGGCAATAGCCTGGGGAATTTTCATAAATACTGGCAGGCATTCCGCGACTACCCTCGTTTGCAGGGGGGCTTTATCTGGGATTGGGTTGATCAGGGTCTGGAACTGCAAGATGGATCGGGTAAGCCCTATTACGCCTATGGCGGTGATTTTGGCGACACGCCAAACGATCGCCAATTCTGCATAAATGGCCTGATGTTCCCGGACCGAGCCCCGCACCCGACGGTTTATGAGGCGAAATTCTGTCAGCAGCATCTGCAATTTGCCCTCCAGCCGGGCAGACAATTGGCGGTGCTGGCGCGAAGTGAGTACTTATTCCGTCACACCGACAACGAACAGCTTAACTGGCAAGTCCTGCAAGACGGCAAGCCGATCTTAAGCGGTCATCAGGTGCTCGATCTGGCACCGGGCGAACAAACCAGACTGACGTTGGCCGATGAAGTGATCGCACCGAAACCCGGGCGTGAATACCATCTCACCGTGGAAGTGGTCAGCCGTCACGCCAATGCCTGGAGCAAAGCAGGCCATGTCATGGCGCATGCCCAGTTTGAATTGCCAATGTCGATGGCCTTGCCGGCCGCGCAGACCGAATCGACCGGTTTTATAGCCCTGAAAGAAGACAAAGGTTACCGCATTACCTGCGAACACGCGCAATGGCAGTTGAACGCCGCAACCGGTGAATTGACCAGCTGGATCAAAGCCCGGGGCAAAGAAATCATTCACCGCCCGCCGGTGGACAATTTCTGGCGCGCCCCGCTGGATAACGATATTGGCGTTTCCGAGGCGCACCATGTTGACCCCAACGCCTGGATTGCCCGTTGGCAGAAAGCTGGACTGGACCGGCTTGAACGTAAGTTGTTGCGACTGGATGTCAGTGAACACAAACATTGCATACAGGCGGTGGCCGTCCAGCAATATTGCGTAGATGAACAGCCGGTAATTGAATCACATTGGATCTATCAGTTCTTTGCCAGTGGCGAGTGGACGTTGGCCGTGGATGTGAAACTCGCAAAAGGGTTGCCGCCACTGCCACGAGTGGGAATCGAATTTCCGGTAAAAGACATCAAAAGTACGGTCAGTTGGTTTGGTCGCGGCCCTATGGAGAATTATCCCGACCGTCAGGTCGCCGCTCTGGTGGGTCACTACGAAGCTGATGTCAGCGACTTTTATACGCCGTACATTTTCCCGAGTGAAAGCGGCTTGCGGACCGATTGCCGCCGTGCCGATCTGGCGGGCTTTACCGTGACGGGTGACTTCCATCTGGGCGTCAGCCGTGTCAGTCAACGTAACCTGACCGACGCCAAACATACCTGTGATCTGGTTAATGACCCTTGTTTGTATGTGCGGTTAGATGCCGAACACATGGGTGTGGGTGGTGATGATTCCTGGAGCCCGTCTGCGCATCCGGAATATTTGCTGCGCGAGAAACACTACCGGTATAAGTTGAGTTTCAGCTGATCAAAAATGAACAGCAAAGTATTAACAGAAGAAAGCCTGTAATACTTTGCTGTCATTTTGTCATAACCTTGATCAGATCAAGTTAGGTGATTGGTAGCCAAGCTAAACTCCGACACAAGCCAAGGTTGAGCCCCTTGCAATGTTGGATCGGTAAAACTGAAACAGAAATTTTTCGGGTCATTTACGCGGGCTACCCTGTGTGCTGCCTCTCTGAAAACCATAGGGCGTCGAATACGTTTTTTTAAATGGCCTAAAAACGATTAACTCTGAAGTTTATGAACAGGAAAAATAATAATGCCGAAGCGTTTCGCCTTCTTCCACTTCAATATCATCACGTCCATACTGGCTTCTTTGTCGTTTTTTTCGTGCACACCTCAAGGATCTGATAGTCCCAATGCTTTGTTATATGAATCTTGTGAACCGATAACGAACAATACATTCTCGATCAACTCCATTAATACGATAGTCGTTACTCGGGACGAGCGTTTTGGCGATGTCCCAATGGGACTAGAGTCGAGTTTAAAGGCTGTAATAACGGGAGGTTCTATCGACGATATCTCAGACATTATCGTCTGGTATCCCGATGGTTCCAACGCAAATGTCGATTTTTTCCAAAGCACATGGCTACAGCCGAATTTAGGCGGAATGACGCTGAAATATCAGGGTTTTGTTGCAACTGATTCATTGAAGCAAATTCCAATGACCGGCTATTGTATTAGTATCATAGATAAAAACGGAAACGCGCACCGGCAAGAGTTTAATCTTGAAATGCCCGATGGATCCGAACCCGTTGACGGAACTGTCATGGTTAACGCAGCCGACTACAGCTTAGTCAGCGGCGGAGGAGTATTTTTGAAATCCCTTGCGTTAGCTGAAGTTACAAATTTTACAGTTACGCCCACCGAAGTATCCGTCAGTGTCAGCCTCAATGACAATCGAATTACTGAGTTGGAGTTGAAGTTTTGGAATGCTCAGGGCAGTCGGGCAGCCGCCTATAATATTTATGATATCAGTAACATAACGCCTAATGGTATTCAGATATATACGCTGAGTATTGACGATCTTGAGTTTGAACCAGGCAATACTATTTCCGATATCGTCTCAATGACGCCAATCGTTTACGACACCGGTAATGGACAAAATGGAGACCTATCTCCCATGTCTGAATTAGGAACCTGGGGCTATCCCACTGACTTGTAATTTCCATACATTTAAATGAATAAAACTTTGAGCAACGAACTGTCGTAGGAATACGGCAGTTTCGAGAAGCGCGCTCATGGAGTATCCGCCACACGTCGAAAACGGGGTTCATGGTGCTTCCGAGAAACTGTCCTCTACCTCAGCGGGCGCATTAATTCGCCAATTTCGACGCAAGTTGTACGGATAATAATCTTTACCTTGGCAAAGGGTCGCGACACTCCCTGCAACACATACCCGGCGCATCCCTCAATCTGGCAGAACAGAGGTGATTTGAATTCATCGGAAGTAACTGAAATTTTCATATCCGTTCAAGAAACGAGTTGATCATTATCCGTCATTTGTAACCGAATCCGGGTACCGGGAGAGAGCGCGATGACCTGTATCTGAGCTTGAATGGCATCTGCCCGATACCGCATATTCCGTAACCCTCTGCCTGAATGGGAGGTTTCATCGGTCAGACCGATGCCATTGTCGTCAATGTCGATACAAACTGTTTGGCGCTCATCGGTTGTGGTTAATGTTACGTTTGTCGCACCGCTGTGTTTAACCGCATTGGTGATCGCTTCCTGAATAATGCGCATCAGATGCAAACTTTGTTCTGGCCGAACAAAAATGGGTGTTTTGAGCTCTTGGACATTCCAACGCAGTTCAATGCCATTGGTGTCCAGAAGCGCTTGCAAGCGAGGCCGCATTTGCCCTAACAGGGTCGGAACGTCGTTAACCAGCGGATCGAGAGAATCGATTACCCAGCGCAAATCATTCACCGTGGCTTGAATCTGAGTTTTCAATGGCACAACCCAGGTCTCTGACTGTTGATTCAGATTTGATTGAATAGAAAGCAGCTGTCCGCCGATTCCGTCGTGCATGTCACGCATCATCCGTTCGCGCTCCGCGCTCAGTACTTGCTGCAGTTCCATGGTTTTTATCTGTTCAAATTGTGCCGTGAGTTGGCGTTCATTTTCCATTAGCTTTTGTTGCAACTCTTCAGCATGTTGCTCAGCCAGTCGCAAGGACTCTATGAACCGTCGAAACAAAAAGCCACTGAAAAGAAGACCGGTTGGCACCACGCTGTACTGTATGAACAATCCGTCTGTGCGCGGCCAAAGTCCGTTAACAAGCAGAATATCGTGCAAACCGGTCAACAATATGGGTACACCTACCAGCATCATTAACCAAGCGTCAAACGACTTAGGTGTTTGATACGCCTTAGCCAGATAGATCATGGCATAACTGCCAAAGAGGATAAGACACGCGTCCCAAACGGTATAGCCTATAGCCAGTATCCATTCCGTACTGGGCAGGAGGAAAAAAAGTACCCCGCATAAACTGTAAATCAGTAACAGTCGCTCCATACGCGGCGAACGTCTTTCCAGAAAATGAAAGTTAAAGAACAGTATCAGAACCACCGTCCAGCCTAAGGTTGCCATCGTCATGGCTTCCCACAATCGGTGTGACACCGGAATCCGGTTCACAAACAAGTTCAAATTGTGTGTTGCCCAGACAAACATTTCCAGGGCAAAAATTCCGTAGACGGTATCGGAACGGCGGTAAAGCCAGAACAGGCCGAGAATGAACGCGATCAGATACATGGTGAAGGTACACCACTGCACCCAATCTACCCGAAACAACATTTTTAACCGATAAGCGTTCTGTAATGTATCCGCAGGACCCACATAGAACGGAGACAACAACCCCTGCTCAGCAGTGTTCGCAGCCACTTCAATCACTAATGTGTTATCTGGCCGTAATAATGACGCTGGCAGTTCAATCCAGACTGGATTGTTGTGATGGCGTTCCAGTTTTGGCTTTTTGTCTCCGGTTTGTGCCAGCCATTGGCCATTTAAATACATGGTGGCGTGCTGGCTGACCATCGGGATATAGATCGCCAAGCGGTCCGGTTCATTCGGATTAGCCTGGAAATGTGTCTGATACCATCGGTTTAATTGGGTATCCGCCGTTCGGTTCCAGTCGTTCGGTAATGAAATAGCCGTCCACATCGACTCTGATAGCCTGTCAGGGCTGGAACCTTGGTTTTGGTAGGTAACCTGTTGAATCGGGACGATGCCATTGATGGCATCAAAGTTCCGTGAGGGAACAAAAATGATCACTGATGTCGTCACTAACGCCACCATCAGCAAGGCAAGTTGTACACTTTTCTGATGAAACATCCCGATCATACTGAGCCACTCCTTTGAACTCTGAAGTCTGCCAGTTTTTATCACGAAATCAAAATGCAGACTGGCTCACAGTGACAGCAAGATACCGAGTGTTTGGTATTCATTAATCAAATGGGTTCGTTAGGCTGAATGCGCTTTTATGGACGACAAAAGATTAAGGAGATAACCATGCCACGAATTTTACTCGGGTTTTGTCTGGTGCTGTTTACGATACTGAGCGTTGGCTGCCAACCCGAAAAAACGCTTACCCTCAGCGTCACTCTGAACTGGATGGCTGACGGTGTACGCAGCGCCAGACCAGAGAACGTGAGTCGTATTTACATTCGATTGGTCAATAACCGAGGTGTCACCGGGCATGGCTTTTCGCCAGAGCAAACGCCATATGCCCTGAAAGATGTTGACCCGGGTACTTATACCGTCGAGGTGGAAGCCTATCTGGGTGAGAGCGTTATCTGGGAAGGTACCCATACGATCACGTTAAAAAAACCAAATAATGACAGCGATGAAACGGAAGTTGACGCCCAATGGACGGTTGCGCTGTCCGTTAACATGTCTGCCCTGGTCGATTTCAGTTTTAGCCTCCCACAAACCGTCAATGTGGGGGGCGATGCTGCACCCTTGACCGTCAATATGATCGGTTTCGATACGGACCGCATCATTTGGTCTGTGAATGGCATGACAGGCGGCAATGATGAATTCGGTACGGTGGACGCAGAGTTTTACACACCGCCCCAAGTGTTACCCGTTGAACCGATCATTCAAATTGCCGGTTATCCTGAAGGCTATGAATCGTTCACCGTCCAACAGTCGGTTACCTTGGTTTCCAGCCAGGCAACGACGCTCTTGTTTGCCGCACGTGCGCAGGCCGGTGAGCCGTTGACACTGTGGGCGACCGATGGCACCGCAAATGGCACACTCACGATTCAAAATATTGAAGTGCAGAACGTAGACTTAAGGACGGCACCCATTATTGATGACGTGTCTTTCTTTTCGGCTCGGGTCAATAATGGTCGACGTGATCTTTGGCGCAGTGACGGAACCACGAGCGGAACTCAGCGTATTCTTCTAGGAACTGATGTCGAAAACAACGTTGGTAATATGCCCATGGATTTATTTGCCATAAACGATACATTGTTCCTTAACGCGAACTACAGCGACGATGGCGCATTAATTAAGTATCAGTTTTTAGCGGTAGACCCGGACAATGAAAACTATACAACATTGCTCGATTCACCGATTAACAGTGGCAATGGCAGTGGTACCGCCGCTGGGGTTTTTTCGGGCAAACTGTTTTTTGCACACAACAATTATCTGACAGGGGTGTATGGCCTTTACTCAACCGATGGCGTTAACGTGAGTGCGCCCTTAATGACCGAGGGATCACCGGTATACGCGGATGACTTTGTGTCGGTGGACGAAACTCTGTACTTTGTGAACCGCCAGCGCAATCTGGTAAAAACAGATGGAACCGTGGCGGGTACATCGG
The DNA here is from genome assembly GCA_050293765.1 of Reinekea sp. Classification (GTDB taxonomy): domain Bacteria; phylum Pseudomonadota; class Gammaproteobacteria; order Pseudomonadales; family Natronospirillaceae; genus Reinekea. Next base: position 29,207 of record JBNKNI010000030.1, read on the forward strand.
TGCTGCTGACACTCATGAGCGGCTCTATTGGTGAGACTACATCCAACAGCGAAGCGAATGCCATCGGCTATAACGGTGCGTTGTATTTCACCGCCGGTAACGCCAGTGATGGTTTTTTTGTCTGGCGCAGCGACGGTACAGCCTTAGGCACCGAACAGTTTATTGATCTCGGCAGTGGTGGGGATGATAACCCACACAACTTTTTTACCCTGAATAATCAGTTGTATTTCTTTAGTGGCAGTACCAATGCCAGCGTACGCGGTTTGTGGAAAACCGATGGTTCTGTAGCCGGAACTGAGCGGGTAGCTTCGCTGTACAGCGGTTTGACGAGCGGTTGGTATGAGGGTAAATCGCTTGGTCAGTTGATGCCAATCCCTGGGCTGAATAAGGTGTTTTTCACAGCAGGCGATAGCCTCGGTGTTCAGCAGCTTTGGGTAACAGATGGCACCAGCCTCGGTACAAAGCGAGTTATGGATTTTGGTGTTGGAGGTTTTGCTCAACCCAGTCTGTTTCGGGATGGTGGGCAATTTCTATTGTTCAGTGTGACGGATGACAGCGGTCGCGCTCGGCTGTGGCGTACCGATGGCACAGAAGCCAATACGATGCTGATAAAAGACATATGCCCAGACTGTTTTGGCTATTTAACCTTTTTTGATTTGGCCGGTTAAAACGAGTTTTCAAATGAGGTGATCGGACTGCTCGTAAAGTCCTGACGGATAACCCGCCTGGACTTTTTGAGTTTTGACAGTTGCCCTTTAAAAAGGTTTGCAGATTGCGCCGTTAGATAGTTCGTTTAAGACAAAAAAATTGCGTGAATCAATCTGATTACTAGGACAAGTATCCGAACTTTTTAGCTTCGATCAGCGCTTCAATACGGCTGTTAACCTGGAGCTTTTCATAAATATTTTTGATGTGCGTCGTCACGGTATAGTACGAAATAGACAGTTTTTCGGCGATTTCCTTAGCGGTAAATCCTTGGCTCAGCAGCTTTAGAATTCGGAGCTGCCGTTCGGTCAAATGCTCCGGGAGATCACCAGAGGGTTTGGCAGGTTGCGCGAATCGATTTAACATGAGTTTCGCAATGGTCGGGCTAATCGGTGCGCCACCGGCAAGGACAGTCTGGATGCTTTTCAGAACATTTTGCTCGTCTTCGTGTTTTAGGATATAGCCGTTAGCGCCTGCTTCCAGTGCTTCGAAGACTCGAAGCTCGTCGTGAAATCCTGAAATAACCAACGCTTGTGTGTTCATTTGAAGTTGGTGTATTTTTTTGATCACTTCAATGCCACTTCCATCCGGCAAGCCTAAATCAATCAGCAAAACGTCGGGCATTATTTGCGCTAACTGACGATTCGCGTCAGTAACACAACCAAATTCTCCCTCGACGACATAATCATCCGTCTTTTCAAGCAAACGGACCAGTCTGGCTCGGGTATCCTGTTCGTCTTCAACGATGGCAATGCGAATCGGGTTCATCGGTGTTCCTTCTCTGCTGCGCCGATTATAAGGCGACGCAAGCGAGTCGTCCTACCAATAATTAGGGATCAATATGCCTCCCCGATGGAAGGCAAGGTCGTCAGAATTTTATCGCGTTCTGCATATAACGTTTCAGTAAACGCGGTGGGGTCGCTAAGCCAAGCCTGTTGGGCGTTTTTTGCCTGCTCATAACGTTGCTGAGCGGCGGTGGCATCGGTGGCCAGCTCGTTAAGCCGACTGCTGTGCAACTTTAGGGAAAATGACAGCATCTGGAGCGCATCTGCGTCCAATTCCTGCGAAAAATGTGAAAGCGCGTAGGTGGCAACAGCAATGAAGTCCTGGTGCAGTTGTCTCTGTTCGGTGACGTAGGCATCAATTTCCAGCGGTTCGGCAATCCCTGCCTGTACGCGTCCTCTGAGGTGGTCACGTCGTTCGCGGTCGGCTTCAGATAATCGCTCTTCGCTTGAGTCTCCGACCTCGGCGATCCATTGCCAATAGAGGTTGTCCGGCATTGCTGAACGCATCTGCGCAATGAGGTCGTCGTTGACGCGTGGAAAAAGTTCGGGGGGACTTTCAACAGTATGGGTGATTGCACCTTGATCTGCCGGTACGGGAATGACTTCGACGCCGCTCGCACTGACGTCGGTTGCTTCCGATGTGATCAATAACACATAACCGTAGACGGTCGCCGCCAGTAACAGGCTACCTGCCCAGTACACCCAAACCGATTTTTCCCGCGCCATGGTTGCTACAATGCTCCGTTTATCAGGGGGCTAACCAGTCGCATGGTGGCATCCTGCTCGTTGTATTTGTTGAACGGTTCTACCATGCGCACGGTGACTGATCGGTTCAACCAGGCGTTTAAAAAGCCATTCATCGGTGTGAAGCTTTTGTCGCATATCCATTTTTGCGTCGGATTAAAGTTGATCCGCTCATACCATTTACGCAGTCGTATGGTTGGGCACACACGAGCACCCATGAATGTCAGAATACTTGAACAATGGCTGTCATTGATCTGACGTTGCCACGGTACAAAGTAACTGTAATTCGGATACTTTTTCATTTCCGCAATCAGGTTGTTCTGGTCTTCGCGCCACATGCGCAAAATGTCGGCTTTGCTGGCACTCGGGTAAAACAATTCGTAGGAGAAGCGGGAAAAATTGTAATCGCGGCTGAAGCCGGTGTAGGCAAATTTATCATTGGGGTATTTCCGGGCCATCGCGCCGACCATTTTGCCCAGATTCCAAAACCGGAAATCATCCGGAAAGGCGCCACGTATACTGCTCAGACGCCACGCTTGAATTACTTTTTTGTGCATCAGTTTGGAGTTGAAGTTGCCATTCGGCGCTGGAAACAAGGGGCCGGAATCGTTCAACATGAAGCCTTGTTTCGGTTGTAAGCGTTCGCGCGCTTCCTGGTAAATAGCGGTCGATGCGACGCCACCGGCGCTGAAGCCGGTAATCAACATTATATTGATATTCGGAAAGTGGCTGGCCAGAAAGTCGAGGGCTTTTGTGGAGTTATTGTACCCAGTGTGAAAGAAGTTGAATGGCGGCGAGACACCGCTGTCATCCGTATAGGTCACAATGTTATTCCCGATATGAACATCACCGGTGCAATAAGGCATGTAGGCAACGTCCCAGCCTTTGGTCGCAATGGCGTTTTTGTCTCTGATCAGGGGTAAGCCCGGGTCTTCACCGTTGACGATCGGCGATACAAAACGTGCTTTAGTCCTATTAATGTAATCGTTAGCGATGCCATTTGGATTCGCCGCGCCCAATTTACCGGTTTGGCCACTGCAGGTGGCGTAATCCCAACAGGCACCGCCGCCTTCATACAGTACGACAAGATTGGTGGATAACGCGTTGTCGTGCACCCAAAACTTGTATTGGGAGCCGTCACTGCAGTATGTCCCCGGCAGTTCAATGCGTTGCCATTTGAAGTTATTGCCACCGTCGACGACATCGTCGACGGTGATAACATCATCGATGCCAATGGCGGCCGCTTGGTGTAGCGTCAACACCGCGAGCAGGCTCAGCAGACTTGAACGCGCGTTTTTACGGATGAATGAAAGCATTGCCCGTCTCCCTGTCGTTGCAACATCTGTTTCTCAAAACGACAGTGTTATCTCAGCGCCCTGATAAACCCAGTGGCGTTTAGTACATTGAGAAACGATTCAACATTATTGAGACGTTTGTGACATTTACCCGGCGTTGGCCGCTTGGGCGGGAAAGCGTTGTTTATAGAGTCGAGAAAAATACCCAGGACTGGCGAAGCCAACAGCGTAGGCAACTTCGGCAACTGTTCGGAATGCATTTGCGTCCATCAGTTCACGTGCTTTTTGCAATCGTAAATCGCGGATAAACGCGGCTGGAGTGGTCTGCGCGGCTTTCTCCATGTGTCTGTGCAAGGTGGGTTTACTGACGGCCAGTTTATCCGCCAGTGTCAGCGCATCGAACGCAGGGTTGGCCAGGTTTTCCTGAACACATCGTTTGGCTTTAGCCAGCCATTGCTCATCGGCGCTGAGTGGCATCTCGCCATGATCTTTCGTCGATTCGGTCGCAAGATTGCGTTGCCGGTGCAGGATATTACGAACGCGCAACACAAGTTCATCGCTGTCGAAAGGTTTCGCCAGATAATCATCGGCTTGATTGGCCAGAGCGAGATTGCGATCGGCGCTGGTGGACCGGGCGGATAAAATCAGAACAGGTAACGTCGCTGTTTGCTCATACGCGCGGATATTGGCCAGTAATTCCATACCATCCATCAGCGGCATCATCAGGTCCGTGACGATTACGTCGACTGTATTTTTCTTTAACACAGCCAAAGCTTGCTGCCCGTCGCTTGCGGTTAACACGTTGTAATCGGTATCGAAATGGCTGGCAATGTAATCACGCATATCCGCAACGTCTTCAACCAATAACAAGGTGGGCCGTGATCCTTTGTCGGTTGTTTGTACCTGCGCTACCGCAGGCGTGTAGGCGGCGATGGCCGGTTTGGATTGGGTAAATTCATCATCGGTGTGGGTGCTGAATTCCGATTTATCGTAATGGCTGAACCCCAGTGGCAACGAGACCTGAAAATCACTGCCACCGGCGTCACGTGAGTGCACGTTGACTTGCCCACCGTGCAGGTCCGTCAATTCGCGCACCAGACTCAAGCCAATGCCGCTGCCCTCGACTCCGCTGCGGTCATCCTGTTCCAGGCGGTAAAACCGGTCGAATATCCGGTCCTTCAGTCGCTCAGGTATGCCTTGGCCCGTATCGGCGATGCTGAATATCAGCTGCCCTTCCTCGGTGGCCGCTGCGGGTTCTACTCGGACAGCAAAATGTACATTGCCTTGGCGTGGCGTGTATTTAAAGGCATTGGATAACAGGTTGCACAGGACGGTCTCAATTTTATTGGGGTCGAAAAACACCACCCGATCGTCGCTCAACAGCGACGTGTTGAATGTCAGTTCACGTTCTTTGGCCTGGTGTTCAAACATCGAGGTAATACGTCGACAATAGCTGTTGATCTCAATGGACTGGACTTGCAACCGTAGCTGGTTCGATTCCAGATGCGACAACGTCAGCAATTCTTCCATTAATCGGCTCAATCGGTTTGCGTTGCGGCTTGATGTTTCGACAGCACTGTTCAGTTGGTCTCTATCGTGCGTGTATTCGCCGGCCAATATCCGTTTTAATGGTCCCTTGATCAGCGTTAACGGAGTGCGGAACTCGTGACTGATGTTGGCCAGAAACTGCGATTTCAGGCGATCCATTTCCAGCAGTTTTTCATTCTGCCGGGCCAGCACTTTGCGTTGTACGTCCAATTGCGAGGTCCGTTCGATCACTTCGCGTTCCAGAGTTTGGGCGTAGTCGGCTTTCATTTGTGCCGTGGTTTCCAATTGCTCCAGAACCTTGCGTTTGGCTTCACTACTTTCCTGCCGAAGCGCATCGATATAACTGGCTAGCGCAAGCGCCAGGAAAAAAACCTCTATGACCGAACAGCTATAAAAGAAATACTGCTCCATCCATGGAATCACCTTCAGGGCGAGTTCCGAACCCAGAATATCCAGCATGGGTAAGGAGTAGAGCGTGGTTTCTATACCATATCCGGTCGCTATAAAAATAAAGGAAATCGCAAAATAAATGGCGGCTTTTTGCCCTTGCTTAATCATGGTGGCAGCAATAATCCCGAGCCCGATGGTTAACAGCACCACGCTGATTTCCAGCCAGAAATTGAAGCTACTTAGTTTGAATAAAGTAATTGGCAAACCCAAGAGTACAACTACGATTGCTCGTTTGTAGAAACGGGCAATCGCGGGGCGAAAGCGCCCCAATTGCAGTACGTTTAGCCCGAACGCCATCAGAAACACACTCGACAATGTCGGCGCAATGCTGATGCCTGTTATCACCCATGACGCCGGTGGTGGTATGGGTAAATAGAACAACAAACCCTCATAACAGGCGATAATTAAGACCATCGACAGCAGATACAAGCTGTAATAGATGTGCCCTTTTACCCCGATACGCAGATAAAGAATGGCGTTATACAATGCGAGTGCGAGAAATAAGCCAATGAGTAGAAAGAAGGCGATGTTCTGCGTAAGTTGCGCTTTGAGGAACATCGGTAAGGACACTAATGTCGGCCGAATCTCTATCGCGGCATTGGGCTTGCTGATGAGAGACAGTTTTAGCAGGTATTGCGTTTGACTGTTTTCGGTAACGTGAAGCATAAAAGCGGGCTTACGATACACCACGTTCCGCTCAAAGACAGAATCATTGATATCCACGCGATCCAACAACTGCACGCCCGTTTCTCCGACCCGGTACAGTTCGCTTTGTTCGATAAAAATATAATCGAGGTCCAGGATGTTAACGTTCTCAGAAGCCCCGCCTTCTAACCTAAACGAAAGCCAATAAGTACCGGTGTTGTGAGTCAGCGTTAACTGAGGTTTTGCATTCACCGAGCTACCGGACAAGGAACGAAGGGCCTGTTCCGGCGTAAGCTGTTGTTCGGAGTCTGCGATCAGGGTCAAACGTGGCGACAGTTCCAGCGCTGCACTATCAGCGGCGATGGCGACTGTTAGTGATAGAAACAACACCGTTACTGTTCTGGTTAATAATCTTAACGTGCGAATGTTAATGCTGAACCTTCCGAATTTTCCGTCGCGTCGACTGGCGTTTGGCAACCCAAGATAACGGAATAACCTCAGTGGAACAAATAGTCATTCTTGTTCTCGCGCTGAACTTGGTTTGAAGAAACGTCTCAATCTTAGGCACAAACGTTTCAATTCGTCCGCACCCTCTGGCGATGGCAACGCTACTGGTCAATAGTGCTCCGACTAAAAAAGCACAGGCAAAGGCGCTGATTTTGAAAACAAGCGAGCCTGGCATATTAAGGAGAGAGCAATGATTAGGTTTAGCAAAGGGTGTGTGATGTCGCTGGCGATGTTTGGACTCATCGCCTGCAATCCGAGTGGTCCAACCAGTGGAGGAGGTGAAGAAGAGTCATTAACGCTAACCAGTGTAGCGGCAACCTCCAATACGGAGGTCGTGGTGAGTTTTAATCGGGCTGTGAAAGATGATTTCAGTGACATCCGAAAATTCGTCATTGTCCCCGATAACGGTACCAATGCCGTTTTACCGGTCGTTGCTGCAACGCCAGCAACGGATCACCTCAGTGTTACGTTAAAAACCACATCACAAGCTCAACAACCCTATTCAATTAAAGTCGTGGGCGCTACTGCGGACGACGCCATTGCAGAGTTTACTGGCCTGCCACCCAGCCAATTTGAAATAACTTTGCTGGAAGGTGAAGACGGTCCTGCTTTCTGGTATGACATAAATAACAACTCAACGGTGGATGTTGGAGACGCCATTACCAATTCAGCCGGTGATGGTTTTGGATTAATTGACGCCAATACCGACGGTATCGTTGATAATTGGCAAGATAAAAATGGCGATGGTGAGATAAACGCAGGTGACATCGTTGCTGGGTTTCTGGATAACGATTTCGATGGGCTTCAAGACAGTCGGGAATCGCTTGGTTGGCCGGTGACCATTGAAGACAGAAACTATGTCGAAACAACCTATTTCGTGTCCAGTGACCCGCTCAAAGCAGACACAGATGGCGATGGCCTTAACGATTTCTTCGAATTCTCCGAGCTCACTGACCCCCGTAATGCGGACAGCGATGCGGACAGCTTGTCAGATTATCGTGAAGTTCGGGTAATCTTTTCAAAACCGACCAAGGCGCATTCCGATGCCGATGGTCTTGCCGATGGCGATGAAGTAAATAATAAGTTCACGTCGCCCACTTTAACGGATACAGACGGAGACAACATTTCCGACGATGATGAAATTGACCAGAATCGCAACCCTCGGATTGCGGATCGACCGAACTTCCGGATAACCGTGGACCGCGTCAATCTTTGGGCAGACGTGAACATTTTTGACGAAGCCACCAACACGTCTTCCTTCTCAGATGAGCTCAATTACGATGTTACGCTCTCACGTTCACAATCGGAGTCTTATTCACATACCGATTCGGTGATTGATCAGACTGTTGGGAAAATAAGTTCACAACTCGCCGTCGAGGCCAGTTATGAATCTGAAACCGAAAGCGGAATCGCACCCGTTCCATCGTTGAAGCAAACAACAAAGTGGGGGACAAAAATAAGCGCTTCGGTAGGAGGTGGCAAAGAATGGACAAATGCCCACAACTGGCAGACCACCCGCGACAGTGCGAGCAGTGCGGAGCAGGCCTACAGTAATTCGGTCTCAAAAGCGAAGGAATACATTACACAGCAGACCCAAAGCCGACAGGTTGAAGGGGGCATCATCAAGACCACCGTCGATATTTACAACGACAGTAATTTCACCTTAACGTTCAACAATATCCAAATCTCCGTTCTGCAAACTCGCTCTGGTGAGCTAGAGCCCATTACGACGCTAACCATGTCCAATGGTCCAGTCACCATCAGTCCGTTGAGCAGCTCCAACCTCGGTGGTGATCTCATTTTTGAAAATACCAACGCCAGTGAGTTGAAAAGCCAAATAGAATATCTGATGCGCAACGTCGACACGCTGGTATTTCAGGTAACCAATTACGACATCACGGACAGTAACGGAAACTTGTTTACCCATTCTGACCAAAGTGTTTTTAACAGTACCGCGGGCGTTGTGATTGATTATGGTAATAATGCCAACGCTGAACGTTTTCTGGTCTCAACTGCGGGCTCTCAGGATTCTCAATCCTTCGTGGATGGCGAATGGCAAGGTGGTTCAGATAAAAGCGGCAAAGAGCGTGGCGTATCCTTGAGTTATGTGATGCAAAGCATTTTGGGCTTAGAGCGCCATTATGCCTTCGACACTATTCACGCGGGCGACAACGGTACACTGGATACGATCGTGTTGGAGGGTAGTGACGATGAAATGCTAGGTGGCATTATTTTGCCTGGTGCCAATGGTTGGTTAGAAACCCAACCGGAAGGTGATGACATTGTTCTCACCAAGGCGGTAGATAAAGAAGGTCATGAAATTACCAAGCAGGGGGTGTTAGCCGGTCCGGATGGAGTATTCAATGAGGGTACCGTCGCCTTTGGTGATGACATCGCAAATGGAACCGTCGGCACCAAGGGATTGCCGTACGGTGCGGTGATCATTTCGGCAGGTAACGACGGTGTTCTCGATGAAAATACAACCATTGACCCACTTGATCTGCTCGATTATATCGACGGCTTTCAAACCCGACGCACCTGTACCGGTAACAGCCAAACTACCGGCGACATCTGTACGGTTAACCGCGACTGTTTTACAGAGGAAGTTGAGGAAGGCCAATGCAATGGACCTGAGCGTATTTCCCGAATCAAGCAATTGAGCAGTGGTGACTTCAACCGGGACTGGTTTGTGTTTGTTGATGAAAGCATGCCAACAGAAGCCGACTTTAATGCGGTCAAATTAAAAGCTGGCAACCGCTATTCACTCGCTTTCCTTCAAGATTTAGACCGTGATGGCATTGTGTCCAGAGTCGAGGCGTTATATGGCTCGGCTGATAGCGCTGCAAACATTTATGACAATGCTATGTTTGGTCCAGGCTTTGATGTGGTCGCCAACGCTGGACAAACCAATGGCGATATCTGGCCCGACTCTCGCGATACCGACCATGATGGTCTCGATGACTACAGCGAAATTTATTTTCCAGTGCAGGTTAATACCGAAGACAAGGGCTTGATTGATGTCTATTCGAGACCATACATGGCCGATTCCGATAATGACGGTTTATACGATATTGAAGAACGCGATTTACGTCAGTTCTGTACTGAAAACGATCCGAGAACGGACGCGTTATGTCGCGGCTACATCAACAATTCCGACTATATAGCATGGGCAACGAGCCATAACACAAAGCAACAGGCTATAGGCATTATCGCCGGACCCAATGGTACGGTGGATAGCGTCCTTTCGGGAGGTGATATCGAGCTGTATGCGCAAGGCACGGAGAATCTGCGTTATGGAACGGCAGTTATAGTTGCCGGCGTGGACGAAAGTTCAGGTGAACTATTGCCATTGGCCACTACCATATCGGGCGATGATCGCTATTTAGTCGCGGATGATTACATTCCTGCGACTAACCCATTGGCCATGGACACTGACAACGATGGAGTCTCGGATTATGACGAGCTCTATGGGTACCTGGCGGCAGGCGCGTTGGTTACCAAGGGCAGTGAAACAGACATTGTCGTCATGGATGTCACTGCACAAGGGGATGATGTTCAGTTAGCGGGTGTTGGGGAGTCCGTCACTGGAGGAGTCAAAGTCATCGGCTTTGGTGAAAATCAGTTGTTGGAATCGAATGTATCCGCCAGTCTGGACATATTGGCAGCACAGACTTATGTGACTGATCCGCTGCGCAGTGATTTTGACAGCGATGGCACCAAGGATGGTTTCGAATTTAAACACGCCGGAGATCCTACGCTTTTTGATGGTATCAGTAGTTTCGACAGTGACGGTGATGGATTACCGGACGCGATCGAAGAATCAGGTTGGGATGTAGTGGTGATCGAGGGTGAAGTCGTAAACAACAGATTGGTCCGAACGGCCAGCACCTTCAGAGTCACATCCGATCCTTTCGTTACTGACAGTGATGATGATGGTTTGAGCGATGCTGAAGAATATCATTTAGTACCCAAGACCAATCCAAATGAGGCCGATACCGATGGTGATGGACTTTCAGATTTTTATGAAGTGTTTGGCTATGAAAAAGATGACGCCAATAAAGCGCCTTGGTCCATTGAAATAAAAACAACAACGAATGGATCAGCTGAACGCATCAAATTAACCCATGTCCAGGGTGCTGCTTATGTTACCAATCCCGCAAATACCCATACTGATAACGACTATTCGAGTGACTTTGACGAGGTCGATATGGGTACGAACCCTCAGGAACAAGATACTGACGGTGATGGTTTGGGAGACTACTATGAAGTCCTGGAGAATATATCATTAACGATTAATGGTGTAGAACTCCCAGACTTTGGTTCTGATCCAACAGATTCGGATGCAGACAACGATGGATTGAACGACTTTGATGAGAAGCAGTTTGGTGCTCACCCGGGAAAGGCGGACACCGATGAAGATTTACGTCTTGATTTAGATGAAACGTTACTTGGTACAGATCCCGCGAATACGGATAAGTGCGTTCGGGTGAGTATTGCACGGTTAACCCACAATGGTGATAAAGATAAGAAACGTCAGGCAACAATTCGATTCCAGATCGTACGACAAAATTCAAACGGAGCCGATAATGTTGTCTTATACGACACGACTCAGCAGTCGACTTTCGCTCGAAAAGATTTCGCGGTCTATCACTACGGGGACAAATTTTCGGATGTCTTTCCTGTTCGAGACACGCAAAGAGCAAAAATCTACGTATACGCTGCCTGGGGAGGTAACCATGCGGAAAAAACGACGTTCGTAGATTTATTTGCTGAGTTAGAAACTACTGCTGCAAAAGAAAAGAGCGTTACAATTGGGAAAATTGATGGTCTTGAGTTGTATGCGGTTTTTAAATATCAACGAATTGATGGACCGAATTCAGACATTGGCAACTGTGTGGGTTCAATTTGATGGCGAAGCAGTAAACGAGAAATGAGGGTTTGGTCATTTTCACAGACCATAAATTTCTACAGTTGCAGAAATAGCAGTGTAAATTGCAACAAAGGGCTCAAATGAGCCCTTTTTCGTCGGAATCTAAACGAAGCTTACAAAATCACGTCTTTTATATCGTCGTCTTTTCTGTCCAAATAATGCGTCGATTGAATCTTACGCACCGTTCTGCTTTTACCACGAATGAGCAACGTTTCCGTGGTCGCGAGGTTGCCGCGTCGGCGGCCAGCATAGAACCTAAACGTGAATGCTCTTACAATATTTTTGATTTTTGAGTCGCGACGGAGTTATTAGAGGTACCCTTAAAACCAAATCCTCCTTGTTAAACATCGTTCAACTTGAGTTTTTCTCGTTTTGAGAAATGAACCCTGATCTAAACCCCCCTTCATTTTGACCAACGCCATCACGTTTTCAGAATGACTAATTTAAGTCACCGAAAGGCTTTGTCCGCTGACTTTTTCTGGGAACCGTCAAACTTCCACAAATTTGTAGCTGACAATTTTTAACAGCTGATCCGTATCTTTAATTACATTCAAATGCAGCTCTGTATTAAAAAAGGGCACGCCGTTGGGTGTTAGCAATGAACGTAAGTGAATGCACACGGAGCCCCGCCGTTGGTCTCTACCAAATCCTTTTGGTACAGGCATTTCATCATCAACGTTTTGTTCTCCACCTTCAGGGGAATACACATCGCCGACTCGATTCACCGAAAAGCTTTCAAAGCCACCCATTTTTTTATCGAGCGCTTGATAATCTTCTTTAAACTGAGACGCGCTGCATGACCTATTTTCAATGATACGACTTTTGAATACGTCAAATTCCAGCTTCATCAAGTGAACACCCAACCACTCTGCGAAGTGAATGAGTTGCTCTCGCACTTGCAATCCAAGGTCTTCATCGCCAACGACTCTAAAAAAATCGTGTCGTATAACGCCTTTGTAAACTTGATTGTCTTCCACGGGTTGTCGATTGTTGGGGTCGCTGACCCAGTTGTACTGAGAGGACATTTCAAGCTCGCCCTCTTCCCACTCATGTTCGACAACGAGGTGAACATTCTCTGGTGCTTTCATAACGATTTTCACATCATCCACATACTCGCCTGATTGCTTTTCACGAATGGTAAACAACGTGTCGCCACAATTTAAATTCAGTAAGCAACTCCAAAGGTAGCTTGGACCTTTTTCCATCGTCAGGCTCAGCAGCTCCATCGCTTCGGTAAACGCCATGGATTCCACCTGAAGCAATTGCGTTAAAAAGTATTTTTGTTCTTGGTATTCGTTATCGAATTTCAATGGCTCATCCTCAATTCAATCTCAGACAATGTTACTTTGCGCTGAATATGACGGGTATAACCCTTTTCGGTATAGCATAGCTGTTTAACAATGCCGACAAAACAGCTTGCTCAAATTATTGCATGCTGGAATACTAAAAGCTCCGAGCGCTGGACGCACCCAGTGCAAAATTGGGATCTCACGCTGTCGCAGTTAGCGATACACTTTGAGGGCCGACTGGAAGATCACATCGCATTGTGATTTTTAGCTGACACAGAATTTTGAACACCCTCGCTCAGCATAATCAATTTTTCGAATCCCTACCTATAATTTCCACTCCTAATGGAATATCTCTGCCTTTCATAGTCGCTACTTATTTAAGTATTAAAGTGGGTGTCCGCAAATTCTTACTTGTTAATGTGGGTGTCCGTGTAATTGCAAATCAATATAGCTACCTCCATTGACTAAAATAGGTTTCTATTTTATCGAAGTCCATTATCGTTAAACCCTCTTCTTCACAATATGGGTAAACATCAACACTCTCAAGTTGACTTGTATATTCTGACAATTCATTTGAAGGTTGATAGAAATCAACAGTTATACAGCCACTTGCACATTTGATAATTCGGTTAAAAAACACATCAAGGTCACTAGATATAAAAAACACTTTTCGATCAACGAAATCAACCAAGTAAACTGGATGTGATCCCTTAAATGACTGAATAGTAGTAACGATCGCCATTTTAGCAATTGAGCCTATATTGAGAAATCGAGAGTAAGTTACCGGCAATAACTTATCTGATTTATTGAAATCATTCTCGCGACGATAGCTTTTCAAAACCCCTTCAGGCATTTGAATATTTAAGTCTATGTCATGCCAAATAAACCCGTTACTTGCCACATAGAAATTTCTTAGTGATTCCGGAAAAATTACTGGACTTCCTTCTTCTATTTTATCTATTTCCTCCTCACTCAAACCTTTAATTAGGCATTGAGCTAGGAGGAACTTTCTATCATTCTTAAGTTCACTTTTCCTTCTTAAAAACTTGCCCCTCGGCAAGTTTTCATTTTTCAATTTTTCTATTGCTATTTGATAATCAGTTAAATAGCTAGACAACAACTCTGAATAATTAGTCATTATCGGTACCATCTGTTTAGTGGAAGACCTAAGGAAATTGGAAACTCATCTGAAGCAAATACTAAAAACTTCTTGTCTTTCAAGTTCCGTAACCCGCTTGAGCCTACAAGTCCTCCGTAGACTCTCCCTGCCTGCATGTTGTCATCTCCATCTACATATCTAAGTGACACTCGACCTGGATGATTTCTATGCCCACCCTGCTTAGTCTTATACATTGGAAACTCATCACATTGCACATTGGTTGATCCTAACCGCCTCATTGCCAAAGTTTTTTTGACAGGCGAACACTCCATAGCCTTGTTATACCAACTCCGATTTCCAGTTCGATCCTTGTAGTGTAGCAAGAATCCAGACGGTACAAGATTGGAGCCTCTACCAAATTGTGCATCTTCAACATGTTGAGTTAAGGACGGGATATCACCACCATATATGAGTACAGGAATATTTAACAAACAGCCTTTATCCCGTCGTTGGCATTTCCTAATCTCTCTGCGGATTGCTCTACGCGACATATTTCCAGCAATAGTAGAAAAGACCTTTCTTACATAACGCCTAGCGAAGGCAACGTTTACAGTACGCAACGAGCCTGAGATATTTAGATTTATACTCATTCCTGCTAGCCCAACACTCATATACCCACTCGGATCCACCATATTGGCGGGATTCACATTGGCATAGGCATACTTGTGCAGTGTGATTGGGTCATGATTTCGACCCATCCACGTGTCTTGGCTAAAGAATCGACCCGTACCGGCATCCATATACCGCGCACGTAGGTAATAGAACCCTAAGTTTGCGTCGTACTGTTCACCGGTGTAGCGATAGCTGTTTTCCGTGCTTCCGGTCTGATTTTCTAGGTCACCAAACGCTTCATACACATAGCTATCACTGACTGAGCCGCTTTCATTGGTAAGCTGCCTGACGCTGCCCAATCCGTCGTACTGATAGAAACTTACACCACTATTGCGCGTTTGGCTAATCAGGTCGTGGCCGTATTGGTAGCTGACGGTGATGTCGCCGTTTTCGGTTTCTTGAAGTACTTGCGCGTAGTCGCGGTTTTCTTCGACCAAATAGTCGATGGTGACTTCTTCAGCCGTTCCGGCATTTTCGACCTTTTGAGATCGGATGCCGCTCGGGTTGTAGCCATACTGGGTGATTACACCATTGCTGTTGGTTTCAACCATTTGGTTCTGTGAATTGTAGGTATAGGTTGTGGTCACCCCATCCAACGTTTCGGTCACGGTGTTGCCGTTGTCGTCATACCCAAAGGTGGTGCCACCGGTTTGCAGCAACCAGTCGTTTGCGTTGTAGCTGTAAGCCGTTTGTACGCCGTCGACGGTTTCATACGTTCGGTTACCCACCAAGTCGTATTCGTAACTGGCGTGGTAATTTCCGTTGATCGCATCGGTTATGTTTTCACCGGTGAGGCGATACAAATTATCGTATACGTTATCGATGACCCGGCCACTGTGGTGCTCGGTAATGAGTTCTCGGTGTCCGGTAGCATCCAACTCATACACGTAGTGGCTCAGCGTTTCGTTGCTGGCGTTGGTGATGGTCAACTGCCAAAGCTGATTGACGCTGGTGTAGTCGTAATCCGTTACGTTGCCATTTGGTGCGGTGACGGTGTCCAGATTACCGACCTTGTCGTAGCTGTACGTTGTTGTGCCCGTTGCATCGATGACGGTGCTTAATCGGTTTAATCCATCGTAGGTGTAGCGCGTGATCGTCTCTTCACCTTTATGGTTGACGGTCAATTGCGTTTTGTTCCCCATTCGATCGTATTGATACGACAGTACGGTGCCATCGATCTGTGTTTCTGTTGCTAAACGCTCGGCAGAATCGTAGGTATAGCTCACGGTGCCGAATTCGGTCGTGACAGTTTTTACCTGACCGCCGGTGTAATAGGTATACGCTTTGAAGCTGCCATCGTGGAAATCAATGCGCTCGGTACGGCCCATTTGGTCCATGACCGTGATGGTGCTTTGGCCATTAAAGTCGGTATGCGTCACCACTTGGCACACGTCATCGCCGACGCCGGTAAAGGCCGAGGTTGTACAGGCTTGTGTGCTGTACTCGGTCGTTTCCGTTTGGCCTTCGGGCAACTTGCGGCTGGTTGTGCGGCCGAAGCCGTCGTACGTCCAAGTCGTGGTGTTGTTTTTCGCATCCGTTTGCGTGAGTTTGTTGCCTACTTCATCGTAGGTGTAACGCGTTGTCGGTACATCCATCATGAAGCCGTCCACACTCACTTGAACTTCTGGTTGTACTTCAATGAGTCGACCCAAGATATCGTACCCAAAGCGTGTGCTTCGGTTGTTTTGATCAATCGCATGCGTACGCGTGCCCATGGCATCGTATTTTGCTTCGATGTCCGTACCATCGTGATAAATGGTTTTAACGCGCAGGTCTTGTTCGTTTAACTCATACGTTGTGGTATGGCCGTTTGCATCCGTTTCGGTATGGAGTTCACCATTATCGTAATACGTAAAGCTGTGCTCAAAGGTGTTGCCCTCACCATCGTGTGAAATCACTTTGGTGCGCTGGCCTGCCACGTTGTACTCGTATTCGGTGAGGTTGCGTTCGGCATCCCACTCATACTGCACCCAACCTTGTGGTGTGTATTGCGTTTCTGTGTAGCTCGGCTGTCCCGTCGCCATTTCTTCGGTGCGGTTGTACACTTTCCATTGGCGACCAAAGTCGTCGTACTCATAGTAGGTTTCAATGCCACTTCGGCTGGTATGCGTCTCTAGGTTACCCTCAGCAGTGTATTCCCATGATTCGGCTGTGCCATCGGCGTAACGGGTTTCGATCGTTCGGCCGTAGGCATCAAATTCATGTTCGGTCCACACGCCAAAGCGGTCCCGCTCTTCTACCGCGTTACCTGCGAGGTCGTAAACCGTTTGCGAATAACTGCCATCGTGATAGATGGTTTTAATCACGCGATTTTGCGAGTCGTATTCGTACTCGATGGTTTCTTCAACCACGCTTCCGGCAACCGTTCGCGTCCGCATTTCGGTCTTCACGTTTAAGCTGTCGTCATAGGTGTACGTGGTGGTGCCACCCAACTCGGTCGACTCGGTTTGCTTTTGGTCTTCCCACGCATGGCCTTTCGGATAGTAGGTGAAGGTGGTCTTCATGCCTTTCATATCCGTGCTGGACGTGACCAACCCACGGCTGTTTATGGTATTGCTTGCTTTGTGGCGCTTAGTCTCTCCGGTATCAGGGTCAACGTATTCAGGCCCTTCAATTAGGTAGAGGTTGCCGATGATGTCGTAGTGCATGTTATGCACACGACCGAGTTCGTCTTCAATCTCGCCTTCTTGGCCTTTCTCGTTGTAGTCACGGTAATAAACCGTGTGGCCCAACGCATTGGTCGCTTCGGTTTGATTGTTTTTCGCATCAAAACTTGCCGTGGTTGCAAATTCGGCACCGCCAATCGCACTGCTGATTTGGTTGCCGTTGGCGTCGTAGGCGTATTCCGATTCGATATCGTCGCTGTACACAATGCCTTGTGCTTTTTGAATTTCATTCAGTACGTTGCCTTCTTCATCGTAGGCAAACACTTTGGTGCGACCTTCGCGATCGGTCACGGTACTGATGCGACCTTCGAGATCATGATCAAAAGAAATGATATTTCCGTTGCTATCTTCTTGATAATCCAATCGGCCAGTGTCGTCATAAACGTTTCGAATGACTCGACGACCGAGTGGGTCAAACATTTCATCCAGGCCGTGTGTTGTGCCTAAGTATGTGTAGCGTGAACCTTCCGCACCTTCATTTACAGCAACGGCATCCAATGCGTTGGTTAAATCGCCATTCACATTGTATTTGTATTCCAAAACGTTTCCGGCTGGGTCGATAATTTGCTCAATTTGGCCGTAGGCATTACGAACAAATTTAATCGACTTACCACTAGAATGTAGAATGCCATTTGCAGAGAATGTGAGGGTGTGACCGTTCGGGTCGATAATTTTCTCAACGCCGTTTTCTTGATGAATGTAATATTCATAACCGGCTTGCGTGGTTAATTTGTAGCGGTTTGGATTCACAGGGCTGCTGAAGTAGCCGGTTTCCACCAAGGTGCCTTGAATTAACTTGGCCGACGTATCATTTAATGCCACTAACTTAGATTGCGTGTCGCCCATCGCATTAAACACGAGGCTAACATCGGTAATCGGTAGGGCTGTATTACAACGCGGCGTTACGGCGGCTTCGAAGCGTTCAACGGACCCATCTGGCAGAGTAACCGTTACGATCGGTGCACCCTCTGGTTCAACACAAAAATTGGGAATAATTCCGAACGCACCACTGTATTGATTCAACGCCCAGAACTTACCGGGGGTACGAGATTCTTGTACTTTCACATCCTGGTAACCGACACTCCAGCCATAGCCAAAGTCGAGTCGCTCATGCCGGCTTCGGCTATCATAGGTTCGTGTCACGCGTATTGGCACGCCAGCGACGGGGATGTTTAGGTCTTCAAATGTGACGCTGAAGTTACCGACTTTAAAATCACCTTCGACGACAACCGTCACCGCGGCTTGTTGCTCTAAACCGTTCGCATCTTCGGCTACCAAAAATAATACGTATTGGCCATTGTTCAGCATAGTTGGGTCGAGCGTGCCAACGAAGGCGTTGTCAACATTCGTGTTGCCCGTCGCGATCACTTGGTATTCGGTTGGCGCGCTGCCTTTTTCTTTGAGAATCAATTCCCATTGACGCAAGTTGGCGTCGTTTACCGTGCCGATTACTTCCGTTGGTGCGGCAATCACGCTGCCGTCGGTGGGTGATTGAATCGAAACTACCGGTGCTGCTGTGTCGTTTGGATCGACGACTGAGAACCAGGATGTTTCTGTAACGGTGTCGGTGCCGTCGGTAACTGTCGCAACCACATCGTTGACGCCGTAGGTGTTAGCCAGTACAGCGGTGCGGCCGTACTCGTCCAACGTATGCTCGACGCCGTTAACGGTTAAGGTCTTGACGAGCGTGTCGCGCCCGCCGTTGGCGAATACTTGGATGTCTACTAGGTCACCAAAGTCTGGGTTTTGTGGCGTGACGTTTAAGAATGCATCGATCGGCAAGAAATCTGTAAACACGGCGATGCTGTAACTTTGGATCGCGCGGATATTTCCGTCGCTGACGCTCAGTACGATGTCTTCTATGCCCACTTGTGCTTGCGTTGGTGTCCACGTGAGTAAGCCATCCGTTGTGAACGTGGCATTGTCAGGCAACGTCATTGCTTCATAGATGAGTGCATCGCCATCAGCATCGATTGCCGTCACTTGATACTGGTACTCAACGTCGGCTACCGCCTGCGTGCGTGGCGTGCTGGTTATTTCTGGCGCGGCGTTGGTGTTACCGTTTTCATCCGGCGTTTGCGTTTCAACTACTTCAAGCGTGTAGGTTTGCGTCGCCCAGGCTCGGCCGTCTTCTACACGGACAACAATTTGGTAAAGGCCTAGTTGATCTGCCGTTGGTGTCCAAGTCAGAAGGCCGTTGTTGTCAATGGCCAAACCAGCAAGGGCCGGTGTGACGCTATAGGTGAGCGGATCGTTTTCTGGATCGCTCGCGATCACAGCATATTGATACTCTTCACCGACAAACGAGGGTGATGTCGGCGTGCTTAAAATGCTCGGCGCAGTATTCGGTGGTAGTTGTTCGTTAACCGCAATGCCGAAGGTTTGCGTAGAAGCCGCGCCACGGGCATCGGTCGCTTTAATGACCACGTTATACACATTGCCTGCTTGCGCGCTGGAAGGCGCCCAATCGATTTGATTGTTGCTGAGTTTCATGCCGTTGGGTTTTTCGAGTAGTTCGAACCTGACGGCATCGCCGTCCGCGTCTTCAGCGGTAATGACGTACTGATACGCATCGCCCGCAAACACAGACAGTGCCGGCGTGCTGGTAATCATCGGTGGGTTGTTGGCAGAATCGTTCACCGGTAACGTCATTTTCTGACTCGCCATCCCGCCACGGCCATCTTCAACGATCACTTCCACGACAATGGCTTGACCAACCAATTCGGTTGCAGGCAACCAGGTAAGTAAGCCTTGTGGGTCAATTGCAATTGCAGCAATGTCGCTGCTCACGCGGAATGTGAGCGGGTCGGCATCCGGGTCCGTCGCAACGACTTGATAGCTAAATTCTTGCCCAGCAACTACAACGCCTGACGGCACACTGGTGATGATTGGCGCTTGGTTGGTGAGATCCGGTTCGATCACATCCACTAAGAAATATTGCTTGGTAATCGCGCCTTGTTCATCTACTACGCTGACTTCGAGTGATTTCAAACCAACTTGGTTTTGCGCTGGCGTCCACTGAATTAGGCCCGTGTCGGTATCGATGCTTACACCGGCTTGCGTGCGCGACATGAAGAATTGAATTGCATCGCCGTCCGCATCGGAGGCCATCACGGGGTATTCGTAGGTTTCACCTAGCGTTACCGACGTTGGAGGCACGCTGGTGATTTCTGGTGCGGCATTATCCGGTTCAACAACCGTTAATAGGTGTGTTTGCTCATCGTAACGACCAGCCAAATCCGTTGCACGAATCACAAAGGTATATACACCGAGCGGTAAACCTTGGCTTGACATCACGCCGGAGAATTCATCGATTTCAAGTCCGGCAGGTGCGTCGATTAATTCAAAGCGATGATCGTCACCGACATCAATGTCTGCTACCTCAACCGTAGCGTTAAACGGCGAATCCTTCGCAACGGTGCTGCTGGATGAACTTAAAATTGCTGGAGCATCGTTTTCATTCGCGATGGAGGCTGCAAACAGTTGCATGTCCGACTCGCCCGCTTCGTCATAAACGCTGGCTTTCATCATCACCGCACGTGCGGTGTTATTGTCGGTGATACATTCTTGCGTATTGGCAGCGGTTTCAACGGTGACTCTAATCGTTTGTTCGAGAACGGACACATCACTGACGGGCAAGGTTATAGTTTGCGATTCGCCAACCGCCAATGCATTGATGGTGGCGGTTCCCAATGCGGTGTCACCGGTCCAATGATGTTCATGCGTAAACGTTACAGTCAACGGCTGTACCACTGGTGCCAAACCACGGTTCACGATATCTGCCGTGATTGTGTTCGTGCTTTCAATGAAACGAATGTTGTGCACCGTGACATCCGCCATGCCCAACGCAGGGCGATCTGGGAATGTGTTCAAGCGGAACGTGTTGTGCGTTAACCATGACTTCACGGGGTTAGCGGGAACGGTTAAGTCATCGTTGATGTTGTTGATGTTATAGGCGTGCTGGTTCCAAATAGAACGTGTCGGAGCCCAGTCGTCATTGGCGGCTTCTAAAACACGCACGCCAGTATAACCACCGAATGCATACGAGTTACTAATGGCAACTATCTCTGCATGACCATCATCGTCCACATCGGCAATCACGGGTAATTCATATGTTGTACCACTAGTATTTGAAGACTCATGGATAATTTCGCCCGTCGGTCCATCGTATACACGTAAGTAATACTCATCCGCGTATACGATTTCTGCTCGACCGTCGCCATTAAAATCAAAGACTGACGAACCCGTAACGTTTGAAGAAGCGTCACGAGTTGGTGACTGCCACAAAATCGAACCATCAGTATCAAAGGCAACGTAGTTGTTTGCTCCCGCAACACCTATTTCAACTTCTCCGTCGCCATCGAAATCAGCAATCGTTGGCGCTCCTCCAGAACCACCTCCTGGAATATTAACGCGAGAAGCCCAGAATGCACTGCCGTCGTGATTGAAAACCTGAACTGTGCCCGCTGCTACACGAACGATTTCAGCATAGTCATCGTCATCGAAATTTGCGATAGCACTTAAACCATCACCGACTGACCAAAGTTGATTGCCCTGATAATCATAAACATGACCGCCGCTGATAATTTCTTGAAAACCGTCCAAGTTTATATCAGCCGCAAATGAAAGGGGTCCTGGTCCGTTGCCAATGGATCCAACAGGATCTCGCCACATCAAGTTGCCGTCGGCAGAGTAAACTTCTAATCCCATGATGATTTCAGGCGAACCGTTGGCATCGATATCGGCAATGGAAGCACCACCCCAACGGATGGTACTTGGAGTTGATGCCGTCCACTTTAAGCTGCCATCATGCTCAAGCACATGAAAGCCACCGCCAGATTTTGGTACGACAATTTCTGGGAAACCATCTAGATCAATATCAGCTGCCGCGATAGAGGATTCTGGCAATACTTGCAGTGATGAATCACTCGTCCACAACGTCTCTCCTGTCTTTGCGGAAATCGCACGCAGGAAACCGGCTCGGTTATAGGATCCGCCAGTGAAGGTTGAGAATACGATTGCTTTTTCATCTAGGACATCAACTTGTGAATCATTATTCGTGTCCATGAGCGGCAAAACGATCGGCGCCATCATAACTTGATTGTAGCTTGGCTGAGGTGCCTTGCTTGGTTCCCATCGCATAACCTCGACGAGTTCAACCTTACCCATATCCGCGGCCACGGACCCAACACAAAACTCATTCGCTGTCGTCGTCGGCTCTACAAACTCCGAACGACCCACCCAGTTCAATAAACCGGAGTTCTTATTGATCCACGAACCTTGCGGGAAAATTTCCAGCGCGTATTCAAGTTCGTCATTGTTCGGGTCAATGGCGTCGACATCGTATTCATAACCGCCGTTTTCCAAACCTTCGCTGACCGCTATGGAAACAATTTGTGGTGGCTCGTTCGCGAACACAGTAAAGGTAATGGTTTGTGTATCCGTTTCTCCACGCAAGTCGGTCACTTGTACGACGACGGTGTAGTCGCCGGGGGCAAGAGTGCCCGGTGCCGCCGTGAGCTTGCCCGTATTTTGGTCAATATAAACATTGTCCGGCGCATTCATTAACGTGAATTGATGGCCGTCGCCTTCGTCATTATCGGCAACTTGGACTTGATAGACTAAACCTTGCCCACCTTGGTGCGTGAGTGGAGCGTCACTTATGATGACAGGTGCTTCGTTAACATCTAAAACGTTCAGCGTGAAAACTTGGGTATCAAACTCTTCATCAGGGTCGGACGCTTTAACGCGGACTAAGGCAGCATGGGTTTTGTTGTTGGTAATTTCACATTCGTCTGCATCGCTAGCACTGGTGATTGTCACATAGACATGATCCGTCAATGCGCTATCTTCAACGTTAATTGATGCAGTCGCTTGCTCACCACTGAGTAATCGGTTCAGCGTCGTGGTGCCTAACAGCTCGTTTTCACCTTCGCCATTAAAAAATTGGATCAGTAGTTCAGAGGTAATATCAGCTAAACCCCGGTTAGATATTTTTGCTGTAAGTTGATGCGATCCAGACTCACCCTCCACTAAATGAATTGTGCCAGCGTATACGTCTGGGTTGCCTAGATGCTCTAATGCAACCGGCAAATAGGCCATAACCAAGCTGGTTGTGGCCAAGTGGGTGTTGAATAGGCCACTGGTTGTGACCCAAGTTCCATTTGCTGATTGCGACTCCAGCAGGTACTTGATGTTGTTTATTACTGCACTATCGGTTAGTGCCGGGTCTAGATAATTAAGTGCTAACCCGACCCACGCGGACGTCAGAGGGTCTGCGCTTGAACCATAACTGTAACGAGACCAACCGCCAACTGGAAGTTGACGGCTTCGTAATGTGTTATCAAGCCAATTTATTGCATTGTCAATTTCTACCAAGCGAGTCGCATCACTCACGAGTGGTCTTAACTCTGCTAATGCTATTTGCCGAAATGCAAGCCACAGTGTTTCATTGTCGTTGCCAAAAGCGCGAGCCAATTCAAAATTTACAATTTTATCTACGTTATCTTGAAAAGCGTCCGCATAGTTTTGCAACTCGGACGTTGGGGAATCAATTTTCTTTAAATCTTTAATAAATCGCGCGCCGCTAAGGGCGATTACCGACGTGATGGAATCGTAATCGCGCATCCAACCAGAGCTGTGGTCCTGCGACCAATAGATTTGATCGCCGTTAGTGCTTTGGCGATCCATCATAAAGCGCTGCGCTCGACCCCGTTTTTCCAAAGTGCGCTCGAAATCCGTGACGTAACTAAGTGACCAAAGTGCAAACGCAGTTTGTGTTTTAGAATACTGAGGATGCGATTGTCGAATTGATCCATCCGATTGCTGGCTACTTAGCAATTCTTCCAGCAGGAATTCTGCAGAGTTTAGGTCTACATCTGCTTTGCCTAACGAAGCTTGCAACCCTAGAAGTGTTTGAGTTTGAATATGACAGCCCAAGCATTTTTCTTTTCTATCCCAGGCCACTGTCCGCTCACCGGTATAGTCACTGGCGTGCTCAAGCGCTCTTTTAACTTGCTGAAATAAAGGCGCTACATACGTAAGAGCATTATCTTCATCACCCTCTTCATAGACTTTTGCAGAGCCGGTCGGGACGACATAACATTGCTTGTTAAAATCGGGAACACTTTGAACCCATGACGAATCGGGGGTCCAATTAATGCGGCCGGTTAAGGAGTCAATGCTCATGTTGTGTGGCGCAAAACTCAACTCGTAACTTAGAACATCGCGTTCATTCGGATCTTCGGCAATTACTTGATATTGATAGGGGGAGTTTTCATCGGTGAGTTCAATGGCTGAAGATGTAATCACCGGCGGTTCATTAATTTTTAGTACATTTAAGGTAACTGTTGCTGTATTTGACAGGTTAGTGCCTTCGTCAAATTCACCAATGGCAAGGTCATTCGCTCGGTATTGCCAGCTAACTTGACCTTCAAAGTTCGAATCCGCGGTGTAAATAACCTGATTGCCATTGATGACTAAGGTACCGGTTTCTGGGTGACTTACTGTTTCTAAAACATAGCTATCACTATCAATATCGGTCACTTCTGGTAAAAACTGGACAGATGCTCCTTGTTCAACGTCTAGTGTTAAGCCTAACGCCACTGGCGAATCGTTAACGGGTAACACACGAACCAAAAGGTCGGCGACATTTGAATACAACTCACCGTCATAAGCCTGGTAGGTCAGGGCTATATCGCCTGAAAAATTTGCAGGAGGTTGATAAAAATACGCACCATTTTCCTCCAAGATTTGCCCAATTTGGTTATTAAGGCTTGGCTCAAACGTGAGCTGTGAAGAGTCAATATCGCTGGCGTCAAATGTCAACTTTATTAGTGAATCTTCCAATCCGGTCACTGTTTGATTAACGGCAACAGGAGCATCATTAACCGGTATTACTCGAATTCTCACTTGAGCTTGGTTTGAAAGTTGCTCACCGTCGTGCAATGTAAATACAAAACTATCTTCACCGTAATAGTTTTGGTTAGGTGAATAATGAGCGGTAAGCGCTAAGCCATTAACCGTTAAAGAACCAAACTGAGTATTTGAATGTTCCGATACAGCTAGTTGGTCTGAGTCGTCATCGGAATACAGCAGACGGATGTCGATGGTGTGATCTTCCAAAACCTCTATGATCTGGTCATTGGCGACAGGTCGATTGTTGTAGCAGCGAGTGTGCCGAACATACTCAAGGCTCACGTATCCTTTTCCATTTAGCTTGTAATCTAATAACTTAACCACCGCGAATTTGGATACTTGATAATTGAGATTTGTACCACTGCCTTCATAGCTAGAGTACAGAGGGATAATGATATGTTGGTTAATCAGGGCATCCATTTGAGTACGAATACCATTTGAATTTTTTACGCCGGGTGTGCCTTGCACCCAATCACCAACATTGATTTGATTATCTAACCCATCATTGGGGTTAACATAGGTGCTGGAATTGCCTGGCGGAATAAGGCGAGCTTCTTGGCTGGGGGCGTTATTTGTTCCGCTCCAAGATAACCAATTGTAATTTCCAGGACCCGTTCCGAGACTTAATGCAGGGAATTGCTCACCATTGGAAGCGTCTTCAAAGGTCGTATCCTCAAGCGTTATGGGGTAGAGCGAACAAAAATCTGGCTCTATGGTTATTTGAGGCGTCTCTACGAAAGGTTCCGCCATTACGGTGGAAATAAGTAAAACGGCAGCAGGAAATACGCCCAAAACACGTGGGTTAATAAGCATTGCACATCCTTGTTAGCTTTTAAAAGTTCGGAAATTTTAACTAAGTCCACCCTCAGAAATCAAATTGAGAGCTTCACATATGTCATTCCAATCTGAGTCAACTAGGGACGTTAGGCCATAGCAACATCAACGATAAGAATGGCTACCTTTAATCTTTCACATCGGCATCTAGACCATTCTCTCCTGAGAATGGTCCTACGAATGTAACAAGCAGTTAGACTCGGGAATTTCTAACGGCTCTCTATTGTTTTGAATAGTTCTACTTCAAAATCACGTCTTTTATATCGTCGTCTTTGCGATCCAGGTAATGCGTCGATTGAATCTTGCGCACCGTTCGGCTCTTGCCACGGATGAGCAACGTTTCCGTTGTCGCGAGGTTGCCGCGTCGGCGGATGCCTTCGAGCAAATCGCCTTTGGTGATGCCGGTGGCTGAGAACACGACATCGTCTGAACGCGCCATGTCTTCCAGTTTATAAATGGCGTTGGGTTCGACACCCATTTCGGCACATCGGCGAGCTTCGTCTTCGGCCAGTTTTACCGTTTCCGCGTCGGTGCCTTTGCCAATCACATCGGTGCGAATGAGCAAGCGACCCTGCATATCGCCCCCCAAGGCTCGAATGACCGCCGCCGAAATCACGCCTTCCGGAGCACCGCCAACGCAATACATCATGTCGACTTCGCTTTCCGGCATGCAGGTTAAGATGGATGCCGCCACATCGCCGTCGGGCAACGCAAACACACGTACACCCATGTTTTGCATCATCGCAATGGCGTCGTCATGGCGTGGTTTTGCCAGCGTGACCACGACCAAATCTTCCAATCGTTTATTGAGCGCTTTGGCCACCAGTTTCACGTTTTGCTCCAGAGGCATGGCCAGGTCGATAAAACCTTTGGCGTCGGGTCCGACCACCAGTTTTTCCATGTACATGTCCGGCGCTTTCAAAAAAGTACCCTTGGCACCGACGGCCATAACGGCAATGGCGTTTGCCTGACCCATAGCGGTCATTCGCGTGCCTTCAATCGGGTCTACCGCGATATCACAGGCATCGCCAGTGCCGGTGCCGACCTTTTCGCCAATGTACAACATTGGGGCTTCATCAATTTCACCTTCACCGATGACGATTTCACCATCAAAATCGATCTTGTTCAGCATTGAGCGCATCACTTCAACAGCGGCGCCGTCCGCTTTATTCTTGTCGCCCCGGCCCAACCAGTTGTAGCCAGCCAGAGCCGCAGCTTCCGTCACACGTGAAAAATTAAAGGCGAGATCGCGTCGCATGGGGTTCATCCGTACAAAATTTGCGCGCATTCTACTGGTTTGAGGGGCAAGGTGCCACGGCTGGGTGAGATTGAACGTTGGTTGTTCGACATTTGAGGTTTCATTCAAACGGGAAACTGGGAATGGCACTTACTTAAGCTTATTTCCGTTTTGTTTGAGACTTTTGCGTCATTCGTTGACTTCGTTTAACCGAGATTTTTTACTTCAAGTACTAAATCAGTTACAAAGATTATAGTTCCATTTTTTAACCAAAAGATCTCTTGGCGGATTTTTCTTTCCAAGGGGAGATCCCCTTGCACCCCCTTCTGTCGCCCGCTTTGGTGTTCTGCCATGTCGGACACTTTCTTCGAACGGTCGCTTGAGCGTGCGTCCCTGCACGCGCGGCGCTTGCAAGGGCATCCATGCCCTTGAATCCGTTGCGATGTGTCCGTCATGACAGCCAAAGCAGATGCGACGAAACGGTTATTTACGCCAGACCTTGCTACATAGAATGTAGAGGTTGGTTTTATCTATCGAGATAGTAACTCTTGCCGCGTTTTTCCCCGCTTTTCAAACGACCACGCCCGAATCGTCGGACCGGTTTGGCCCTTGACGGAACAAATCTTTTAATGAAACCATGCTACGGAATGATGCAAATCCCCTTGAATAAGCTTAAGAAAGACCCATTCGGGCCTCGTCCCCGTACCCTGGTCGATCTACCTCCTTAGTGTTCCTCCAATGCCCTGGCTACTTGCCCCTAAGCCCTCAATCATTACACTGTCGGCTCTGCCAGCACAGCAACCGAGCCAGACATGAGTAACAAGAAACGCGACATCCCGGTGTTTGAACACCCGATTATTGAGACCCATTGCCACCTTGACTATCTCGAAGGTGAAGCGTTGGAACAAACCCTGGCCGATGCCGCAGCGGTGAATGTTGAGAAAATCGTGACCATCGCGGTGTCACCTGGGAATCTGGCAAAGGTCCGTGAGTTGACCAAAGTCCCCCACATCTGGGGCACTCAGGGCGTGCACCCGCATGAGGCAGAAGAATTCACAGACGCGACGGCAACGGAAATTCTTGAACACGGAAAAGACGAGAAGATTGTGGCCGTAGGCGAAATCGGGCTCGACTATTATTACGATCACGCCGACCGTGACGTGCAGAAAAAGGTCTTTGAGCGACAGCTTGAACTCGCCGTTGAGTTGGATAAGCCGATTGTCGTGCATACGCGCGAGGCCGATGACGATACCCGCGCCATTCTCAGCAACTTTTCGGCGCACCTGAAGAAAAAGGGTGTTATTCACAGTTTTACGTCGGGTTTGGCGTTGGCGGAATACTGTTTGAACGAAGGTTTTATGCTTGGCTTTAACGGCATAATAACCTTTAACCGCGCCGATAATGTGCGCGAGGTGCTCAGTGCAACACCGATGTCACAATTGGTCGTAGAAACCGATGCGCCCTATCTGACCCCGGTGCCGTTCCGTGGGCGTCCAAATGCGCCAAAGTACCTGCCCTTCATCATTGAAAAAATCGCCGATGTAAAAGGCGTCAGCATCGATGACGTTCTGCAGCAAAGTTACCAGAATGCACAACGGTTATTCTGGTCGTAAGCCGTAGCACGGAATTTTCGCCATATCGCTTAAAACAACTCTGTATCCAAGTGTCCTGAGTCAGAAGTTCGCATGAATTCAGCGTGGCACTCAGAGTCCGGGCTCGGGCTAGCGCGTGTTATCGAGCGACTCTAGCAATGCGTCTTTTTCCTGCCACAGCTGCGTAATCCACGCCTGAAACGCGGCTTTGTCGTCGGCGTTATTGGTGTAATCCATGGTCAAAAACGCATCTGGAATGTGCCGTTTTTGCAGCCGGATGGTGACTTTGCCGATCCGTCCGCAGGCTACATCCCAGGTGCTCGGTGCGCCGCCTTCATAATGCAGAGTGGCATCAATGACTGTACTGAACTTCTCTCCCAGCGCCTGCAAGGCGAAGGCAACGCCCCCGGCTTTTGGTTTAAGCAGGTGTCGGTACGGCGACTGTTGCTGCTGGTGCTTCGCCTTTGTAAACCGTGTGCCTTCCAAGAAGTTCACCACGCTGGTGGGTTGTTCGGAGAATTTTTCGCAGGCCCTTTTGGTGGTTTCCAGGTCTTTACCGGCTTTTTCAGGGTGTTTTTCCAAATAGCTCTTCGAATATCGAGACATGAATGGGTAATCCAGCGCCCACCATGCGGCACCCGCCACCGGCACCCAGATCAGCTGACTTTTAATGAAGAACTTCAGTACCGGGAGTTTCCGATAGGTCACAAAAAACAGCACAAAAATGTCGAGCCAGCTTTGGTGGTTGGCGATGATCAGGTTCCACTGCTGCATATCGAGTGTCAGGTCATGCGCCATGTCGAGCTGCACTCGGTGAATGCGGCGTAACCACCAGAGAATGCCCCCGACCCAGATCAGCGCGACTTCCACAATCAGTGGATTTGCATAGGTCCGCGCCAAGGTCGTCGGCAGTAAAAACCGTAACAGAATGGCGAGAAACAGGAAGATGCCCAAAAACAGGGTGTATACGATCAGCGTCAATACGGAGATAACGCCCATGAAAGCGGAAAATAATTTGTGCACGGTGCTATGATTTTTTTTGACTAAAAAGTCTATTTTTCCGTCGTTGCCGACGTTTTGCAAGTCTGCGGTTTGGTTAGAAACACCATATCCCGGCCTTCGAATGCGACCTCAGATGCGCCCATGACTTCGGCCAGCCAGCTGAAGGTGTTCTCATGATAAAAGCAGACATGAGTAGGGTCGTTTTTGTACTGCCAGTTCAGGAAGCGTCCTTTATTGATCACCCGTTGCGTCATAACACCCAGAACGCCGCCTGGATTCAGTTGTGACCATAATTGCTCAAGTTGCGGTCGAGGTTGATGCAGGTGTTCAATGACTTCAGTCATGACGATGGCATCGTACGTTTGGTTTAACGCCTGTGTGTCGGGGTAATAAAACAGATCGTACAGAAAAACCTGATAACCCAGCGCTTTCAGTTGTTCGGCTAAGGCCGGTGCCGGTCCACATCCAAAATCCAATACGCGTGCTTGATTTGGTAACCGGCAGCTCAATGGCTCAACCATCCGAGCCAGAAAGGCATTGTAACCCGCGTCGTTAACATCGTTTTCGTGCAGGTCGTATTCCGCTTTCTCTTGCGATTGCGTTGGCCAGCTTTGCGGGTCGGCAAACACCAACGCACATTTTGAACATTGCAAATAGGTTCGCCGAGCATCGGTAAAGAATTGTTCACAAGCGGACTGACAAAGGACGCACGACGCAGGCATAAACACTCGTAGAAATGGGCATAATCAGGCGCAGCAGCTTAACCGATGGTTCGTGTACAGGCAAAATTCTGACCATTCAGCCATTAAAGTCGCGTTCTAAGGTGACTGATTTATTTAGGCGCGCTCTACCACCGCTCTAGAACATTACGGTATAGTGCGGTGCTTTCGGTATGGAAATTCTCTGTCTTTATGGATATCCGACAATTAGATCTGACAAATGAGCGTTTGGTGCTGGAAGCCTTGGCCATTCACTGCACCTGTCCTTTGGAGTGGGGTGGCGACCTGGCACTCGACAGCAACGGTGTTGCAGAGAATTTAGCCAAGCTCGACGCTCATTATCCGAAAACCATATTTTACCTGCAAGATCATAATCGCATTGTGGGTATTTATTGGCTGGAAGTGCCGGTGCGTCGTCGTGGGTTTATCCGTTCGTTGTGGGTCGACCCTGCTTATCGTCGTGCCGGTATAGCGACCCGGATGAAACAGCTCGGCGATGCCTGGTTTGCGGAGCATGATGTACGTTCGGTTGAGACGATCATCAATGTTAAGAACGCTCTGATGATGGAAAAATACCGCGAACTGGGTTTTGTTCAGAAAGGCGATAGCTTTGTTAAAGTGTTTGAGGCGGATCGTGTGGCGGTTTAACGAGACGCTTTAAGCGGGTTGTTTGTCGATGTATTCCTGAGCCTGACGCACCGCATCCTGGCTCAGTTTGAAGTTCTCTGTCCGAAACGTTGGCTGCACACGATTCGGAACAAACGCAAACCAAGTCGCATCCTTATCCTGATATAAATCGACCTGGATACCTTTGTAAGACTTCCTGATGTGATGTTTGTATTTGTGCATTAGAAGTCACCCCACTTCATCTGCAACAGGCTCAAAATAGCCACGGGGGCCGTTTCCGTGCGCAGTATTCTTGGGCCGAGTTGCCAGCTTAAAAAATCATTCTGGTGCGCAAAACGAACTTCATCGTCTGTTAACCCGCCTTCGGGACCGACCAGGAAGCTGACCGACTGAGGCGTTTGCTCTGGCCAGGCAGGTTCGGTTGCGGCGGTATGGAAGACTAACTGAACGTCGCTGTCTTGCGTTGTCGTCCAATCCTGCAGCGACTTAGTCGGGTATAAAATCGGCAATGTATCGCGGTAGCATTGCTCACAGGCCGCAACGATAACACCCTGCCAATGCGCCATTTTTTTCTCCACCCGCTCGGCATTCAGGCGCAGATCGCAACGCTCACTGGTCAGGGGGGTGATTGAAGTCACTCCCATTTCGGTGGCTTTTTGGATGGCAAAATCGAAACGGTCGCCTTTGCTCATCACAATGCCCATATGCGTATGCAACGGTGATTCTGGTGTGCCGATCAATGCCTGGCGAAGCTTCACCTGAGCCAGTTTTTTACCCACATTGCACAGCTCCGCAGTGAAGCGCTGACCGTGGCCGTTGAAAATTTCAAGCGGTGCACCATCGCCTAAGCGCAGGACCTTAACCAGGTGTTGGAAGACCGACGCAGGCAGGTCCAAAATCTGGTTTTCGGCGGTAGCGGATTCAAGGTAAGCACGGATGGTTCGCATAACAGATTCTCAGACTCGACAAGCAGGAGGATTAAAGCTCAATACCGCAGGCGGCTAGCCGTTCGGCCTGTAAGCCAAACTCAGCGACCCAGTCTCGGAGCATACAGTCGCGATACTCTTGGGCGTACTGAATTGCGTTTTCCTGAGTTTCAGCAAAGCTGGCAGGCCAGGCTTGCAGCAGTTTGGGTCCGCAGCGTTCGGCGGACGCTTCGACACTGGCTGCGCACAGTTCGCTGGGCATTTGCAGGCAGGCAATGCCCGGGTCCTGCTCACACAAGAGCGTTGGCGCCTGCTGATTCAGATACTGAATAAAAATAACCGACGGTACCATGGCCGTCGCGTCATCTTTTGTCGTTTCTGCCACAGATTGCGTTTTTTCTATGGCGGTGTCGTCTGCGCAGGCCGTCACCATGGTCAGTAGCGCAGCGAGTCCCACTGCCGCGTGCTTCATAATGTCAGCCCGATGGTTTCATCCAGGCCGAAGCGGCAATTCATGTTCTGTACGGCAGCACCAGACGCGCCTTTGCCCAGATTATCCAGGCGAGCCGTGAGGAACACCCGATCCTGAGATGAAAACACGAACAGCTCGATTCGGTTGGTCCCGTTACAGGCGGTCGCTTCGAGAAAACCCTGGTCCAATTGGCTGTCGTCGTTTAACGCAAAGAGTTTGACGAAAGGCTCATCAGCATAGGTGAGCGCCAATGTTTGATGAATGCTCTCAGCCGTGCCCTTAATCGCATGTTCATGCAACGCTATGGAGACCAACATGCCCTGTTCAACGTTGGCCACGGTGGGTACAAACACAGGCGCGTGCGTTAATCCGCTGATCTGTTGCATTTCGGGTAAGTGCTTATGATTCAGATCCAGATTTTTCAAACGCGCGGACGCTTTGGCTGCGTCGATACCGTCTTTGCTGCGGTAGTCCGCAATCATGGCGTTGCCACCACCACTGAACCCGGTAATGGCCTGAACCGTCATCGCATAATCTTTTGGAATGATATTGGCTTGTACCAAGGGAGCAATCAGCATAGTCATGCCACTTGGGTAACAACCCGGGTTGGCAATCCGATTGGATTGTTTGATCTTGGCGCGTAAGCGGGGCAATTCCGGTACCCCATACACCCAGTTAGGATCGACACGAAAGGCAGATGAGGCATCAATGATCACCGTATCCGGGTTGTCGACCAAAGCAACCGCCTGACGCGAGGCGTCGTCGGGTAAACACAAAAACACGACATCCGCTTTGTTCAGAAATTCACGGCGCAGGTCGGGGTCTTTCTTTTGAGCTTCGGGAATGCTGATGACCTCAACATTCGGGTGTGCGGCGAGGCGTTCCTGAATCTGTAGGCCGGTGGTGCCATATTGGCCATCGATATAAGCGGTAATTGTTTCCATGTCTGCAAGTCATCATTCGCTGGGCAAGAGCCGCGATTATAGGCTATTGCGAGCCATAACGAAAAAGCCGAGTTGCGCAACCCGGCTTTTTATTTTTTGCAGTACTGCTGTGTGAGCCTGTTAAGCCTTCAGTCTTTCAAGTATTGCCAAGGTTGGTGCGGATTGGTTCATGCTGTAAAAGTGCAGCTTAGGTGCTCCAGCGGCAATCAGTTCCTGGCACAGATCGACCACGAAGTTCAGGCCAATTCGCTGGATTCGGCTAACGTCATCGCCACAGGTCTGCAATGCCTGTCGCATCCAGCGGGGTATGTCCGCGCCACAGGCATCGGAAAAGCGCGCCAGATTACTGTAGTTGGTAATCGGCATGATGCCGGGAACTATGTCAATATCGCAATCACGACGGCGAACTTCATCAACAAAATGTTTATAGGCATTCACGTTATAGAAGTATTGGGTAATCGCGCTGTCGGCGCCAGCTTTTGCCTTAGCCACAAAATTGTCGATGTCTTTATCCAGATTCGGCGCTTGCGGGTGCATCTCCGGATAGGCCGCCACTTCAATATGAAACGCCTTGCCGAACTCAGCTTTGACAAATGCAACCAGGTCCGACGCATAATTAAAGTCGCCTCCGGTACCCATCATTCCGCTTGGCAAATCACCACGCAAGGCCACAATGCGTTTAATACCTGCGTTCTGGTACTTAATCAGTAAGTCTCGAATGACATCCGCTTTGGAACCAATGCACGACAGATGGGGCGCAGCCGGAACGCCACGCTGATTGAGTTCTATCACCGTGTTGATGGTACGCTCCTGAGTGGAACCACCAGCACCGTAGGTGACGCTGAAAAATTCCGGGTTGGCAACTTTTAATTCATCATGCGCTTTCAGTAATTTTTCATAACCGATGTCGGTTTTTGGGGGGAAAAATTCAAACGAAACAGGTACTGGTGTATTCATTGCTATTTTCTTAGTTGAGTTAGGCTGGAAGGGTTTTTGAAGAAAGAAGCAAGATGTGATGCCTAACACCTAAAGGCGCTAAGCATCACATTCGTCTAACGCTTAGTACTTATACTCTTCCGGTTTAAATGGACCTTCCACCGGTACATTGATGTACTTCGCCTGTTCCGCCGTCAGTTTAGTGAGCACGCCACCGAAACCTTTAACCATTTCCGCAGCGACTTCTTCGTCGAGTTTCTTCGGCAACACCTTCACGTACAGGTTAGCGGCTTTCTCGTCTTCTGGCAGGTCGGCAAACTTGGCTTCATACAAGTACATTTGCGCCAGAACCTGGTTGGCAAACGAGCCATCCATGATGCGGCTCGGGTGACCGGTCGCGTTACCCAGGTTAACCAGTCGACCTTCGCTCAACAGAATAATGAAGTCCGACGTGTCATCGCTGCGGTAAATCTGGTGCACCTGGGGTTTTACTTCTTCCCATTTCCAGTTTTCACGCATGAACTTGGTGTCGATCTCGTTATCAAAGTGGCCGATGTTGCACACCACGGCGCCTTTCTTAACGGCGGCTAACATGTGCTTGTCGCAAACGTTGGTGTTGCCGGTGGTGGTGACAATTAAGTCGGTATTGGCCAGCAGACCTGTGTTTATTGATGCCGCTGTACCATCGTTTTGACCGTTGATAAATGGAGACACGACTTCGAAGCCGTCCATACACGCTTGCATCGCGCAGATTGGATCGATCTCCGTTACTTTCACAATCATGCCTTCCTGACGCAAAGAGGCAGCCGAGCCTTTACCCACGTCACCGTAACCGATGACCAGCGCTTTTTTACCGGCCAGTAAGTGGTCTGTACCGCGCTTGATGGCGTCGTTTAAAGAGTGACGGCAACCATACTTGTTGTCGTTCTTTGATTTGGTTACGGCATCGTTCACGTTGATGGCAGGCACTTTCAGTGTGCCTTCCTGCAGCATTTCCAATAAACGGTGCACGCCGGTGGTGGTTTCCTCCGACAGGCCGCGCACGTCATCCAGCAGCTGCGGAAATTTCTCGTGCATGCGCTGGGTCAGGTCGCCGCCATCATCCAGGATCATGTTGGCATCCCAAACCTCAGTGCTTTCTTTTTCGGCCAGAATGGTCTG
Source organism: Reinekea sp. (assembly GCA_050293765.1). Taxonomy (GTDB): domain Bacteria; phylum Pseudomonadota; class Gammaproteobacteria; order Pseudomonadales; family Natronospirillaceae; genus Reinekea. The sequence continues at coordinate 64,909 of JBNKNI010000030.1, forward strand.
CTCAATACACCACAGAAATTCTTCTTCGGTTTCGCCTTTCCAGGCAAAAACAGGGACCCCTGTTTTTGCTATAGCCGCTGCCGCATGATCCTGTGTTGAAAAAATATTGCACGATGACCAGCGTACGTCTGCACCGAGGTCGACCAGTGTCTCGATTAACACCGCTGTTTGAATGGTCATGTGAATACAACCCATGATTTTCGCGCCAGCCAGTGGCTGTTCCGCTTTGTATTTTGTGCGCAAAGCCATCAGGGCTGGCATTTCGCTTTCGGCGATGGCGATTTCTTTGCGGCCCCAATCGGCCAGAGAAATGTCCGCGACTTTGTAATCAGTGAAGTTTGACATAGTGAGCTTCCTAAATGAGGTTTGGTTTCGACCCGTTCGCAAACGGGTCGGTATCGTTATTTATTTAAAGACCGGCGCCTGCTTTTAAGGCGTCGACTTTGTCGGTGTTTTCCCAACTGAACCCTTCACGACCGAAGTGGCCATAGGCCGCCGTTGGCCGGTAAATTGGCTTGCGCAGGTCGAGCATTTCGATGATGCCGCGCGGACGCAGGTCAAAATGCTCGCGAACCAATTCGGCAATTTTCTGTTCGGACACTTTGTGGGTACCGAAGGTGTTGATCGAAATGGACGTCGGTTCAGCAACACCAATGGCGTAAGACACCTGAATTTCACATTTGTCGGCTAAACCGGCAGCGACAATGTTTTTCGCAACATATCGACCGGCGTAAGCCGCGGAGCGGTCAACTTTGGATGGATCTTTGCCTGAGAAGGCGCCACCACCATGGCGAGCCATACCACCGTAGGTATCAACGATAATTTTCCGTCCGGTTAGACCACAGTCGCCCACCGGTCCACCAATAACAAAGATACCGGTCGGGTTGATGTGGAATTTGGTATCGGCGTGCAGCCAATCACTGGGCAGAACTTCTTTAACGATGTTTTCGAGTACGGCTTCACGTAAGTCGTCCAATTTAATGTCTGGGTTATGCTGAGTCGATAAGACAACCGCATCGACGGCAACGGGTTTGCCGTTTTCATACCGCAACGTCACCTGAGATTTGGCGTCTGGGCGTAACCACGGCAAAGTACCGTTTTTACGCAGCTTGGCTTGCTGTTCAACCAAGCGGTGCGCGTAAAAAATCGGTGCTGGCATATAGGTGTCTGTTTCGTTGGTCGCGTAACCAAACATCAGACCCTGGTCTCCGGCACCAAGGTCTTTGTCTTCGGCTTCATCAACACCGATGGCGATGTCTGACGACTGCTTGCCAATGGCATTTAACACGGCACACGACGCACCATCGAAACCCACGTCAGAAGAGTTGTAGCCTATGTCGTTAATGACATCACGGACGATGTCTTCCAGGTCAACATAGGTCGAAGTGCGAACTTCACCGGCAATGACCGCCATTCCGGTTTTTACCAGTGTTTCTACCGCAACGCGGGCGTGCGGATCTTCACTGATAATGGCGTCCAGAACTGCGTCCGAAATCTGATCGGCCATTTTATCCGGGTGCCCTTCTGAAACGCTTTCGGATGTAAATAAAGAATATTCGCTCATCTGCTGTGTCCTGTGGTTAAGCTTGCATAAGGTTAGGCGTTTCGATACACCTGGGTTTGCACTTGAAACCCATTCCGTAACGCTAAAAATCGTGTTTGGTCATGGTCGAAGCCGTGCCGTTTCGCCCACTGATGAAGTTCTTCCGGTTCAAATCCGAGCCATTGGTCACCACACTGTTCGCGTGCCCATTCCTGATCGTGATGACAGAGATCAGTGATGATCAACAAGCCATTCGGGTTCAGCAATTTGCCGCACTGTGCGATTTCGCTTTCTGGCATCGGGACATGGTGAAGCACCATGTTGTAAATGATGACGTCAAATTGCGCCCCCTCGGTCAGCAAGGTTTCGGTACTGCCTTCCAATAAGGTAACGTTGGCAGCGTCTTTCACCTGTTCTCCTGCTTGTTCCAGCATGACTGGCGAGATATCAATACCAACAACCTGATCAAAACGCTGAGACAGGGCTTTCAGGAACTCTCCCTTGCCGGGTCCGACTTCCAGAACTCTCTGCTGACGCGGGCGATCCAGACTATCGAGCAATTGCAGCGCTTCTGGACCGTAGTGTTCAAACAGAACGATCCGTTCTTGATGCAGTTCAAATTCTTCAGTGTGTTCAACAAAAAACTGGCGGGCGGCGTTTAGGCGTTCTTCGCGAATCTGTTGTTGCTGAATACGCACGCTTTCTGGCAATGGATTGCTGTCCAGTTCGCGAAAAATGCGCTGTTGCACACCCAGTGCATCCCCAAGCGAGCGGCGGTAATAGATGCTGTTGCCTTCTCGCCGACTATCTACCCAGCCTGCTTTCGCCAACACCTTCAGGTGGTGGCTCATCCCGGATTGTTTCACATCCAGTAAATCGCTTAGCTCCAAAACACCATAGGCTCCCGTCCCCAGCACCTGAAGAACGGCGAGGCGAGTGGCGTCACTGATGGCTTTAAAAAAGCTCGGAATTTGTTCAGTTTTCATAGGGAGGGAAAGATAGCAGTCGATTCGGGAAATGCAAGAACTATATCAAAATATTTTGATATAGATATGAGAGGGGTCGATTGCGTCTAAAGAACGGGCTGGATTTTACTGGCGCATCGGGGATCAAAGGCCCAAAAAAAGGGGAACTCAGTTCCCCCTCTCAAGTAACTTATGGCGCTAGAGATTAATAATCGTCCCAGGCTACCAGGACGGTTTGGCCACCATTTACAGAGTATTCGACGCCATTTGCGACAATTGTCGCGGTGATGAAGGTGTCTTCAGCTCCTTCAATGCGCCAGGCACCAGAGCTTGGGTAGGCGTCAGCTGTATTGAAAACAATATTGCTGGTGGTTTTAATCCGAATGGTTTCTCCCACTTCTAAGCAACTGCAGATATCTCTATTAGCTATCTTGGAGTCATTAGCGAATGAGTCATTGGTGCTGATTGCGCAGTCATCGACAGCAATAGTTTTGGGTTGACAACGGAAGTCGCCTTAGCACGTGAAGGATTCCGTTGTTTATGTGGCACAGACCAGTATCCGGCATCGTCGTATTCTTCAGCAAGATCGGTTACAGCCAACGAACTGGTCACCAGTGGCTTGGCATTTGAATCGGTTATAACAAGTGAAGATCCATTGGCTTTTTTTTGGGGTAAATAGCAGAGCATAATCTGCGCTGCAGATAGATTGGTTAAAGCATTGTCAATGTGATTATGAAACACATTTTAAGTAGTTCGCACGTGCTCATTCACACGTGCGGTTATTCCTACTTAAATGGCAATTTACGATTGGCGAATAAGCGATTTTCGGTTTACAAGCAGCATCATAGCCAGTAATACAAGCATTAAGGTTCCTGGCTCTGAAACCGCAAATGGGTTTGTCGTCGAAACCGAGGTCAAAGTCGCTAACGAGTAACCGGTAGAATTGCCAATCAGATGACTGTTGTGAACCTGGTTCAGATCTTGATAAAACTCCCAGATGGCAAATTGATCACCAACAGCCAAGTCTCGAAAGCGAGTAAAACCTTCCAACATTACTGTACTTGAAGCCCAACCATAGCTGACCTGATAATCCCATTTGTTCATGTTCGTCTCGAGGTCTCCGCATGGGCCATTATTGCAGGCGTAAAGTTCACGCGATTTTGGTCCTGAGTCAGTTGCGTAAAGAGCTTCGGTCGCAGACATGCCGAGATAATCAAAGCTTTCAAATACTTCAATATTGCCTTCGAAGTGAGTGGCATCAAGATCCACCATAAAGACCCATTGATTGTCGATGACTTCTGAATTGGTCGTCGACGGGTCCACCATAATCCCGAATTGTGACAACCACTGGGAATCATTCATCATTCCGGTCGAGCTAATGGAGAGCTGACCTTCAAATGTAAAATAGGTGGGGAGCGCGAAAGTCGTTGTAGAGATAAGGGCTAACGACAAAAGCCGCAGTAGTTTTAACATGGGGTATACCATCCTTGTAATTTGAGCGTTAAAAACCGACTACTTAACTATGTGGTCAACACTATAGCAATTTTCAGCCCACATGGGTGAACTGGTATTTTGTGTTTGGCATCGAGTTTGTTGTAACGCAAAGCGCACGAGAATTTGCAAAAAATTTCGACACTTCTGCGAAATGTTGCGCAATTTATTGTAAGGAATTCTGACAAACCGTTGAAAAATCGCAGTGAGCATCGCACCCAGCACGACTTTAATGGCGAAGTTGTTTGAGATACTGTCGAACCAATGTCTTTTTTTGTGAGCTTCTTGGCAAAAATTAATTCACGGAGTCCTGCAAAACGTCAGTCTTTCAGTCCCACTTTTGTTTTTGTCCAATGTATTAGCCAGTCAGACCTCGTTGATCTCTACTCTGTTCCGCCCGCGTTCCTTTGCTCGATATAACGCCATATCGGCACGATTCAGAAAGGTTTCAATGTCTTCGTTTTTTTGCATTTGCGAGACGCCGAAACTCGCGGTCAGATTTAACTGTTCAGGCCAAGCGGCCGATTCAATCGACTGACGTAAATTTTCCGCGAGAATAGAGGCGGCGTTGAGCGATGTTTGTGGACAAAACAATACAAACTCTTCGCCACCCCAGCGGACGACGAGGTCATTTGTCCTGGTTCTTGTTTGCAGCAAGGTAGCGAATTGTGCAATCACCTGATCACCTACACCGTGTCCATAGGTGTCGTTCACGTGTTTGAAGAAGTCGATGTCACAGAAAATGACTGAACATTCCTCGCTGTTGCGCTGTACGCCCATTTTGAGTTCCAACAATCGCTTTGCGACACCGTTGCGATTGAGCAGTCCAGTCAGCGCATCCGTTTTAGCCTGTAACTCCATTCGCTGAGAATGTGTGTTGAGTTTGCGGTTTAAAGTATTGAGTTCCTGAACTTGTTTTTGTTTTTGATGGAAGGCACTGTTCATTCGAACGATCAAACTAAGCAGAATCAGCACAGCCAGAGTTATCCAAACGGCCAAGATAACGGTCAGTAACTGGGTATACGATAGCACTTTACCGGTTAAGGTCAGCTCCTTGACCCACAGCTCGTATTCTCCTGGCGGTGTGTTCGTGCCCACGCTCACTTCGATGACAGTAATGTTGGTAAACTCAGGCTGTGAATAGCGGATAGGAACGTTGTATTGACTCACCCACCATTCAGGTACCTGGAAGTAGCTCAAGGGAATGGTTTGGAGATGACCATCTGCGGTAGGGTTAAATTCAATGATGTTGAATTTTTCAGATGTTGGGTCTCCAGGCAGGCTGTACACAGGGTTAGGGTTTTTCATCTGCACCCTGACCTTCACATCCGGGCTGTTTTTAAAGCCTAACTCCACGGTCACGGAATCGAATTTGGATAAGTCTAAGCCTTTGCCCTGCTGCATAACACTAATGGCAATTTCGCAAAACGAGTAGGTTTGGTTTTCTGGAAATAGCTCACAAACAAGGGTCGTCGTAGATTTATCCGTTTCCAGAAATGACAGCGTGCTGCCTCCATTTGAACTGTCATCGACACTGTAGACATTGTATTGCGGGGCATCCGGGCCAAGGATAGGCAACGTCAAATTCATACCGACGCGTTGCCAGCCAATAAGAGCCAGAGTCGCCAGAATAAGCAACACCAGTAACCACCGATACCCTCTCAGACTTAAAAAAGTCACAGCCCAAAACCTCTCGCAAATACACTATATTAAAAAGATCTAAATTATGGGGGAAAGACCCTTATTTATGCAGGGATTTACCGAACCAAGTCGCCGATCGGTGTTCTGAAGGCGTTAATTAATGTGATGTTCATCACATTTTTGACGGTTTTTAGGTTTGGGTTCTGCCGGAAGAGCTTTTTTGACGATGAACGCGAGTATGTCTCAAAGGTCGTTGAGTATTCATTTGCGAATGACCCTGCGCTTGCGCAGGGTTTGGGTCACATCGGCGGGTAAATACATTGCTTGAGCACAGAATCCAATAACAGCCGGTCGATCTGAATAGGCGCCAAACTTACTTCACGGTTCAGCTCTGCTTCTATAAAGCTCGTGAGCACGTCATTTTTTGCAATGAGCTGCTTTTCCAAGGCGGTTTTCTTTTGCGCCAAGAGTCTATTCACTTCTTCTAGTACGGGTCGTTCTTCCGTTAGGAGCGCCAATAATGCATCGATTGCTATCGGTGGAGCGGTTTTGTGTGTTTCTATCCAACGCATCGCCAACAATGGTCGCAGAACATAAAAGTACTTCTTCAAAGGCACAACTTCTTCTTGTAAGTAACTACGATAGTTTGTTTTTGCCATGCTTCGGTAGTGGTGCCAACCACTCGGGCTTGAGTAACGTGTTTTCAGCATGTCACGCAGCGCGGGCGCGAAGGTTTTGTCGTTTCGATACACCAAGGGGGATTGGAGCCACTCCACCAATGATGGGTTCGATTTATAAAACAACTGCAATGCTTTACGCACGTCCCAGCCGCTCAAATCTATGTCATCAACGATAGGGTATTCGATAACATCGCGTTGCGGGAAAACCGATAAATACCATTCAGGGTTATGTGCATAAACAAAGCGTACATCGTAATCGCTGTTCGGTGAGGCGAACCCCCAAGCTCGACTACCAGACTCCACCGCGTAGAGTATTCGTACGTTGTGTTCTGCTTCGACTCGGGCTAAACGATTTTCTATTTCTAATTTGACGGTTTCCTTTATCAAGATACTGTCCTCCATTTGTTATCAACGGCTCAAATTCCGTCCCTGGAATATGAACGTCCTTTAGGTCAGAAGCTTAGACATGTTCAGGACCTGATCTAAACCACCGACCACCTGAATTTTTTCAATGCGTTCGGCAATTTTCTCTAAGCTTTCCAATTCTTTTAAACGCAACAGCACCGGGTTGTTTTCCATTAACTTCGCGGTGTTGTGCAGTGATCGTGTCGCGGAGGTTTCTTCGCGACGACGAATGCCATTGGCCTCGGCGGCTTTTTGCGCTTGAACAACCTGATTCAGAATATCTTTCATGTCGCCAGGCAAAATGATGTCCCTCACGCCAACATCTTTTAACGCCACGCCAATGTCGCGCAGTTTTTCACTGGCCTGCTCGAAAATGGTGGCCGAAATCGCCTGCTTGTTTTCGAGCAATTCATCTAAGGTTCGTGTACCAACCGCTTCTCGCAACGCGAGTTGCAGAACGCGGTAAATATGATCTTCACCTTTTTTGACCATCGTGGTGTACACGGTGGCATCCACGACTTTCACCATGGCGTTCAGGTTTAAACGAATGGACACCCGATCTTTAGTGAGGATTTCCTGACCGCTGATTTCCTCTGTTTTTAAACGAAGGTCGACGCTTTCAACATGCAAGGCGCGCGTCATTGCCCAATAACCGTAACGGCCAGGCTGCAGGGTTTCCTTGAGCGTACCGTCTTCAAAGCGTAAGCCGACGTGTTGCTCTGGAATCACAGCATGAAGAATTCGTGGCTTGTTATAGGCAGCGTTTTCCAGACCTTGATGAATAATTTCGCGCAACAACGCCGTTTCGATGCGTACCTGTTCGTTAAGGTCGATCAGGGTCACTTCCCATTGGGCCGCCGCTTTCCAATAGTAGCGTTGATCATCTGGCGACAAGATCGTTGCTAGTTTGCCGTTCTTGTAAATCAGCGCGGCCTGCGCGTTGTTGGTTTTCACTTCCAGCAAATGCGCAGCCAGTTCAGGTTTTAATGCCAACACACTGCCGTTTGTGTGTTTGAATTCGCAATCTTTCAGGTCCATCACTTCCCAATGACATTCCTGCTTTAAGTCCCAAAATGCATGCTTGCCTGGTTCCAATACCCGAGCAAACTGCCGGTCTTTATACAGTAAGGCGCGTTCGTGATCGGCGACCAGAATTTTTGTTTTTAATTTCATATCGTCATTCCTTTAATAAATTGGGCGGTAGCCTGCCGTTCCGTTCGGGGACACTCGACTTGAATTGGGTTAGCGCTGCGTGCGACCAACACGCAAGACTGCAACGCGTTAGTTTCACGGAGCCCGAACCCAAAACAGAGGCCGGTGTTCTACCGTCTGAGGGCGTGAAGTGACTCGCAAGCAGGCTTGTTCGTCACCTCCGGCTACCTGTGGTTATTTCTCAAAAGCCGTGAAAGGGCTTGGAGCTAATGCGGGAATCGAACCCACAACAAATCGATTAACTGTCGATTGCTCTACCATTTGAGCTAATTAGCGATCTTGAGTAGGAATTGAACCTACAACCAATCGGTACTGGCCGACTGCTCTATCCAATTGAGCTATCAAGTTCTGTGTGTTTCGGTTACCCGTTGCCATTGGTACACCCTGCTTCAGTGAAGAGGTGCCAGGTTGGTGAAAAGCCAACACCGTTAACAGCTGCACACATTGTCGTTATAACAAGTGATGTGCCAATTCATGAACCAAGCGCGAAATTAATTTTTAATTTATTGTTTTTAATGCATTTTTTATTTGCTAACGCTTTTTTTAATGAAAAGCCTGGCCGTTATTGAGTGAGCTGATATGATCGTTTTCGATTAAAGCTTATCGAGAAAGATCAGATGAAAAACGTCGTTGTGGGATTGGTCGGAACCGTTTTGGACATGCGGGGCAAGGGAGCGAAACGCTGGGAGCGATGGCGACCAAGCGTGAGTGTGTGTCAGCAGGATGACTTTCCAGTGGATCGCTTTGAGCTGATTCATGACAGGGACTACACGCGGTTTGCGCACCGCATTAAGCAAGACATCGAAGAGACGTCTCCCGGAACACAGGTTGTCTTGCACTCGATTAACGTGTCGGACCCGTGGGATTTTGAGCAAATGTACGGTGCGTTGCTCGACTTCTGCACACAGTATCGTTTCGATACGGAAACAGAGCAGTATCATCTGCACATCACCACGGGTACGCACGTCGCACAAATATGCTGGTTTCTGCTGTGTGAGGCCAATTACATTCCCGCAACGTTGCTTCAGTCTTCCCCAACACCCGATCAAAGTGCCAAGGGTCGGCTTCATCATATCGATTTGGATTTGTCGAAGTACGACAAATTAGCGTCACGTTTCGAACGGCAGGCGACGGACAATATTCAATTCATCAAGAGTGGGATCGAAACCAAAAACCAAAAATTCAATAGTATGATCGATCAGTTGGAGCGGGTCGCCACCCGCTCTGATGCGCCGATGTTGATCACCGGACCAACCGGTGCTGGCAAGTCGCAGATTGCCAAACGGATTTATGAGCTGAAAAAACATCAGGGGTTGCTGCGGGGTGAATTCGTCAGTGTGAACTGTGCGACGTTGCGCGGCGACGGCGCGATGTCGGCGTTGTTCGGACACACCAAAGGCGCGTTTACCGGAGCGCAAAGCGCGCGGCAAGGGTTACTCAGTAAAGCTCATGATGGCTTACTGTTTCTCGATGAAATCGGTGAGCTGGGCATGGACGAGCAAGCGATGTTACTGCATGCCATTGAAGAAAAATGTTTTTATCCGGTCGGTGCCGATAAAACAGTGAGCAGTAACTTTCAGTTAATTGCGGGCACTAATCGCGACCTGGCGGCGAGTATTCGCGACGGCTTGTTTCGTGATGATCTGTTGGCGCGTATCAACCTGTGGTCGTATGAGCTTCCGGGCCTGGCGCAACGTAAGGAAGACATAGCCCCAAACCTGGATTATGAACTGCAGCAATTAGAGCGGCTGCGCAAACAAAAAGTATCCATGAATAAAACAGCGCGCCGCGCTTATTTGACGTTTGCGGAATCGCCGGTGGCGATGTGGCCAGGAAACTTTCGTGACCTGAATGCGTCGGTGGTGCGCATGGCGACTCTGGCTGAAGGTGGGCGCATTACGCTCGACATAGTGGAAGAAGAGATCCTTCAGTTGCAATCGCGCTGGCAGCGTCAAAGCGACTCCGGTGAACGTCAAATTGACTTGGCGGATTACCTTAATGCAGAGCAGCTGGCGTCGATCGACCGGTTTGACCAACACCAATTGGCTTACGTGATTGGGGTTTGTCAGCAGACGCATTCGTTAAGCGAAGCCGGACGTTTGCTGTTTGATCAATCGCGACTGCAGAAGGCGTCCAACAATGATGGGCATCGGTTACGTCAGTATCTGGCGAAGTTTGGTTTGAAGTTTGATGATTTCTGATCAATGACGATCATATTCGATAAATAGATCATGCTCGGTTGCGTTTCGCATTGCGGTTTATTTAATAAAATCAATGACTTACGTTGCTGGCACGCCAATTGTAATGTCATCTGGTAAATCACATGCCATTCAAAGGAGAAAACCATGAGCATAGAAGTGATGAACGTACCGGGTGGTGTGCCCGTTAAGTCTTGGACAACCGGTGTTTTGTTTGAAGATAAAGCGCGCCAGCAATTAAAGAACATTGCCTCCTTGCCTTTCGTGCATAAGTGGGTGGCCGCGATGCCGGACGTTCATTTAGGGAAAGGGGCCACCATCGGCTCTGTTATTCCGACGCTGGATGCCATTATCCCGGCCGCGGTGGGTGTGGATATTGGTTGCGGAATGATGGCCGCAAAAACCAATCTGACCGCCAGCGATTTGCCAGACAATTTGCACGCGGTACGCACAGCCATTGAACAGGCCGTGCCGCATGGGCGGAATATGTCCCGTGGCC
>JBNKNI010000031.1:0-25107 GCA_050293765.1 Reinekea sp.
ATAGGTTTTCATAGCACTCTCCTGTTGAATTTTTTTGTTTTTAGGCACCGGCAGATTAGCACAGTTTTGCGCAAGGTCTGCGGAATCGGTTCCCGAACCGTCGGTGAAAGGGTTCGTCTGCCTAAAAATGTGTCCCGGTGCATCGAGTCGGACGCCGGAACCCGCGTAAGAACCGTATTTTGCCAGTACGATTATCGATAATGGAGTTTCAACACAATGACCAATTGGTTAAGCGCCAAGTATGGCCCAGTGCCTTTTTCGGCTGCTGCAATGTCCTTGCTCTTGAGTGCCTGTCAGACCGGTGACAAACCGTCCCCGCAAGTAAACCAGCCACCCGTAGCGAGTCATGTTTCGATCCTGTTGCCGACAGGCGATACCCTGCTGCCGGGAATGGAGTTGCAGGGCAGCTATGTGTATACCGATGCAGAACAAGATGCTGAAGGCGTGACACAGATCCGCTGGCTCCGTGATGGGCGACCAATTCAAGAGACTACCGGTAAAACCTATCAGCTGAGCAATGAAGATTACAACCTGCCGATTAGCTTTGAGGTAACCCCAATGGCGAACACGGGCACAGTTCAAGGCGCCGCAGTGGTCTCCGGGACGATCACCATGAGCGATACGGCCGCGCCAGCGCTTTCGTTGCTACAAGCGGTTGAAACACCCACGCTCGAGACCTCACCAACGTTTGTGATACATGCCTCTGAGGCTGGGTCTCTGCAAATTCGCGGAACCGGATGCACGACACCGACGCGAGCGATCAAATCCGGTGACAGTACAATCCAGCTGGGACCTCTGACGGCTGATCAATCGTACGACTGTACAGTGCAGGTAACCGATGCCGCAGGCAACCCGTCCAACGAAATGGCAATTCCTCAATTTACTGTAGTTGGGCTTAAAAATGTTGAACTGAACCTGTTCATTGGTTTGGAAGACACTCAGGTCGAACTGGCCGATAGCTATGAGCTTGCCTATGAACTGTTCCGCTTTCGGGGTGAGGACTGCGACCTCAGTCAATACGCGAGTTGTGATACCGGCCAAATGGCGTTGACCTATGGTCAGGAAACCCTGACGGATACAGCACTGACAACCGACACGACAGCAACCTACGCAGCTGAACTACAAGGACACCATAGCAACAGAATGCAGATCACTGCGCGCGACGGATGGGGTGGCCGAAGCACTGGTTATCTGCGCAATGTTGAATTTGCTGGAAAGGTCTGGCTCATCGGCGGCTTGTTCGATACGGATATCTATTCTTCGACCAATGGCATGGACTGGCAACGGGAAGACACTAACTTACCCCTGCGCACATTCACAGAAACGATTGTGTTTAAAGACAAGCTTTGGGTGATTGGCGGTCGGGAAAATGGCAATACCCGTTTAGGCGACATTTGGTCTACGACGGACGGCAACAATTGGGTCCGGGAATCCAGCAAGGGTCCATTTGGTAATCGAGAATTCCACCAATTAGTTAATTTCGACGATCAGCTGTGGTTAATCGGCGGAACCAGCGAAAGTTCGAATGAATCACGAGACATTTGGCGCACGAGCGATGGTTTGCAATGGTACCAAGTGACTGCAGATGCGGGGATGGGTGGTTTACAACATCATAAAGCGATCTCAGTTGCATCTGACGGTATTTTCGTATTGGACTACGACTGGCAAAACAAGAAAACAAAGGTATGGAAAAGCCTGACAGGTTCCGGACCCTACACTGCGATCAGCGAACTGCCTGAAGCCCTTTCAGGTTTTTCATTTGTTCATAAAGATGGCTATTTCTGGGTCTTTGGCGGGGTACTGGCGATAGATTATCTGCCATCTCATTACGTGTATCGGTCGGCGGATGCCGTAACCTGGGAACGACTCGAACCCAGTAACGTGTATGAACCATTCCAGAATGCCGACATCCTGGTCTTTCACGATCGGTTTTGGCGCTATGGAGGATCAAACGAATCCTCAAGCTTTACCACGCATGTATCATCCTCCGCGGATGGGGTTGATTGGCGCATTCCTCAAACCACAACACTGACATTCCAGGAACCTTAAACGAAACCGCCCTCTGATTTATTGCAGAGGGCGTCTCTTTATGGTCATCAACCGAGAGCGGATCGGGATACCTACTCGGCTTCGGCCATAGGGTCTCTTGTCATTTGCAGTTCATACATGTGCCGTCGATTTAATTTTAAGATAAATAAAAATTGCGGTTTTTAACCTCTCATCGTCTCACTACGTTAATAAACATCATAATTAGATATCTTAAAATAACTTCAGCGCAATACGAACACACTTTTTTTAAAAAATTAAACGATTTAATTCCTAGTGATTTAAATTCTTCCTGCGAGAAACCGCATTGAATAATGATTTAAACACCACAGAGGACAGACATTTTAATTTTTCAAAAATATCGTCTTTCTGCGCATTTATTTTCATCTTTTTAGAACTTCTGGATAACAGATCGGTAAAGTTTTTATTGAACAACTAATATATCGCATAGTCGTTTCGAAAACGTCCATCTGAGAAAAAAATTCTCATTATTATTTGCAAGTCAGAATCATTATTAACTAAAAATAAAGCGTCAATTCGTTCAACAACAATAAATGTGTCGAGAACACTTACACTTTTAATTCATTCGTTATTTTCGGCTCGGTCAATAGCCCCAAAAATGAGGACTTCAAACCCATGGTCTGATATTTGCTTTCGCTTGCTGTGCCGACTTATCACAGCGTCATCGGCACTCATGATCTACTTAAAAAATGGGAAGTATTTTTGAGCAGAAGCAAATATTTAAAATACAGTCAAAAGGACGACATACGTGAAAAAACCACACAATTCACTCAAATCGATATATGTAACACTGCTGTTATTATTAATGACCAATCTTGCTCACGCAACGATCATTCTGGATGATCCAGAAGGCGATGCAACTCTGCCAGGGCTCGACATTGCCGCAGTGGATTTCACTTATTATGGAGACACCTACACCCAAACCTACTACTTTCATGACGATTTGAATTTAGCTGATTATACGTTCTGGTTGGATACATCGTTTTCGCTTTATGACGAAGTTAACGACTATACACGCGTAATCACTGCCAACTATTTCAATGATCAGGGAAAAAGTACAAGTTATGGGAGTGTTCATGGGTTCAATACTCAATATGGAACCAGCCAATGGAGCGTTGGAAGTAATTTCATCACAGTTGAGATGACATCATGGGAAAAAGTTAGCTGTTCTTGGTGTACATATGAAAACTACAATATTGATCCAAACAGCTACACGGCATTGTCTGGTGCGCTGAATGTTCAAAATGGAAATTCTTGGATATTCAATGTAGACAATATAAAGAACGCTACCGTTTCAGCTTCAGTATCAGAACCGGCAACGCTTACGTTGTTCTCAAGCGCGTTACTATTCTTAATCTCTGTTCGCAGTCGACGTAAACACTAAGCCTTCCATGGTAGCTATTGCACTCTACGTACAATAGCTACCTGTTAAAGCCAGCGCTCTCCAGTAAACTGACAATCAATCTTTCAATTGTTCTTTTAGACGGAAACCAAAGCGAATACTCTTTCAATAGTTTGAAGCGCGTCTCCACTCAGCGAAGCATCTCGCCTGACTTTTATCCGCCAAAACCGCCCTCTGACTTACCGCAGAGGGCGTTACTTTTTAGTCATCAACCGAGAGCGGATCGGGATACCTACTCGGCTTCTGCCATATGGTCTCTTTTCATTTGCAGTTCATACATGTGCCGGTACAACCCTTCTTCCCGCATAAGTTGCGCATGACTTCCGCGTTGCTGCACATGGCCCTGATGCAAAACATAAAGTGTATCCGCATCGCGCACGGTACTCAGGCGATGGGCAATGGCTATAAGCGTGACCTGACCGCGCAACAACATCAACGATTTCTGGATCAGAGCTTCGGTGTGACTGTCGATGTTTGCGGTGGCTTCATCCAGGATAAGAATCTTGGGTTGTCGAGCCAGTGTGCGTGCCAAACTCAGTAACTGCCGTTGCCCGGTGCTTAAATTTTTTCCGCGTTCGGCCAGTTCGGTATCGTACCCTTTCGGCATCGCCATAATGGCATCGTGTAGCTGTGCTTGCTGAGCAGCTTGCTGAACCTGCTCTAGCGTAAGATCCAATTCAAGACGAATGTTGTCTGCGATGGTGCCAGAAAAAATAAACGCATCCTGTTGCACAAAGCCAATTAGCCCCGTGCGAATATCCTTGTGAATGTCATCGATGTTATGACCACCAATACGGATTGCGCCGTGCTCAACTGAATAGAAATCCATCAACAACGACATCAGTGTGCTTTTACCAGACCCGGTGTGACCCACAATGCCAATGAACTCGCCGGGTGCGACGGTAAAGTGAACATCCTGCAGCACATCTTTTTCACCGTCGTAGCTGAAGCGTTCCACGTCGAAATTGATTTCTGTTGTTGTTGGGGTAATTTTCGGTTGCAAGTCCGGCAGAGTCTTTTCGTCCAGCAAGGCGAACACTCGACTGGCCGACACCAACGCCTGCTGCGCCATGTTCAACCGGGAAGTCATGTCGACCAACGGTTCCGTTACATTGCCCAGGTAATTAATAAACGCATAAATTACCCCAACTTTAACCACACCGGTTTGGGTAAGCTCCAACCAGCCAAAGCCAAACAGGAGTGCGGCCAGCAGTAACATATAAATGAAGTCGATCAAAGCCCGTAGCAACAAACCGTCTACCACAATATTACGCACTTTTGCGCGGTAGTGGTCGGTACTGGTTTGTGAAAATGCCGCGGAGAAAGCCTTCTGTTGATTCATCAATTGAATCACCGACATCCCTTCGATGCTTTCGTTCAGGCGCGCGTTAATATCGCTGAGCAAACTGCGCACCCGTTGAAAAATAGGCGTCGATATTTTCTGATAGGTAAACATCAGAACCAAGACCACGGGCACCAGCGTGGCGCAAATCCACATTAAGCGGATATCGAGAAACGCCATGGCGATCAGAATACCAATGATGCGCACGGTGTTTTGCGCAAACACTGAAATAACGTTGACATATAGATCTTTAATGGCTTCGGTATCGTTGGTAATGCGGCTGATTAAACTACCGGTGGCGGTCTTGTCGAAATAAGCCATAGGCAAATTCAACACATGGGCAAACACCTGTTCACGCAAGCGTTGAATCACGTCCAGCGCGATTCGATTAAAACGAATCGCCTGCATAAAGAAGGCGCGCGCGCCAATCAGCTGCGCTGATATGTAGATCGCCGCCAGAGTTGCAATACCCGGCCAGTGCCAATTGCTGGGCGTAAGATAATCGTCAATGAAAACCTTGATCAGATAAGGACCCAGCACGCTGGCGGTGGTGGCCACCAGCAGCAACAGGAATGCCTGCATCAGCGTTTTTTTGTAAGCCAAGGCGTAAGTTAACAGCCGCACAAAAGTCTGCTTCATCGCCCCTCCTCCACGGCTTGTTCCAATTGCTGATAGTCAAACATCTGGCGATACCAACCTTGCTGCGACAAGAGTGACCGATGTGAGCCCTGCTCCATTATTTCACCATGGTTTAACACGATAATGTGCTGCGCGGTTTCCACAGCCGACAACCGGTGACAGACAATCAAGGTTGTTTTACCCGCGCGTTCGGCGCGCAAATGGTTGAGAATCGATTGTTCGGTTTTTACGTCCACCGCAGACAAGGCATCATCGAGTATCAACACAGGGGCATCCTGCAACAGAGCCCGGGCGATGGCGATACGTTGCTTCTGTCCACCCGACAACGTGACACCGCGTTCACCGACTTCAGTTTTATACCCTTTAGGGAATCGGCAAATATCATCGTGAACCTGAGCAATGGTGGCGACCCGCTCAATCTCAGCCTGGCAGGCTTCCGGTTTCGCCAGCGCAATGTTTTCGGCAATGGTGGCGGAAAACAAAAACGGCGTTTGCGGCACGGTGGCAATGTGCGCACGCAGGTTATCCAACGTGAATTCCTGAATCTGGCGGCCACCCAACCGAATAACGCTCTGCCCGTCTTCTTCCATACGCACCAATAAATTGATCAGTGTCGATTTACCTGCGCCGGTGTGGCCGACAATGCCCAGCATGTGCCCTGCGGGAATAGTCAGATGAATGTTTTGCAATGCCGGGTTTTCCGCATCACGGAATCGAAACCGGTCAACAGAGAATTCGATCATCGGAGACACCGGCTGTGTGAATGTTCCGTCATCCTGAATATCCGGTTTCATGGCAAACAGCTCATCGATCCGCTGATAGGCTGCCTGCCCTCGCTCGACCAAATTCAACAGCCAGCCAATGGCAAACATCGGCCAGATCATGTACCCCAGATACAACGTAAAACTGGTGAGCTGGCCCAGCGTCAGTTCGCCGCGATAAATGAAAAAGGCGCCGCCGGCAACACTGAGGAAAAATGAAAAGCCAATGCCCAATTGAATGGCCGGGTCGTATTTGCTGTCGGTGCGAGCAACATCCTGATTGGCTTTATTGGCTTGGGTGGCAATTGCGTTGAACTGAGCCTGTTCAACCTGCTCGCGGCCAAAGGCACGGGTCAAACGCAAGGCGGAAATACTTTCCTGCACGTCGTCGTTCAAGTCACTGAATCGCGCCTGTGCATCCCGAAACGACGCGTGTAAAGCCTTGCCGAACCGCCACATAAAATAGCCCACAATGGGCCATGGGATCAGCGCGATCAGAGTTAATGGCCAGGAAATGAATACCGTCATCATGATCAGTACCAACATTCCGGTAAAAGCACCGTCAAACAGTGCTAACACTGCTTCACCGGCGGTCATTTCAACGGCCTGTATATCGTTGGTGGCACGGGCCATCAAATCGCCGGTTTTCATCTTCTGGAAGAACGAAGGTGGTTGAATACTGAAATGCCGGAACATTTGCTGCCGCAATTGGTTCGCAAGAATGTAACTGGCACCGAACAAGGCAATCCGCCAGGTGACCCGAAGCGTGTAGCTGACCAGTGCAGCGACCAGAATCCAGCCCACATGCTCATATAGAAAGGCTTTGGTGACGGTCCCATCGGCCAATGAATCGACGATTTTGCCGATCATCCAAGGCGGCACCATGGTTGCCAGCCCGACCCCGATCAGGGCAAACACGGCAATACCATAACGGCGCCATTGCTGGCGGAAGAACCAGAATAATTGAATAAAAACAGACATGAAATGCGTACTCTTTGATCGCTAGAGTGGTCATCTGGCAAATTGACCAGTTCGGCCTACACTGAAACGACAACAACTCTGAGATGGTGAAACTATGTATGCGTCAATTTTGGCACCTATTGATGTCTCTGTCCCCCTTATTGCAGAACAAATTTTGAAAAAAGCACTGTTTCATTTGCAATACAGCGACTGCCAAGTCACGTTATTGGCGGTTGCCCCCAACGGGGCCGATGAAAACACCCTGGACGAGATACGTGGAAAATTGATGGAATTCGCGGAACATCACATCTCAACACATGAGGGCCGCATCCATCTGATGGTCGAAATGGGCTTACCCAGCAACACCATTCTCGATAAGGCGGACGAAATTCACGCAAATCTGATCTTGATGGGCAGCCATCGCGGCGGCACCAATCAATTGGGGAGGTCAACCTTAGGCAGCACCGCGGCGAAAATTGCCTCCCAAGCGACCTGTGACGTCAGTATTATCAAGGCGATGTAGTCCATTAGCGCTGCCAGTGCTAATGGGTACGAAACCAACGAACACTCAAACCAGCTATGAATCATTGAATTGATACGCCTTGGGAAATCTGGGGTATGCCAAGCACGCCCCCTTTCTCCGTTTTTAGATATGTTTGCGAATGAGATGAAAAACGGTAAACAGATGTGCTGCGGGGGTAAAGGTCACGATTAACCGTTGACCAATCATGGTTAACTTCGATTGAAGGTTCGTTTGATAACCATATTCTTTCACCGCTCGCTTGCGTATGTTGAGAATCTGACGGAATGAGTTTTTAACGTCGAGATGCGACAACGACTCCGGACGTTCAAATATCACACACAAAATATCGTCCAGATTGCGCATTTTCCCGTAAGGCGCGATTCTGAAGATGAGATCCAAATCTTCCGCGATATGGGTATCCGGGTCGTACCAGGAAAAATGCTCAGGCACCAAGGCGCGATTTATCATAATGGCGGAATGCTGGCACGGGATAAAGGTGAATATTTTCTCCAGTATGTCTTCATGTGTGGTCGGGGAGTACTTAATCCGCTCAATTTTTTTAACCGTGTCGATGATCCGAACCGCGCCACCCAGCAATACATGGTCTGGATGCTGTTCAAAAAAAGCCACTTGAGTCGCCAGTTTCGTCGGTACATACATGTCGTCGGAATCCAAGCGGGCCAAATAGCGGCCTCGCGCGTTCTCAATACCGACATTCGCGGTCACACTGACGCCGGAATTTTTGTCATTCTTGAAAACGTGAATACGAGAGTCCCGTTCGGCATATTCCAGAACGATGGCCAATGAGCCATCGACGGAGCCGTCGTCAATCGCCAATATCTCGAAATCCTGAAAAGTTTGATTCAATGCACTGTCCAAGCATCCACGCAGGTATTCCTCCGTGTTATAAAACGGTAGGACAATACTGACCACGGGTGGCGTGCCTTCCTGTGGGTTCTTCGAGAGTCGTTGGTAGCCCATGTTCGATCCTTATGAGTCTTCGGTTAAATATTGCAGTGTAATTTTTTGCGCGTTGTGATCGGACAGCGCTTCAATAGGTATATTCTCAAATCCCAGCACTTGGAATCTGTGATCCGGATTAGCGAAGACATAGTCAAATCGCCACCAGCGCAAACCGTTAAACTCAAATGTGACTGGAAGCCGCTCCTGTCCATAACGAAACAGATCCACCTGTTGCTTTGTCAGCGTCCGCATGGTTCCCATTGGTTTTGGCGAGTTAAAATCACCGGCAATAATGTAATCCTGTTGCGTTTTCTTTATCGCTGTGTGCAGCCGGTCAAACGCAATATCTCGAACGCGAAACCGTCTGTCCAAAGCTTCATAAAAATCTCTTGTTAACGGGTCTTTAAACTCTATGTGCAACGCAATATGAACATTGAACAATCGCAGTGCGTGTTCACCTATTTGCACATCGGCTACCTGAAACTGATCGGAAGGGTCCAGGTAGGCGTTGTGAATCGGGTAGCGGGATAAAATCAGAAACTGCTGTTGATGAACCAGGTGGTAACCCGGGAAATAAGACAGAATTTCAGGGGTTTTGTCGAAGGTCAGGTAATCAGCATCCAAGCCGGGAATCACGGTAGAAATCGGAATGGCTGGTCTGTTCAATCGGGCATCCGATTCAACATCATGCTCTGAGGCACTGTACAAAACTTCCTGTAGTAAATAGATGTCCGCGTTCTGTTTTTGCAAAAACTGATAAAAAGCCGCTTTGTCTTTTTTCTCATCCCACATCAGGCTATTCCAGTTAAACACCGCCAATTCTTTGGCATCTGCATCTGCAACACTGACCGGCAATGGCTTCCAGTTCACATCGAGTTGCGTGGTGCCCAGTAGGAATCCAACCAAAGGCAACGCCATAGCCCATCGCTTTCGACTACCAACGGCCGTAAGTAAACCCAGCACCACAGGGACCAAAAGAAAGACAAAAGGCGGAGTACTGCCAGGAAGGCTCATCAACGAAAATGAGCCCGCAGCCACCAGGAAGAAAATCATAAACAACACCCAGAGACCCGCTAGGGAAACTACCAGGAAGTCTAACCAACGGACTCTGTTGACTCTTCGGGGAATAGCTAACGTCACGCGCTTACCCCACCGCGTCGAAACGCTGGATCGATGCACCAGTCAATGAGGCCCTTGCACAGCCCAGCACAGGCCGTAGCGCTAACGAGCAAGTGCACCGAGGTAAAAAATATCAAGAATCGCAGCCCACGTTCTTTGGCCACAAACACGTATTGAGATCCGTCCAACGCGATAAACACACAGAGCCAAAACACAGTCAGTGCTAAAAATCCCCAATGGAACGTCGACAATGGCAACGTCAATAGCGTAAGAGCGGCAAAACCAAGCGCTAATGCGCGGGCCGGTGTTTCAAAACCTTGCATTGGCTTGCCTCGGCGCATGTACAGCGGAATTCGCGTACGTGCCCGCTTAAATAATTTCGACATTATCACGCGAACACTGTCATCATCGTCGTGTCGACCCATCACCGTCGACGTTAGCAATAACTGATAATGTTGCGACAAACGGTGGCCGTATTCCGCGTCTTCTGAATCGCGCAGCGATTCATTAAAACCACCAATCTCGTGAAATACATATCGCTTTACCGCGCCTAAAGAAAAGAATCCGGGCGTCACGATACCTTCCGAGCTTTTACGCCAATGGTAGGCTTGCAGACTACGATAGTCTTCGACGATGCTGTCGCGTATCAAAGGCACTTTATCGTAGATGCCACAAACCGAACCCAAAGCCGAATTTTGATTAAATGCAATCAGGGTATTCTCAATAGCGTCCGTAAACAGGGCAACGTCCGAATCCAAGAAAAAGATCACCTCTCCTTTCGCCGCCATGGCACCCATATTGCGAGCTTTTGAAGGTCCTGCGTTATTACCGGTGGATAATATCGTGACATGGAAGGGTTCGATTAGCCCCAGGCAGCCATCGGTACTGCCATCATCCACGACTATAATTTCGAGTTCTTTATGCGTTTGAGAAATCAAGGCTTCCAAACACAATAGAATTGTTTTGCTGGAGTTGTAATTTGGTATAACGACTGAGACCAACGTTTTGTTATCGTACACACTGTGTTCCTTTTTCGGGTTAGCCAATCTGTTCATAAACCTGCAATGTTTGCGTGCTCGTTTTGTGCCATCGAAATTGCTGTTTCACATACGCTTGAGCACGTTCGCCAAGCTGCTTAGCTTCTTCTGGCGCTTCCAACAACCGATTAATGCACTCCGCCAGAGCCATCGCATTATCGCTGTCGGAGAAAGCCGATACCGGTGCGTCGGTGTAACCACAATTCTGTGGCGCGCGTATCACTTCCGGGAAGCCACAACCCAACACGACCGGTTTCGCCAACGACATGGCTTCAAGTGCCACAAAACCAAACGGTTCGTATACGGACGGGAAGATGCAAACATCGGCCAAGCAATAGTGTTGCATGACTGCTTCTTGCGGCATTTGTTCAAAGTACGCATGTACATGGGCTTCAATGCCAAGTGTGTGGATGGTCGATTGCATCAGCTGTTGATAATTCGCCTCACCGGAACCGACCAAAACCAGTTTTACATCGGAATGTTTTTTTATGACCAATGGCATGGCCCTCAACAGAGTGTCCACGCCTTTGTGCGTAATCAATCGTCCCGCGAACAGAAGTACTTTGGTCGCGGGTCCCAATCCCAGATCACGTTTCAGTAGCCGTTGCGTTTCTGTGTCGGTTGCTGCACGCTCTAACACTCCTTGCAAAACAGTGTCTTCGTAGCCGTGATGCACAACGCTTATCTTTGTTGCGTCCCATCCAAAGCTCTCTAACTGCTGTTTAATTTCCTCACTCGGTACAATGACGTGACGAGCAACCTTGCCAATCTTTCTCTCCAGCCATGCCGCGACTTTCGGTGTAAAACCATTGGTCCCGTGGAGGTTCATGCTCATTTCGGTGCTGTGAACATGGAAGACCAACGGCTGCCGTGTGATGTAATACAACAACAAGGCTGCGGGAACACACATCCAATCGTGTACCGCTAATGTCCCTAATTCGTTGCGCTTTTTACTCCGCCAAAGCTTTCGGAAGGTATGCCAGTTAAACATCGCCAAGTTCAGCGCATTAAACAAGATAGCCTTGAGTGAAAGCTCGCCACGCGTCGCATCTAATCCTTTTCGTGTAAACCGGCAGGGCGAAATACGATGAATGGTCAATGAGTCCCTTCGTTCGGTTTTAGGTAGCGGATAGGGATAATTCAACGTATAGAGTGTCAGATCGTGCTTATCCTCAACTAACTGCTTCACGACCCTTTCCATATAAATACCCAAACCACCCCGGTAGTTCGGTGGAAATTCTGTGCAGATAATGGATATTTTCATGAAGCCTCTCTAATTAAACGATCGCTGTAATAACTTTTTAAAGCGAACAGCGTAACCATAAGCATGGCACCGTATACCAAGGTGATTGACGCAAGTGCGCCGGTGAGTCCGTACTGCGCTGCGCCCCAAGGCAGGCCAACGATAAAGAAGGGTAAGCAACAAGCCACAGCAATGCTGCCAATTCTGGCTGCGCGCCCGCCATCCATGGTCAACAAATGGTTGGCCAACTGAAAAAACGTAAACAGCGTAATGGCGGCAGAGCCTAAAACGGTATATAACCAACTGCCGGAAAATCCGTGACCAAACAGGCGCAACAACAGGGTCAACGCGATGAAGGACAAACTATAAAGAGTGAGGATCGCGATGGGCAGATACGCCTTGCCTGTCGCCCATATTGAACTTCGGTTTGCCTTCGCCAGCGCAGGCAAAAGCACAACGCAAAATATTTCCACAAAGAAGATAAAGAATATCTGTTTCAGTAACCCAAGGTGGGCGGCGTACAGCCCAAGGTCGGATTCAGTCAAGAACCCTTTCAACAATAAAATATCACCCTCAAAGAGTACCGCTACCAATAACTGTCCCAGCATCATGCTGCCACCATACTTTAGCGACAGACCATAAAAACTTCGATTGAACTCAGGCCGACGCAAACCGGCGCGTAAAAGCGCCATCATGGAAAAAGTGAACGTTCCAAAACTGAAAACCACGGCTACCCAAAAAACGTTCGGCTGCGATTGAAGCAACACAACCATCATCGTAATAACCATAAAAATGGTGCTTACCAAGCGTGCAACACCAATAGTCAGAAAACGGCTCTGACCTCTTAAAAAAGACTCAGAAATCGCCTGAAAGTTATTGCCAACGGCCAATAAAATGCCAATAGACCAGACAGACTGATCAATCCCAAACCACCTTTCTATCCACTCGGAACAGGCAAACAGCGCGGAGCCGATCAGCAAGACAAACAGCATATTACCTGCAAGTACGGTCCACATACGTTCATTCCGTTGATCAGATTCGGCCGTAGAAAGGTATTTGTACATCACCGAATGCTGCCCCATGGCCAACGGCAAAAACAGCAATGCGCTCAAACTCATAATGAAAGCCAGGCTGCCGTAGAAGGCTGGTCCCAGTTCGCGCGCAATGACAACCGTAACAGAGAACCGCAAGGCGTATGACGTTAGGTTAAAGCCCAGTACAATCGATAACTGCGACAATAGCTTCCGTAACATTAACAGAATACTGCTTCTCTTATCAGACAATTCTTCAGAGGTAGACACCGTATTCATACGTCTGAATTATCCCAATACTCTTTTCAGATAAGTAAGGCCTTTTTCTATCAGGTTCGTCGACAAAACGTCGTCCATCGCCTGTACAAACTGATCAATTTGCGCTTTCGAAATGGTCAACGACGGGGACACCATTATCAGATTGTGATTGTGCAAAGGCGTGTAAACGAGAATGTTGTGTTTTTCATATAACTCGGTAATAACGCCACCCGTAGTAACCTTTGAAATGACTTCATCGGGAATCGGCAATGGGAATTTTTTGGCGATACTGGAGGCTAAATTCTTCAATTCAATATTCACCAGTAGGCCCGCACCTCGAACATCCGCTAAGATGCCCGCATGTTTTGTTTTTAACGCTAGGAGCTCGGCGAGCAGATAAGCGCCTAACTGTTCAGACTGCTCAACCAATCGTTCGTCGCGAATAATATTGATAGATTCGATGGCAGTCACAATTTCTTCACCGAAACCGTTGTAGGTTGTCGAGTGCAGGGTCGCGTGTTTCAACTTACCATAGGCTTTCTGAAACAAACGATCTTGGCTGACAAAGCCACCAAACGATGCTTTACCCGCGCCAAAGGCTTTTGAAAACGATACGATGTCAGGCACGACGTTTTGGTGTTCAAACGCAAACATCTTTCCGGTACGACCAAAACCACAAAAAACTTCATCCAAGATCAGCACAATATCGTGCTTACGGCACACCGCCTGTATTTTATCGAAATAGCCTTCAGGTGGTTTCACCAGACCTTCACTTCGTATTGCTTCAACAATAAAGGTACCGACACGTGTTTTCCCGAACGTTTTCTTGTGGCTCTGTACAACCTGCTCGAAAGCATCAGCATTGCCGTAAGGCACTTCGATGCAATCGTTCATTTGCTTAAAATGCTTATTTCCTTCACGCTCACTACCGGAAACGGACAGGGTCGCGTGAGATTTTCCGTGAAATGAAATATCGGTATAGACAACAATAGGGCGATCCATTCCAACATACTTTTGGGCCAGCTTTAAGGCGCCTTCGTTTGCTTCGGCTCCACTGTTGCAAAAAAACACCTTATTCAAACCCGCTGGCATCAGTTTAGACAGGTTGTGTGCCAAGCCAGCTTGATATGGTGATGGAATAAACTTCCATATTTCGAGTTGTTGCTGCTCTGCCCATTGCTTTCTTGCAGCCAGAATCCGGGGATGGTTGTGACCAACGTTCAGTACAGCCAGGCCCGCCGTCATATCCAATACTTGCGAGCCGTCACTCATGTCGATAATCAGCCCTTGTGCTTTGACAGGCTTCCTGTCGGCAAGCCCCAACAAATGGTACATTCTGCCGAGTTGGGGATTGATATACTCCTTAAACAGAGACAGTCCGTCAGCCATGGACATTTCATGCAATTCGTCGAGGCTATAGAATGTCGATACTTCGGGTTTTCTGAGCACATGATTCATGTTGTAGCCTCCAATTAAAAAAATATTTTCGCCAGTTTCAACGCGCCTTGATTCCATCGCGCGTTATTTCGGTTTCCGCCTTCCTGGCTTAATTGATGCTGGTTATTTACATACCAAAGGTAACTGCGAACCAACGTTTCTGTATTTGAATATTTCGCTTTAAAGCCAAGCGCTTTTTTAGCTTTATCCGTCGAGACGTAGTAGTCCAGATGCACTTTTCGATAGAGCCGTTTGTACAACGGAGTAAGATTGAGTCGGCTTAAAAAATCCAGAATTAACATGGCAGGCCGAGCTGGAATGCAACGAATTTTCTTTCCAAACCCAGCTTCCGTTAAAACAGCCTGGTAACTTTCTTTCATAGAGCCAAAATCTTCCGCACCGATGTTAAAGGTGTCATTAACGGTTTCGTCGGGTTTAACAAGACACAAATAAATGGCCAGGCACAGGTCTTCTACATCCAGAAACTGGTAGCGGTTATGTCCGCTTCCCAAGATGGGAAAATGCCGACCCTCTTGCGCCCAGTCAAAAAGCATCGCAAAAGTACCCAGTCGATTAGGCCCCAGGAAAGTTCTTGGACGCAGTATCGGTACGATGAGGCCATGCTCACGATATTCCTGACACAAACGTTCAGCTTGTGCTTTAGCCTGATTGTATGGGTCGTAAAAGGGCTGAATATCATCCTCCTCCGTCATCGGCATCTTATCTGGTATACCGTACACTGCGGTGGAAGAAACATAGACGACACGTTCGACACCTTGGGCCAGACTTTGTTCCAAGACCTGGCGGGTACCCTCCACAACAATATTGAAAATCTTTTCGCGTGAGTAGGCGGGTGAAGCTGACGCGGCATGAACAACAATATCTATATTCTGAAGAGCTCGCCGAAGATCGTCAGTATTTGTTATGTCTCCCTGATAGAAACTTACCGCTGTGGATATCGCCTCGTTTGCCGGAAACAGATCTAAGCCAAACAGCTCAAACTCATGTTTACCTGCCAAGTAATGCACCAGATTTTCACCCAGAACACCACAACACCCCGTAATCAATACACGCTTCATTTCTCATTTCCTCAATTTGCGAATATCAACAATCCAGTGACAATCAAACTCCAGACACCAACATTCACGATAATGACCTTATCCTTACTGACGGTATCGGTCGGGTCGCCACCAGAGTCCTGCGTATATACCAGGTGCATATAGCGAAACATCCCATAGATCACAAAAGGCAAGGTGTATATGTATGGGTCACGCAATACCACGAAGAGTGAGTAGGAAATAATCGTGAGTGTCGCTGAGATGATAATGAGATAGTCCAACAACTTTTCATTGTATTTCTCCAATACCGGACGCAACGTTGTATTGGTGGAATCCGAATAGAGAAGTTCGTGCCTGCGTTTACCTAAGGCGAGAAACAGCGCAATGAAAAAAGTAACAAGTACTAACCAGCTCGCCGATTCCCAAGAGGTTGAAACGGATCCCGCTACTACGCGCAAGACAAATCCAATGGCGATGATGAATACATCCAGCAACACTTCGTGTTTTAAGATAGAGGAGTATGCGACATTCATAAGAAAGTACGCCAGCACGATTAACCTAGCCGCAGGAGGTACGAATACACTCACGCCAATCCCCATCACCGTGAGAAACGCAGCAATAGTCCACGCTTGTTTTTTTGTGACCTTACCGCTGGCAATTGGTCGCATCCGTTTAACCGGGTGGTTTCGATCTTTCTCAACGTCAAAAATGTCGTTAACGACATAAATAGATGACGCACAGATGCAGAAGAGCAACGCGGTTAATACCGTAGCCTGCCACGCCAACCCTAAAAACAATTGTTCCGAAAATAATAAGGGCAGAAATACAAAACCATTCTTAATCCAATGCTTGAGACGCATCAGCTTAACAACCTGGATGAACCAAGAAATATTCAAGTTCAGCATGTTCATTCCCTTTAAAAGTTCCGCCTCTCCACAAGAAGAAGCGCAGAAATACAGCGAGACGGAATGGTATGAGATCAAATTTTCGAATGTACCTACCAGATCTGGGAGGTATGGATTTTGGTGTTAATAATTGTGCGATCACTCACAAATTCTTTAAGACCAATCAAAAACTTGCCTCAATTTGAAACAGGTTTTTAAAGCTTCGCGATGTTTTAGTGCAAAAATTTTTATAAATTAGTCGAGAAATGAAAAATAAAAATCAACCCCAGATAAAATCAACCTCTGCTACCCCTACTTGTCATATAACTAACATATCGTTCTACAATCCCTATCGGATAGCCCTTCAGTACAACTTTTAAAAGCAGGAACGGTCACAGTTTTAAAAAATTAAAAGTCACTTAATTGTTAAACTTTGAAGCCTGTCTAAAAAACGCTATACGGCTAAAGATCGGACTCTGATTAAATAGAGATCGTTAAAATTTGAAAAACATCTAAAAAATGGAGAGCTACTGTGACGACCGTATTAACATTAATGGGTCAGTTACAATCGGCAAATACGGAAGCCGAAATAAGAAATTGCCTTTTGCAACTGGCTGAACATATAAAGTTCGAGTTTTTTTTACTCGGGGTTTTGTGGCCGATTTCGGCAACCAATACTGACTACTTCGAGTTAGACAATTACCCGGAAGCATGGAAAAGACACTACAAAATAAATGGCTATCTTGGTCGAGACCCGGTGTTTCAGTACGCGGTATCTAACTACCTACCTGTCGGCTGGCATCAACTACTGACGAGCAATACTCAAAAACCGGCGAATAAAGATGTTTTAATAGACGCCAAACGATTTGGGTTAAATTCTGGATTCACCGTTCCGATTCACGGTGCTTTTGGTCAAGTAGGCGTTATGAATTTCGCCACTGCGACTTTAGAAAATGCCGACATACAGGTCATGACACCCGCCGTTGAAAAGGTGCAACTTTTAATTCCGACGTTGCAGCAAACCATAAAACGCATTCGTATCAATCAGCTTTCCAAAGCGGCTTCGCTGTTGACCAAGCGAGAAATAGAGTGTCTGTTATGGGCAACCGAGGGCAAAAGTGCCTGGGAAATTTCCAAGATTATTGGCTGTTCAGAACACACTGCGATTTTTCATTTGAAAAACGCATCGGGGAAACTGGGTGCCTCCAATCGCTATCAGGCAATTTCAAAGGCGATCTTGTCAGGCGTCGTCAGACCTGCGTTCGGTTAAATATATTATTCGCTAACAGTTGAATAACCTTCCACACTCTATTGATGACTAGGCTTCCAAAACACGACACATAACCAGAGGCTAATAATCCCAGCTCCAATTTAACTCCACACCGTTGCGATCAAACTCACCACCGGCTCCCTGTGTGTAGAGTTCCAGGTTGGTATTGGGCGTCACTTTAAACTGCAGACTGCCACGGAACTCCTGCTCACTGCCCACATCCTGTTCCACTTCCAAATACAGATAGTCGTTGATGTACTTACCGGCACTGACATTGAGTTGCAAATTGCCTTCTTCGTTTGTTTCGGTATCGACCACCAGCGAATCTAGAGCAAAGCTTTCTCGCGTCGCACCGATCGGGTCGAAACCGGTATCACCGGTGCGCAGCTTATTGACCACACTGGCCAACTGAAACGCTTGCAGCACGTCCAGGTCGGACACAATTTTTCCGAACAACAGCTGCGCCAATAATTCATCCTGATCAAGATTGGTGTCCGAACTTAATTGCAGGCTCAGAGCGTCCTGATTTCCGGTAATCCGCAATTGAATCGGCACCGTTTGCAGTTGGTTGTTCAAGCGCATCCGGGCCACATGTTCTCCCTGAATATCGAGCACCAGCTGGTTGTTTTGTATTTGCACTGAGCCGCTTTGCAACGCGAACACCCGACCAAGGCCGGTATAGGTTCCCCTGACCAGATTAAAACGTCCGGACAGACCAGGAGCGTAAAGGTTATCGGTTAACGCCAACTCACCGGTCAATTCGGCGCTGATACCCTGGCCATAAAGGTTAGCGCGGTTATCCACCAATAAAGTCACGTCCCAATTACCGTCTGGCCAATAAAACGGTTTGGCAATCAATTGGTTAATATCGTTCACATCGCTACTGACGATATTGAGTTGAGGTGCACCGTCCCAAAGGAACGTATCTGACTGCATATTCAAGGGTGCGATGCTCAGGTCGCCACGCAATAACAGGTCGTGATAAGGACCGGTTACGTCAAGCCGCCCTGTGACTGCGGCGTCCATTTTGGCCTGATTCAAAAGATGAGCCGAGGTGAAGTCGATCGCCATATCAATCGTATGCGCCATAATCCGGTCTGCATCGCCCAGGAACCGTACCCCACCGTTCAAGACTACCCGTCCCTGACGTCCATCCTGACCCTGCCCCTGAATGGTCCATTGCGCTTGCGCACCGGCAATGCTCATCTGAACATCTTTAAGCAAGGATCCATATGCGGCATGCTCAAATCGTCCATTGGTCCAGCTGAGCTCTCCATTCCAGGCAGGATCTTGTAGCGAACCGGATAATTCAAATTGCCCGGAAACATCGCCTGCAATACTGATATCCGGTTGATCGGTGAAGAAGGGGTCCAAAACCGACATGGGCGAATTCAACGCCACGCTGATCGACAACGGTTGCTCGCGCCATTGCGAGGGCCACAAATTCATTGCCAGCATCGGGCTGCTGATGTTGGTTTTCAAACGCACCTGCTCATCCGACAGCATCGTTCCGTTAACCCGGTACTGCCCTTGTTCGGTGCTTAAATTGCCCAGTAGTGTCACCGGCCAGTTAGCCGCGCGCCAATCCAGTGATCCGGTTAAATCCGGTTGCAGCAAATTACCCTTTGCGGTCAGCTGAAATGCTGCCTGACCTGGGCCGACTTCCGGATTCGCGATCCAGTAGCTGGTGTCTGATAAAAAGCCTTCCAACAACAATTCGCCCTGCAAACCGGCACCGGAGCCGGCCACCGTCAAGGACAAACCACGCGGTATTTCAAACAGGGTTTTATCAATCTGCCAATACGAGCGACTGCCTGCGACATCAACATGGGCATTGAACCGGTGGGGCGATTCCAGCGCAATTTGCCCGGTGGTATCCAGTTCAACCTGAAACTCAGGGTCACTCAAACTGCCCTGTATGGACGCCTGTGCGTTCATCAGTCCCTCCAACGTTTCCGGCACCGAGGGGACAAAGCGACGCAATTGTTCATAGCTCAACCACTGCATGGCCAGGTCGCCCGAGATCGACTGCGCGTCGCTCTGCAGTTGTGCGGTGAACTCACTGACGCCCCATTGTGCATCCACAGTATGCTGCAGATTCTGTCGCAAACGCCCGTTTCCGACCCAATGCACCCGATAGTCGTCTTCATACAGCTCGCCAGTACTGGTCAGGTCACCATCAACCAGCCAATCCTGCGTTCGATTATCCACTTGCACATTGCCAACCAAAGATCCCTGCCAGCCGTTCAACCAGGCAAAAGCCGGTGCTTCCTGCACCGCCAATTGCACCCAGGGAACCAGGTGGCTGGCATTTGGCGTGTCGGTCTCTATCGCCAAGGCAAACTGATTTAATGACCAGTCATACAAACCTTCAAGTGCCCAGGCGCCATTCGCCCATTGACCGTTGGCCGAGCGAATGTCCACGTAGCGGGTATCGAGATAGCCGAGATCTGCCTCGGCGTCAAAAGCCTGCTGATCGAGTGTGCCAGTCAACCGGACTTGGCCGGATAGATTCGGTTCTGTGATTTTGCCACGCAGGGACATCTGTGCTCCGGCGCTGACATCAAAACTGTCCGGCAATGCCCGTTGCTTTCCGGTGAACTCACGAGACAACAACGGCAACTGACGCATGTGCAAGTCGGACAGGCGAACCTGCCCATCCAAGCCCAGGACATATGGCTGCAACGACCCTTGGTATTGCCACTGCGCACCCAACCATTGAGCATCCAAACGGTCGACGGTCCATTGTTCGCTCGATTCCGGTGTTATCACAACCCCCAACGATAAAGGCTCTGCGAACCAAGTCCCAGTCAGCTGACTGTCGGTTTTAATAGCGGGGCGGTTCCAGCGACCAGTGATGTCGGTACGGCCTGTCCACAGTCCGTCCATCGACGCCAAAATATCCGGCCAAAACGATAACCATGGCGGCAACGTCGATAAGGGCCAATCTTGATGTTCAACGCGCAGATTTAACGATTGTTCCGCCCAGGTCACGTCGCCGTTCACCCTGGCCTGACTGCCGCCCAACTGCAAATTGGTGTCGTTCAAGCGGATATGTCGGCTGTCTAATTCGGCGATATTGAGCTGCCCGTTCAACGGCCATTGTTGCCACAACCCCTGTATGGTCAGATCACCTGAGCTCGACCATGCGGTTCCGGTGCCTTCCAAATGCAGATTGCCATAACCCGAACCTTCAAAGGCAACTGGAAAACTCACCCCTAGACGTTCGAGAATATCGGTGCGCCATTCTGAAATGGCCAGATCAGCCTGCCATTGCTTAGAGTCCAGCCGTAAGCTGCCTTCCGTCTGTAAAATAGGGCTGTAAATCACCATATCGGAAACTGACAGCGCTCCCCCAACCCAGTCGACATCGGCTTTGATACGCACATCATCGCTACGCCACACTCCAGTCCCCAAGGTTTGTAAGCGAATACGCGGCCGCGACACCGAGCCCTGTACCTGCCCGCTCAGCGTTGCCTTTCCCTGAAGTTCGCGGAGCACACCAGGGATGCGCTCCCGGAAAAATGGATCGGTGTGCACTTCACCGCTCACGGCGAAATCCAGTTCGTCTGTTATCCAATTGACCTGTCCGGTCAATTCAAAACGGTTATTGGCTAATGTCAGCAAGCCTTCGGTAACGCGCAACGAAGCGCGGTCTGCCACACTGACCATATCCAGACCAAAGGCGTTGTCCTGCCAAACACCGGCGGCCGAAACGTTACCGTCCAGGCGCGGTTTACGCCAGCCTCCAAACCATTGCGCCTGCAAACTGGTTCGCCCCTGAAGCTCAGCGAAACCAAACAGTTCGGCAAAGGGGTCTATCACCCAATCGTCCACGGTGATTGACAATTGTGATGACTGCGCCTGAATCCACCCATCCAGACTCGCCGGTTGGTCATCCATGGTGAGTCTTAGTGGTGAAAAGTTCAGTGCTACGGCGTCAATGTCATAAATAAACTGACCCTGAGCCTGAAGCAGGTGGTTTTGCCAAGGCATCACCCATTGATCCACATCGACGGATAGATAACCCGGCCGACTGTAATCGATACGTACATCCCAATTGGCCTCTGCCGGCTGCGGCAGCTGCCATCGCAGCCATGCTGCCCAGTCAGTATCAGGCTCCGTGTAGAGACTGCCCTGCAACCGCAATTGGTCAATGGCTTCGGCTGATAACTGCAGCGCATAACGGTTTTGCGTTGCCTGTTCGGTCAAGCCAACCAGCAAACGAGCGGGCAACGCACCCCAATTGATTTCTAATTGTGCATCCAGTTCACTGCGAAAAGTGGGGTAACGAGGACGTTCGACACGAACGCGGTCTACCCGCAAACGTTCTACCCGCAGTGACGGAATGTGCGGCCATAACGCATACAACGTGGACACCGTATTGCCCGAGCCCGCTTCCGGTTCTCCCAGGTCAATGGTGATGGCATCGGCGGTCACCGAAGAAAGCCACCAGCGATTCTGCAGGGCATAGGCCCATTGCCAACGAACATCCAGCCCCTGAACTTCGACAGAATCAACGCCGGTCGGCGGGCTTAGCGCCAGTCGTCCGATTTGCCAACGCCCCAACGAGGGCGAACGAATACCCGACACATCAATCGTCTGCCCAGACCAAATACGCAGTAAGGCCACGCCCTGCTGCAACAGGTTTATACGACCGCCTTCGGTACCCAGTAATATGGATAACACGATCACCACAACGATCAGCAACATCAGGGCGATACGGAGAACGGAACGCCAGGTTCGTTTGGCGACGCTGCGAATATGAACTGCCATTAAAAGGCCTGCCCTAAACTGACGTAAATAAGGAACTTGCCATCGTCGGGTCTTTTATCCAAAGGTACAGCGACATCCAAACGGATCGGCGCGAATCGCGTATAGTAGCGTACCCCCAGCCCTACTCCGCTGTACCAGCCGGGTTGTTGCACATCGGATAATTCAGAACCGACTTTGCCAATATCCCAAAAACCCACCACACCCCAACTGTCGTTCAAGCGTGCACGCAATTCGTTTACGGCTAACCAACGCTGCGTACCGCCGATAGCGTCGCCGTTTTCATCGACCTGTGCCGATTTAATCGATTGGTAGGCGTATCCCCGCAGCGAAGTACTGCCACCGGCGCTGTACAGTTCCAGGTTGGGGATGTCGGTTGAAGAAGAACCAAGCGTATCGCCATACCAGATAGCGCCCCAACGCAAGCGGGTTGCCAGAGTAATGTCATTCTCAGACGTCCAGAAATTCTGGAAACCGACGGTGGTTTTAATAAAGGGGGTAAAGTTATCATTAATGTCAAACACGGGTTCCAACTGGAAACGCGTGCGTATGCCGCTGTCAGGATTGAATGGGTTAAGCACGGTATCGTAACGATACTGCAGCGGTACCCTAATCTGCTGGTAGGTTTCCCAGCCATTTTCCCCTTGTTCATCGATCTGACTGTAGCCAATACCATATTCGAAGTAGTTTTTTTGCGAGGCTTTTCGTTCCAAACTGGCCGTGCTTTTGTATTGATAGGATTCTGAATCCAGATTGAACCGAGTCGCGTCATTAGTCCAACTCAACCGGTTCCGGCGATCAAAGAAACTGGGCACGACGATTTTGGCCGATACCGATTGCTGCACCGATTGCACCGAGGCCTGTAAAGACAAACTTTGTGCCCGGCCGAACAGGTCGCGGTGTAACCAGCCCACACTGGCACCAAAACCCAACTCACTCTCCCAACCGGTACTGGCGGAGATGGTCCGTTTCTGGCGTTTTTCCACGGCAAAGGTTACCGCCACTTGCCCGGCATCATCACGCTGCACATCGGGCCGGACCTGACGAAACAGGCCTGTATCGAACAGGCTGATGACTGCGTTATCGATCATCGCGCGTTTATAACAATTGCCTTTGCCGATCCCGGTGACGCGGCGCAGAAAATCTTCGTTGATTCCGTCGATTCCGGTGAAGCTCACCGGCGCAAAACTCGCCGGTTCTAAAACCTGGGTCAGCAAGACCACCGTTGCTGTTTCGTTGGCTTCGTCCAGCTTCACTTCATGATTGACTGAGGCACGGTAATAACAGGCACGGTCTTCGATATATTTTTTTAATCGATTTTGCTGTGCCAGAACCAATACCGCGCTGAGTGGATCGCCAACTTTGATACTTTGCCATTCATCATCAAACGGCTGGAAATTACCCCGGATGCTGATGTCGGCTATTCGATAGCGGCTACCCAACCGGATCTGGTATTTGGGTTTATTCTTGTCGTCATCGTAAGCACTTTCAACAACTGCCTTATAGTAACCCCGACTTTTCAACAGTTGCGTGAGCCGATCGGTTTCGGCCCGCAGTTGACGGTCGCGACTGGGTTGAATACCCGTTTGATTCACGGCGGTGCGGTAGTCCTTAATAGCCCGCACCAGTTCGCCCTGCAGTTCATATTTATAGGGTTTTACCGCAATATCCCATCGGCTGGCATTGCGCAATTCATCGGCCTGCCCCAAACCAGCGACCACCATGAATAACCAAGCTGTTAAAAAAATTCGATTCATAGAAAAAGACGTTGTCACAAATGACCTGTACTGTACCTGAACACGCGGATAGTCATGCTACACGGCCCTTTGATTTTGTATATGTTTTTCAAACGGATAACCCTGATTCTTATGCACCTTTATCACCCATCTATGCCAATTGTTCATTTCACGTGCGGACGTTGCGTCGGTATGATTCCGAAAAATTAACAGTAAGAAGTCAGGAATATTATGAAGCGTGATAAAAAACGGGTTGAAGGCGAACAATGGAGCGAAGACCAACTGCGAATGTACCTCGATTTTAACACATACGATGGTACAGACAGGGACTTTCATTGCCTTTACCGCGCCTATACGCGGATGAACGAAACCACCTTTGCACAGTTTGTCGCCCTGTTTCAGGCAGAAGGCCGCAACATTCACGCGACCAATTTAGAGGGTAAAACCTTAGCGGATATTCTGCGTCAACATGAGCAAGCCGAAGACTATTTGGCGGTGTTGGCCGCTTGAGCCATACCCTAGGGCAGCTCTGATTAATTCAAATCACCTCAGTCCTATCAGATCGAAGTATGAGCGAGGCGTGTGTTGCAGGGAATGGCGAGTC
>JBNKNI010000031.1:25117-57240 GCA_050293765.1 Reinekea sp.
AAGGATGAGCGAGGCGTGTGTTGCAGGGAATGGCGAGTCCTTTTCAAAACACACAACAAAGCTCAGTCATCGATCTGAAGGTCCCGCAGGGCGGGGCTGAAATGGCAAATTTCGTTGTTAAGTCCTTTGCCAAGATAATGAATATTGCCTGCAGAACTTGCCTCGAATTTTGCGCATCTCTTCACCCGCTGAGGTAGAGAGCAATTATTCAGAGGTGCCCTAGTGTTGAAAGCAACCGTAAAAAAGCGGACCGAAGGTCCGCCTAAGCCTGTTTCAATTGAGCCGTTGTGTGCAGACTGCGCTCAACCATCCCGGCGACAATGTTACTGAAGTCCGTCTGGCGCCGCTGAGCTCCCAGAGCCGCACACATTTTTGATCCATCCATCACCACCGGTTGTTGCCACAGATAGCGCATTTTAAACACTTCACGCAGCATCGGGTTAAACGGTGCAATCAGCCGGAATACCCACCAGGGAAACGCGCCGGTTTTTACCGTCCATCCATTCGCCGCAAAGGCTTCCTGCCAATCACGAGTGCGCAAAGCAAACCCTGGGTCGTGCCAGACATCAAAGTCAGACTGCGCGTTTTCCACCAGTTTTACCGCATTGGCGCATAAATCCGGCAAGTAAGACCAATAGTGTACATGCTGATCATCGTGTGGCATGGACAATTTGTACTGACCGTTTTTACCTTTCAGCATGTAGTCGAGCCAGCTCATTTGCATTTGCTCGCCGAGAAAATCACCGGCCCGAACCAGAGTAACCTTGGCTCCTTGTTGGCTGGCATTGAGCAGTCGTGCTTCCATCTGAATGCGAATGTCCCCTTTATCGGTGGGAGCCTGCATGCTATGGCTCTCGGAAATGGGTTGGTCGGTGGGCGTGAAATTATAGACATTGCCCGGGAATAAAATGCGTGCACCCAGCTCTTGCGCAACCTGAACGACAGGTTCGAGCATCTGCAGGGCTTCTTCGTGCCATCGATGATACTGGGGATTCGCGGCGTAAACGATCAGGTCGGCACCTTTCGCGGCCTGCGCAACACTGGCCTTGTCCCGTGCGCTGCCGATATGAATCTGATCCGCGGTCAACCAAGCCGGTGCCTTGCTGGCATGACGCAGCAGGGCATTTACCTGCCAACCCTGCGCACGCAGCGCGTGTGCCATCTGAAGCCCAAAGTTGCCGCCAATTCCAATAACCAATGCTGTTTTCATGTCTGTGCCCTCTTGTCTTGTTTCATCAGTGAGTTCATTCTACGATTCAATAACAAATAAAGAAGACACATAAAATGCAAATGGATATTCATATATGAATAGCTTCGATTGGCAATGGTGGCAGTACTTTCTGACCATCGCGGAACAGGGCAGCCTCAGCAAGGCGGCGAACTCACTCGCGGTCTCACAACCGACATTGAGTCGACAACTACTGGCCATGGAAAACGAACTGGGCCAGACACTGTTCGACCGCAGTACCCAAGGGTTGCGTTTGACCGCCTTTGGTAGCGAGTTGCTGGAGGAATGCGAACGAATGCAACAATCGGCAGAGCGTTTGCAGCGCTTAGCCGAAGGCCAGGCACAAACCCTGTCGGGCCGCATCCGGCTCAGCGTTAACGAGGTGATTGCCCTTTATTACCTGCCCTCTATCCTGCCGGAATTTATGGACCGCTATCCGCAACTCTCGGTTGAAATTGAGGTAAGCAACAAAGCCTCCAGCCTGGATAAGCGGGATGCCGATGTCGCCATTCGCATGTTCCCACCCACACAATTAGACCTGATCACCCGGCATCTGTTCGACATTCCATTGGGGTTCTACGCCAGTCAAGACTACCTTGACCGGCACGGAGTCCCGCGAAGCGCGGAAGATATGTTCAACCACCGGCTACTCGGCTACGACCGCGATAAGCAGTTTGAAAATGGCGGGCAAGCACTGGGATGGAATATCCGCAACGAGGAATTCATGTTCCGCACCGATTTTATGCCCATGCATTTGGCCACGGCAGTGTCGGGTGGCGGCATTGTCGGCACTCATAAGGCCTTGTGTGAACGCCACGGTCTAATACCGATAGACGTTGGCATTACCTTACCGGCATTACCTATCTTTTTGGTCTGTCACCGAGATGTTCAACACAACAAACGCATCCGCGTGATGATGGATTTTCTGGCAGAACGACTGGAGCATTCGTTAATCGCCCTATAGGATCCCGCAGATCCTTGTTTTGTATTCGTCAACGAATACCATGCTGACGAAGCGTCGATCTCACATAAAAAACGACTGCATCAACTTCCATCTCGGTCAGCTGTTTCTGAGCAGGCATTGGACCAAATGTCCAATGGTGCTGCGGGACTCCTTCCTGAATGGCTTTCTTAAACTGCCGGTCACTGTGGTGACGCGGAACGTACAGATTCCAAATGAGTGGCGGTCCTGAGTCTGTACCCTCGAGCTGCGTTCCATGGCACGCAGCGCAGTACGTCAAAAAGACACTGCGCCCCAGTGTGAGCAGCTCATTATCTCGAGTGTTTTCGCGTTGCGAGACAACGGTTTCGCAACCAGATAACACCAAGCTAGTGATCACCCAACCCAGCCACTTCATCGATCAATCCTCAACAGCCAGATAGGTCACCATACCGGACACCTGATGTTCAATCATGTGACAGTGCAGCAACCATCGCCCAACCGATTCGGCCACAAAGCGTATGGTTTTGGTTTCTCCTGGTGCAACTAATATCGTGTCCTGCCAAATTAAATCATCAGTAAAATCATTCAGCGCCAAAAAATGATGACCGTGCAAATGCATGGCGTGAGCCCAACGGGTGTCATTCACCAGCTCAATCTCAACGCCATCGCCGGGTTTCAGGGTCTCCAATGGCTGCTCCGGCATATTAGCGACTCCGTTAAATGTCCAGGCCTGACGGTTTTGAATAAGTTCGTCAACAGACATTTTTTTACCCTGATAGACAGCCGCTTGGAGGCGCCCCATGGCACCGCCCTCCATATTCAAGCGTACTTTTTTTGTGACCTTAAAATCTCTCTGCGGTAATGGGTTGGAAGGCAGAGGAGACACCTCTGGCAAAGTCGGAATGTTCTCGCGACCGGTTATCTTCCAGTTGGCGGCCAGATAGGGTTGCTTACCGCTGCGTTCATAAATGGGGAGAAGACCTTGCATATCTGTGGGGATATCCACGACCAGATCATATCGTTCAGCGGGCGCCAGAGTTAAAACCCCTTTGAGCGACACCGGGTTCCGTAATGGTTGCCCATCTTTAGCGATCAACATAACGTTGACATCGGGAAACTCAAAATTAAGGATACGGCTGTTGGCAGTATTTAAAACTCGCAATCGTATTCGCTGGCCAGCAATAACCTCAAACTCCGGCAGGTTCTGCCGATTCACGGTTAGGAAATTGCCCATTCGGCCTGCGTGGGCCCATGCGTGAACGTCCTCAAATGAAGCCGTATCAATCTGTCTATCCCGGCCCAACAACCAATCATCTGCGACAAACAAGAGGTCTTGATCGACGAGGTAAGGTTTGGCTTCGGCAACCACCACAGGCGTATACAACCCAAGGGCGAGTTGTCTGTAAGTGTTGTGATGCGCGTGAGCCCAATAGGTCCCTGCATCTTTGGGTGTCAACCTGTAAACAAAAGACTCGCCGGGTTCGATAGGCTCTTGCGTCAATCCGGTTACGCCATCCATCGCGTTGTCGACGCGCATACCATGCCAATGAACACTGGTGCTTTCTTCGAGTTTATTATGCAAGGTAATGGCAACGGGTTGATATTGCTGCAAACGGATAACGTTTTGTGAATAGCCCCAGATTTTTGTTTTGTCACCATCTGGCAACCAAAGCTGCTGCTGCGGTTCTGCATTCAGAACTAACTCATCTATCTGTACTGCTGCCCACGACTGGGTCAGCGGGTGTCCAAAAAAAGCAGCAGCTCCTGTGGCTTTTATTAAAGTGCGTCTGTTTATATTCATATTCTCGTTTTACCTTGGTAATCAATATCGTGTCAGTCCAGAAGCGCCGCAACGCCATGTTTGGCGGTATACCCCTGACCATGAATCTTCACTTTACTTCGATGCCTGACTATTTTGTGAATCCAGAATAGCCTGCTTTAACTCGCCTTTGGTCAGTAACTCGGGCAGCAGAATGCCATTGCTGGCATTCGCTCCCAGAACTAAATTAAACGGTATGGCAGAGCGCTGATAGGTTGCCAACAGGGCTTCAATTTTGGAATCTGGCTTGGTCCAGTCCGCTTGCATTAACACGACGTTATGGCGTTGATAAAATTCAAGCATCTCATCGGTTTCCAATACGGACAGTTCGTTGTATTTACAGGTTAAGCACCATTGTGCGGTGACGTCGATTAAAACCGTGCGCTTCATGTCGAGATGTTCAACCACACGTGTCTGATCGTAAACCTGCCACAGATCACCGGGTGTAGATCTCAATGAGGGTTGACTGGTCCCGAATACCACCATGCCAAGTAACACGGCTGTGACCAGAAATGAGATACCCCATGATTGTCGCTGTTTACCCGCAAACTGAAGCAAAGCAAGACAGCCGAGCAAAAGCGAAGCGGCAATCACAACTCCAACGGTTTGAATATGCTGGCCGATCAGTAACAGTAACCATATCATCGTAACGGCCAGTGCTGCGGCCAACACTTTTTTCACAGTATTCATCCAACGACCTGGTTTTGGCAACGCACGAATAGCTTGCGGGAAAGTAAAAAGCACAAGATACGGGCTGGCCAATCCCAGCCCCATTGCAGTGAACACTAACAACAGGGTCCCCGGGCTCTGTGTAAACGCAAATGCAATGGCGGTCCCCAGGAAAGGTGCTGAACAGGGCGTCGCCATCAATGTTGCCGTCCCCCCCTGCAAAAAGCTTTTGAAGTAACCATGACGGTCATGACCGATTTTGAAAAGCTTACCCTGCCACATTTGAGGCAACTGAATCTCGAAATACCCTAGAAGGTTGGCTAGAAATATCAGCATGATTAACAACAGGACCAACAAGAACCACGGGCTCTGAAACTGAATACCCCAACCGACATAGGCTCCGGTCATCTGCAGGCCAATCAGGACCAGCGCGATAATCCAAAAGAATGTCAAAATCCCCATACCTGTCACAAACGCATGTGCACGAACCTGTTCCGGTCGGTCGCCTTGCCAATGTATCCAGCTCATGAGCTTTACGGACAATACCGGCAACACACAGGGCATGGCATTGAGAATGAAACCACCAATAAAGGCAAACAACACGATGATCCACAACGTCTCTGTTTCCGATGTCGTTGTCGTTACCTGTGACACCGGGCGCGCGCTCGACAGAATCTGGGTTTGAGAACTGAATGCTTGCAAAGAGTCTTTGTAGGTAAAAACCAACATGTCGGTTTCATCGGGCATCGGTTTGTCCGCAGGCCGATTCCACCAAGCTCGAACAATCCCACCTTCTTGCTTGATGATCGGCGCGGGCCATTCGTATACATACAGATTTTCGACAAAGAGTTGGGGGTTAACACCGGGCTGCAACATGCTGAACTCAAGGTAGAGACCCTGGTCGTCGCGTGACGCCACGGCGTTTGGAAGTTCTGTCTGTCGCGGAACCTGACTTAAATACTCATTGATTAAAGGTGTAACCGACCAGTCGATAATATCATCAGCGGCACCTTTGAATTCCAGATAAAGGTCCATCGACAATGGCAAACAGATATTATCGCATGCGTATACGGACACACGGGCCGACAGCGTGTCGCTATTGTTGGGTCTGATTTTTTCCACGGTAAAAGGCAGTACGACATAACTATCGTAGCCGTAGGACTGAAACCCTAACAAGGTGTAGGTATCCGGTGCGGGAAGTTGCCAGGTCACATCATCAGCCAGCCAGTCGTCTGACGGAATTAGTTTTGGTGCAGCACCAGCTGCGCCTGGTACTCGCCAGTAGGTTTTCCAACCTTTCTCAAGCTTCAACTCCAACGCGAGAGGAATACGGTCTAAACTGTCGATAGACTGTACCGTACTTATCAGGCGCGCCGTGACCGGTCCATCTGACTGCCAGGGACCTACCGCTGCATATCCAATTTGCAGGAGCATGAAATACCCAATGAACAGGAATCTGCGAAACACCGTTTAATCCTCCAATCATTCAAAGCAATACACCAAATGGCGCAGAAGAATAATCAGACGGCAATCGGAGGTGGCGTGTTCAAGACCATATAACCGGAGTTTAAAGAAGGATGAATGCTTGGGTAACGTTGCTGCATAACGGTGTGAACGGGCAACACCTCTGTCGAGAATATCACTGCCAGAAACGCCCCACTGGCACAGTGAAATACAGAAGATGGGCAATCCGTGTTTGTGCTGCACTTAAGGGTGTTGTGTTCTGCCGAAGCACTTGTGTGCTCTTGGCTCATAGACATAGAATCGTCATTACAATCATGACCCACAATGGGCACTGCCAGCGCAGGCGCCGATACCCCTATGACCAAAATCAATAAGATGTGGATGATGGATCGCATGTTTGTAACCAGTCGTGTTTCATACAAATGGTAGCGTATGCCTCCTTTCGGGTAAAAACTATTTTGGC
Organism: Reinekea sp.; assembly: GCA_050293765.1. Taxonomy (GTDB): domain Bacteria; phylum Pseudomonadota; class Gammaproteobacteria; order Pseudomonadales; family Natronospirillaceae; genus Reinekea. Next base: position 31,704 of record JBNKNI010000031.1, read on the forward strand.
CGTTTTAAGTGTTAAATTGGTAAAGATCAACCACACCAACGCTTCAGCATTCGACTCAACCATAGCCGTAGTTTAAAAATGAAAATAAGGCAGTTCCAGGAACTGCCTCATGACTCGCATTGATCGTCGTCGACGTTCAACAGTGAAGACCAACACCGAATTGGTCACGCTTCTATTCTAAGGTTTTCAACATTTGTGTCATCTCCGCTTCGCTGATCTCCCCTTTAGCGTATCGCTGCCGAACAATCTGAACTGCGTCGTCTGAGATCACGGAGGCCGGCTTGATCCGCCTGAATCCATTTACAGCCCAGACGGTGATTGCAATCAGTGTCAGCCAAAACAACCCCATTACGAAGAACATACCCACCCCAAAACCGGAATGCATAGAGTACACTCCATGGCTCATCGATCCCCAGTCCGCGAAAGTGAAAGAAGCGATCAACAGAGCCAGAAACAGCCATAGTCTTTTCATCGCACACCTCCCGTCTTAATGACAGGGACCGTTCAGTGTTTCAAAGCTGGCTAATTGCTCGTCACTCAGGCTGTCGGTAAATTGTTGATATAAATCATGATGCTCTGACATCAATTGAAAGTTTTGAGTCATCAACGACATCATCTGCTGATGCGAGACTTGCTCATCTTCGCTCTGCAACTGAGACTGCATGATGCCCTGCATAACAACATGAGAGGCTTCCAATTGCGATAAAATCGCTACCTGTTCGTTATTCAGATTCAATGTCAATGCCAGTTGATTCAGATCAAACATTGGGTGATTGAAATCCACTCCGAGCATCGCGCTACCGCCAAACATCATACCGTGACCTGACTGACCACTGTGCATCATGCTTGATTCAAACATGCCACTATGCATCGTCTGGTGCATAGGATAATGGCCGTCCAAACCTGACGTTGTCAGGTTATGTGCCATGGTGAACGATCCAATCGCAGCGGATGCAATTAACACACCCCAAGTCAGCTTAATAATAGGTTTCATAGCTAAATCCTCTAATTGGTTTCCATGCTGGTAGTGTATCCCCAGCTAGATTGACAGATCTTTGCTGGAACATTAACGATTGTTCATCTTTAAGCAGAGCGTAATTGTTTATACTCAAAGCCTGCGTCATACATTGGAGTTCCTGTGAAAATACTTGTCGTTGAAGATGACCCTACACTGGCAGCGTTCATCTGTAAGGGAATGCAGGAAGCCGGCTATACCGTGGATCAGGTACAAGATGGCAAAGAAGCGTTGATGATCAGCGCGACAGAAAACTACGACCTGCTCATTCTTGACCGGATGCTGCCCAATGTTGACGGCTTAACAATTTTACGCACCTTACGCGCGTCGAATAATGTCACGCCGGTGCTAATTCTCAGCGCCTTGTCGGAAGTCGACCAGCGAGTGGAAGGTCTCACAGCTGGAGCGGATGATTACCTGACCAAACCCTTCTCTTTTAAAGAACTGCTGGCCCGAACTCAGGCGCTGTTGAGACGTCCAAAGTTTTCGCAGACTGCATCAACAATCCTGGAATGCGCGCAAGTCAAGATTGATCTGAGTAAACAAAAAGTCTGGGTAGATGGAGAGGAGATTAGTTTTCAACCCCGCGAGTTTCGGCTGTTGGAATATTTAATGCGTCATGAAGGGCAACTCGTCTCTCGCACCATGCTCCTGGAAAGCGTTTGGGATTATCATTTTGATCCTCAAACCAATATCGTGGATGTACACATTAGCCGGCTCCGGCAAAAACTGGATAAAGGGCGTTCAGTCAGTTTAATCAAAACCATCAGAGGGGCGGGCTATGTCTTTGAAGCTCAGATTTCACCTGCTTAAGAGTTCCAGTTTCCGATTTGCACTGCTAACAGGGTTCACAATCTGGCTTGCCACGGCAGTCGTGTTGCTGGCGGTGTACTTTAAGCTTGAAAACACTATCTGGCACAATATTGATCGTGAACTGGATCATCAAACGAACTCACTGCTAGCCCGCGCCGCCGAAAATCCAAATATTGACGCAGACGAATTAGTCGCTGCATTCAATTTAATGGCCAATACCAACGCAACAGCACATTCCAGCACAATGATGGCGATGCACAATACGCCTGAAATGCTTGCTATGCATTCGACTATGGGTATCGCAACGCCACCTAGCCATTTCATGAACGAAGGCCAGACCCTCACAGGCGACAGCGGAAATCTTCAGTTTTCGAGGCAGGTTACTTTACCTAATGGTCAAATCATTACCTTGTCGCAAAACATTGAATATCTGGCGGATCTGCAAACCAGCCTGTGGCAGAGTTTGGCGTTTGGACTGAGTATCACATTACTCATAGCACTGATCGCGGCAATCGTGTTAACGCAACACAGTTTGCGCCGAATTCATCAGATTAACCATTCATGTCAAACCATTATCGCCGGTAGCTTTTCGCACCGTATCCCTTACGCAAACAGCGAAGGTCGATACGATGATTATGATCAGATGGCATTCAATATTAATCGTATGCTTGATGAGATTAACCAACTGTTGACCAAAGTACGTCAAGTATCGGACAACATAGCACACGATCTGAAATCACCGCTGGCCAGGTTGCGCGCCCAACTGGAATCTGCCTATGCTGAAACGCCTTCCCAGGCGATTGATAGCGGTATTCAGGAAGTAGACAGACTGCTCAACATGATCAAAAGCCTGCTCGGTATCGGCCATATTGAGAACCGTAACAAACAAACCTTTGAGCAGGTCGATATGCGGGCACTATTGCAAGATGTTAAGGAAATGTACCTGCCCGTTTTCGAAGACAAACACATCCGCTTTCAATGTCACTCGACAACCGCAACACTGTTCGCGGATAGACACCTGATCATTCAGGCTCTGGCCAATTTGCTCGACAATGCCTTGAAATTTACACCAAGCGGAGGAACTGTCCGTTTACATTCCACATTTGATAAAGATGTCGGCTTAACTCTGGTTATTCATGACAGCGGTAACGGCATACCCGAAAAGTCGTTAAAGAAAGTTTTTGAGCGCTTCCACCGTGAGGACAATGCTCGTGATGCCTCGGGTTTTGGTCTTGGACTCAGCTTAGTAGAAGCCATTGTTAAGCTTCACGGAGGCACGATTACATTACACAATGATCAAGGTTTGGTAGCCACAATTTTATTTCCGGTCGAACGAAATACTAGCACTTGATCACCGTTTACTGGGTACCGCAGGTGCTTTATTGCAGCAATGATCTGTTTTGGAACGGGCGTTGATTCGAGCATTTTCGTCGACAAAACGATACCAGCGTGCGCGGATTTGATTCAGGAGTGAAGATTCGGACAGTACGTTAAGGCGCTTTAACCCAACTTCGATTTGAGACCAATGCAACTCCGCAGCACAATACTTCACTCGAAGAGAAGCGTGGCTTTTGCGAAAGAAATCAATCGGCAAACTGTGTAGAAATTCAGAAAGCTGAACGACTTGTTCTGGGCTCAAGCCTTGTTTCAGTCGCACGTGCCGGGTTACGGTGAAAGCGTCACGATTCATAAAAAGATGCCTTGTGATTCATCGAGAACAGTCACGCTCAACACCATGATAAGCGACGCCTTTGGTTATACAATTGAATCACGAATGATGACGAATCTGGTCGCAGGAGCAATGCATTAAAGTGTAAATGCACAGGCAATTAACAGGTACTTTTGCGTAAAATACGCGCACCGCCAACCACTATGAGTATTAAAGTGAAAACGACATTAACGACCCTTTGCTTACTTTTACCTACACTGAGTCTGGCGGACAGCATTCTGTCACTAGACTGGTCCGCCAATGACGATACCCTGATCGCATTAACGGCGAGTGACATTATCCTAAAAACCGGGGATCAGGTAACACATATTTCTGGACCGAACTCGTCAATGAACGATGGTTCACTTTACGCAAACAACACTCGTTTCTTGGTTGCCACGGCTAATGGCACTTTTACTGCGGATCGTACACTTAAGACCTGGCAACCATTTAACGAGGGTTTAGAATCCACCAGCATTGATTTTGTGTTCACCAATGTTGAGCTGCAGAACGTCCTGTACGCAGCAACCCAAGACACCATTTACAAATACACACCTGAAGATACAAGCTGGGTAAATATGGATATCGGTCCCGGTGGTAACATCACCGACTATCTGCACAGCAATATGCCAGACAGTATGGAAACTGGCTGGATATTCGCGGCAACAACATCCGGTGTTGCGTTCACTGCCGACTGTTTCTGTTTTTGGCGAGATGTTCCCAAATTTGATTACGCAGTAACAGCCCTAACTTACCAGCCTGAAAACCCTTCCTGGTATTATGCTGCAACGGATCAGGGACTCATGGAAACCAAAGACGGGGCTCGTACCTGGCAGAAGCTCACCGATTTACCCGTATCTGACACCAGCGCGTTAGTCACCGCAGGAAACGACATTCTGTATCTCGGCACGCAATCGGGTAACGTTTGGCAGTTGGATCGACAGAGCAATAACTGGAAGAAGGTTTACTGATGACGCAATTGCCATTCAAATTGTTTCTTTTAGTGTCGCTCACAGGTTCCAATGTCGTGGCGAGCGCCGAAGAGACAGCAGGTGCCGATCTATACCAAACCTACTGTGCGGCATGTCATGGCGTAAATGGGGAAGGCGATACTCGCTGGCCGGCGTTAAACGAAACCGGCGATATGACAGCGCCACCGCACAATGACAAAGGACATACCTGGCGACACTCGACGGAGGAGCTGATTGGAATGACCTTAAATGGGCATCGGGATCCGTACAATCAATCCGATGCGCTGACAATGCCAGCGTTTAACGGGATATTAAGTCGCGAGCAAGTTGCTGACATTCTTAACCATGTAAAACAATGGTGGACCCCCAAGCAACTAGAAGCACAAAGCCGAAAAGACGACTAAACCTATTCGGCAGGTCATAGCTGAACGACCTGTTAGCTTTTTAACACCAGTTTTCGCACGACTCGCGCTTTAGACTTGAAGGTCTCAAGATCGATCATCGAAGTGAGTACGTCGTCTTTCTTAACGAAATGATGGTAGAGCGCGGCCAAGCCGTGCGATGCCACGAGCGCAATAGCGAGCAGTGTCGCCAGTTCATGGAGACGACGGATTCGATCGTAAAGGACACTATCTGCCGCGAACTGAGAAATATCGAAAACACCAAATACCAACGTTGGCATATCGGAATAGTACGCGGTGATTAAACCCGTGACCGGGATAAATACTGCCAGTGAATAAAGCGTTAATTGAACCCCGGTCGCCATCCATTTTTTAACCGGCGACAATGCCACGGATGGACGCGGATCGCGGCGAATAAAACGTTTCACCAGTAAAAAAATTGCGGCCAATAAAACCACTGACCCGATACTGGAATGATATCCGAGCCCGGATATTCGGTAGCTGTCAGTCAACTGAAAATTAAACTGCTGCCCCGCCATGAGCAACAGAATACAGCCTATCGCCATGGTCCAATGCAATACCCGGTAACGGGCAGAATAACCTTTCTGGTTTATTATTTGATGCTTCGATTTCAATGACATAAGACGACTACCCATTACAGAACACCGCCATTATCAGTGACTGACCTCTGGCTGAATTGACGGTGATCAGATTCCGGTGTCAGTTTTATGTCGGGATAGTTGATCGCGAAACATATCGTTGTTTACAACATTCGCCTTTCTTACCCGAATAGGAACCTTTGTTTATTTTCCTGCTTTAACGGCCTAACGGAAGGTAGATGCAAGCAGCAAAACAACCACAGCCATCGGTTAGGTGCCTCTTCAAAAAAACAGAGCCGACATGCAAGATCCTAGCTCGCATTAGCGGTCATGGTTTACCAGCCTTTTATCGGCTGGCGACCTCAACAGGCTATTAATTTGAGCTCACAATGGAATCGGCTTAGGATGGCTTTTTAATCATGACAATACCCACCCAGATAAACCACAAGATACCCGTCACACCAAACAGCTCTCGCAACAGCGATTCGGCCGAGAAAAGCGTTGCCACCCCAATAGCACCTTTTACCAACGTGAACATCGCAAATGATCTGGAGTGCAACTTATGGCGCCATCTGACAAGACCGAATAGTACAAACCAGATACCACCAATAAACTCGATGCCACCACCCAGGCTTTCGGTCATGAGGATTCTGGTATAGTAAATCACGTCAGCAGCTTCTGGATTAGAGTCACTGTAGAGTGCCAGCAGCTCCTGCGAACTAACGCCGATCATACCAGTACATAGCAACACCACTACCCAGAAATACCCAAACAGGTTGGCCATGGCCATAGCCGTCGGCGATTCCTTGCAATGAAGCCTGCCAATCACATAAACGCAAAAACACAGCAAGCAAGCAAAGACAACGTAGCCCAAAACATAGGTAAAGTTATAAAGCGCCTTGTTTTCAATGAGGTAAGCAATCTTCGCGGCCGATCCACCCTTTGGGGGACTCAACACCGCTCCGTAGATAACGAATAGAGTAATGTAGCAGAGGGCCATGCCGATGAAGGCTGCGCCAGCCATTTGCTTTAACGGGATTTGACCCTTGTTTGTTTTATTGATCGATGTATCCATGTGTTTTCCTGAGTTTTCATCATTAGGTGATGAAGCCATTTTGCGGCGTCTCAGCCCTGTCTTCGTCCTTTCCAAGTGAGAAGGACAGCCTTTTTCCGATTCGGAACCGTTATCGGCAAAAATAGGAGGGGTACATTTAGCGAAGAAGCGTTAAAACCTTCAGATACTGGCTAACACCACCCCTAGATCAACAGCAAGAAGACCACTACCGCCGAGACTGTTCACAATAGGCACGGATCCTGGTAGCTATGTGAGTCGTTTTTTGAGGGGGAGAAGCATCGCGTCTCAGGTTAACCGGCTACCGGAACAGTTAAGAATGCCATTAGGACACAAAACCCACTTGAATGAGTCGAGGCATCGAGGATGCGCTCAACTCAAACTCGGCGTGGTTTGCTTATATCGATGTCACTTACCAGCGATAACCTAAGGAAACACCGGTCGACATTGCATCAAGCTCCACTGGTTCATCGTATAGCTCAACGCTGGCTGTCGCGTAGCGAAGATCAACGCCCGCGGTGATATGGTCAGTCACTAAGAAGTCGACGCCACCATTCAGCCAGAGCCCGATATCCGTGCCCTCGTCACTTGTTCTTCCAGAACCATTATCGTTTTCCTGTGTGGCATAGGCTAAGTTAACGCCGCCACCGATATAGGGTTTAAAGCGGGATTGTGCATCAAAATACTTTCTCAGCCCCAGGTGCGCCTCAGCGGTGTAGGTGCCTTTCACCTGGCTGGTCGTATTGTCTTCACTGCCCGATCCAAACAGATCAACGACAGCACGAATGCCATGAGATCCGGTATGGAAATCGGCCAATATTCCTATTGATCCGTGCCCATCTTGTGCACTCCACGCACTGGAATCAATCGTTTTACCGCCGAAGAAAAGCTTGGTATTGACGATTGAATCATTTGCTTCTGCAAGTGTTAGCAGGCTGACGGATAAACTGACCGTAAACGCAATCGTCAGCGTAAAAGGTTGTTTCATTTTAAAAACCTCAAGTTAAGTTAACGGGTAATCGCTCTAGGAGGGGAATAATGCCGGTGAACTATGTGAGCTTGGCTCACATTATCTGGTGATTTTAAATATAAAATTTAGGCGGCTATCTAAGGCTGATTACCATTGGCAACGTCTCAGACAGCAGCCCGCCCGAAGAACGCAGTAGCTTTGGGGAGCCTTATATTGCTTAGAAAATATTCAACTCTTTCGCTCGACGCACAGCGGAGCGACGTGAGTTAACCTGTAATTTGCTGTAGAGGTTTTTGGTGTGCGTTCGAAAGGTATTGATCGAGATGAATAACTGCGCAGAAATCTCGGGGCCGGAGAGATCACTCGCCAATAGTTTTAAAACGACTAACTCACGCTCTGACAATGGTTCTGGCAACGCGGACAAGGGCGCAGATTGAGTGGATACCGAGGCATGCTGCTCAAGTATTTGAGCCAACCACAAAGACCGCTGTGCCGTAGGCAGTGATTCTGATATCCACTCAATAAAGCTCGCTTCAGGTATGTAATTTCTGGCCTCAGAACAAATATTGTCGATAATCCGCGCGGCATCTTCAGTTGTACAGATCGCGCGACATAGGCTGGCGTTTAACCGGTTCAGAGCTGCAATCTGCTCCATCATCTGTCTTTCTTCAACACTTTGAGGCGCTGAAACTGCGTCGGTGAGATTATCAGTGAGCTCAGAGTGATAGCCAGCAAACGGTTTTAACGGGCGTTGATTGAGGGTAGTTTGGTAGATCCTAGTGTCCATCTTCCTTTCCAGAGTTTTCATCACTTGTTGATAGTGCTATTTTCTGGCGTTTCGGCTGGTGTCTTCGTCCTTTCCGAGTGAGAAGGACAGGCTTTTCAGCAATTTCAAAGGAATTCAGGATGTTTATAAACGGGGTTGGCGTTGGAATTGGCCTGTTATTTCTATCACTGCTCTATTTAAACCGAAGTGATCATAAACTCAGTCGGCTCGTAGGCGGTGTCATTGCCTTATTCTGCTGGCTATTATCAGGTTCCGTTATGCTGGATGAGGGTGGCATCTTCACCCGGCTGTATATTGCCTCAGTCCCCGTTGTATTTTTCTTACTGCTACCAATTATTTACCAGTATCAGCAAATGATGACCGCCTATGGCTCTGTGTCTCGGCTAAACAATCGCGCGACTCATTGGATACCTGTAATTCTGGCCAGCCTACTGAGTTTGTCGATCGGGCTGATGCCGAATGAAGACTTCAATGCCATGTTTGTAACCAGTCCAGAGCAGCTATCTGTGTGGGCAAACCTGAACTCAATCGGCTTTTTTGTCCTGTTTGTTGGTTGGACGGCGCTGAGTTTCCTGTATCTCAGTAAAATAGTGATGAATACCAAGGCGTATCACAAACGCCTTCAAACAGAGTTTGCTAACCATGAGGGTAAACGGTTGGATTGGCTGGTCGGCTTTGTCTGCCTGTTGGTGGCCACCTGGATATACGCCCTGGTCGTTTTAGGGATGTCTTCCGACAACTCGACTGTACTGATCAGCGAAACCGCACTGTCTATTTTGGTCCTTATTCTGATGTGGATGTTTTCCATACAAGCCTTAACTCGAGAGCCTGCTTTCTCACATTCAGAGCCGGAACCGGAAGAAACGTCTGAGCAGAAGTATTCAAACTCCGGCATTGATAATGAGCGTCTCAAACGCATCGCAGACAAAGTTAAACAAAAAGTGGTGGAAGAAAAGACCTACTTAAACCCGGACTTGGATGCGTCTATACTTGCTTCAGAATTGGGTATTTCCGTCCATTATTTGTCTCAAGTATTAAGCCAGGAAATGCAGACAAATTTTTACAGCTATATTAATGATGCACGTATTGAGGCGGCGAAAGAGGAACTTAAGAACAGTCAACGTACTGTGTTAGAAATTGCTATGTCTGTCGGGTTCAATACCCGATCATCGTTTTATAATGCGTTTAAGCAAAGAACGAACTTGACACCGAGTAAATATAAAGCGATCGCTACGTCGACAGTGTCTATAAACTAGCCCACAATCAGCTTTACGCGAGAAATGGTTTCATTTCTCTTTTGTGGGACGTCAGTTTGGCAACGTCTAATGTCGACATCCCTGCTGAGCACCCGATGCCAACATCGTGATTCACCGAACTGTATTTCGTCGTTAGTCGTCTCAAATTAGGAGGCCCCAAGAGAGAGCATTGGTGAACAAGTCTATTGATTACCGCCAATACTATGACACGCCCCAGTGACAAAACTGAAATCGTAACAACCCACTTTGCTTGGCTATGGACTCTTTTGAGCGACCAATATGATTCGATGGCGGTTAAGCAATATTCGTTGCTCTGGAAACGCATCGCAATAGTCGTCCACAATCTCAATATTCGTTTTTGACAGCTCATTCAACAGAAACCGTTGGCGCAAGAAAGCTATCACCTCGTTCCGACTCTCAAGCTGGTCATGACTAAAAAAATTTTTACTGTAAGCGCGTGCAAAGCCCGCATTCAAACAATCATCTGTTATCAATTCTGATTGCGCTTGCATAAACACTCTAGGCTTATCTGCACACAACCGAGTTTTTATTCCGCTTAAATCCCGCTCGCCGTTAATCAACAGCATAAACTGTCCCTTGGGTTTCAACAGGCGAAAAGCTTCTGCCTCTACCGCAGGGGTAAAGCGGCTGATGACTATGTCGGCACATTGCCTACCGAGGCTGGTGCGGTGCACATTCTCCTGACGAAACTGCAGGTTCTGACGCGGCGATTGGTCACAACGCTGACAAGCCGTATGAAAGGTCCACCCGGGTTCAATACCAATCACCCGCTGATTAAAGGCTGCCATTTTGGCGGCAAACAAACCATCGCCACAACCAAGATCAACGACCGTTTTCTCTGAGGAAGATTTCGAACGCACCATCGTTTCAAAAAAATGGTCTGCGTTATCCAAGTCTATATCGGATGTGACATCGGTGTACGAGAGTTTGGCATTCCGAGACGTGTGGCCAGTAGAGAATAAATCCATAACATGACTCCCCTTACCTACTAATGCAGTTGACTGTGCCGGTAAAAAGGCCCCGACGAACGTCAGGGCGAAAAAGGGTTACGGAACCGCTGACCTTCACCGGAAGATGAAGGCCAGCTAAACCCAGGAGCGTGTAACAACGTTACACGGTGACGGAAAATTTATGGGTTAAAGGTATGGCTCTGCCACGCCGTGTCATAGGCAGGACCATTAATCACGGTGACGAAGAAGTTCACAACGTCGCCTGCGTTCAGGTTAGTAATGTCGTACTGATGGTGACCATCGACCACCGCCATTCTGACGTTCTGTTGAGCGCCACCATTCACGTTGTAATGGATATCCGCAATACCGCCGTCCTGCACAACAACCCGTACCGTATTGGCATTCAGATTCGACGCGCATACTGTGTCACAGGTCGGAGTCTGGGGTTCTTGTTGAGTGGTAAAGCTTGAACCGCTGGAGTTCGAAACATTGTTGGACGTGTCAACGGCAACAACAGAAACCGAGTACGTTGTTGAGGCACTCAAACCCGTAACATTCAATGCATTGGTGGTCGCAATGAAGTCACCGAACCCGGCGATACTGACTTCGTAATGATCCAGCGCGACATTGTCGGTTGACGCATTCCAGTTCAGCTGTACTGAGTTATGCGTTAGGGCACTGATTACTGGTGTACCCGGTTGAGTCGGCGCTTCTGTGTCTGGCGTAACAACGACGTTTGAACCAAAGACATGCTGCGCCCAAGCGGTGTCGTAAGCCGGTCCATCGATGACGGTAAAGAAGTAGTCGATGGTGTCGTCTTTTTGCAGATTGGCAATAACATATTCGTGTTCATTGCCGACCGGAGTCATGCGAACATTCTGCTGTGCGCCATTATTGACCTTGAAGTGCAGATCGACCATGACACCCACTTTGGACGTTACCACGAGCGAACTGCCCTGCTCTGCAAGACAGAAGTCTGTGCAGGAAACGACTGGCGCTTTGGTGGTAAACGATGCGCTGGAAACCGCCGAGGATTGCTGTGCAGTGTCAATGGCAACCACATCCACACGGTAACCGGTGTTCGCGTCAAGCCCAGTGAGAACCCGTTCTGTTCCGTTCACGGACAAAGCGGTCACCAGCGTATTGCCCTTCAACACATTCACCACATAATGGCTAACGCCCTTATCGTCTGACGATGCGGTCCACGTTATGGTAGCACCTGTTTGCGTAATACCAGACACGCTGACATTAGCCGGTGCTGTTGGTGGCAGATCGTTGCCGGAAACATTACTTGTGGTAAAGCTGCCTGTTCGCGCAATGGACGTGTTACCGGCATCATCGCGTGCGACGACAGTGACGTTGTAGGTGCGCGAAGGATTTAACCCGGACACGCTCACCAAAGGTACTTGCGCCGTGGTATTAATGGTCACGTCACCAGCAACGGTTACATCATAGGCGACAACACCCACGTTATCGGTGGAAGCTGCCCAGGACAAAGACGCGCTCGATGAGGTCACACTGTTGACTGCAATTACACCCGGCTGTGAAGGTGGCACGGTATCTGCGGCACAAGTATCCGGTTGTTGGCCAGATTTTTTCAGACCAAACTGATTACCGCCAACGCAGATCGCCATACCGTCAGAGAACGTGACCAGACGTTGCTGATTGCTGAAGTTATACGCAACGTATGTCAGTGCGCCGTTTTTATCAAACACCATCGCCGCAGGCGAGTCTGCTGTGATAGATCCGTTGCCCGACTTCAGATGCCCCAATGCCGCGAAACTGTGAATCCACTGGTAGGTGTGTGCCACGGTTTCCCCTGCTTCAACATCGTAGTTGAAATTCATGGTGTTGAAATCAGCAATCGCGGCTTCCGGTTCGGTCATCGCCCAGATATTCCACCAGACATCACGCCATTGATCCTGCGCTAAACCAGAAGGTTTACCATTGCCGGATTCTTTCAGACCGAGTTTCACATAGTCCTTAAGGTAATCCGCATGCTGACCAATGTGCATCACCAGAGGATTCAGTGGCAATCCCTGGATGCCGAGAATGTGTGCGTACGCACCGCTGAACCAGGTTGAGAACACATGACCGTTGCCCCAGATAATGGACGTGGTCATCTTGTCGTATTCCGGAGAGAAGTTGTCGTATGGTGCTGACTTACCCAGATAACGATCGATGTTATTCCAGTATTCCCAATAGGCCGCGGTTGACGACGCGTGCAGATACATACCGTGTTCAGTCAACGCTTCGTTGCCGGTGATCATGCCATACAACACAATTGCACCGTAGGCATTCGCAGCTTCCGACGTCGACTCGTTGTTGTTACCCAAGGTAAAGTTCGCGTGACCGGAAGCCCAACTGAAACCATAGGCTGGATCAAAATTACGTGCGTAAGGGAACATGGGGTCATTGCGGTCCGCTGCATAATCTCGAATCAACATTTCTACCATGCCACCCCAGGCATTAGGTGCACACCAGCTTTTATCGGTTCGGCAAACCTCGGCAGCAGCACGAACAAAATAGCCGTAATGGAAGTGGTGGTCGTTCAGTTGTTGCTGGGCGCCAAAACTTTCGTCATAACCAAGCAAGGTATTCCACTCGCTGTCGTAGGAGAAATATTTGGTTTTATCGGCAACGCCATTGGTTTGCGCCGTAAACCAATCTTCCAATTCCGCTTTCAGCCAATTGGTCAGTGTCTGGTGTTGCGCCGTTAAACCATGACTGTAAGCCAGTGCTGCTAACTCGGCGACTTTGCCGTAATTTTTTCCGGCCCAATAGGTATCACCTTTGTCATTCCAACTGCCTGGCCCCTGAGCAATAAAATCGTCAATCAATTGCGTCAGTTTGGCAACATCGTAGCTACCCGGTTGCGCCGGTAACGTTGGTAACACACCAACAAACGGCAATTCATAACTGAAGCTGCTCAGTGGAGCAAACTTGGTATAACCGCGTGCGCTGCGAATCTGATCCTGCGCATTCACCGGAGTCACCGCATTTTTCCACGCCATGGGCAAAAGACCGGCCATAGTTTGGACGGGTTGGCCATTCTTCAGATACTGTTGCGTGATGGTGACGGCTTGAGTGGAATCCGAAACGTTATAGGAAATGTTGACTTCATCAATGCGATTCAGCGCATATTGCGCGTATCGGTTAATCATACCCGCGTCGGGTAGCGCATCACCGGTTGGCAACAATGCAATAGTGACGTGACCAGAACTGTTCTGTACTCGGGTATTTTGCGATTCAACATCTATAAACTGTGTATCGCCTTCACCGACAACCAGGAACGTGCCCCGGTTACCGGCAACGTCGGTCCATAAACCCAACTGATTACCGGACTGATGATAGACATTTTTTTCCGGTCCGTTTTGCGCCTTGCTCTTTAGCACCAACTCACCACGCAAAACATCCACATAAACGTAAGGTGAGCCATGCACAAAGGTCGCCCGCATAATCGCGGTACCGTTCTGCTGCCACTCAACGGTCATGGAACCGTCTGAATAGTCATACAGTTTGGCGTCCATATTGCTGTATTGGCTGTTGGCAATCGCCAGACCATCGAAGACTTCATCGAAGGGTCCTGGTACTTCATAAATATCGGCATTGCCGTTTTTATAGGCCAGACCACCGGGAATGCTCAGCATTCGGAAACCGCGATTACTGACACGCGCAGTGATGGGATCTGGTGTGATGTAACCCGCTTTGCTGACATCACCAATCGGCATGTCACCAAAGAATGAAACCGATCCCCACCAACGGTGTGTACCGGTATGTTTGTTGGCCGCAGGACCCGTCAGGTGAGGATACAATGGCGTCGGCTCGCCAATAGCGCCATTCACTTCGTCACAACCGGCAATGGCCGGTTCAACAACGCCGGCGTTATGCACCCATGTGCCATGATCTATGGAACAGGTATAGCCCTCGGGGTTGGCTTGATCGGCAATACTGCCAGCACCGACGGGAATGGTAGCCGCATGAGCGGCGGTTAAGGTGGCACCTAAGACAACGGCACTGAACAAACTGTGACGTGCAAAATAAATAGGTGCTTTCTGGGTGTTGTTATTTTTGTTGATCATCGATTTTCCTCGATCTCTTTGACTGAAAGCGCTTACATTTTAAACGCAGAACGAGCCCCAAAAACAAGCGCTTTTTTGCTCAAATCTCGACCAACGCACACTTTTGTAACAATTTTATGAATGGCGATTGGTCCTATAACACAAGCCAAATAAGACCAAAAATACTTAAAAATCAGATACTTATGAACTCTTAAATTACTGCACAACTGTGCAATGGTATCGAAAACATACTCAGCGATATGAAAAACGAATCTATGTAACCGCTTACATACCATGCAATCCGGTGATAGTTTGAAAAGGGCTCACTTTTGGCGCAAAAAAATAAAAAAGCCAAAAGCGGCACCTTTACGCTGACAGGCACCTGGTCTGGTCGGCGCTCACGCAAACAGCATGCTTCAGAGGCAACGATGAATAACAACAACGCAAAAAAATCGGCGCGCACGAAAGGCGCGCAGATCAGCGGATTAACGGTATTGGCAGCGGCGATAACGCTGCAAGCCGCGTCTGCTGCAGATTGGCCAACCGAACAGATTGGTCAGGGGGCTGTCAGCCTGGAACGGGTCGGCAGTCAAATATTCAACTGGGTCCAGGGCGATCGCGCCGATCGCTCACCACCGCAGAACCCCTATGTGACCAGCGATTTTAACAGCCCGATTCCCAGCAACGATTGGGCATCCAGCTTAATCGTCGATCAATATTCCAAGGCACTGCACGCGCATCCGTTAAGTTTTAAAGCCAGCGCTCAAGGTTTTGAGGTGGCCATGCCACCTGAAGTGATTGGTCCGGTTGATGACATGGGCGAAACGAGTGTCCGACGCAATCACAACGGCAATGTCGATCTGGTTGTGAACGGTACTCGTTTAACCGCAAATGACGCCCGCTTACGCAGCACCGGCGATTGGACCTATGACATTGTCATGGCCGACAGCGATGCCGAAATGGACATCACCATCGGTCATGGTTTGCCATTTGCCTACTTCACATTTTCCGGTACCGATGCCGTTATTAATCTGGCGCGCAATGCCAGCGTTAAAGAGGTCGTTTACCAACAAGGTTCTGCAGCACTGATACGCGTACTCGACCCGGTCGACAACGAGTTTAACTACTACGGTGTATTTTATCCGAACGTTGCGAACTTCACGCACAGCAGCAATCAATTGAGCATCGATTTTCCAACCGATGCAGGTTACATGTCGGTTGCCGGTTTGCCTGACGGCAGTACCGAAACCTGGAACCAGTTTCGCGCAGTGGCCTACAACTTTGTGACGGACACCCGAGTTGATTGGCAATACGATGAAAACAATGCGGAAGTGATCACGCAATACCGGGTGACCACAGACAACAAACCCGAAAGCACCAGCACAGGCAGTGTGCTGGCGTTATTGCCACACCAATGGCGACACAGTACCACTGTTGCCAACGCGCCAAGTTACGATTCGGTGCGCGGTGAAATGAAAACCATCGTCGGGAACGGCTTCACCACCGTCATGCCGTTCCACGGTATTTTGCCGCAACTGCCGATGCCGGAAACAGCCGAATCGGTAGGCATGCTGACCAAACACTTGACCGATTATTACGGCTACGGCTATAGCCTGGAGCCGCAGTTTATTCAGCCAGGTGTCGACGGTGGCAACACCGGATACGATACCTACTGGATGGGTAAAAACCTGAATCGATTATCGGGTTTGGTTGCAATTTCGGATGCCCTTGATGACAACAACCCGGAATTGTTGGACATCACAACCACCATGGTTGACGCATTGAAAGCCCAATTGGAATTCTGGTTCGATGGCAACAAAAATCGGGAAGACAATTACTTTTACTACGATCAGAACTGGGGCACGCTCGTCGGTTATCCGTCAAGTTACGATACCGATACCGACCTCAACGACCACCACTTCCATTACGGCTATTGGATTAATGCTGCCGCACAAATTGCGATGCGCGACGCCCAATGGGCGGAAGACAGCCACTGGGGTGGCATGGTCAAAGAACTGATCAGCGACATTGCCACAGCTGATCGCGACAGCAATCGTTACCCGTTCCTGCGCAATTTTGACGTATACGAAGGCCATTCATGGGCCTCTGGCACCGTGCCATACGTTGAAGATGGCTACTACCCGGAAGGCAACAATAACGAAGCCAGTTCAGAGGGTATCAATGCCTGGGCCGGGCTCATTTTGTGGGGCGAAGCCACCGGCGATAAAACGATCCGCGATCTCGGCATTTACCTGTACAGTCACGAGGTGGAGGCCGCCAACACCTATTGGTTTAACCTGTATGGCGATGTAGGTCACCCAGATTACCCAAATGAAGAAATTTCCAGGGTCTGGGGTGGCGGTTATGACCACACAACCTGGTGGACAGAAGATCCTATTCAAACGCACGGCATCAACATGCTACCCATTACCGGTGCGTCACTTTACCTCGGCAAAGATCCTGAGTTTGTGCAGCGCAACTACGATGCAATTTGGACCGAGTACGCCAACTGGGACGGTGACAACGGACTGTTTAACAAAGAACAGGTTAAGGTGCGCTGGCAGGATATCGTTAACGAATATCTGGCGTTTGCCGATGTCGATGCGGCTATTGCCAACTGGAAAGACAAAAACATTTCTGATGATCCGATCAATGGCGTCGACCCGGCACTAGGCATCGAATTTGGCGAATCCCGTGCGCATACCTACCAGCATTTGCAGATGCTGAAACAATTTGGCCAGCCAGACTTTTCCATTCGCCCGATCGATCACACTCTGGGAGCGGTGTTCAATAACAATGGCGTAAAAACCTACGTCGGCTACAACCCCACTGACAGCGTCAAGACACTGAAATTCAGCGACGCCATGGGCTTGGTCGATGTACCGCCGAAAAGCTTCGCGCAAGGCTCGGGTGAACCTGTGATCATTGTTCGCACTGACTCTGATAACGATGGCATTTACGACAGTGTTGACCAATGCGAGAACACGCCCGAAGGCGAAACGGTGAACGACGCAGGCTGCCCGGATTCCGACCGCGACTCCGTCTTCGACAACCTTGATGTGTGCCCTGCCACACCCACCGGAGCTGAGGTTAATACAGTAGGTTGCCCAGATTCTGACAACGACGGTGTGTTTGATAACGTGGACCAATGTCCGAATACCGAACAGCTCAATCCGCCTGTGCCAGTGACATCGACGGGTTGCGCAGACCGTGACCAGGATTCTGTGCCGGATACCGATGATTTGTGTCCAAATACGCCGCTCGGACAAGCAGTCGATGCCGACGGTTGTGCGGTTTATGACGATGACAACGACGGCGTGATCAACAGCCAAGATCTGTGTCCGAACACGCCTGCCGGTAACCCGGTCAATGCGCAAGGCTGTACCGATACCGACCAAGATGGTGTGGCGGACACCGCCGATCTTTGCCCAGCGTCAGTCGAGGGAAGCACAGTGAATGAACAGGGTTGCGGTGATGACGATAATGATGGCGTCGCTAACAATCTTGATGCCTGCCCAAACACCACGCCCGGTACCGTGGTGACCGCAAACGGGTGTCCCGTGTTGCCGTATGGACTGGAATCGAATGACAATGGGAACGCCGTACTGTATCTGAACAGCCGTGACTGGGCGGATGCCCACTACCGCATTAACAACGGTGCTCAGCAAAACGTACGCATGGTGCAAACGGGTAGCCGCAATGAACGTGCGCTCAGTGGCCTGCAGGATGGCGATACCGTCAGTGTTTATTTCACTTACCTGAATGATGATTGTGCCTGCGTAAAAGATACCGCAACTGCGAATTTCACCTACCAGTCCGGCCCCGTCTTAGACGACGATAATGATGGTGTGCCAAATTCGAAAGATCTGTGCCCGGATACGCCAGTGGGAGCCACCGTCGACACAAACGGATGTGAAATCATTGTGATTGGCGATGATGACGGTGACGGCGTAAATAATGACAACGACCTGTGTCCAAACACGACACCCGGGGCGGTTGTCGATGCCAAAGGATGTGAAGTCATCGGTACCACCTGGGGCGTTACCGATTTATCGGACGACCAGGTGACGGTGTACCTCACCACAACCGATTGGGCAGACATTCATTTCCTGGTGAACAACGGCGCACAGCAGAATGTTCGCATGATTCAAACGGGTAGCCGCAACGAATGGACGATTAACGGTCTCGTGAATGGCGATACGATCCGCTTCTGGTTTACCTATCTGGACCCAGACTGTGGCTGTGTCAAAGACAGCGTGCAGGTTGAAACAATCGTTGGCGGCGATCCGTTGCCGGATTCCGATAACGATGGTGTAGACGACACTCAAGACCAATGTCCGAACACGCCAGCAGGCGATACCGTGGACAACGTCGGCTGCACCGTGGAACCGCCTCTGGACAGCGACAACGACGGTGTTATCGACAATGAAGACCTGTGCCCGAATACGCCGGCGGGAACCACGGTCGACGCAAACGGATGTGCAGTGAGCACGGAAGATCCGTTCGGGGCTGTTATTGAGAATTCTTCGCAAGTATTGATCTATGCCAACACGAGCGCGTGGGCTGACGTGCACTATTGGCGCAATGGTGGCGCGCAACAGAATGTGCGTATGATCCAAACCGGAACCCGAAACGAATATCGGATAACGGGACTGGCGAGTGGCGATACGGTGGTTTACAACATCACCTATTGGGACACCGCCTGCAACTGCGCGAAAGACTCGACCACCTTAACCGTATTGATGCCGTAAGCAGGCTGTTCAACCAAGCATAAAGCGCCTCCGGGCGCTTTTTTTTACTGTCTTGGAATACCGACGTATTGGTGAATAATTTGCGCCACAGGGCTCGCTTGCCCTGCTTGACTCTGCTTGAGTTTTTCCAGTGCCCGCTGGAGTTTGCCGACCAAGACGGAGTCAGCTTGCGCATTCATGGCGTAATAAAGTTCAACCTCACTGAGAATATAAACGGCTTCAAAATCCTGAGGGTTCATGTCTATTTGCTTCATGATGTACCAGGCAGAGTCCAGACTGAAACCAAAGACATCGATACGTCCACTGAGCAGTTTTTTCAGGTTTTGCTCCGCAGTGGAAGCATAATCAAACGACTCTACGGGAACGCCCTGCGACATCAACAGTTGTGCCGGTGCCGATTCCGGCTGGATACCGATGCGTAGCTCGTAAAGATCATCCATTGACTCAATCACAATGTGTGAGTCCTTACTGGCGATCAATCCAATCTTCATGGTCGTGATCGGGCCAATCCACTGGAACAACGGTTCTCGGTCTTTTGTTCGAGCCAGACTGAACGCCAAAGTGTTGGGGTCGTTCAGCAACGTCTTATACAGGCGTGCCCAGGGAAACAGATCAATGGTTTCGGTTCCATTACCAACCCCCGCTTCCGCAAGCACTTGCCTGAGAATATCGGTTGATATGCCTTGCGTAGTGCCGTCCTGAGCAAAGCTATAGGGCGGTAACTCGGTGGTCATCAGGTTTAAAGATTCCGCGGACACCGTCAGCGGTATCGACGCGGCCAGACACACAACCCTGAACACAACGCGCTGAAATATCTGCATCGCCCGCCCTCGATTTTTCCATCCAACAGGAACCGAGTTTAGTTCAATACTAACCAATTGCTTATTCACATTTGCTGCTGTGCGCTCAGCCAACCGTTAAACTAAGCGCTGCGCCAAAGCACGGCCTTCAGTGGTGCGGTGGAATCATTCAACAAAATGTCTGGCGTTACCATCTGATGTTGCGGGGCGGCATCGCCAACCTGCTTGATGCGCTGCACTAACGTTTTCGCCAACCATCGGCCGATGTCAAACACCGGTTGGCGCATGGTGGCCAATATGGGTTTACCCATCCGCTCCTGACCGACACCGTCGAACCCGATGATCGATAACTCTTCGGGCACAGACACATGGCTATCGTAAGCCGCTTGCGCCAGCCCGACAGCCACATGATCCGAACAGCAAACAACCGCCGTGACCGCCCGCTGATTCAACAACGCACGACCACTGCTGTAGCCAGCTTCGACACTGTTATTCATCGCGGTAACAATCCAGTTGGGTTGCACAGTAATACCCGCCTCCTGCATTGCGCGGCGGTACCCGGCTTCGCGCTCTTTAATAAATGGCTCGGTACTGGGGAAGGTAAAAAAGCCCACGCGCTCATGCCCCAGTGACAGCATTCGTTCGGTTGCTCGCCGACAGCCGCGTTCGTTGTCGACATCAATCCAATCAATGCAATCCGGTCCCTTGCCAAACAACACTTTGGGCGTTTTTGACGGCGTTAACGCCATCTGTGCGTCGCGGGTCAGACCCATGATGATTTTTCCGTCGCAGGCTGCCGTATGTTCGTGATGGTCGGTCACCAACATCGCCAGCTTATGTTGACTGAGCACATCGGTGATACCGGAAAACAACTGACTGAAATATAGATGATTGCCTCGCAAACCGGCGGACATCTGCAATTTCACAATACCTGTGGACTGTAAAACCAAAGCCCGCGCAGCCTGATTTTGCCGGTACCCCAATTCGGCAATAGCCGCTTCGATTTTGGCACGGGACTCCGGACGTACTTTTTCTGGCGTATTCAAGGTTCTGGACACGGTCATAGCGGACACTTGCGCCAACTTGGCAACGTCATAGATGGTAGGCATTACTTCACCTCGGTGTAAACGCTTTCATTATTGTTTTTTTCGAATATAACAAAGAGTCATCCAGGGCGACACTCCCTAAATTGGTAGGCTACAAAGAGCATGGTTTTTTATCGCTGAATCGCGTTACCCTAATAATGACAACACAACCGGAGTGACCGAATGGTACTTACGCAGGCTTATTCGATGGAATTTGCATCAATACGTGACTTAGGTTCACTAAGATTTTTACTGCCTCAAGTATTAAATCTGTTGCGAAGACTATGGTTACATTTTTAACCAAAAATTCTGTTGGAGGATTTTTCTTTCCAAGGGGAGATCCCCTTGCACCCCCTTTTTTCGCCCACTTTGGTTTTCTGCCATGCCTGACACTTTCTTCAAACGGTCGCTTTAGCGTGCATCCCTGCACGCACGGCGCTTTCAAGGGCATCCATGCCCTTGAATCCGTTGCGAAGTGTCCGACATGTCAGCCAAAGCGGAAGCGACAGAACGGCTATTTACGCCAGTTCTTTGTACTTAGAATTTGGAGGTTGGTTTTAACTATCGAGAAAGTGGTTCATGCCATAATTTTCCCGCCTTTCAAGCGACCACGCTAGGCACTTTACGTCTCACAGGTTGGTCAATCAGGGATACTTGAACAAGTGAGTCGGCAAGGCAGTCCTTGACGGTGAAAATATCCCAGTGAGACCATGTCACTACTTCAAGAAAATGCCAAAAACATAAACTACATCTGTTTAGTAAATACCATTCCGGAGAGCACCATGAACGGAAGCCAATTCGAAACACTACTGACACTGGTCCATCGTAAGCACCGTTTTGACGCCACCAACAGTTGGGCACAAGGCTCACCGACCTACTTCAACGCGTTAAAACAGGAAGTAACTGAAGTTGAAGAGGAACTCGGCATGCAACGTCGGCCTCATCTGGAAGAGGAACTGGGTGATGTCCTGTGGAATTATCTGAACCTTTTATTATGCCTCGACGACGAACACCAAATTTCTGCTGACAATGTACTCGCACGCACCATTCAAAAATTCGATGAACGGGTGAGTGGAATCGAGCGCGGTGAAGCCTGGGTCGACATCAAAGCGAAACAAAAGCAGCGGTTGCAGATGGAAGAGAATACCTGAATTGGGTTAATACACTGCGCTCATCGTCCGTTAATTTCTGCCGTTGAAAAAGGATAAAAACCTCGGCAGTCGGCACCTGAGATTCCCCATACTGATCACCCTAATGGCACGTAAATCTGAGTTTGGGTTACAAGACTTATTCAGGGTTTTGGGTAAAGCAAAGCAGGCTCTGCCGCCCTCATAGCGAGCGCATTAGAAGTCGTTTCAGTAGCACCTTGTTGGCAACGCACAGATACAGATGATTGTTGATTCGCAATTAACGTTTGATAAGACTGGTGTTCAAGATGTTCATTACCTAATCCAAATTGGAGCGCCAACGCCTCAAGTTCTTGTTTATAAAAAGCAAATTTGGCCACATTGTGCGTCATGATTGCAAATTCAGAAAAATACCCAAGCCCTTCGATATAATCCAATGTCACGTGGTAGGGTCCAATGAAGTAGATACTGCGTATCTTTTGCACCACCAGAACGACATCATACCCTAATGTTTTCAACATACTTTTTGCGGTTTTTGCGTTGGCAATATCGGTCGCCTCGCAACGTTCTGGCTCGGGACCTTTTGCTATCCAGAGTTTAAACCCAGAAGGTTCGGTTTCACGGATACTCAAACTTTTATGTTCCTGTTTGAGCGAATGACACGGTGTATCAAAATACCAATCGGTATCGATGTTTTCCCAGATCAACACCTCATGTGGGATCGTGCTGAGTGTCTGCAGGAATTTAGTTTTTGATGACAGCCGATATTTTAATTCGACTTCAAATTGACCGTTAAAATGCGTCCCCTTCACTGCAGCCATACCCGCTCCCCTCTCAAAACATCGATTTACGACAGACAGACCCAATCGTTGACTCAGGAGAAGCTGGCTGAACATGTCCAAAACGCCATACCGCCGGTAACGAATCATTATGAGAACTGGATCACAAAATCATCAATATGCACATTAGACGGTAACGTTGTCGCAAATACACCTGTCAGATATGTCAGCTTTTCTAACGATGAGACGACAACCTTTCAGCCCGGAGTGATAAAAACGGTTCAACGAACCCCTTATCTTCATGAAAATCATCATTAACAAGGAGAAACACCATCTTGGTTTCATCAAACACAGGATATGCACAAGAGTTCAGCGCAGACTGGGAAAGACCTAATTTCAATTGAGGGGAGTGAAGATTGAATTAGGGCAACTCTAACTCATTCACATCACCTCAGTCCTCTCAGATCGAAGGATGAGCGAGGCATGTGATGCAGCGAATGGCGAGCCCTATTCAAAACACACCACAATGCTCAATCATCGATCTGAAGGAACGTGAGAGCGGGGCTGAATTGGCAAATAAAGTTGTTATGGATTTCCTTTGCCAAGATTATCAAAAAATAGACATGACTTGGTCTCCTTGTAAAAAAAGTTACAACGCCACACTGGTATCAAATTTTTTACAACTCCACACCACCTGCGAGCTGAAGCGCTTTACGTAAGGCAACGCCATGAGCGTTGCTTTGCTCCATTCCTCATACCAGGATAGATCCGGACCGTGAACAATTAACACATAGTCAGTTTCGCCAGAGACATGATACGCCTGTTTAATTTCAGATATGTTTGCGACATGATCATCGAACGCCTGATAAATCTCGACACTTTCCTGCCCGAAAGAAACGTTGACCACCAGTTTCACCCCGACATCAGAACTGTCGATAATTGAAACGTCTTGCGCAATAACACCCTGTTCATGCAACTGTTTGATCCGGCGGCGAACCGCCGATGCGGAAAGACCAATACGATCCCCCAATGCATTGCAGCTTTCCTGATTGTTCCGTTGAATCGCATTCAGGATGGCAATATCAAAAGAATCCAGTTTGACGTTTTTCATCATTTTCTGTCACTTCTCTGGCGAAAACGCACGCAGATACGCCGTTAAAAGCCGAAATTCGTTTCTGATTGCATGCTAGCCTTTGCGCTCAAAAAAACGCAAGGAGAGACGTTATGCGATCACCATTATCAATTTTATTTTTTGCCGCTACCACGGCACTGCTCACCAGTTGTTTCAGCGAAAGCCGCGACGCGCAATTGGATGCCGTACTCAATGAACTGATTGAAACGAACATCCCCGGTGCCATTCTCGTCCTCGACACACCGGGTGCCAATTATGAAAAAGCCGTTGGCGTAGAGCAACTGCAAACCGAACGGTCAATGAACGTTAACGCGACACTGCGACTGGGCAGTGTCACCAAAACCTACATGGCGGCATTGGCACTCACGTTAGTCAGAGACGGGACATTGTCCTTAAATACGCCGGTGTCTAATTACCTGTCCGACGATATTATGGCCAAGCTGCCCGCCAACCAGGACCCGACATTGCGCCAATTGATGAACCATACGACGGGTATTCCGGACTACTACACCGAACGTTTCTATCTGGAGGATTGGACGCGCACAGACCCCATTACACCGGACCTCGTGCTTTACGCCATTCGCGGACTGGAAGCCACCCAGACCAACAGCCAGAACTTCTATTACTCCAACACCAACTACCATTTATTGGCACTGGCCATTGAGGCTGCCACCGGCGAGAAACTGCACGACCTGCTCAAAACACGCATATTTGACGTTACCAAACTATCCCAAACCTATTACGACGAAGCGTTTCCGCCAGGCGACACCATTCACGGCTACGGCTCACCGCTGGACGCAAATGAAGACAATTACAACTTCCAGGAAAACACCGGACCGGACGGTGGTATGTATGCCAGTGCCAAAGAGACGGCTCACTGGATACGGCAGCTATTTGCAGATGACGGTCAGTGGTTGGATATCGGTAACCGCATGCGAGCCGAATTGATCACCGAAAAGGAACGCAAGTATCAGGGCATGGGCGTTGAAGTGTTGGAATCCAAAACCGGTGCTCGGATCTATGGCCACACCGGCAGTGTAGACGGATACCTGACGGCGGCGTTTTACATACCGGCAAAAGACACGACCCTGGTTCTTCACATGAACCGCAGTGACGATGAGGCATTTACCCAAGCCTTGTCAAAAATCCTGAAAATCATTCTGTCCAGTAACCGTTAAGAAAACAGGCTGGCCGCCTAGTGCGGTCAGCAATTTTCAAAGTACAAGAGCAACGTAGAAC
>JBNKNI010000031.1:57250-72397 GCA_050293765.1 Reinekea sp.
GTCCAGTAACCATTAAGAAAACAGGCTAGCCGCCTAGTGCGGTCAGCAATTTTCAAAGTACAAGAGCAACGTAGAACATGGTTAATTAAATACCCGTGACGAAATCGAAAAGTTAGTGATCAGCAGTTGGTTTTCGATGAGCTGGGTATGAAACTCGAATAGCGCTTCACCGCTTGTGTAATCTGTCGACACAGAATAGGTACAGGCAATACTGTCGTCATAAGATACTTTACATCGGTCACGGACCAATGGCTTGTGGATTCGATAACGCATTAACTTCTGACTCTCGTCCAGTATCGCAAGGATTTCCACTTGATCATCCTCATCAATATAGGTTGGAGACAAATGAGGAGACAAGTCGGCATATGTGAGCGTCGTCCAGTTCGGCATTAAATCATCAAATAGTTCCGCCGCTAACCGATCGGACGCTTTGTAAGCCAATTCATTTTGATAGTTCACATACAAACCGAACGTAATCGATACGAGAAGTACGCTCACAATTAAGATCAAACCTCCAAGAACGATTTTCAACCACAAAGGTTTCTTGGTCACCACTCGATCGTTTTCGAGGATTTTGCGATCCATTTTAATGGCTGCAATTCCTAAAAGTACTGAACCAACCATACCTACGTACGGTGGTAGCAATCCACTACCAAACAGGCCGATCAATTCCATCAGTGAACTAAGCAAAGATAGTACGGAAAGTACAATCAATATATTTCGTTTTTGTTTTGGTGTTTTGATCATTAAGTTCATAGGCAATGGACTCTTTGAGAGGACAAACTTCCTCGTCAGAGGAAAAGAAGCGAAGATACTATTTTCTACGATGAGGTCTCAAATACTTGAGCGTCAGAAACCATGCTGTAAACAATGAAATGGATGCAAACATTAAAAAAAATGCCGGAAATGCCCAAAAACTAAAGACGTGGTCTATTTTGGGTGCACGATTCGGATCGTCAAAATAGATGACATTCACCTTTGCCCCAAGTTCAAACAATGCAGGGGAAATATGTATATTGAATTCAATCGACTCACCTTGATCGTTTACAAAACTTGCCACCGGAAACTGACGTCCTCCCACTACCGTTTGATAACGAATCACCTGCCCGACAACCCGCTTTCCAGTTTGAATTTCATAAGCCGAATTAATTGCAAACCCTAGCGCCAGAGAGGCGGACAAACTGAATACAACCAGTGCAATCAACCGATGAGTCTTTGGCTTGGGTGACCAAGCGAAATACTTTGTGAATGATATTGGCATGCCAAACCTCAAAGACGATTTCACAAACAATAAAACAACGTAACGCGAGTTTTTGAGCGTACTCAATTACCGCTTACGCATCACATTTTGACAAACAATACTTCGAAACAGGCTTAAAAACCATTGGATCTATTCAAATCCCAGCAACTTAAATTTTCTTCAATTTAAGGTACTGAAGCGACAATATTCTTATTATCAATTTATTTGCCGTAACCGGCAAAAAACGAATTTGTCCGAACAATATCGGAGTTAATCTTCCCGCAGCCGCTGCAGTGCTTCATCTAACGTTTTAACCGGTATCACGGTGATTCCGTCAATCGGTTTGCGGGGTTTATTGGCAATGGGCACGATGGCTTTCTTGAAACCGTGCTTAGCCGCTTCAACGATGCGTTCCTGGCCATTTGGCACTGGGCGTACCTCGCCGTTTAATCCGATTTCCCCAAACACAACCCAGTCCATTGGTAACGGACGGTCACGTAAGCTCGATAAAATGGCAAGGACGCTGGCAAGGTCGGCGGCGGTTTCATTCACTCGTACCCCACCGACCACATTAATAAAGACGTCCTGGTCGCCGGTAAACACGCCACCGTGTCGGTTAAGAATCGCGAGCATCATGTTCAAGCGATTGGTATCCAAACCAACGGCAACTCGTCGCGGGTGTCCCATGGTGGTGCCGTCCACCAGCGCTTGAAATTCGATCAGCATCGGACGGGTGCCTTCCCAAACCACGGTAACGATAGAGCCGGAAGAAGCTTCGTCGGAGCGGTTCAGGAAAATCGAGCTGGGGTTTTTCACTTCTTTCAATCCGGTATCGAGCATGGCGAAAACACCCAGTTCGTTCACGGCACCGAAGCGGTTTTTTATCGCGCGCAGGGTACGGAAGCGCGAATCCCCGGAACTTTCCAGCATCACAGAGGCATCAATCATGTGTTCCAGCACTTTCGGACCGGCCAGGGAGCCGTCTTTGGTCACATGCCCGACCAAAATCAGAACCGTACCGGTTTGCTTGGCAAAGCGTGTTAACCAGGCAGCGGATTCTCGCACTTGCGAGACGCTGCCCGGCGCACTGTCTATCTCAGGTGCGTGCATCACTTGAATGGAGTCGATAACCAGAATTTTAGGCGCCAGCTCCCGTGCGATTTCGGTAATGCTTTCGACACTCGTTTCGGAAAGAATTTTCAGGTCGTCACGGGGCAGATTCAGGCGCTTGGCCCGCAAGGCAACCTGCTGAACCGATTCTTCGCCGGTTACGTACAACACCGGCGTTTGTTTGGCCAGATGGCAAAGCGTCTGCAGTAATAAGGTACTTTTACCGGCGCCTGGGTGGCCGCCTATCAACACGGCACTGCCCTGCACGAGTCCACCGCCCAGCACGCGGTCAAACTCGCCAATACCCGTGGCGAGCCGGGCCTGTTCGTCCAGATTTACATCACTGAGCGATTGCACTTGGGAATGCGCACCGGCGTAGCCTTTAAAACGGGCATCTTCGGTAAAGTTAGGGCGCCCTGCTGGAGTTTTGGCCTCTTTGAATTCTTTGAGCGTGTTCCAGGCTTTGCATTCTGCGCACTGACCCTGCCACTTGCTGAATTCGGCGCCGCAGTCGGTACATACAAACTGAATCTTAGGTTTGGCCACTGTTCATCTATCCAGTAAAAAAGTGCTGCCTTTATAGCGAACTGACTCGCGGGGTTCAAGGTTTAAGTATCAGGTGATGGTGAAAAAGGCGCATTCGACCAATTAACGCTACACTTTAAGGGTTAGCAAACGTACACCTTCCAGCCCAAAGTGGCTGTGAAACCTATTTAAACTCACTCAAAAAATGACGGAATTATGCTGCGTTTCCTGCTCATTGCGCTTTTATTGTTGCCTACGATGTCCATTGCCGAACTGCGTCTGAACTCAGATCTGGACAACCTGTTCGACGCCGATATCGAGCAGCTCGCTCTGGTAAACGGCGAGCTGGAACAATTAACCACCTTTGAACAATTGACCGATCGTCACTGGATACCGTTACTGCCCAATAATGGCAATCTCGGGATAGTGCACGGAACACGTTGGTTGAAGATTGATGTCTACAACCCGACTGACACCGAGAACTGGTTGTTGCAGCTCAATAACCGGGGACTTAATGTCGTCGAGGGTTGGGTGAGCACCTCGCAAGGGTTGCAGAACTTCCGGATAGGCGCGTTACTGCCTTTGAAAGAAGGCCGTGACATCGCCATGCCACGACTGAACGCGAAAGTGACCCTACCTGCAAACAGTCATGCACAGATATTCCTTCGGCTAACACACAATGGTTTTGCCGACCTGAACGGTAAATTGACCAGTATGGAAGTGGCGTTAGAGGGTCGTCTCCACGAATCCGCGACCGAGATAACCTTCTATGGCGTTTTAATGACACTGTTTCTGTATCACCTGGTGCTGTTGGTAGGGACGCGGAATACCAGTTATATCGGTTACTGCCTATTCGTCCTCAGTACCGTCTGTTTTTTCAGCTTCACCGAAGGTTATTTGTGGTTTATGTTGCCGAATCACCCGAACGCGGTGTATGCCATTGGCCAGGGCAGTATTGGGCTGGTATCTGCATCAGCCGCGCTTTTTTCGCTGCTCTACCTTAACTTGCGGCAGTTCCCTATTGCGCGCTACGGTCTAACCCTGACCATGGTACTGGGTATTCTGATTTTTCTGTTCCGCCTTGTTTATTGGAACTATCCGGTTTTAGTATTTGGCGGATTACTCGCCGCTGCCGTTTTTTTGGTCATACCGATCATTTCGTTAATCCGCTACATCAAATTTAACGACAAACTAGCCTTGGTCTATTTTTACTCTTGGGCACTGTGGAGTGTCTTGGCTTTTATTGTTGTCCTGACCTTATTCAATGTATTGCCCATCGATCTGTCAGCCTTCTGGCCGATCTTAAAAGCTGCGTTTGCGATCCAGAGCTTTATTCTGGCTTGGTCGTTAGGATTTCGTATCCGCAGTCTACAGCAACAGCGGACTCGGGCTTTGGCCGAAAGCGATGCCAAAACCGACTTGCTGACCCGTGTATCGCATGAAATCCGCACACCAATGAACGGTATTATCGGAACCAGTCAATTACTGGAATCGCACCTGACTACCGCCGAAGCACATAAGCTGAACGACACCATTTTCCACAGTGGCCTGTCTTTATTGACCATAATTAATGACCTCCTTGACCTTTCCCGATTGGAAAACAGCAGCGTAAAGATCACGCCAGAACCAACACCGATTAAAATCTTAATACATCAGGTTGAATTGACGTTGCAGGCGCAACTGAAGCAGAAGTCATTAACGCTGATCACAGACATTTCAGAGCGAACGCCTGACACACTGTTAATCGACGGCCCCCGCCTGCGACAGGTGCTATTCAATATTGTCGGTAACGCGATTAAGTACACCGCGCAAGGCAGCATAGAGATCGCAGTTGATTTTGAACCAGGGAAAATGTCGGTCATTGTCAAAGACACAGGGCGTGGCATTCCGAGCGAAAAACTGGAATCCATTTTCGCACCCTTTGTGCAGGTGCAGGATACCGCGAGGGAAATGCGAACCGGCACCGGTTTGGGTTTGCATATTGCCCGTAGCCTGATTGAGCTGATGGGTGGAAAAATTATTCTGAACTCACAGGAGAATGTCGGAACCGAAGTGAAGATCTGCCTTCCGGCATCGGCAACGGAAATGAGTCAACCCACCAGAATGTCGGTTAACGCAACCGACCATTCATTAAAGGTGTTGGTCGTCGACGATAACGACGTCAATCTGACGGTTATTGCCGGACTGTTTAAAAAACTTGGCCACCAATGTCAGTCAGCAAAGAATGGCATGGAAGCGGTGAACATTTACTTTGAAAACCACGAAGACATTGACTGCATTTTTATGGATTGTGAAATGCCGGTCATGGACGGCTATGCGGCTTCACTGAAAATTCGTGAAATTGAATTAGCCAAACATTTGCCTGCCAAACCGATTATCGCAGTGACTGCACATGCGTATGCTGGTCACCAGGAAAAAATAGAAGCGGCGGGCATGGATGACCAGGTCAGCAAACCGATTACCCGGGAAAGCATAGCCATGGCGTTGAATCAGCTTTATCATCATCAACCCATTGCATCGTCATGACTGAATTGGAGTGAATCGTGAGCAACCCTAAAATGAATTGGCCACAGCTTTTAACCACGGAACGCCATGGTCACGAAGCGCTCGGGCTGGATGACCTGGGGCGCAACCATTTCCACAAAGATCATGATCGCATCGTGTTCTCTGGTGCGTTCCGCAAACTGGGTGGAAAAACTCAGGTTCACCCGCTGGCCAAATACGACCACATTCACAACCGGCTGATCCATTCCATGGAAGTAGGCAGTGTCGGTCGCAGCCTGGGCATTCGCGTTGCTGAAGAAATAAAAGAACAGTTGCCATCCGGTATTCAACCCGACGATCTAGGTATTATTGTGCAGGCTGCCTGTCTGGCTCATGACATTGGAAACCCACCGTTCGGCCATGCCGGAGAATACGCTATACAGGACTGGTTTAAACGCAGCGATACACAAATGTATCTGTCTGGGCTGACGGATTCTGAAAAACGCGACCTGCAAAAATTTGAAGGCAATGCGCAGGGCTTTCGTACATTGTCACAGGTTGAATACCACCTCTACAACGGTGGCTTGCGGTTAACCTTTCCTACGTTGGGGGCGTCGCTGAAATATCCATGGACGGCCGATAAAGCGGGTGAAAAGGGAAAATTCAGTTGTTTTCAGAGTGAACTGCGCATCCTGCAGGCGCTGGCGAACAAGCTCGGCCTGATCCAAAAACCGGATGGTCGTTTCGCGCGGCACCCATTGAGTTATTTAATGGAAGCCGCAGACGACATCTGTTACGCACTAATCGATCTGGAAGACGCCGTTGAACTCAGCATTCTGGAATTCGAGCAGGTCGAGGAAATCTTCCTCGATATTCAGGGCACTAAAGTCCTGGCGTTGGATAACAGCGGCAATGTTTCACCAGCGCGTCAATTGTCCGCACTGCGCAGTAAAACCATTGGCTGCATCATCGACGCGGTGGTGGATACCTTTGTTGCCCATATGGATGACATTCTAAGTGGTGATTTTAATGGCGACTTGATATCTGCATGTCCAGACGGCGTGCGCAACGGCATTGCACGTGCAAAAGCACTGGCAGTCAACAAAGTGTTTATGGATGTACAGAAAACGGAAACTGAAATCGGCGCCTACACTGTGCTCTCTACACTATTGGAAACGTTTATTGAAGCCGGTTTTGAATTCCATCAGAAACGCGATAAAAAACAACTGACCTACCGTACCAAACGGGTTTTCGACTTGATGGCCGGTGAAGCCCCAAGCGAACACATGAGTCAGTACGAAATTTACCAGCGCATGGTCGATAACATCGCCGGGATGACAGACAACTACGCGCTTTATCTCGCCCGGCAAATTTCCAGCCCGGGTTAGTTACCGGTCTGACGATTCGCTCTTTAATTGGTTTCTCGAAGCATGTGTCTTCTGGAAAATTTTTCTTTCCAGGGTGGTATCCCACTTGACTCTTGAAATGGCTTGTAAAATTTCACTTCGAGAAGTGCCTTAACGTGGTTTAAGCGTGCATTCCTTGTTATGAAGAATCCGGTCCGGCGACTATGGTGAGGTTCTAGACGCAGGGATCTCGCGGAGGATTTTTCTTTCCAAGGGGAGATCCCCTTGCACCCCCTACTGTCGCCCGCTTTGGTTTTCTTCCATAACGGACACTTTCGTCGAACGGTCGCTTGAGCGTGCGTCCCTGCACGCGCGGCGCTTGCAAGGGCATCCATGCCCTTGAATCCGTTGCGAAGTGCTCGTTATGTCAGCCAAAGCAGATGCGACGGAACGGTTATTTACGCCTACGTCGCTAAAACTTTATTTTGTGAACTATTTTATGCTCGAAAGTGCGACGAGTGGCGTTGTTTTTTTGCCTTGCAAACAAGCAGTAGAACTATTCACGTCTCACAGATTGGTCAAACAGGGATGCGTGAGCACGTGAACTGGTGATGGACAGCCCTATCGTTCGGCGGATTTTGTGGGTTGCACTTAAACAAGTATCATTCGCTTGCTGCAGTTAGTCCTTTTGCCAATTCAATCTGCCCGGGCGTGTTACCTTTGCTTACTATGCAAACGCGCCCAATTTGAGAATGGCACAAGGAACTTACATGCTGAACCTCACCTACCGTCGCCGCTGGATTACGGCAATTCTGTCGTTATGTGCCGTGGGCTTTTTCGCTATGCGTATGTTCATGCCCGGCAACTACCGTACTGGTGACGTCACCACCTTTCAATTTGAATCCGCGCTATTAAAAGAACATCGGCGAGTGTGGGTCTACTTGCCTCCTGGCTATGATGCGAGTCAAGAAGCCTATCCGCTGTTAATCCTTCAGGACGGTCAGAATGTGTTTGATGGCAACACATCCACTCACCAGGGTATGGAATGGCGGGTCGACGAAACATTGGAAAAGATGATCCGCCAGCAACAGATTGCGCCCCTTGTGGTGGTTGCCATTGACAGCACGGAAACACGACACGACGAATATCTGCCAGAACGCGTCATTCAAAATGGTATAGAGGAAGGTGGCGGCGCAGAACGTTACGCCACTATGTTAACCGATGAACTGCTGCCCTACCTGCACCAGCACTATCGCCTACTGACAGGGCCTAATCACACCTTTGTGGGCGGTTCGTCTTATGGCGGGGTATTAAGTTTTTACCTGGCCATGCAACATGCCGATACCTTCGGTGCGGCGTTGATCATGTCACCGTCGACCAGCTGGAATAATCGCTGGATGAAGCGTACGGCGGATGCTTTGTTCTGGAAGCACAATGTTAAATTATGGCTGGATTTCGGGTACGGAGAAGGTCCAACCGGCGACTTTGTTGCCACGGTAGAAGCGTTACAGGCCAAGGGTTGGCGTATACCCTATGATCTGCAGGTTGTCATCGACGGCGGCAACCACATCGAAGCCGCCTGGGCGCGCCGGTTTTCCGATGCCATCAACTGGCTGATGAACGACGCCGCGTTTATAGAGGATAAAAATAAATGAAAATCGGCTCCCTGTTTATACGCGGTGTTTATTACTTAAGTGTAACCCTTGCGTTGATTGCCACTCTATTGGTTGGCCTGTTCTTCTGGGGCGTACAGGAGACGTTTGCGTCCGGCCTGGCGTTGTTGATTGCGGTCATAATCGCGGTGGTGTATTTCCACCCCAAACTCTACAACTATCGTTTTGTGGTACCGGCGATAACTGCTTTGGTAGTCATCATTGTGGTCCCCGTCGTGTATGTGGTGAGTCTGTCATTCACCAACCTCAGTGAGTCCAACAAGTTGTCCTACCAGCGAGCTGTTCCTTACTTGACGGCGCAAACCTTTGTGGCCGATGACGCACCTGAGTTTGCAGTGAATGGATGGACCGATCAGGAGCAAGCTTATCTGATCTTAAATGCAGATGATCTTTGGTTGCAGACGACCGAACCGGTGCCATTGGATCTGGCTGCGCCGACCACCTTTGAACTGGAAGTCACAGAAGAGATCCCATCGGATCAGTTTGACCGAAAGTTCGCCGTTGGCCAACGCGCCCTGCTCGACCAACTGACCTTGGTGAGTCCAGCCGGTGACGTTCTGACAAAACACAAACTGCGATCTTTTGCGCCCAGCAGCCCACGATTCACTCAGGTGTCTCACGCCCAGTTTAACGATAACGAAACCGGCAATGTGGTCACGGCTAATTTCGAAACCGGACAGTTTCTGGTCACCGAAAGTGAAGACCCAGAAGCAGTCGGCCAGGTATTGTCGCCAGGTTTTTTAAAAGCCAGCAACCTGTCAAATTTTGTAGACATCCTGACCGACCTGGACCAGATCAAAGTCATCGCCATGGTCCTGGGATGGTCTGTGTTCGCCGCAGCTTTCACTGTATGCAGCAGTTTTGTTATTGCCCTGATTCTGGCATCGCTGCTGAATTGGCAAGCGCTTCGGGAACGCGAATGGTACAAATTCATTATTGTTGCCTGCTACGCACTTCCTGCTTTTTCGGTGATTAACGCCTTCTTCTGGATATTTACAACGGATCAGGCCCCCTGGGGTGAGTTACTTCCCGGCGGGCCGGTGTTTACAGTCATCGATCAACTGTTTGGTATTGAACTGGACTGGCAATTCAGCCCGGTATTGTCTCGCGTGAAGTTTTTGATTGTTCAGTTCTGGATGTTTATGCCGTTCATGTTCATTCTCTGTCTGGGTGTCATTCAGTCCATTCCAGTGTCACTTTACGAAGCAGCCCGACTCGAAGGTGCCGGTGTACGTCAGAGCTTTCGGCGTATCACCTTACCTCTGGCATTCCTGCCTCTGGCGCCCGTGCTGATTATTGCCTTTGCCACAGCGTTTAATGACCTCAGTTTGGTGGACCAGCTAACCTTCGGCACGCCGGAAATACCCGGCTCTGTCCCCTTGGCCAGTCACGTTGATTTACTGGTCAGCTTTGCCAATCGCCAAGCGTTTGGTAACGCCTATACCCGAGGTACGGGCTTTGGTTTGTACTCACTGGCGTCAACCCTGTTTACGTTAATCTTTGTGTTGCTGGCGCTCATTTCCTGGTTGTACTTACGCAAGGTTCGCCTGCAGCCAGCGGGTCGGGAGTATTAATATGATTGCACTGTCTCATCAAACCATACGCTTGTGGCTTGCCCGGCTGTTTATCATCACGCTGGTGATGTTCATGCTGTTTCCCATCGGCTACTTGGTCCGGCATTCACTGACCGGTCAGGACGATTTTGCAAAAACGGCGCCGGTCGATACCATTTCAGGGGATGGATGGCGGCAGCTTTTCGGTATACCGGTCATCGGCAAGCGCTCGGACAGTGTTTACTTTCGCCCGGGCGATACCGGCACTCAGAGTATTGGAATCGAAGATGGACTCAGCATGGCCATTACCCCAGATGGGCGACTGACCATTATGCCGGTTGAACCGTGGGTGCTGAATTACCCGCCGGTGACGTTGCGTTTGGTCGCAGAAGGTTTGTCCAACAGCAGCGCTTTAAAACAACGTGGGGCTGTGCTCAACGTACACATCGGATCTAACGTCTCAACTTCAGAAACCGATGTGGCCGCCCGGACAGATCAACCAGTCTATGCCAACCTGCAAATGCCTGGGTATGACGACAACATTGACCGTATCCGTGTCTATTATGAATACCTTTGGTTCACGCCGGCGTTCACTACGGAGACCTCCCGAGTGATGTGGAACTCCATCAAATTGGCGCTGAGCGCGTCCGCAGCGGTATTGATCATGAGCGTTATGTTGGCGTATGCCCTGGTGCGACTGAAGATCGCTTTTAAAAAGCAGGTCACCGGGTTGGTGCTGATCGCGCAGATGTTTCCCAGCTTTCTGTTGCTGACCACCTACGCCAACGTATTTTATTGGCTCGGGGAGTCAGTAGATTGGCTCGGCCGCAGCTCACACATATCGGTGTTTATCATTTACCTGGGTAGCATAACCCTGAGTGTTTTCCTGGTGCTGGGATACTTCCGGCAAGTAGATGCCGATATGGAGGAGTCTGCTTTTATCGATGGCGCAACACCCTTCCAGGCGCTGTGGCACATTCTGTTGCCATTAAGCCGCCCCATTTTGGCCGTAACCTTCATGGTTAGCTTTGTGTTTTTCTACAGCGAATTCAATATCAGCAACCGAATGCTAACCTTCGACAATATGACTTTTGCTGGCTTTATGATGGAGAGCAGTTTTTATTCGAACCCGCCATCTTTGCGGGCAGCTATGTTACTGGTTTCGTTTGTACCTGTGCTGATTCTGTTTTTGTTTATTCGCAAACATCTGATTTCCGGACTGGCTGAAGGCAGCACTAAAGGTTGAACGTCAGTTTAAAGCCGTGGGCACAAGACATTTATTGATTTGCATTAGGTGATTCTCCTTGAAATCACCTAAAATTCTCTGCACTCATTCTCACCGACAGCCGTTGCTCATGCTTTCCAGCCTTAACAATCACAAAACCAAATTCTGGGCGGCACTCGCCCTGATCCTTGCGTTACTCATCCCCTCTATGTCCTTTGTGGATAATCTGCCGTTAAACGACGCGCAGTTAAAAACGGTGTTGATTCTGTGCCTGGCGGCACTGCTTTGGGCGAGTGAGTGGCTCCCGCTGTTTATTGTGAGCTTTATTATTCTGGCGCTGGAATTAATCTGGCTGACGCCAGCGGTTACGGCATTGGGCAGCGCACCCAGCGAGGCATTATTCTTTGCCCCATTCTTCTCCAATATCATTTTATTGTTTATGGGTGGTTTCGTGCTGTCGAGCATTATGCAGAAGGCTTCGCTGGACGCCCGCTTCGCCCATTGGATTTTAAAAGTCACCAAAGGCAAACCGTCGACCACGCTGTTGGGAATCATCGGCGCCTGTGCCTTTTTATCGATGTGGATGAGCAACACCGCGACCACGGCCATGATGCTGACGCTAGTACTGCCGCTGCTTAAACGGTTGCGACCCGACTCACCATTTCGGGTTGGCCTTGTATTGGCCATTCCATTGGCGTGTAATTTGGGGGGCATCGGGACACCGATCGGCACGCCACCGAATGCGATTGCCATGAGCTATTTGGCCGGCAAAGGCATTGAAGTAAGCTTTCTGGAATGGATGGCGTTAACGATTCCGTTCTTACTGTTTGCGCTGTTCGTCTTATGGTTTGCCTTACTGAAAAAGTACCCGGCCGGCAGCGATGTACTGCAGGTGCCGGATACGGACGAGCAACCCTTTACGCCACGCCAGTGGATCAGTGTGGGAATATTCGCACTAACAGTCTTGGGCTGGCTGATCGGCGGTCAATTCGGATTGAAAACGGGCACCGTTGCTCTGTTTCCAATTATTGCCTCGTTCTGGCTAGGCCTGTTGGATCAAAATGACTTCCGCTCGCTGCCCTGGGACGTGTTGTTTATGGTGGCCGGTGGTATTGCCCTTGGAGTTGCGATTGACATTACTGACCTGGGGTCGGTCATTGTCAGTGCCCTGCCTTTAGCCGGCAGTTATCAGTTCTTGGTAGTAGTATTGATTTTCGTGACAGCCATCTTAGGTACTGTCATGAGTAACACTGCGACAGCCGGTTTGTTAATTCCTCTGGTGGTGTCATTAAGTTTGCCACCAGCGCAACTGTTGGTACTAGTCATTGCCATCACCCTGAACTGTTCAACCGCCATGGTCCTGCCGGTGTCCACACCACCGAACGCCATTGCCTTCAGTTCGGGGGTCATAAAAGTCAGAGATTTAGCCCCAATGGGTTTGTTAATGGTGTTCTTGGGCGTGATTACCGCCTTTACCTTCGGACCGTTGTACTGGTTCGCAATTATTTAATACAACAATAAGAGGCGACTATGGACGTTTATATTCAAAAGTGCCAAAACTGCAATTCACGTAACCTGCGCAATATTCTGGCGCGTGATGACGCGCAACGGGTGTACGTGCAATGCCGCGACTGTGAACATTTTGTCGCCCGCTACGTTCTGGCGACAGGGGGATATTTTCACGAAGGTCGTGACTACGAAAGCTTCTTGCGCACCATGATGCTCGACAGTGGTTTTTCATCGGGTCGCGACTTAAAAACGGTTTTCAAAGAAGTGACCGAAAGCAGTGAGGCAGGTTTTGTTGACGCCCTTGAACACGCCAAGAAAAAGTACGGTGACGAACTGCCGTAACCCATGATGTCGGTCCTCTAAAACTCGATTGTTTCACCAGCCCAATCCAGAAATTCCAATGGCATGGGCTCCGTTCTCCGATCCAATAAATCGAGCAATTGTCTAGCAACAAAATCCGCAGAGAACAATTTGCCTTCCGGAACGCGTTGCTGAAAAGGTTTCGACATTGGAGTGTCGGTTGTTCCCGGATGAAACAGCAACAACGATACGTTTGGGTGCGTTCGTTTCATTTCGATCGACGCAGTTTTAATCAGCATGTTTAACGCTGCCTTAGAGGCACGATAGCTGTACCAACCGCCCAACCGGTTATCGGTGATACTGCCAACCCGAGCGCTGAAAACGACGATCTGAATCCTTTGGTGCGCACCCAGAATCTGAGCCATCGCCTGTACCCAAAGCATAGGTATCAACGCATTGGTTTCCATGCCTTCCAACCATTTTTCCCGATCAAACTCTCGGAGCTGCTTTTCCGGAAAGGTCGTGTCGCTGTGCAGCATGCCATTGCAAATCACCACGCGAGTCAGCTTCTGCACGACAGAAGCCAAACGCTGACAAACCTCTGCGATACCCTGTTCTGAATAATCGCATGGCAACCAGGTGACATTTGCCGCCGTAATCGCCGCCTCGCCTGAACGACTGATGGCGATCACGTGTGTACCATCGCGTTGGCTAACCTGACCGATGATGGCCTGAGCAATTTTACTGCTGGCACCAATAACCAGTATGATTTCGTTTGTTTCAGGGGCTGTCTTTATCATCCGCTCCGTTCCTTTCATTTACCCTAGGAAAAAGAACCTTAGATACGCACATTCAGTCGCATCCGACCATTCATCCAATCCATGACCGAATGTCGTATACAGAAGACATTGCCAAGGAGCTTCAGCACATGAAACGCTTTATATTGTGGGTAACGTCACTGGTCACACTGACCGCGTGCAGCTCGGTATCCGTTATCGACTACCAAAACACCCCTATTCAGTTCGACCCAGAACGCTTCTTCAACAACCAACTGGTCGCAGAAGGTTTTGTCCGGGACCGAAAAGGCAAGGTCACCCGTTATTTTACAGCTGACATCATCGCCACCTGGGATAAGAACGGCGGCAAACTGGATGAGTCGTTCCAGTGGAGTGACGGCGAACAACAGACACGAGTCTGGGCATTCACCAAAACGGCCGACAATCGCTATAGCGGGACCGCCGGTGACGTCCTTGGCA
Organism: Reinekea sp.; assembly: GCA_050293765.1. Taxonomy (GTDB): domain Bacteria; phylum Pseudomonadota; class Gammaproteobacteria; order Pseudomonadales; family Natronospirillaceae; genus Reinekea. The sequence goes on from JBNKNI010000031.1 coordinate 71,472, forward strand.
ACGCCAACATGGAACACGCCGGAAACGCCATTCGCATGCAGTACCAATTGGACGTGCCCCTGGTCAGCGGTAAAACCATTGCGATTTCGATGGATGACTGGCTGTTTCAGGTCAGTGAGAACAGCATCGTGAATGTCACTGAAATGACCAAATGGGGCTTTAGGGTGGGTGAAGTCGTGCTGACGATGCGAGTGGTGGAATGAGAGGTGAGATATCAGTAGGTAAGGCATCCCGGCGTCAGATGTGATTTATAAAAAAAAGTTGGTAAAACGCAGATTGTCAGTACAGCGCTGCACAGCAATGACGCTTTGGGGCAGGACGAATTTCGAATAAGCAGCAGCGCTGCAGTGAGCATGGAATACGGTGCCCAGTGGGTCGGTTCGACGCAGACTGGGCAAGTGTCCTGAGTCAGAAGTTCGCATGAATTCAGCGTGCCATTCAAGCCTTATAGCCAGGCGTGTCTCGAAGTTAATGGTTACTCCATTGGTAAGAGACAGAACAACGCTAGAGAGCATGAATGACGCGCCCGAAGGGAGCTCATGGAAAACACGATTACGGCGTTGCTCTTCCTGAAAAGATCTCGATATTCTCTACGAAGTGCGCCTTGTACTAGCGCTTCCCATGAGCTCTGAAACTATACGAACTTCTAACTCAGGACACTAGAGTCCAACGATTACTTGTGTTCAACCAACTCGATTTCATACTCCACTTCCCCACCGGGTGTGCGTACGACAACCACATCCCCTTCTTCTTTACCGATTAACGCGCGGGCTATTGGGGAGTTCACGGATATCTTATTTACTTTGACGTTGGCTTCATCGTCACCCACGATTTTGTAGGTGACACCCTGGTCTGTATCCGTATTCAGCAACGTGACCGTGGTACCGAAAATCACTTTGCCGGTGTTGGGAATGTCATGCACATTA
>JBNKNI010000032.1:0-71199 GCA_050293765.1 Reinekea sp.
AGAGCTTGAATGTCGCGCCCGAAGGGAGCGAATGGAAAACACGATTACGGTGTTGCTCTTCGTGAAAAGAACGCGATATTCTCTACGAAAAGCGCCTTGCACTAGCGCTTTCCGTTCGCGCTGAAACTAGTCGAACTTCCGACTCAGGGCACTGGGATTAGTGCTTGATTTCCTGCAACCTGAGATAAACCGATCATAGCATCGGTTTTTTTACAGCTGATTCATGGCGTTGTTAATACGCGCTTCCAGTTTTAATTTCATTTCAATGTAATGCAGTGTCTGGTCGTGGCCGAATGGCAGGTTTTCTATGACCGCTTCTGTTAACGCAAGGTCAGTGATGTAGGTCGGGTATTTTTGGCCGGACGCGCGCAGCCCGAGTATAAATGAGGCAATGGCGTTATAAAGATTGTCACCTAATACTGTGCTGTGAAATTCCTGTTCGTTACACACAACATGGTAGTCGAACCCACCTTGGTCGTTGATGTCGACATTCACTTGGATGCTGATAAAGCGTCCTTTGTTAACCAAGCCGCCCAGTTTAATGCGGGTCAATTGCAAAGCGGTATTCTTCCGTTGAATTTGAAAACATTGAATGATTCTTTGCGGCATTAACTGCACATCCGTGTTGCTGCGTTGCCTATGTTCGGTGACTTTTAAAAAACGTACCAAGGGCGAGAGAACGTTTTCCATACTGTGGAAGGGCTGGGTAAACCGTTTTAATGATCCCTGTTCGTCCAATACAAAATAATCCACGACGGTTTTCTGTATTTCAAAGGCAATATTCACCATGTTTGCATTGTGATGCGAGTACAACAGTGGAAGCAGTGGGTGCTCCTCCTGAAAGTGTCGATCGAAAATTACCGGGCTGTATTCCGCTTGCTCCTGCGCCAGTTGACGTTCAAGCTCCGTCAGGCTGTGCAATTGCAGAAAGTTGGTGACCTTGTTGAGATGCTGAAAGATAACGTACTGATCACTGATGTTGAATGTGAAGCGGGTATTTTTAGGGTTGGTCGGTGAACATAGGGCAGACAATGCATCGCTGAACAGGTCTTTAACGCGTTTGGCAATGGCCTGCGGACGAGTCTGGTTATGACACACCGTTTCCACTAAGGGCAGTCCGCTACGGCTCTGTTTGTTAACCCGGTTGATCAGCGATTTTAACGCCTTTGTCATTGCATCGTCGTCGACGAATCGTTCAACTACGACTTCGCCCCAGGTGTTTATCAGCACCATGTCCAGACTGAGTACCAGGTTCTCTCTCAGTCCACTGAAATCTAGGCTGTTGCTGCGCGCGGATATTTTCTGTAGCCCTTTTGCGGACAAATAGTGCAGCGGGTCGCGTCCCAGATTAATAAATAATACGACCTTGGTCAGTATCGCCGGGTGATAAAAGCTGGTGCTGTCCGTTTTGGGTAGTGGCAATGGAATCAGCTGCCGCATTGACGACAGAGTCATGCGAATTTCGAATTCCGAGACACTGTGTTGTTGCACCGGAAAAACAGGGATGTGAAGATGTGCGGCAATCAGCCCGTTCAAGTGCGACCACAGCAACGTCTCCAGCAAACCCTTGGAGTATTTTAACGGTGACGGTGTTGGGTCATTGTCCAGTGGCCGGTTATAGGCAGCCCACAAGAACACGCCCGGTTCCTGTTTACTTTCACGTTCATACAGGCGAATTTTTTCGTGGCTCAGATCCACGTCCAGTCCAATCCGAATAAAATCAATTTTGCCGGGTCGACGATCAAAGGCTGCGTGCAGTTTTCGGCTCAGGATGAGTAGGTCTCGTTGACTCATGACATGACCACCATGATGTTCCGACGCAAATTCGGTTAAAAAACGGTAGCTGTGAGTCAACTCATTAATCAGTAAACGACGTTCGTCGAGCACTTCCTCTATGGTCCAGGAGCGGAAGTTATCCAGGTGCGTCAGTGTTCTTTTGTCCCAGCCCCAGGAATTAACCAGGAAATCCATGAGTTCCCGGCGCCAGTTAAAACTTTTCGTGGTTTTGGACAGATTCAGACCAACCTTGAAATAAAAACAACGACGAATCAGATCGAGGCGTTGAAATTCTTCCCGTTCAATAAGATATTCTTCAATTCGTCGATACAACATCACGTAGGGATCGAGATCATCCAGCGAAAGTTGCATTCGGTAGATGTCGGATTTGTACCAGTGAGCAAGGCTGTTGATGAGTGGATACTGACGGGCATAGATTTCCAACAGGATCAGCTTTAAAACTGATTTGTACGGCGAGTCAATGGCTTTGTAAATCTGCCACATGCCGGCACCGATAAATTCTCCTGCCGGTAACCGGGCAATGGCGCCAAAATCTGTGCAGTTATTGTCACTGATAAAACCTTCGTCATACATTGTCTGCACTACGTCCGCGTAATTTTGTTCGTGCGCCACAGGGACCAACCACCAGGCAGGAATATTGCCGGCTAACAGTTGCGCCGTGCGGTAGAATTCATCCAGTAGCAGAACATGTTGTGTTGAACCGCAGTTTTCGCCGGTCAGCGATTGCTGCTCGCCACCGGAAAAACGATGTGCATTCATCAGGAAAAAATGCACTTCGAGGTTAAAGTCCATTGCCCAGGCAGAAATCGCCCGCGATTTCTCATCCAACAGTTGAATTTGGTGATCGGTCAGGTCGCCGTTATAGCATACCCAGATATCCAGATCGCTCGATGTCGACTGTCCGATGCTACCGCTCGATCCCATCAAGTAAAGTGCCGATAACTGCGGCTTGGTCAGTAGCATCCGTTGATTAATCTGACTACGACTCAGGCTTTGTGCCAGTCGTTGTAATGAATCGCTTGGATGGTAGTTGGCAATGCCCGTGGGGGTATCGGCGCTGTTCATGTAGCCGGGCAAGCCTTCACGATTGGTATGAAACAGTAATGGCAAGAGGTCAAAGCATTGTTGTTGTTTGGGTTGTAAGCCTTCACGTACCCGACTGATTCGTCCCTCGTTAACCACCATAAAGCGTTGGGTCGCATGCTGGACATGCGCAGAGGTCGGGCTGTTACTCTGTATGTAGCCGGTGTCAGCGGCTCGATTGGCGGATTCTGTCATCTGTGGTTGATTTTCAGTCAGGTCATTAATTATAGAGCTGAGTTTAGTTGAGTTTTTTGTCGAAAGGGGTGTAATACTTTGTTACAGACTAAACTGGGTAAGCAGGTTAGCATTAAAATGCTAGGAGATTCGCTTGTTGACGACCGAAATTCAGGCTCACTAAGTTCCAAGTAACTCCTGTGTGCGGGTCACGAACGGACCGTGAATCCTGAAGAATATACAGAGATGACGATTTGGGGTGAAAAAATTCACAGCGGTCGGCATTATTTCAAGCAAGTTAAGTCTACATTTAAATGGCAAGCTCAAAACGACGGTGAATGCAGTATGTCCGAACAACAAAAAAAATTGCTCGTAGTCGATGACGATCAGGAAATCCGGGAATTGCTGACCGAGTATCTGCATAAAAACGGTTTTCACGTTGAGTCGGCGGAAGAAGGCAATGCGATGCGCCGACAATTGGCGGCTCATCATTTTGACTTGATTGTGCTCGACATTATGATGCCGGGTGATGATGGATTTACACTGTGCAAAGAAGTGCGCGCTACTTCCAATGTTCCCATTATCATGCTCACGGCAGGGTCGGATGAAACCGACCGAATCATCGGGTTGGAGCTGGGCGCAGACGATTATGTCGGTAAGCCCTTTAATCCGCGCGAATTATTAGCCCGCATTAAAGCCGTATTACGGCGCTTTGAAGAAACCAGTTCTTCAACCAGCAAACAAATAGAGTCAATCAAGTTTGGTCAATTTACCTTGCACATGACCAATCGCGAACTGCAGTACGCTGATGAACCTCCAGAACCTTTAAATGGTGCGGATTTCAATCTGTTACGCTTGTTCCTCACGCGGCCTGGTGAGGTCTTGAGCCGGGATGATCTGTCTCATCATTTGCGCGGGCGTGATGCTTCGCCATTTGATCGGTCAATTGATGTCCAGATCAGTCGCTTGCGCTCAAAACTCAGAGATGATGGTAAGTCGCCTCAAATGATCAAAACAGTTCGCGGCGCGGGCTATATTTTAACCACTCCGGTTGAAGTGAATTCCTGACTTTGATGCGCCCATCTTCGTTATTTGCCCGTTTCATGATGTTTATGGTCGCCGGTTTGTTGCTGGCGTTTCTGGTCAGTAATACTCTTTGGTTTAACGTACTGGAAAGCCGCCGAATCGAACAGGGCAAGGAAATGGCGCGCGATATGGCCTATTCGATTGCGTCAACCATGGAATTTATCCGTTCTTACCCGCGCGAATACCGCCACATTATTCTGAATCAGTTTCGTGATATGGGGGGCTCGCGTTATTTGGTGTCTATTAACGCCGAATACATCGATGTTGACCCCATCTATGAAAGCGAACGCAAGCAGACCTTTCTGGAGGACTTCAACAGCGCCATTGAGGAGAAAATCGGCAGTCGTTTGGAAGGGTTAAAAGTTGAGTTTGCCGACCCGTTGGAATTGCGCGTTTACAATGGCGTAAAATTAGTTGATTTGCCCGAACGGTGGGCACAGAACTCACTTATTCGCGAGCCGGAACCAGCCCCGGTATTGGTCGCTCAGGTGCCAATCGGTGAAGGTGAATGGTTGTACTTAGCGGGTTTGCTCAGGGAGCCTTATTACCTGAGTGAAGCGCGTTATCTGAGCGCCGACCAGGTTTTGTTTGTGTTGATTATGTTGGCCATCCTGCTGGTGGTCAGCTGGTTTATGGTGCGCTGGTTAACCCGTCCGCTCATGAAACTGGCCAGTGCCGCTCGTCACTTGGGAACCGATTTAGAGCATGACTTGAAACCGCTGCAGGTCGAAGGTTCGCGGGAAGTGAGAGAAACGGCAATTGCCTTTAATTTCATGCAAGAGCGGGTATTGCGCTTCATAGAAGACCGTGAACGTATGTTCTCCGCCATTTCCCACGACCTGAAAACACCGATTACCCGTTTACGTCTGCGCTCTGAGCTCATGCCGGAATCCGACGTTAAGCGTAAAATGATTGTCGACCTTGAAGAACTGGACGCCATGGTCAAAGGCGCCCTGGATCTCGGTAAAAGTACTGATATTCATGAGTCCATTCATGCAATCAACATCAACCAACTGGTCCGCACCTTTAAAGATGAATTTAAGTTAATGGGAACGGACATTGAAATAAGGGGCATAGCTCGCCGCCCCTTCTTTGGTAAACCTTTGGCACTGAAGCGAGCGATTTCCAATCTCATTAATAACGCTATATTTTATGGCAAAGATGTTCGGCTCGATTTAGTCGATACCCGTTCGGAATTAAAAATATATGTGGTGGACAAAGGACCTGGCATCCCGGAAGAAAAGCTTGAAAAGGTTTTTGATCCCTATGTCCGACTGGAAAGCTCCCGTAACCGCAATACAGGCGGGGCCGGTTTGGGTTTGAGCATTGCCCGTAACATTGTTCACGCCCATGGGGGCCGCTTGCAGTTGCGCAATCGAGTTGGGTCAGGCCTGGAAGCCGCGATTATCTTGCCACGAATCTAGCCCTAGAAATCAACCACTTCGCTTAAAAAATCGCTGTATCCCACAACTCTCGACCGATGATGAAATTTTCGGGTTAGGGCTACCTATTTGCCCGAGCTCTTTCGTCGATTGGCTGATTTGTGACGATCAGCGTTTGAATTTTCTCCCTTTTTCCTTTCACCTCTTCTATGCTGAAGCTTGTTTTCCCGTTTCGGTGCCAACACTCGACCGGCGAGTGCCTGCGCATGTGCCGACAGTCTGCGCTTCAGATCGAGAGCGGGATAAATTTTTCAGCAAGGCTTGGCCTTTTGATGGGTAAGTCGTTATAGTTAACCTGTTCAATTGGTCAGTTTTTTAAACGAAAGGGGAAGATATGGCAACGCCACATATAAAAGCAGAAAAAGGTGATTTCGCAGAAACTGTATTGATGCCGGGTGATCCGCTGCGTGCGAAACACATTGCAGAAACCTTCCTTACGGATGCTGTGCTGGTCAACGAAGTCCGCAACATGTACGGATACACCGGTACCTACAAAGGCAAAACCGTTTCTGTCATGGGTTCAGGAATGGGGATCCCGTCCATTTCCATTTACGCCAAAGAACTGATTACCGAATTCGACGTTAAGAACATCATTCGCGTTGGTACCTGTGGTGCCCTGAAAGATGATATTCAATTGCGCGATGTGATAATTGCCATGGGAGCCAGCACGGATTCCAATGTAAACCGCGCCCGGCTGCAAGGTTACGACTACGCGGCAATTGCAAACTATGACCTGCTGGAAGCCTCGGTTAAGGCTGCTCGGGATGCAGGTAAGCAGGTTCGGGTCGGCAACGTTTTTTCCGCTGATTTATTCTATTCGCCTGTCGATGGCATCATGCAGACTTTAGCCAACATGAATGTTCTGGCGGTCGAAATGGAAGCCGCGGGTTTGTATGGCGTGGCGGCAGAATATGGTGCGAATGCACTGGCGATGATGACTGTGAGCGATCATATATTGCGTCATGAAGCCCTCAGTGCGGATGATCGACAAACGACATTCAACGACATGATCGAAATCACGCTCGACGCAGCGTTGACGTTTTAAAGGCGCATCTATGAGCAAGCAATTTGATACCCTGCTTTCGATGGCAAAGGTGGCGGCTGCAAAAGCTTACGCACCCTACAGTAACTTTCAGGTCGGCGCCGCCATCCATACCAAAAATGGTCAAACCTTTATGGGCTGCAACGTGGAAAACGCATCCTATGGAATGGCGATTTGTGCCGAGCGCAACGCGATAACGACGGCCGTTACCGAGTCAGTTCAACCGGGTGAGATCGATGAGTTGGTGCTGTACATCGATCGTCCGGAACTGTTTTCACCCTGTGGCGCCTGTCGTCAGGTCATCAGCGAATTTATGAAGCCTGATGCCAAAGTGACGGCTTGCAATAAGAACGGTGAAACCAAAACCTGGACCGTTCAGGGGCTGCTGCCGGACGGCTTCTCAATGCCGGAAGACTGAGCTTCATCATATGTATTTATTGAGCCAAAGCCCTTTGGCTCAATTCTTTCCCGTTTTATTTCTTCGTTTTACCACCTGAATGTACGTGTCCGTTGATTGGCTTTTTGCTTATTCAGATTTCTTAGACATTGGTCTTAATTGTTAACAATGCGGTTGTTTTTCGTGCTTAATTGGCGCTTTATAGGCATCAATACCGATTTATTGTCGACAAATAAAGATAAGAAACGAACATCGGAGGCAGCATGGGCAATTACAACGAACAGCACCATCGGGCGCGCAAACACGCGGATGAGTTTTGGTTGGAGCAAGCATCAGCATTGGCATGGTTTGAGCCGCCCACGGTGGGTTTCGCGCTGGATGAATTGGGTAATGATCGTTGGTTTACCGATGGCAAGCTGAATACAGCCTATCTCGCACTGGATTGGCACGTTCAACAGGGGCGAGGTGATCAGGTGGCGTTGATTTACGATTCCCCTATGACCGGAACTGGTCAACGTTTCACCTACGCGCAACTGCTGGAAGATGTTCGGCTTTGTGCCGGTATGTTGCAGGCGCTGGGTGTCACCAAGGGTGACCGCGTTATTATTTATATGCCGATGATCCCTCAAGCTGCCATAGCGATGTTGGCCTGTGCCCGTTTAGGCGCCATTCACTCGGTTGTTTTCGGTGGTTTTGCCGCAAATGAACTGGCGGTGCGTATCGATGATGCTGAGCCAAAGGTCATCCTGTCGGCGACCTGTGGCCTGGAAGTAAACAAGTTGATTGATTATCAGCCCCTGCTGCGTAAAGCCCTCGAGTTGGCCAGCCATCAGCCAAAACAGACCGTGGTATGGGAACGAGATCAAGCCAAACTCGTTGAACCGGACTTTCTGCGCTGGCAAGACCTGTTAGTGGACGCGACCGGGGTCGATTGTGTTAGCGTCCAGGCGACGGATCCTCTGTATATTCTCTATACCTCCGGAACCACCGGTAAGCCGAAAGGCGTCGTTCGGGATAATGGCGGGCACGCCGTAGCCATGCATTACTCGATGTCGGCGCTCTATGGCATGGAGGCAGGTGAAGTCTTTTGGGCTGCGTCGGATGTTGGTTGGGTGGTAGGGCATTCATATATTGTTTATGCGCCATTAATTAAAGGGTGTACAACGGTATTCTATGAAGGCAAACCCGTTGGGACGCCTGACGCTGGAGCATTCTGGCGTGTAGTAGAACAACATCAGGTTAAAGTCCTGTTTGCTGCACCAACGGCTTTCCGGGCGATCAAGAAAACAGATCCGGACGGTAAGTTCATACAACAGTACGATCTCAGTTCGTTACAGACGATCTTCATGGCGGGTGAACGACTGGACCCGCCAACGTTGGCTTGGACTGAACAGCATACTGGCAAACCAGTGGTCGATCATTGGTGGCAAACCGAAACCGGTTGGGCTATTTCCGGCAATCCTCTGGGTATTGAGCGATTCGCAACCAAACCCGGCAGCGCCTGCAAACCCTTGCCGGGTTTCAATGTGGAAATTCTTAACGCGGACGGTCATTTTGCTCAGCCCAATGAACAGGGGTTTATAGCGCTGCAGCGGCCGTTACCGCCGGGCTGTTTGACTACGATCTGGAATAATCAGGCTCGCTTTCAGTCCGGTTACCTGAAACAGTTTGTTGGTTTTTATGTGTCGGGTGATGGCGGCTATATCGACGAAGACGGTTATCTGTTTGTGATGGGACGTATTGACGATGTCATTAATGTTGCCGGGCATCGGCTGTCAACCGGTGAAATGGAGGCCGTACTGGGCGCGCACGACGCGATCGCGGAGTGTGCGGTTATTGGTGTTCAGGATGAACTTAAAGGTCAGCTGCCACTGGGGCTGGTGGTGTTGAAGGATGGGGTTTACCTGGATGAAGATAAGTTGTGCAGCGAATTGATCGCGAAGGTCCGTGAAGAGATCGGTGCGATTGCCTGCTTCAATCGCGTGTTGATCGTCAATCGTCTGCCAAAAACCCGCTCCGGTAAAATACTACGTGCCACACTCAGAAAAATGGCTGATAACGAACACTATACGATTCCATCCACCATCGATGATCCCACCGCGCTGGATGAGCTGGAACCCCTGTTGACGGCGTCCTGAAAAAAGGCGGATACATCGTGTCGGGTCCGTAAATCTTGGTCTATGGTTTAGGGTATGTTCGTCAGTCAGTGGATTTCTCATGTCGTTGGCCAAAGGTTTTTTTGTCATCCTGCTTGCGAGCTTTGGATGGGCGAAAGCGGCGGCGTTAGAGCCGGTTACTTTACAGTTAAAATGGCAACATCAATGGCAGTTTGCCGGCTACTATGCGGCCCAGAAACAGGGATATTTTGAAGACGCCGGCTTTGATGTGACATTGCGCTCGCGTGATGGCAGCGAAGACCTTTTTAAACCTGTTATCGAGGGAGAAGCCACCTTTGGTGTGGCGGATTCCAGCCTGGTGCTGCGCCGACTGCTTGGTGAGGATCTCGTTGTCCTGACGACCGTGTTTCAGCATTCACCGCTCGTGCTCATTACCTTGGCAGAAGACAATATCCTCAGTCCTTACGAACTGATTGGCAAACGGGTCATGGTGGAATCTGGTGTTGACGATGCTGCGGTCGTCGCCATGTTTGCGTCATTAAATATCCCAGCCGATCGGTTTGAGCAGGTCCCGCATAATTTCAATACCTTCGCCTTGCTCGACGATGATATTGATGCCATGGTTGGCTACAGCACCGATCAGCCGCATCAATACCAGCAGCGTGGTATCGATGTCAGAATTATTGACCCCAGTAACTACGGAATCGATTTTTATGGCGACCTGCTTTACGCCAGTCAGGATTATGTTGAAGCCTTTCCTGAACGGGCAAAAGCATTTGCCGATGCCAGTATCCGAGGGTGGGAATATGCCATTGCTCATCCAGACGAAATCAGCCAATGGATCGTCGAGCAATACAATCCGAATGTCTCATTGGATCAGCTGACCTTTGAAGCTGAGAAATCCATTACCATGATCGCCGCGAATTACATTGAATTGGGCACAATGTACGATGCTCGGTTTGAGCGCATTGCGGATATTTATAAGCAACTGCGAATGGCACCACAGGTTGCCCAACTCGACGGCTTGACGTTGCCCTACTATCTGCGGTCACCAGAGAAACACACAGCGTTCTGGATTAGGATCATTGCCAGCGTCAGTTTAATACTGGTCATGATCGTTCTGGGAATGTTGGCGGTTAATCGTCGTCTGCAACAAACGGTAAAATCCCGGACCCGAGAATTAAACGAACTTAATCAAGACCTGCAACGGCAGCTGCAGGTAATTGACCAATACGTGATGTCGGTTGAGACAGACCTGGCCGGCACGATAGAGCAGGTTTCTGATGCGTTCTGCCGCATCAGCGGCTATCAGAAAGATGAATTGATCGGAGCGAATATCAGTTTGTTGAGGCACCCGGATCAACCGGCGGATGTCTTTCAGCAAATGTGGAAAGTGTTGATGAACCGTCAAAGCTGGCACGGTGAACTGAAAAATCAACATCAAGATGGATCAGCCTTTTACGTGGAAATGAATATTGATCCTATTCTCGGTTCAGAAGGCAACACCATTAAGGGTTACTCTGCGGTCAGTACCGACATCAGTTATCGCAAATTACTGCAGTCACTGTCTGAAACCGACAGCCTGACCGGATTGCCGAATCGGTACAAGTTGGATCAATGTCTTGCCGAGGAATGGCAGCGCTACCAGCGCTATCAAACCCTGTTTTCGGTAATTATTTTTGACATCGATGACTTCAAAAAAATTAACGACCAATACGGCCACCTGGAAGGTGATAAGGTGTTAAAAGCGATCAGTGATATCGCCAGCCAATCGATCCGCCGCATTGATACTGTGGGTCGCTGGGGTGGCGAAGAGTTTTTGATTGTCTGTCCGGGAACCGACCTGGAAGGTGCGCGGCAGATGGCCGAAAAACTGCGTAAGGCCATTGCCAATATCAGTGTTATTCCTCAATTTCAGGTGACCTCCAGTTTTGGCGTCGTCAGTGTGGCCAGTCACTATGAGAAAGTGGACACCATACTCGGGCTGGCCGACGAAGCGCTGTATTTTGCGAAAACCGAAGGTAAAAACCGTGTTGAGGTGATCGACTGACGGTTCAGTTAAGTTCAAAAACCATCGGTAAACTGAAACTGAATCGCCACACGGTTTCCCTGTCCGATGTCGTTTAATACGCTTCCTTTGACATGATGTTCCCAACTGATTTCGGCACTCAGTGTGGCGTTGATATCGACGCCGATCTGAGTCCGGTTAAACAGGCTGTGATTTGCCTGGGGCCAGTAAATACTGACGTTCTCTATATTGAAATCCCGCCAAGGCTGAGCAAAGCGGACCATCCATTGTTGTTGGGCCAGCGGCTCCGCAAAGGCTGCTCCGACCATCACTGCACTCGCTGTGTCCAACTGGGCGTGAATCGTATTCCAGTCATTGGAATTCAGACCTTGTTGCATCCAACGGAATTCCGCCTGTAACGTCAACTTAAATGGAAACGTCCATTGGGCTCCGAGATTCACCTGATGTTGAGTACCTTCCTCGGTTCCGGCAATGTGAACTTCCGGTCCGATCGTTGTTAATTGTGTGTAACGCTCCATTTCACTGCTATAGAGTTCTGCGTAGACCAAACCACCGTCACCGATCAGCGTTTGCACGGCCAAACCTGCCCGCCAATATTCGCGGAAATCGATCATCATCTGCCAGTCCGCATTATTGAACCAACCCGATAATCGATTGGCGCAACCAGCGGTATCGTCGAGGCTATAGCACCAGCTTTGCCAGCTGCCAAACGAAAAGAACTGTTCACGCATGAGCATTAAGTCTTCGTCGACCCAGTTCAGTGCGCTTTGGCTGTAACCGTATGCCCATTCCTGTGGTTTGCGACCGACACTCCATTCGGCGCCTGCCCAGGACAGATCGTAATAGAGTTCGTTGAGCGAGACGGCAGTGTCACTGATGTGGGCAAGCACAGTAAAGCCGTTTTGCTGGAGACCCAGGTCGACTTCGGATTGTGCCTGCCAGTCCTGCGCGTCAGTCCAGTTCTGTAAGGTGTTGCTGTGCGGCCAAACGCGATCCAAAGACCAGACCGCATCAAGAGTACCGGTCATCGCTGCCGCTTCAGTAGCGACAATGGCAGTGAGCAAAAAGCCTAGGTAAGTGATAACAGGGCGCATAGGTTGTACCTCAAAAGACCTGATTGAAATTAACAAAAGTTTGCCATTGCCCTTGGTCATTCACGGCAATATCCCACCGGACTGACATGGATTGATCTGGCGGTAATCCAAACCGGAAACCACCGCCAGCCGATTGGTATTGGCTGACTGAAGCGCCATCAAACAGATGGACCGATTCCGCAAAGCCGACGCCTTTTATGAAACGCCAGATCGGGAATCGGTATTCGACTTGCGCCGCGGCCATCGTTTCTGCCTCAAACTGGCTGGTCAGATAACCTCGGAGTAATTCTGAGCCGCCGGCTTCGCTGACCAGGCCTTCTCCCAAGGCGGTTTCTGCGATGGTTCGCAGCGCCAATGTCTGCTGGGCCGACAGGGGTAGAAAGACTCGACTCTCGAGTCTCAGCTGACTGCTGCTCGTGTCGAGCTGGTTGTTCAGGCCAGCGGGTTGGTAACGCATTTCGGCATTCGCCATCCAACCACGATGACCGTTGACCGGATCATCCCGGTGATCCAGCGTTAACCCGCTAAAAAGGTAACCTTCTGCCACATCGGGTTGCTGTTCATGCCATTGCCAATGAAAAGAGGGACCAAGGTACCATTCAACATGGTCGTGCAGTTTGCGGCGCGCTTTGGTTGTGGCAGATAACGTCAGTTGATCGTAGGTTTCCAGAATGTCAGTTGATCGTTCCGCCGTTTGATAATCAAAAAAATTGTTCAGTGAAAAACCGTAATCCCAGCCCCAGTGCGCGCTGGCATTCGGCTTTTCCTGCTGATAGGTCAACGCACCGTTTGCGCCGAAGCGCATGACCAAACTCAAATTGCGTCGGGTTTGTGCTTGTGTCACCTCTCCGGTTGGGTACGAAAAGCAGGCAAAGCCCAGCAATGTGCCGTAGGCAGGGTCATAGCCAAACACCGGTGAAACAGCGGTAAAGTAAGGTTCCTTTTGCGGCAGACCAAAGGGGTTAGCTTCGGCCGCACCGAAACAAAGAATGAAACATAAGGTGGTTAGTAAACGTTTCATGACGGTTTTCCTGTTGGTTCTGGAAAGCGGGCGTTATTCGCTGTGCAGACGGTTGAAGACACTTATCTATGCCATACACCATAAACCGGCGAGTGCTGGGAACGTATTGGAAGTGATAAACGGTTGCCTTTGGCGATAAAAGGAAGGCAGAGCCGATGAAACGTCAGGACATACATTTGCTCAGAACCAATTCCGTTTGTCCGCCATACTGACCATTAACGCCAGCCGACAACGGTTTATCACACACCCCGGCAGTGAGGTCGACACACCGTTACAGTGATCTCATCAATTCAAAGGAGATTCACTATGAAAACGCATTCCTTATCCATACACGCCCTGATTCTGATCGCCGTTGCCCTGAGCTGTTTTAATCCGATTAATGCAGCAGACTATGATAGCGAAGAGTTTCAGTCGGCCTATCAACAATATCTTGCCGTTTCGGGTGATGAAGGCGGTTCTGCGAAAAAATTGGCGCAACAGTGGCAAGACATTTATGCCGACGATGTGAACGATCCGCTGGCGTTGGTGCTGCTCGGCAGCAGTCACACACTCATGGGCCGTGATGCATTGATGCCCTGGTCCAAAATGAATCATACCGAGAAAGGTCTCGATGAGATGTCGCTGGCCGTGCGTCTGCTTCAGGATCAACACAAAACCCAACTGTTTGAACAGATGCCTGTGTATCTGCACGTAAAAACCACAGCGGCGATTACTTTTTCTCAGGTGCCGGAATTTTTTGGTCGTCATGAAGACGGATATTATCTGTTTGAAGATGTGTTGTCCGACCCCGTATTTTTGGCAATGCCTGTACAAGCGCAGACCTATGTTTATTACTACGCTATTGCCGCCGCCTTGCAAGTTGATAAATCCGAGCAGGCGGCACAGTGGCAAACAGATCTGGCCGCGAAGGGATTCTCGGATGATTACACTGCAGCTGCCGCAGAATTGGAGTGATGATCATGAGCACTTTAGTTGCGCGACATGTGTCTAAATCGTATCTGTCGGGTGGCAAACCGGTTAACGTTCTGACTGACGCGAGCCTGTCCGTTGATGAAGGCCAGTTTGTGACGATTCTCGGTCCGTCCGGAAGTGGCAAAAGTACGCTGTTGAACATCTGCGGTTTGATTGAAACGCTCGATGGCGGTGAGCTTATGCATAAAGATACGTTGTTGAACAAGTTGACGCAGCGGCAGCGGACTGACTACCGCCGTCAACATCTGGGTTTTATTTTTCAGAGTTTTAATCTGGTACCGGTGATGACGGTCGCGGATAACGTTGCCTACCCGCTGATGTTGCTCGACTGGTCTGAAGCCGATAAAAAGCAACGGGTACGTGAAGTACTGAAGCAGGTTGGGTTGTCGGATTTCGCCGACAAAAAACCGGAACAGTTGTCTGGTGGTCAATCGCAACGGGTTGCCGTCGCACGCGCGCTGGTAAAACGTCCGAGCATTATTATTGCTGATGAGCCCACCGCCAGCCTGGACGCTGAGACGGCGACGCAGGTGATTGAGCAGATGAAAGCACTGGCGACCGAACAGGGTACCGCGTGTTTGATCGCGACACATGATCCGCGCTTATTACCGTACAGCGATTCTGTCCTTCACGTCGACCACGGTCTCATCGTTCACGAATCAGGAGCCGTTAAACCGGTGTCAGATCACCACATTACCTTGGGGGTACTGTCATGAAATGGATGCTATTAGCCTGGCAGAACTTAGGTCGTAACCGACGTCGTACCTTAGCGACCTTGTTGCTTATCGCCATGGGTGTAACCGGTATTATGACCACGACCGGTTTCGCCCTGTATACCTATGAGTCGTTGCAGGAATTTGCCATGCGGGAAAATGGTCAACTGATACTCAGTCATCCGGATTTTTTTGAACGCGAAGAAGAGTTTCCTTTGCAATTGGGTGTGGTGGACAGTGATGACATCCGCGCGACGTTGTTAAAAGATCTGAATGTCAGCTACGTGCTTCCCTCGATCGAATTTAACGGATTAATCAGTAATGGTGAAAAGACCACCATTTTCATGGGACGGGGCGTTGATACCGATTTGCCTAAAGTCATGGGACCGGCGTTAAACATCGTCGATGGTCGCACCCTGAGTCTGCGACCGGATCCAGCGCAGGATTACGAAGTGATCTTAGGGCAGGGGCTGGCTGAGTCCATGCAAGCGACGGTTGGCTCCGGGTTAACCTTGATGTCCACCACATCCGATGGCGCGTTGAATGCGATTGACGTGATTGTACAGGGTATCGTTGCCACCGGTATTCCGGAAATGGATGCCCGCTACCTGATGGTTCACAATAGCTCTGCACAGTTTCTGTTAGATACGGACAACGTCAGTCAGTTGAGTATCTACCTGCGCAACAGTGATCTGCAGAGTGATTACCAACAACGCTTGATGGATGAGTTTCCGCATTTGCTGATCACGCCCTGGCAGGATCGTGCCTTTTTTTACCGCTCGGTAAAAAATCTCTACGATCGGATTTTCGGTGTCATGGGCATCGTCATCCTGATCATGGTCTTGTTCGCCATTTTCAATACCAGTGCCATGAGTGTGATGGAGCGTATTCGGGAGATTGGCACCTTGGGCGCTCTGGGTACTCGGCGCAGTGAAATTATTCGGTTGTTCCTGCTGGAAGCCTCGTTGCTGGGTGGTCTCGGAACTCTTCTGGGGTATGGTTTAAGTGGCATATTAACGATAGCCCTGACCGTGTTTGATGTTCAAATGCCCGCGCCACCGGGGCAAACGGAAGGCTACCCATTGCAGGTATACTTTTCAGGTGAAGTGGCCTTGTGGGCGCTGTTTGGCGTGGTTGTAATCAGTATGATGGCCAGTGCACTGGCTGTACGCAAAGGCACTCAACTGACAGTCGCGGAGGCACTACGATATGCGTAATGTAACGAAATTTGCCCTGTTATTATTGGCGGTCTCAGCCTCTGTGAATCTTTGGGCCGACGCCCTGTCCGCATTGGATGTCTTGGACAGTATGCGCACTCAGGATGACACCGTGAAAGTCACCACTCGAATTGAAGTGTATGAACAGGGCGTTATGCAGCGGCAGTCCGTGATGGACGTTTATGTTGCCGACCAGCGCCGTTCGCTGGCGGTGTATCGATCTGAACGTGAGGCTGGGCAAAAAGTCCTGATGATCGATGATAAGTTCTGGTTATTTCTTCCCTCGTCAAAGCGTGCCATGCGAATTACCGCCATGCAGAAGATGATGGGCGAAGCCAGTGTCGGGGACGTTGCGTCATTGGACTGGTCAACGGACTACCGAATTGAGTCACAGGCGACGGACGCCAATGAAATCAAGCTGGATCTGGTCGCTGCCCGTAAGGGTCTGAGCTACAGCCAGGTGACTCTGTGGGTGAACGCGGATAACTTTCATCCGCTGCGAGCAGATTTTTACCTGAAGTCTGGTAAGCTTGCTAAACAAGCCACATTTGCTGTAAGCCAAACCGAAAACAATCGTTGGCAAGTGAGCAGTATGGCATTGCAGGATCGGGTTCAGAAGGAGCAGACTACCATCATTTATTACGATGCGGTGGAGCCTCTGACCATGCAGGACAAGTGGTTTACGCCCAATTTTTTACTTCGGGAAACACCTTAATATGGACTCAAGTTCAACCGACCAAACACAGGGTTTCTGGCACGCCTATGTCTCTAACCCAAAAAGCCTGGTATTGCTGGTGGCCGTGTGTTGCGTCATTGCTTTTATCACGAACCTGTTAAACCAGCTGGGTATGATCACCAATATCGGCTTCAGTTTCTTTTTTGGGTTTCCCATTTCTATGATCGAAACGTTTTTGCGGACGCGCAGACAACCGTTACCGGACTGGGCAATTAACCTGATTTCGGTCGTCGTAGGCAGTTTGGTTGGAACCAGTTGCGTATACGGCTATATCGTTTACATGGGTTTCGTACCCTTTGGTTTTTTTGGTCGGTTGTTTTTTGTGAACTTCGGTGTGGCGTTTGCGTTCAGCGCCGCTGCCTTTTACTTTTTCTGGTCGCGGTACCGCAATCAAACACTGACACTGGCATTGCGAGATCAACAATTAAAAGCGGCTGAACTGGAAAACCTCAAACAGCAAGCGGAAAACCGATTGTTGCAAAGTCAGATGGAACCGCACTTCCTGTTTAATACCCTCGCAAACATTCAGACATTAATCGACATTGACCCGACGCTTGCCAAGGGGATGGTGGCAGACCTCAGTCATATGTTGCGCGCTTCGTTAAAAAACTCCAGTCAGGATCAATGCAGTATCGATCAAGAATTGGCTTTGGTCCGAGCCTATCTTGCCATTCAACAAGTACGTATTGGTGATCGTCTGCAGGTGATTGAGTCGATTGACCCCTCAGTGTTGCCGGTATCGATACCCCCCATGATCATTCAGCCCGTTATTGAAAACTCGATTAAACACGGCGTTGAAAAGTCTGTCGGCACATCCACTGTTAAAATGAGTATTCAGCGACTTAGCAATGCCCTAGAGATAGATGTGACAGACAACTGCGCGAGCAACCACAGTTCACAAAGTGGGTTGGGTATCAGTTTGAAAAACATCCGCCAGCGCCTGGACAACCGGTATGGCGATGCCGCTCATTTCAGCAGCGAGGCAACTGAGCTAGGTTGGCGAACACGCATTCAGATACCACTGCCGAATAAACAGGAGGCGCAATGACCACTGTAATTATTGCCGATGATGAACCTTTGTTGAGGTTTCATTTGCAGAAAGCGCTGGCCGACGTCTGGCCGGAGGCAGAAGTCATCGCTCAGGCCGCTAATGGTGACGAAGCCTGGTCACTCATCGCGCAACTGAGGCCCGATGTTGTGTTTCTGGATATTCACATGCCTGGACTGTCCGGGCTGGAAGTGGCGCTGCACATGAGTCAAGCCGATTTTCAGTGCCAGATCGTATTCCTGACCGCGTTCGATGAGTACGCCATCCAGGCATTTGATCGTGGGGCGGTGGATTATCTGTTAAAGCCTCTAGACGAAAAGCGTCTGGCGCAAACCGTGAAGCGAATTGAAGAACGCCATATTGAGAAACCGGCCCAGCGACCTGAAGTGGAAATGTTGTTAGATCTGGTGGACGCACATCGCGGGCATCAACATCTGACCTGGCTGAATGCGCAGAAAGGCGATGCCATAAAAATCGTCCACGTCGACGATGTGTTGTATTTACGAGCCGAAGATAAATACACCACACTGGTCACTGCTGAAGGCGAGTTTCTGCTACGGCTGAGTATTAAACAATTGGAAGAGCAGTTGGACTCAACTGTTTTCTGGCGTATTCATCGCAGTACCTTGGTGAATATCAAGCATGTCGATCGGGTGGAAAAGAACCTGAGTGGTCAATGCCTGTTGTATCTGAGAGATGTCAAAAAGCCTCTGATGGTCAGCCGCGCGAAGCAACATCTGTTTAAAGCCCATTAAGAACGTTCATGGGCGTGGCACTAGCATTCTCATCGGGCAGATTCTCGTTTTATTGATCTGGATTCTGGAAAAAGTCACGTCACACGATACTCTGAAATGATAATCATGTACTTGGAGGATTGTGATGGCAATTGCGTGGAGTTCAGAGTTAGAAATCGGTATCCCGGTGATCGATGCGCAACATCAACGGATTGTGGAATACATAAACACCTTGGCCCATGTGCAGAAAACCAAGAGCCAGAAAGAATTGTTATCATTATTGGATGAGTTGGTGGATTACACTCTGTCACACTTTGCCTTCGAAGAA
This sequence comes from Reinekea sp., assembly GCA_050293765.1. Lineage (GTDB taxonomy): Bacteria > Pseudomonadota > Gammaproteobacteria > Pseudomonadales > Natronospirillaceae > Reinekea. Next base: position 19,031 of record JBNKNI010000032.1, read on the forward strand.
AGCCTGATGGAAGAAGCCGGCTACCCTTTCACTAACGCTCATAAAAAAGTGCATCAATTGTTTGCCAAGCGGGTGGTCAGTTTCCAACAACGCGCCAAGGTTGGTGAAAACATCACTGAAGAGCTTATGCATGTACTTAAGGCGTGGTTGGTGAATCATATCAAGCGTGATGATCACGACTATTCTGATGTGGTGAAAGCGAATATGGCCGAGGCGACAAAACGCGCCAAGGCCAGAAAGGGTTCATGGATTGCCCGTTTATTTCACGCGTAACTCATATCCCAGCCGGAGATAGTTGTTGCCGTTACTTCAACGAATAGCCAGAAGAGCACGTTATGAAAATACAATGGTCAACGGATTATGAATTGGGTATCGGTGTTATCGATGCGCAACATAAACGCATCGTAGAGTACATCAATGATGTGCATGACATCGCCGAAAACCGCGGTGGACGGGAAGACATTGATAAGGTATTGCACTTGCTGGTGGATTACACGCTGTCCCACTTTGCCTTCGAAGAGGCGTTGCTGGAGGAGTCCGGATACGCTGAACTGCCGGAACATCAGGTCACGCACAGGATGTTTGAAAAGCAGATTCAGGTGTTACAAGAGCGGTTCGCAAGCGGTGACGATGTCGCCATTGAGTTGGCCGATGTCCTGCAGGATTGGCTGTTGAAACACATTATGACCGATGACCAGAGTTATCGGGCGACGGTAAAAAACCGGTTTCTGAACAGCACGCCGGAAAAACACGCGAACTGGATAAAGCGGGCCACCCAGCGTTTTTTTGGCTGATGGCCCGTGACGCAAAACGTTACAACGTTTTCCACAGTGTGTTGAAAATAGTTAAATGTGTGTTGGCGATGGTGGGCGATTGGATGACCACGGCAGTGGGTAAATCACCGTCACTGAGTGAGATCAGCGCGACCTTCGGTGGGTAAATCGCAATGTAAGAGCCCGCATTTTCACTCGACTTTTCATCGATCCATTTTCGATTCGCTAATGGCGCTTCCTCGCCTCCTTCCCCAATCGCAATCACCCGCACATTGATGTCCAGCTTTACTCTTTGACGGGTATAATTTGGAAATGGACGGTAAAGGTGTTTACGGATCGCTTTTGCCGAATAAACACTGTAAGTGCGATCCTCCTGCTCACTGACGGTCGACAGTATGTCTTTCAGGACCAGCTCAATCCCATCATCGCCTTCGTAGTAATGCACATCGGCATTACCGGTAATCGGGCGCAAATGCGACAACTGCGGGATGACTTTTTCTTCCAGCAGCTCCATCGCTTCGGAAACCTGATTCTGGTGATTCAGGGCCAGTTCTTTTAACCGGCTGGGTGGTTCGGCGCTGAAATGGCGCCGTTTCCCTTTGGGGAAGTAGCTGACAACCCCTTTTTGCTGCATGCGTTTAAGCAGCTCGTGCGTCGTGCCCCGGTTTATACCGGCGCGGTCGGCAATATCTCGGATTGACGCTGGTCCGGACTCCAACAGTGCGAGATAAATACGGGTTTCTCTGGGTTCCAGTCCAAAAACACGTAAGACTTCAGCGGTATTCATTGGCTTTCCCTTGGCGCAATTTCGAACACATCACTGATCATATGTTGAGGCTGAAAGCCATGTTCGCACAGTGTGTCGAGCACGGTGTAGACCATTTCCGGAGAACCGCAGGTAACCGCGTGACACTGTGCGATATCTTCATGGTCCGCAAGAATAGAATGAACCAGCATTTGGTTTTTATCCTGCCAATGACCTTGCTCGGAAATTAACATGGCGGTATGGATATGTGCATTCTGCTCAGCCCAGAGTTCAGCCTTTTCCAACATATACAGCTGGCTAAGTTTATAACTGGTCCAATAGATGTAAGTTGGCCGTTGGGAATTCTGATGCAGCAAGTCTTCCACGATGGCTTTTACCTGGCTGAATCCGGTTCCTGAGGCGATCAGCAGCAGTGGCTCTTCACTGTCGGGCAGGCTTGTCAGGACGCAACGACCTGCTGCAGGTGCCAGTGCGACAGCGTCGGTTTGCTGGAGATGTTTGATCAGTCGGTTGTTGGTGTCGGAACCACATTGTATGTGCAGTTCGATACAAGGCGAATGGGGCGCGGAAGCGATGGTAAAGAATAAGAATTCGAAACCGTCGATCACCAGTTCGGTGTATTGGCCTGCTGCGTAAGGGTAGGGTTCAATCGGTTTTAATCGGACCTGCCAGACGTCGCCACTGAGCGCTTTGATGTCGTGTACAGTCGCTTGGGTGTTGGTTGCCAAGTCGGCGTCTCCACAATAAATTGGTCAATGTCCATGGACATTTTACGCTTTATCGATCAGAACGCCATAACCTGGCCCCATATGATGAGAATTAGTCTCAAATATAAAGATCAGCTGGCCAGAACCTGAAAGTCTTTCGGTTCGTTACCGTGAAAGGTGACTTCCACCTGGCTCTGCTCGCTGATTTGTTTAAGCTGCGGCCATTGCAACGCGAGAATGTCGGTAACATATGGGTTGTTGGCTTTTAAACGGGTTTTACGCACGGCTTTCGGCGTCCGGTAGATGTGCCACAGATGATAGATATCGATCAGCACAATAAAACCATTCAACACAGCCACAGGCCAGGCATGTATCACCAGCCCATAGGTTGAAAAAATGGCCGCACCTACCAGGTTGATCCAACGCAGGGGGATGATGTTTGACATCATTAACGATAAGGCGATCAGTACGGAACCTGCGTAACCGTATATTTCAACCAATGGCATGACTTACTCTCTTGTTGACCAATAGGTCAGGAATTATAGCGAGGCGAAAAAAAATTCCAACACTGTCTGATCATTAAATGAAAAATAGTGTTGGAATTATAAGTTGACAATGTGGTTAGATTTTAAGCTGATCCAGCAAATTCGCCATTTTTTGCTGCACTGCAGGGTCTTTTTCGATTGGACGCCCCCATTCCCGGTCGGTTTCTCCGGGCCATTTATTGGTTGCGTCCATGCCCATCTTTGACCCCAGACCAGAAATCGGGCTGGCGAAATCAAGGTAATCGATTGGGGTGTTGTCTATCAACGTGGTGTCCCGTGCTGGATCCATGCGGGTGGTCATCGCCCATATCACATCCTGCCAATCGCGGGCATTGATGTCGTCGTCAACCACAATCACAAACTTGGTGTACATGAACTGACGCAAAAATGACCAGGTCCCCATCATGACCCGTTTCGCGTGACCGGCGTATTGCTTTTTCATGCTGACCACGGCGATCCGGTAGGAACAGCCCTCCGGCGGCAGGTAGAAATCAACAATTTCCGGAAACTGCTTCTGCAAAATGGGGACAAACACTTCGTTTAACGCTACCCCCAGAATAGCCGGTTCATCGGGTGGCCGTCCGGTATAGGTACTGTGGTATATCGGGTTGTGTCGATGCGTTATGCACTCCACCGTGAATACGGGAAAGTTGTCGACCTCATTGTAGTAGCCGGTGTGATCGCCATAGGGGCCCTCTGGCGCCATTTCACCGGGATACAGAAATCCCTCAAGGACAATTTCAGCACTGGCCGGCACCATCAGATCATGGCTCTGGCATTTGACCAATTCGGTTCTGCTGTCACGCAACAGTCCGGCAAAGGCATATTCGGACAATGAATCCGGTACCGGGGTCACGGCACCCAGAATCGTGGCGGGATCTGCGCCTAACGCAACCGCGATAGGGAAGGGCTCACCCGGATGCTTCTGCTGCCAGGCCTGAAAATCCAGCGCACCGCCACGGTGCGATAGCCAACGCATGATCAGTTTGTTTTTCCCAATGCGCTGTTGACGATAAATTCCGAGATTGGTGCGACCACCATCGGGTCCCTGAGTGATGACCAGTGGCCAGGTGACCAACGGGGCGGCATCACCTGGCCAGCAAGTCCAGATGGGCAGTTTTTCCAGATCAACGTCGTCCCCAGTGACTATGTTTTCCTGGCAGGGCGCTTTGCGCAACACTTTAGGCGCCATACTGATCACTTTTTTCAGAAGTGGGGCTTTATCCCAGGCGTCTTTTAAACCTTTCGGTGGATCTGGCTCTTTCAGGTAGGCCAGTAACTTGCCGATTTCGCGCAGTTCAGAAACCGAGCTTGCCCCCATACCCATGGCGACGCGTTCCGGCGTACCGAATAAGTTGCCGAGCACCGGCATGTCATAGCCGATCGGGTTTTCAAACAACAGCGCGGGTCCCTGCTTACGCAGTACCTGATCGCAGAGTTCCGTCATTTCCAGGTGTGGATCGACCGGCTGGGTTATCCGGATCAGTTCACCTGCTTTTTCCAAACCAGCGATAAAGTCGCGTAAGTCAGTGTATTTCATGTCAATGCCGTCAGGAGATGTGTGGTTAGAGTTGTTTTACCGAGATAAACATAGACTCGCGTGACTGGCCAGTTTCCGCCAGTTTGTCGAGATATTCTTGCCATAGCGCTTGCTGGTTGTCACCGAGTGAACGCAGGTATGTCCAGTCGTACAACCCGCTGTCATGTCCATCATCAAAGATAATTTTTAGTGCGTAACGGCCTGCTGGCTCCAGCCCGGTGATGCTGACATTCTTTTTCCCGGTTTGCAGAATCGATTGCCCAACACCGTGGCCACGAACTTCGGCCGAAGGTGAGTGCACCCTCAGAAACTCGGCCGACAGCTCATGGACGATCGAGTCTGACCAGGCCAGCGTTAACATTCGTGCTTCACGATTGTAATGAATGGATTTAGGCGCGGTTTGCATCTATCGATGTCCGAAAGCAAGGTGGTTCGCTATGTTAACAAAAGAATGAGCGGTTCTCTAAACCGGCATTGTAATTTCAATGCCAAAACCGGTTTCCGATGGCATCAGGGTCAGCTCCCCGGTCAACTTTTGTCTGACCAGATTATAAACAATTGACATGCCCAATCCGGTGCCGCCGCGCGCCCGTGCTGTTGTGTAGAAGGGTTCGAAAATATGTTCCCGGCTGTCCGTTGTTAATCCGATACCGTTATCCCGGTAGGTAATGATAATGGCATTGTGCTGTTGGCGTGCGGTAATGAAGATGCGTTTGTCGTCCTGGCCGTTAAATCCATGGGTAATGCTGTTGGTGATGAGGTTGGTCAGGATCTGAGCATGGGTGCCGGGAAATGTATCTACTTCAATGTCGGGGGCAATGTTAACTTCGGAACCGACACCATTTTGTTTCAATAAGGGCGTTAATGTCGCCAGTACCTGTTGAAAGTAGTCATTCAGGTTAATGTTTTCTTTGACGTCTGTGTGTTGATCCACGGCGGTCTTTTTGAAGTTGTTGATCAGGTTTTTGGCGCGTTGAAGATTGTCGCTCACTAATGGGAGCGCTTCGCTGAACAACTGGACAAAGTCAGACATTTCAGATTGGGACAGTTGCTTTGTTCGAACCGCTCGTGCCAGTTGATTAAAGCTGTCCTGCAATAGACTCTGGCCGGTAATCGCGACACCTAAGGGTGTGTTCACTTCGTGCGCAATACTGGCCACTAAATTGCCCAGCGAAGCAATTTTTTCAGACTCAATGAGCTGATCCTGAGTCTTTTGCAGTTTATTGAGAGTCTCATTCAGATCGGCCGTTCGTTCCGCCATTTTTTGTTCGAGTGTCGCATTAAGGCTCAGTAGTTGCTGCTCATATTCAACTCGCTCCAATTCGGCTGCGATTCGACCGGAGAATATTTCGAACAAAGTTTGGGTTTGTTCTGCATTCATCAGAGGGGTTGAGTAAAGTGCGACAATAATGCCGATGACATTACCTCTTGCACCAATCAGCGGGGTTCCTAAATAGGCTTCGATGTTCATATCGATCAATAACTGATCTTGCGGGAACAAATGCGTGACGTTTTTAGGGTACAGGCACACGGCATTGTCAGCGACATTGGCACAGGGTGTGTGTGCCAGCGAATATTCTATATTATCGACCAACTCACCATTGGCGACCAGTGCAATGGTTTGAGAGACGTAGCGATCTATGTCCAGGCGGGCCACAAAGGTATAGGTGGCGCCGACTACTTTGGCCAGACTGAGTGTAATCGACGAGAAAAAATCGGCGCCACGGGTATTGGAAACGCCCTCAATAATGCTGCGCAGATGCTGGTCCATATCGCCTCAGTCAGGAACTTGGTTTCTCAATGCCACCAGTTCATCAAATGAATCGACAAGAACGGTGACCAGGTCTGGGTCAAATTTCTTACCGCGTTCTTGTTCGATAAACGCCAAAATTTCGTGGTCAGGCCAAGGTGCCTTGTAGCTGCGCTTTGCGCCCAGTGCATCAAACACATCGGCTATTGCCATGATCCGGGCTTCCAATGGAATGTCGGTACCTTTTAAACCGTCCGGGTAACCACTGCCATCCCAGTTTTCATGGTGCCAACGCGCCAGCCTGGCACCAAGGCGGGCAACGGGCAAATTCGATTTTTCTAGGATAGTGCCACCAGCGGCTGCGTGGGTTTTCATGATCTCCCATTCGTCGGCATCCAGTTTACCTGGCTTGTGTAAGATAGTTTCCGGAATGGCTATTTTGCCGATGTCATGCAGCGGCGCTGCGATCTTTATGGCACTGATAAATTCACTGGGTTGATTCAGTTTACGGGCAAAAAATTCACACAACATGGCGACCCGTTTCACGTGACTGCCGGTTTCCAGACTGCGCGCTTCGATAGCGTCTCCGACAATGTACATTAATTCCTTTTGACTGGTTTCCAGCTGAATCTGGCGTGACAGATTTTCAAAGATCAGCACCGCCTGAGTGGCGAATATTTCCACGATGTTGGCGCGGAAATGGGTGGGATCATCGTTGAATTCCACGTACAAAACCGAACCGGAGTCTTTCCCGGTCGCAAAATAACCGGCAAAGTCGACGTCGGTGACTATCGTGCTTCTGTTGGTAAACGCCAGCTCAATTTTTTGGCGAACTGCGTCTGGGACCTGATTCATGTCGGTCATTTCTGACTGGGCGAACTGACCGCTGCAGGCGATTACCTTTTCGTCGATGTCTGAAAAAAAGTTCTTTTCCCGGCGGGTGATATAGAGTGATGAGCTTTCCATATTGAGGATGCTCAGAAGTCCTTTAAAGGCCGATGAAGCCAGTTCATTCAAGTTATCTTCTTTGAGCAGGCTGGCCGATGTGTCGATCAATTTACGGAAGGCGCTCAAGCTACGCGCAATGGTGGTGATGTCGCGGTAGCCCCGCACTGCGTTAAACACACAGGTTGCCAGGCTCTGAGCCGTCAGATCGGTCTTTGATCGATAATCATTGATATCATATTTTCGGATGACTTCAGATTCCGGCGCCATGCCCGCTTGACCTGTGCGTAAAATCAACCGAATCTCATTGTTGTTATGGGTATTGCGTATCCATTCGACGAGTTCAAGCCCGGCGTTTTGGGTTTCCATCACAACATCAACAAAGGCCATACAAAAGGTGGTTTCGCCTGCGGTGAGCAGTTTCTTGGCTTCGGCTGCCGTGTAAGCGGAATGAATTTTGATGGGCTGGTCAAACACTTCCAGACGATTCAGGGTCAGACGGGTAACATCATGGACACTGGGTTCATCATCGACGACTAATACGTGCCAAGGCTCTGGCGGCTCCGTGTTGGCCGCGTTGGGAGTCGGTTCTTCTTCGTTGAAGAGGAAATCGGTCATGAATACTTCTGCCTAGTTTGTCAGTGTTAAACTATGGCACAGACCCGCGCGTTTTCCAGTTATTTGTCTTTTGCAGTTTGGTATGGCCAAGCAAGCCCGGGTTGACCAATCGGGTCTCAGTAAAAGAAAGCCCACCGTTGTGGGCTTGAAGAAGTTTAATGTGCGAGTTCGTTACAATATGAAGCGACTCAGGTCTTCATTTTGAGCGAGTGCTCCTAACGATTTCTCGACGTAGGCGGCGTCAATCATTTGCTTCTCGCCACTGCGTTCACTGGCACTGTAGGAAATCTCTTCGAACAGTCGCTCCATGATGGTGTGTAAACGACGCGCCCCAATGTTCTCTGTGCTTTCATTAACGTGATAAGCCGTGTTGGCGATGGCTTCGATGGCATCCTCGGTGAACTCAACGTTCAGTTCTTCAGCCTGCATCAGCGCTTTATACTGTTCGGTAATGCTGTAGTCGGGCTCGGTTAAGATTCGCTTGAAGTCGTTCGGCGTCAGAGCGTTGAGATTTACCCGAATGGGCAGCCGACCCTGTAATTCCGGAATCAGATCACTGGGTTTTGAGAAATGAAACGCGCCGCTTCCGATAAACAGGATGTGGTCGGTTTTGATCATGCCATATTTGGTGCTGACCGTACTGCCTTCAATGAGCGGTAGCAGATCCCGCTGCACGCCTTCGCGACTGACATCACCACCACCGCGGTTGTCATTTTTCGCAATTTTATCAATCTCATCGATGAAGACGATGCCGTTTTGCTCCACCGCTTGCAGGGCGCGTTGCTTGAGCTCATCTTCGTTGACCATATGCGCAGCTTCTTCGTCTGCCAGTAGTTTCAATGCTTCCTTGATTTTGACCTTACGCTTTTTCGTTTTCTGATTGCCCATATTGGAAAACATGCTCTGCAGCTGGCTGGTCATTTCTTCCATACCAGGAGGCGCCATGATTTCAACACCGACCTTGGGTTCGGTAACCTGAATTTCAATGTCTTTGTCATCCAGTTCACCCTGGCGCAGCTTCTTACGGAAAACCTGGCGGGTAGATGAGTTGGATTCTGTGGTTTCGTCACCACCTCTGGCCTGAGGCAGTAATATGTCCAGAATTCGGTCTTCGGCGGCGTCCTCTGCGCGCGGCCGAACGGCGTTCATCTCGTGTTCGCGGAACAGTTTAATGCCCGTTTCCACCAGATCACGCACAATAGACTCAACATCTCGTCCAACATAGCCCACTTCCGTAAACTTGGTGGCTTCCACCTTAATAAAGGGCGCATTTGCCAACTTGGCCAATCGCCGGGCGATTTCGGTTTTACCGACACCCGTGGGGCCGATCATCAGAATATTCTTTGGCGTGATTTCATCACGCATACGTTCGTCAAGCTGCATACGGCGCCAGCGGTTACGCAGCGCGATGGCGACCGCACGCTTGGCTTCATCCTGACCAATAATAAATTTGTCCAATTCATGCACGATTTCACGTGGCGTCATGGTTGACATATAAAACCTCGTTACAAATTAAGTATGGAAAACGCCTGCTGCGTTTTCCTTAAAGGGTTTCAATCACCGCGTTATGGTTGGTGAACACGCAAATGTCAGCGGCCAGTTCCAGTGATTTTTCGGCGATTGTTTTCGCGTCCAATTCGGTGTTTTCGAACAGCGCCCGGGCAGCGGCGAATGCATAGTTACCACCGGAACCAATTGCGACCACGCCGTGTTCAGGTTCTACGACATCTCCGGTTCCGGAGATCAATAGGGAGGTTTCGCTGTCGGCGACGATCAGCATAGCTTCCAGACGACGCAAAGCTCTGTCCGTGCGCCACTCTTTCGCCAATTCCACGGCGGATCGGGTGAGGTGCCCGCTGTGTTGCTGTAAATGTGATTCAAATTTTTCAAAAAGCGTAAATGCATCTGCGGTACCGCCGGCGAAACCTGCGATAACTTTGTCATGATAAAGTCGACGGACTTTACGCGCGTTACCTTTCATGACGGTGTTACCGAGTGAGACTTGTCCGTCGCCGGCAACGACGACCTGGTTATCGCGGCGGACCGCAACAATAGTTGTCATAGTTGACTTGCCTGTAAATGAGTTCAGCAAGTTATGTGGGGTTTGGCAAAGGAAATGCAAGAGTGACGGCCGTGCCGAAAGTCAGTAAATAGTGATCGACGCTTCTGGGCGCCAAACGAAACACATAAAAAAGGCCTGCAACAGGCAGGCCTTTTTAGGATTCGTCTGGGCAAATTACTGGGCTTTTACCAGCGGCTTGTAGTTCAGTTCCGCCAGAATATCCTGCGCCTTGTTCAGACTGGGGCGGTGTTCAAACGGCCCCACCATGACGCGGTGATAGGTTCCTTTGCCAGCGACATCGACCGAGACGATCTCTGTATTGGGTAAGCCATTCAGTATCAATTGGGCCCGTACCTTATCCGCATCGGCGACATTACTGAACGACGCGACTTGAATAATCCAGCTATTGGCTTTGCTGGTTGTCGTACTGGGTTGTCCGGAAGCGGTTGATGACGTTGTGCCGGACGTCGTCGATACCGGTTTGTCACCGGGCAGATCTACAGAAACTTCATCGTTTTCCAGCAGTTCATAAAACTCGAACGCTTTCTTCATGGTTTCGGCTTTGGCTTTCAGGTCTTCAATAGTCTCGTGTTGCTCTGGTTCGACCTTAGGCGCTGTGGTTTTCGGCGTGGATTCCGTCAACGCAATACTCAGTTGTTCCCGAACGGCTTCAGCCCCTCCCGTTTCGCCTGGCACCTGACTCAGGTAATAGAGGAAACCAACAAAACCGATGGCCACCACCGAGGTGAAATACCACACCCAGCGAGGGATGTGGCTACCTTCCGGTTGACGTGGTTTATGAGCAAAATCTCGTGACATGGTAATTTCCGTTTACATGGTTTCCGGTGCTGAAACACCCAGTAACGCCAGACCATTCGCGAGAACCTGGGCGACAGCCTTAGACAACACCAAACGGGCGTTGCGTACGTCTTCCTCGTCTACCAGCATTTTATTGCTGTTGTAATAACTGTGGAACAGACCCGCCAGGTCTTTCAAATACGTTGCAATCATGGCAGGTTCCAGATTGTCCGCGGCGGCTTTCACGGTATCCGGGTAGCGGCGCAGTTGCGTCATCAATTCACGCTCAGCATCCAGATCGAGTTTACCCAGCGCGGCCAGCCCAGCCTCGGTATTGAAACTGAGACCCTGTTCGGCCACCTTGGCGAGTACGCCGAATACCCGAGCGTGCGCGTACTGAATGTAGTACACCGGGTTCTCATTGCTCTTTGAAGTTGCCAGATCAATATCGAAAACGATCTGCGCGTCAGCCCGACGGGAAATCAGGAAATAGCGGGTCGCGTCGCGTCCGGCTTCTTCAATCAGTTCACGCATCGTGACGTAAGAACCGGCACGCTTGGATATTTTGACTTCTTCGCCATCGCGCATGACACGAATCATCTGGTACAGCGAATAGTCTGGGAAGCCTTCAGGAATGCCTTCTTTGAGGGCCTGCAAACCCGCGCGCACTCGGGTAACGGTGCTGTGGTGGTCCGAGCCCTGAACATTAATGACCCGGTCAAAGCCGCGCTCGAATTTGTTCTTGTGATAGGCCACGTCCGGCAGGAAATAGGTGTAGCCACCGTCTTTTTTACGCATGACACGGTCTTTATCATCGCCGAATTCGGTGGTTTTCAGCCACATTGCACCGCCGTCTTCATAGGTGTAACCGTTTTCGACCAGCTGTTTCACGGTGGCGTCGACCAAACCGTCGGAATACAGGCTGGATTCGAGAAAGTAAACATCGAAATGTACGTCGAACGCTTTCAGATCAAGATCCTGCTCATGGCGCAAGTAAGCAATGGCAAATTCGCGAATGGCGTCGAAGTCTTCCGCATCAGCCGCGGCCGTCACTTCCCGGTCATCAGCGCGAACGGTTTCGCCGGCCATATAAGCCTTGGCCAGTTCGATGATGTATTCACCGCGGTAGCCATCAGCTGGCCAGCTTTCGTCATCGGGGGTCAAGCCCTGAATCCGGGATTGCACGGACACCGCGAGGTTGTTGATCTGGGCGCCAGCGTCGTTGTAATAAAATTCTCGTGTGGGCTGCCAACCATTGGCGCTTAGCAGACGACACAGGGAATCGCCGAGCGCCGCATTACGGCCATGACCTACGTGCAGCGGTCCGGTTGGGTTGGCGGAGACAAACTCGACCTGAACTTTTTTTCCTTCACCGGAATTGTTGGTACCAAATTGTGAACCGGCGGAGAGAATGTCCGCGACGATTTCAGCGCTCGACTCACCTGCCAGATAAAAATTAATAAAACCGGGACCGGCGATTTCGACTTTGCTGACCACGTCATTGTCGGGCAGCGCGGCGATGAGTTTTTCGGCTACGGCACGAGGGTTAGATTGACAAGGTTTCGCTAACGTCAGGGCTAAATTGCTTGCAAGATCGCCGTGCGATTTATCGCGGGTATTGTCGACCATAACGCGGATTGCGTGCTCGGTCGGGATAAATCCCTCTGCTTTTAATTGGTTGGCGGCGGCTTCGAGCAAGTGTGCAATTTGCTGCTTCATGAAAACGATGTCTCCGGAACGGGAAATATGATGTAAGAAAGGCGGCATTATCCATATTTTACTGACAATTAGCCACCGGGCGCAGGTGATTGGTGGATTAGGCCAGGTCGGCAGGATCTATATCGATATGCCAGCTAACCTGCTTGGCGTCACGCGGGTAGTGTTGATGCAATGGCGTTAAGGTTTCATGCAGTAAACTGCGTTTGCCTGCCTGAACAATTAACATGAAGCGATGTTTGCCCGCGCGCCTTGACAACAGCGCCGGCAGCGGACCCAGTACCCGAACTTTGCCGGTCTGCATCAGGTACGAGGCCATTTGCTGTAGCAGCTGTTCGGCGCGTTCGGCAAAGGCACTGTCGCAACGGATGACGGCAATGAAACCAAACGGAGGCAGGCCCGTTTTCTTGCGCTCCTGCAACAAGTCTGCGGCAAAACTCCGATAATCGTGACGCAGTAAAGGGGTAAACAACGGATTTTCCGGGTAGTGCGTTTGAATAAGAACTTCACCGCGTAATTCTCCACGACCAGAACGCCCCGCTACCTGCGTGAGCAGTTGACCCATGCGCTCACGGGCGCGCAGGTCGGCACTGAACAGGCCAACATCTATGTCCCAGATGCAAACCAACGTGACTCGCTCAAAGTGATGGCCTTTGGCCAGCATCTGAGTACCCAGGATGAGTGCGGCTCCCTGATCTTCGGTCTTTTGGAGCTGTTTCTCGAATTTCAGCCGGGTACTGGCGGCGTCTCGGTCGAAACGGATAACTGGAATACCCGGAAACAGGTCTACCAACATTTCTTCAGCGCGCTCTGTGCCGGTCCCCATCGCTGCAATCCGCTGGCTTTGGCAGTTTGGACATTGTCTGACCGGTACCTCCCGGTGGCCACAGTGGTGACAGATGTTGGCAAACTGGTGTCGGTGATGAGTGAGATGAGCATCGCAAAACACGCAGTCGGCAATCCATCCGCAATCGTCGCAATACCAGGAGGGGGCATAGCCGCGCCGGTTCAGAAATACCAAAACCTGATTGTTATCATCCAGATGTTGCTTTATTCGCAAAAGCAGCCGTTCTGACAAACCGTGACGATGACGCTGTTTGCGCATGTCGATCGTTTCCACGGTTGGCATCTCTTGTCCCGCAGCACGTGCTTTCAGCTGCAGGTGACCAAATCGCCCGGAGATGGCATTGTGAAGCGTTTCCAGCGATGGGGTTGCGGAGCCGAGCAGTATCGGGATGTTGTTCAGCTGGGCCCGTTTCAGGGCAACATCCCGAGCTTGATAGCGAAGGGTATCCTGCTGTTTATAGGAAAGATCGTGTTCTTCATCGACCACGATCAGCCCTAGGTTCGGAATGGGTGTTAATACCGCTGAGCGGGTGCCAATGACAATAGCGGCCTGTCCCAATCTGGCCCGTAACCAAGCCTGTAAGCGCTGTTTATCGGACAGACCGGAATGCAACGCGACCAATTCATCCTTAAAGCGGCGTTGAAATCTCGCCAATGTTTGAGGGGTCAAACCGATTTCCGGTACCAGAACCAGCGCTCGTTGACCTTTGCGCAAGCACTGTTCAATGGCTTGCAAATAAATTTCAGTTTTTCCGCTGCCGGTCACGCCTTCCAGTAAAAACGGAGCAAACTGGTTCTGCGACACTTGTTGTAGAGCGATCCTTTGTTCGTCATTGAGGGTCAACGCTGGCTCAACCAGCTCTCCGCTCGGCGTTAAGGATTGTTCGTTGCGTTGCTCTCTGCGCTCGATGAGTTGCTTTTTTTCCAACGCGGCCAACTCAGCGGACCCATAACCTAATTGTTTAATGTGCGTCAGAGATGCTGTTTTCAGAATCTGCAATTGGGTCATCAGCTGTTGCTGCTTAATCGAACGTTTCAGCTGCAGTGGGTCAATGGCTTCTCCCGGCACGGTGAGTTGGATCCAGGTCTCTTCGGGCAGTTGGGCTATGTTGCCCTTGCGCAGCAGACCAGGCAAAGCGAGCAGGAAGCTGCTGCTGAATTCGTGCAGATAGTAACGGCTCATCCAATTGGCCAGGCTCAGAATGTCACTACTGAGTTGCGGTTGATCGTCGAGTACCCGTGTGATGGGTTTCAGTTTTTCCGGGTCCAGGTCCGCATCTGCGGGTTCATCCACAACCAGACCAACCAGGGTTCGAGAGCCCAACGGCACCTCGACCCGGACCCCTGCTGGCACAGGGCTGTGATGGATATAGCTCAGGGCCCCGTTAAACGGGCCGGGCACGGCAACTTGAATTCGATGGACGGTATCGTGAAACAGGCTTGTCAATTGGTTGGACTCTGGTATTATTGCGCTCCCAATTTTTGGGGGCCAGTGAATGCCTATTGTGCCCTCAAAGTGAATGTTCCGTCAAAGCGCGGTGCCAGACACAAGATCTGGTAGCGGCGTGACTTGAGGTAATGACTATGCAAGCTGATATCCATCCTAAGTATGAAGAACTTACTGCGACCTGTTCTTGCGGTAATGTGATCAAGACTAAATCTACCCGTGCTGGCGAAATGCACTTGGACGTATGTTCTGCGTGCCACCCGTTCTATACTGGTAAGCAGAAGACTGTTGATGCTGGTGGTCGAATCGATAAGTTCAAAACTCGTTTCGGTGCTCGTACGCTTAAGAAGTAAGCTCTCGACGAATTCTCTGAAAAGCCCGGTTGTCCGGGCTTTTTTGTGCCCGCAGAAAGGTTGACAAGGTTTAAATGCTGTCGCGCCGCTGCTGTTTTGTTAAGGCTTCTACTTTCATTTGGCTGAACGGAGAGGCAGGGTAAATGTCGAGAACCGCCTGATGTGCTTTGATGGCCGCATCGATCTGACCCAATTGCTCAAACATCAGACCCATTCCGGACCAAGCACCAAAATGGCGAGGCTCCAGAGCGATGGTTTGCTCAATGTCGGCAAAGGATTGTCTGAAGTTTCCCATGATATAGTGCAATGTGGCGCGCTTGTTCCAGGCCTCTGCGTACGTTGGTGTGGTTTCGATCAGTTCATCGAGCAGAACCAGCGCGAGGGTTAATTCTCCTTGATTCATGGCTCGTACCGCCGAGGCCAGCTGCTCGGTGGCGGTATCTGTCGGCCCCTGTAACCAGAACTGCCAAATGTTTTCTTCAATATTGGCTGCCTGGGTCGACGTTTCGGCGGTTTTCAATTGATCAAACAAATCATCCAGCGACGCCGCATTCAATGGCAGGCTCAAACCAGCCAGAAACATTATGACCGTAAACACTCTGATCATCCGCTGCCTACTCCGTATTGCCACTGCAGTAATATTCGTTGTCTCGGGTAAATCGGATTCATCGCTACACGCGGTGAAAAACTGCGTCAATGGTAGGCGATATTTTCAGAACCTCGACATTATGTCGCAAAAGCAACACAGCAGTGCCTAATTGTCGATATCCACTGGTTGAGTAAGGGTAATTCCAGCGCTATGCTACAGAGCACGTCATTCCTATAACAATAATTGGAAATCACCATGTCAGATACCCTTAAGCAAGATGCACTCGCTTACCACGCCGACCCTAAACCCGGCAAACTCAGTATTGAATTAACCACCCCGGCTGAAACGTCTCGCCACCTGTCATTAGCCTACAGCCCGGGTGTTGCCGCCCCGGTGCGTGCTATCGCTGAAAATCCGGAAGATGCGTTCAAATACACCATCAAAGGCAATCTGGTCGGCGTGATTTCCAATGGCTCGGCTATTTTGGGTTTGGGCGATCTTGGCAGCTTGGCCAGTAAGCCGGTGATGGAAGGAAAAGCGTTGTTGTTCAAGCGGTTTGCCAATGTCGATGCCATTGATATCGAAGTCGATTCATCTGACATCAATGAAATTGTTCGTACGGTTGAATTGATTGCCGAAACATTCGGTGGCATTAACCTGGAAGATATCAAAGCGCCAGAGTGCTTTGAAATTGAGCGTCGCCTCATTGAATCCTGCAATATCCCCATTTTCCATGACGATCAGCACGGTACCGCCATTGTGACCGTGGCCGGTATGCTGAATGCACTGGATGTTCAAGGCAAGAAGGTCGACGAAGCAAAGCTGGTTTGTCTGGGGGCAGGCGCCGCCGCCATTTCTTGCTCTCGACTGCTGGTTGCCGCAGGCATGAAGAAAGAAAACATCGTCATGCTGGATCGTAAAGGCGTAATCTTCAACGGCCGTGAGGGTGTGAATCAGTATAAGGCAGAGTTTGCCAACGACGTTACCCGCGCGCGTACATTGGAAGAAGCGATTGTGGGTGCAGACTGTTTCTTAGGCTTATCCGGTCCGGATCAATTGACGGTGGATATGCTGAAATCGATGGCAGACAAACCGATAGTCTTTGCCTGTTCTAATCCCGACCCAGAAATCAGCCCGGAACTGGCTTTGGCTGCTCGCGATGACGTCATTATGGCGACCGGTCGCTCGGATTACCCAAATCAGGTGAATAATGTATTGGGCTTCCCATTTATCTTCCGTGGCGCGTTGGATGTGCGGGCAACCAAGATCAATGAAGAAATGAAACTGGCTGCGGCTTATGCCATTCGGGATCTGGCAAAAGAAGAGGTTTTAGACGAAGTTGTTGCCGCTTATGACGGTGAAGCGTTCGCGTTTGGTAAGGAATATATTATTCCTAAACCATTGGATCCTCGGTTGTTGAATCGGGTCGCTGGAGCCGTGGCCCGCGCGGCTGTCGACACGGGTGTTGCGCGAATTGCATTGCCGGACCAATACAAAATTTAAAGAGCAGAACAATTCGCTCTGTTTAAGGTCACCATTGGGGTGGCCTTTTTTGTGTCTGATCGATCCAGGTAGCGCTTTCTCAGGACTGTCCAGCCGGGCAAAAACGGAGTTATGAAATACCTGAATTTCGCTAAAAACGCAGGAAAATGGTAAATTCGTGGTCTATGCTACTCAGGAACAGTGTTCTAGGCTCGAAGTAACTGTATTTGCGGTGGTAGGATTTCGCAAACGGATGAGGTGCCTGTTCACGAGCCCAAAGTTAGGCCACAATCGTAAGATTCAGCCATTGAGCAAGCTGCAAAGATGACAATGACGAAAGAGCACGTTAAGGATATTCCACCAACGGCATTCTGGTTAACTCACCCAGATCCGACTCAAGCTGCGGTGCACCTGGCATTGCAGTGGTTGGCATTTGTCTATCCGGCCAGTGAACTGCAGATTGATCGCACGTTACAACAGGCTCTTCCCTACGCGGATGCGGATTTATCGTCGCGATGGTCTCAGTTCCTAGATGAAGAAGACGTCAACGAGCATGTCGATGCCCTGAATTGGATTGCCAAAACCCTGTCCGCTGAACAAATTCCCTTTCTGGTTGAGACCTGTTGGCGTTTATTGTTGGTCGATCATGAGTTACCGACTCATGTGCCGCTGGCCTTGCGTATCCTCGGGCAAATTCTGTCCATTCCGGAAGAGACTATTCTCCGGTTGGGCGAAACCGTGTTTCGCGAATACCTTGATGAAGACGAAAACAGAAACCGGGCGCCGTTGTTACCGGTAGACCCTCGTTATCTGGATCGCGTTGAATGGCGTCTGTATGGACACACGGCGACACAGCGCATCAATGTTGTGAGAGAAGGTAAGCGTAAATCTCGCAGCCCTGCCGGTTATATTGGTTTTATGCTGGGGACGGTATTTGGTGGATTGGTGGTGGCGGGATTGGTTTTTGGTCCGTTGCAGTTAGGGCGGGTTACGGTGCCCATCATGTTGCATGACGGTTTATTGCTGGAAAGTAACAATGGTGTGCCAACCATCGTGAATACAGAACCCGAGACACAGCAGAACAACATTACTGAAGCTCCTGAGCCTTCGGTTACCGTCGCAGCTACCGGCAACGACTCACAACCCGCCGTCGACGCGGCGAATGCGCCCGCAACTGCTGTATCTGCAGCTGACAATGCAACACCAAACGCTGACGAAGAACCCTCCGCAACCGCAGTTGCCCAGTCAGTGACCGAAACGGAGTCTGAACGGGTTTTAATGGAAGTGTCTGCATCGATACTCAATGTGCGGCGGTCGCCGACAGTCGACAGTGATGTCGTGATTAAGTTAGCCACAGGCGCTCGCGTCTGGGCCTATCCGCAGCAGGCCTCGGGTTTGTGGATGATGGTTAAGGTCGAAGGCGAAACCGGATACGCCAGTGCCCGGTTTCTGCGCGAAGTTCAGTAAGGCTCGCTCGCTTCGCTGTCGAAATCCACGACAATAATGTCGTCAATGATGGGTAGAAAATCGACTTTCAATCGGTCATGGTCTGGGTGTGGCAAATATGCATCCCGAGCCTGCTTATCCGTAAACGTCATCAGAATACACAGATCGAAACCACGATTGAGCCCTTCCGGGCTGTGATTAAACCCCCATTCCACGCGGATCAGTCCATCAAAAATATCCGGTGCTTGGGTAAAAGCCTGGCGCGCTTTGTACAGCGCTTCTGGGCTGACATCGGCTTTTGTCTTGACCAGTAACATGTGTCTGAGCATCAGGCGGGTAACTCAATATCAACATTCAGTGACTTCAACTGCTGTGATGCGTGGCGCCGATAGCGTTCACGAACGCTGCTGCCTTTGGGTTTTTCCAGATAGTAGGCGATTTGTTGGGCCTGAATGGGCGCAACCCCGTGTGAGGTCAGCTGCTCTACTAAGGCATCTTCGGCGCCGAAGTCAGGCTCTGGCAGTGCCATGGGCTGCTCTATGGTAAAGGTTTCGCCGGCGGCCAAACGCTCAATTAACGACAAATAGGCTTTCTGGAAGGCAGGTCTTGAAACCCGTTCAGATTCTGAACGTAGGTTAAAATACCCGACGTCGCGGGCGGCGATCTGCACGCACGGGTGGCTCCAATGATGATCTGACGGATGATGGCTGTGCCGGCACGCTTCCTGATACGCGCTGGCCACATCTGGTAGTCCCAGGCTTTCCGGGGCTGGCTGGACAAGCTTCAGAAATTCCGCAATGGTTGGCGGCCAGGCGTGTTCCCGCTTGCATCGCTCAAGAGCCATCTCCACCAGATTTGCCGGAATACCGGCCAACGACAAAGCCCATTCGCGTTTCGCTTGGTTGAGTGTGGTTTCATCACCATAGGCACTTTCGAAGCGATGGGTATAGATGTGATGGAAACGCGCAAAAATCATATTGATCAGTACTTTCGTATCGTGATCAAGTGTGGCGCGGTTACCAGTCAGTGTCCTGGATATTTCGGAGGGCGTCCCTGACTTTGGATCTCTTTGTGCGAGAAGCGTCTGCAGGCTCACCATTTGTCGCGGTTTGTCGGTCATGTCGGCCTTTTGAATTCAATGAGTCATGCCAAGCGCGTTGTACCCAATTCAGGAAACGCACGTCCCAGCTGATTTCGGTTCGATCCGTTGCCGCATAATATTGCCGGAATTTTGCCAACTCGGATAGGGCAAACTGCAGCGGGATATCGTGAAACGATAACAATTGCGGAAAATCTTCGGTCGGCTCCCAGTCGGTGTGCATGCGCGTTTTGCGGGCTCTCTGTTTGCTCGTCTGACTACTGGGTTTTAGGTAAGCCAGGTCATCATCGAACTGATTCCGTTTGCGGGCATCGTTCATGGCGTAAACGGGAATCGGCTCAGCCTCGGGTGGTGGTGGCGGTTGATAGGTTACTGTGGTTCTCGGTTCGTTATTCGCCAAAGGTTGCGCGTTGTCAGCATCGGGCAGTTCACAACGAATGAGCCACGGATTCTGATTTTGAACCTCGATGACACCTTGTGCGCTTAGTCGCTTTAATACCAAGCCAAATTGGCTGACGCTCCAGAACGGCAGAAACTGTTGGCGGTGCTGCTCACTGAACGTGACCTGTGCTTGACCCTGCATCAATTGCATCTCCAGCAAAAGCTGCACGAGTAATGCCTCTTCCAAGCCTAGAGTCTGAGCCAAAATGGGTGAAATTGAGAGCATTTTTTCCAAGAGTTGTTCGTGTCCTGAGTTAGAAGTTCGTATGAATTCAGCGTGCCATTCAAGTTCTGTGGCGAGGCGTGTCTCGCAGTCAATGGTTGTTCCATTACCAAGAGACAGAACAACGCTAGAGAGCTTGAATGTTGCGCCCGAAGGGAGCTCATGAAAAACACGATTACGGCGTTGCTCTTCTTGAAAAGATCTCGATATTCTCTTCAAAGAGCGTCTTGTACTCGCGTTTCCCATTAGCTCTGAAACTATACGAACTTCTAACCCAGGACACTAGTGTCCTGGGTTAGAAGTTCGTATGAATTCAGCGTGCCCTTCAAGTTCTATTGCTAGGCGTGTCTCGCAGTCAATGGTTGTTCCATTGACTAGAGACAGAACAACGCTAGAGAGCTTGAATGTCGCGCCCGAAGGGAGCTCATGGAAAACACGATTACGGCGTTGCTCTTCTTGAAAAGATCTCGATATTCTCTTCAAAGAGCGCCTTGTACTCGCGTTTCCCATGAGCTCTGAAACTATACGAACTTCCGACCCAGGACACTAACCTTTCGCTGAATGTTTAACGGCCGGACAGTGTAACATAGGCTGAATCTGGTGCAGAGGTTGTATCGCTGTTCGAGAATAATTTCTTCAAGGCTGATTTGTGCTATCAGCGCGCATACAATTCGGTCGAAAAGCATAACGTGAACAAATAAGCCAAAGTCTAGGTACGGATTAAGTTGCATAGTTTGTGGAAATGCACTGGTAACTTCGTCTGCCCTTGGTTAGCCTAAGCGGCTCGTTTTTCGGATGGCACAGAACGGCGCATGAGCGATGTAATAGCGGTAACTTCGTTGACCAAGACCTTCGGTCGTGTAAAGGCGGTCGATAACCTGACTTTCACAGTCCCTCAGGGTATCTGTTTTGGTTTACTGGGCCCCAACGGTGCTGGTAAAACAACCACCATTGAGATGCTTGAAGGCATTGTTAAGCCGGATAGCGGTAACCTGCTGCTGTTTGGTGAGCCGGCCAGTAAAAAGCAGTTTAAACGAGTCGGGATTCAGTTTCAGAATACCGCTTTACAAGATTACCTGAGGGTTGAAGAAACACTGCATCTGTTTGCCTCACTGTATGACCGTACCACACCGGTTGCGGATTTAATGACACTCTGTGCGTTGACAGAATTTGCTGACCAAGATGCTCGCAAGTTGTCTGGCGGACAGCGGCAGCGGCTTCTGTTGGCGCTAGCGTTGGTGAATGACCCGGACCTGATTTTTCTGGATGAGCCGACAACGGGTCTGGACCCGCAGGCACGTCGCAATTTCTGGGATTTGATCAACCATATCAAGGCTCAGGGCAAAAGTATTGTGCTGACGACCCATTACATGGACGAAGCGCAGATCCTCTGTGATGACATCGCAATTATGGATAAAGGTCATATCATTGCCCGCGGTGCACCGGCTCAATTGTTGGCGCAACATTTCACCGGCGTACTGGTACAGATCCCCAAAGCGAACGTGGATGGCCAGGCGCTTCCGATGCCTTTTTTCGAAAAGGATGACCAGCTGGAAATTATGACTGAAACGGTCGATGAAACCTTGCAGACGTTAATTGAACTGGGCATTCCTTTAACAGGCATGCAGGTGAAAAACGCCAATCTTGATGATCTTTTCCTGAAACTCACCGGACACGAATTACGGGGTTGATGATGAAACGAATGTTGGCGGTCTTTAACGCCCGTAATAAGGAATTTTTCCGGGACCGGTCAACGCTGACCTGGAACCTGTTGTTTCCTTTTCTGTTATTGATCGGTTTTTATTATGTTTTCGGGCAAGCGCAACCCATGTTTAAAGTGGGGGTTATTGCCCAACAGGACGCCTACCTGAGTCGGCCAGTTTTCATGGGCTTGCAACATATTCAGTTCATCCCTTATGCGCAATTGGACGGCGCACTGCAACGATTGGAGCGCCACCAGATAGACCTGGTGATCGATATCGACCAGAGTCAATACTGGGTGAATGAAGAAAGCAGCAATGGCTATATGGCCGAACAACTGCTGGTGGCGAAAGACCCGGATTTCCAAAGGAATCTGATTCGGGGTAAAGCCATCCGTTATGTGGACTGGGTTCTGCCTGGCATTATGGGTATGAATGTCATGTTCAGCTCGTTGTTTGGCGTCGGGTACGCCATTGTTCGCTATCGCAAAAACGGTGTATTGAAACGCTTGCATGCCACACCGTTAACTGCATTGGAATTCATCAGTGCACAATTACTGTCACGCATTTTGATGGTTGTGCTGATCGTGATGATTTTGTTTTTTGGTGCCCGAGCCCTGTTCGCCACCATGATGTTGGGCAACCTCGGCTTGTTGCTGTTAACTCTGTTACTAGGGGCCTTGGCGTTGGTCAGTCTAGGGTTATTGGTGGCGGCGCGTCTGCGCAGTGAGGAGTTTACCGGCGGGTTATTGAATATGGCGACCTGGCCAATGATGGGCTTGTCGGAAGTCTGGTTCCCGCTCGAAGGTGCCCCGCACTTTGTGCATCAGCTGTCTGCGCTGTTGCCCTTGACGCACCTGGTTCAGGCCATGCGGGAAATCATGCTCGACGGTGCCGGGTTGGTTGATATCAGCGATCATTTATCGATTCTGGTGTTGATGTCAGCGGTTTTTCTGGCGCTCGGGGCGTCTTTGTTCAGTTGGGCGCCGGACAGTCGCTGATCTGCAAGCGAATCTTGAGCACCGCCACGAAGGTTAACCGGCTTCGGATTTTACCTCGATGCTGTCTGAGGTTAACGCAGCGACATCCGATTTCCCTTCGGTGATATGGTCGGCAAAGGAAGTTTCAACCGAGTGCCCGCTGTATTCGTATCGCTTCAGCGCTTCCAGACAGAGTTGATAGCCCCGTTCGATAATTTCATCGGCCAAGTGATAATCAAATAACCCGCCACAGTCATAAGGAACTTCGACCAGCACATCGGGGATGTTGGCCGCCAGTTTCATATGCGCAATCGTATTCTGCATGGTTTCAATGCTGCGGTTGAGCAGTTCCAGTGTCGAGAATTGATTGGTCTGCGTGATGTCAACCTCATCTTCTGAGCGCCAACGGTCAATAAAGCGCATGATGGCTTTGTGTACACCTCGTTGTGAGGCTATATCCATCGGTACGTGAGCTTCATTCTGTACGAAGGGTGGGCTGAATGGCGAACGCTTGGCATTCAGGTTTACGGCAACGGTCATATCTGTCACGGTTTTCATGGCCGCCGAAACCGGCACCGGGTTTAATACGCCGCCATCGACCAGCCACATGTCGCGGTATTTGTGCGGTTTGAAAACTGACGGAATGGCAATGGAGCCACGGATGGCCTCAAACAGACTGCCGTCGGTCAACCAAATCTCCTTTTGCCGATCCAGATCCACAGCCACGGCCGTGAATTCAATGGGCAGATCTTCAATAACGCGATCTCGCACCAGTGTACTCAATGCGTACATGAGTTTGTCGCCTTTGAAGATCCCGCCGCCGGTAAAACTCAGGTCGAGCAAGCGCAATACATCTCTTCGCTCCAGGGCACATACCCAGCTTTGCAGACGATCCAATCGTCCGGCTGCGTAAAAACCACCCACGAGTGCCCCAATACTGGCCCCGGCAATGTTTTTAATTTCATAACCCTGATCTTCAAGACAGCGAATGACACCAATGTGCGCCATACCGCGAGCTCCGCCGCTGCCTAACACCAATGACACTGTCTTCGTCATGAATCATCCCTTTTGCAATGCCTGTGTTGTCAGTTTAGTTCTGAATTGCGGCTTTTGCTGTGCGAAGCGACACATTATTGTGGCCGTGACGCCTATTGAGCGAGTTGATTTTACGAGGCGGAGGCGATGTTAGGTTCGCACAGGTTAACCGCAACGCGTTGCGTTGAAACTTGAATAAGTATCAGCAACGTGGAATTTGTTAAGGTTGCGCCATTCAACTAATTAAAGGCCGCACCGAGTTCCCACATTGGTAAAAATACTCCCAACGCCAACACCAAGACCATGGCGCCCATAAAAATCAACAGAATGGGTTCGAGCGATTCCGCCAGGCGCTTTAAGTCGTATTCCACTTCCTGATCGTAAAAATCAGCAATATCCACGAGCAGATCAGAGACGTTACCGGTTTCTTCACCTACCGCAATCATTTGCAGTATGAGCGGGTTAAACATACCACTGGACGACGCCGTCGCCAGCAGCGATTCACCACGTTCGATACCGTTCAGCATCCCTTCGATGCCTTTGCCGATATGCTCATTGCCCACGGTTCGTGAGGTAACCGTTAATGCCTGCAATAGCGGTACTCCAGCTTCCAGCATCATCGCGAAAGGGCGGGCAAACCGGCCCAGTGCGACACGTTCAAACACACCGCCTAGAATCGGAATTTTCAGGATAAACTTATCCCATTGCAGATGACCTTCAGGTGTTTTTTTCCAATAAATAAAGGAACCAATGGCGATCACCAGCATGCCAACAATTAACCACCAGAACTTGAGCATAAAGTTCGACGAGGCAATCAGCACAATGGTTGGCAAGGGTAAATCGGCCCCCAATTTGCTGAAGATACTGGAGAATTGCGGGACCACAAAAATATTCACAATAAACAGGGCAATGAATATGAACACGGTTACGATGATCGGGTAACGAGTCGCCGCGACAATTTTTTTGCGAGTGTCTTTTTCCAGTTCAAGATGGTCAATGAGCTGGCGAAATGCCGAGTCTAAACGCCCGGTGGTTTCTCCCATTCGGATCATGGCGATAAACAACTCGCCAAACACTTGCGGATGCGCACGAAACGCATTGGCCAAGGTGGTTCCCTGAGTCAGGCTTCGGGTGATTTCCCGTAACACCTCCGACAGTACTGGCGATCGGGTGGCGTCTGCTAAACCGTTAATCGCTCGAATCAACGGGATGCCCGATCGGGTCAGCGCGTACATTTGTCGGCTGAACATAATCATATCGTCGATCGATACTTTGCGCGGTTTAAACAAGGCTGCGATATTGATGGATGAGCCAGAGCCGCGACCCGACGAGCTTGACGCTTTGGCGGAGCCCGCTTCAATTTTGGTGGCAATAATGTTTTGCTGCTTTAACTGCTTCAACACAGCCGCACGCGAAGCGCCCTGTAGGGTGCCTTCGACCAATTGACCGTCACTGCTGCGCCCCCGATAACTGAATTCAGCCAAGATCTTCACCTATATGGTCGACGTCCAGGTGCGGACGGTCGCCTTCAAAGTCATCGAGATCAACAGAAATTCGGAACACCTCGTCCAAATCCGTAATACCTTGTTGTGCATACTGCAGCGCCAGTTCTTCCATCGTGACAAAGTTCGGGTTTGCGCGTGCCGCATCGATAAACGCGTTGTGGTTT
Source organism: Reinekea sp. (assembly GCA_050293765.1). Lineage (GTDB taxonomy): Bacteria > Pseudomonadota > Gammaproteobacteria > Pseudomonadales > Natronospirillaceae > Reinekea. Next base: position 44,561 of record JBNKNI010000032.1, read on the forward strand.
TGATCTCGTAGCGCTACTAACATGTCGTCATCAAGCTCCAGCCACTCGTAGACGCCAATTCGTCCTCGGTAGCCGGTGTTGTTGCAATGGTAGCACCCGGTACCTTTGTAAAACTGAGTATTCACGAATTTGCCGTTAGCCAAATTTTGCAGCCAAAGTTTTTGGCGGGTTTCTACCTGGTATTCTGCCGTACATTCCGGGCAGATTTTTCGCAGCAGTCGCTGCGCCAGAATGCCGCGCAGGGCGGACGCGACCATGTAAGGTTCAACGCCCATGTCCGCGAGGCGTATGGCACTGGAAACAGCATCGTTGGTGTGCAATGTACTCATCACCATATGGCCGGTGATCGCCGCACGAACCCCAATAGACACCGTTTCCTGATCCCGCATTTCGCCAACCAGAATGATGTCCGGGTCTTGGCGCAAAGCGGTTCTGAGAATGCGCGCAAAGGTTAGGTCGATTTTCGTGTTCACCTGTACCTGATTGATACGACTCAAGCGATATTCGATCGGGTCCTCTGCGGTGATGATTTTCCGGGACGGGGTATTGAGCTTTGACAACGCTGAGTACAGGGTCGTGGTTTTACCGCTGCCGGTGGGGCCGGTCACCAAAATCAAACCGTGTGGCCGTTCGATCATGACCTCAAAGCGCCGACGGATTTCCTCGGGCATACCCAGTTGCTCTAAGGTCTGCAGACCCGCAGACTGATCGAGTATACGCATCACAACCGATTCACCGAACTGTACCGGCATGGTTGAAATACGGATATCGATGGAACGGTTTTTAACGCGGACGTTGAACCGTCCGTCTTGTGGTAAACGGCGTTCTGAAATATCCAGGTTGGACATGATTTTCAGGCGCATCACCAAGGCCGAGGCAACTCGTTTTTCTTTGATGACCTGTTCCTGCAGAACACCATCAATTCGGTTTCGAATCCGGAAGACGGTTTCATCCGGTTCGATATGAATATCAGAAGCATTGACGGTAATGGCGTCTTCGAGCAATGACTGCAGTAGTCGAACCACTGGCGCGTCTTGGATATCCGATTCTCCGGCGAGATCCGCCAGGTCAAAATCGCTTGCCGATAATTCGCTGTCCAACTGACCGGCCAGCGACTCGATTTCACTGGTGTTCCGGTACACCACATCCAACGTCGCGATGACTTCCGATTCACGGACAATGGCCGGGTAAATGGGTTTCTGTAACACTTTTTCGGCTTCATCGATGGCCATCAGGTCCAGCGGGTCGGCCATGGCCAGCAGGAATCCGTCCTTGTGTTCTGATAAAACAAGGCAACGGAAGCGTCGGGCAATGGATTCATCGAGCTTTTGCATTAAGTCATTGTTTAACTGAAACTGTCTTAATTCGATGAACGGAATCTGTAAGTGGCCTGAGAGTGTCAATAGCAGTTGCAGCTCTTCCACCAATCCCATATCAACCAGGACACGTCCGATTTTTTTACCGGTAATCTTCTGTTCCTGTAATGCGAGGTTTAATTGACCTTCGGTAATGGCACCGGTTTCTACCATTAGATCGCCAAGCCGGATTTTTTTGGGTGGGGTCGATGACGTGCCCTGTGTGGTCATAGTGCGGTTAACTCTTCCAAGTGTCGTTTGGCAAATTCTTTAAGTGCTTCATCACGGCCAATTCGGGTGTAAATCTGGTAGTTTTCGGCGGCCTCCCGAGGGCATTGTGACTTTTCCTGAGAGTAGGCCAGTAACAGATACCAAATGGATTTGACCTGCTTCAGTCGCAATAGCTTCTGATAATGCGCGGCCGCCATCATGTGTTTGTTTTGTAACTGTTCCGACAGGCACAACAACTCTATGGTTCTCTGGTCGCGTAAGCCCTTACTGACGCAATGTTTTGCCCATTGTTCGGATTGACTGTTATGGCCGGTGCATAAATACATCCAACACAGGACGTTTATTGCCGCGAGAGAATTTTTAAAGGATTCCAGTGTTTCCAGGATGATTACTTCCGCTTCTGTCAGTTCACCGACTTCGACCAGGTCCATGGCCAACATGACCGCCTGTTTTTCATCCGAAGCGTTAAATTTCATGGAGGCAAGGTCCGGTTTCGGCACTTGAATGGGTAATTCGCCAGAAGCAAATGCGACGGTATGTAACAGGTAGTCGCTGTCTTTAATCTGGAATTTCTGCTCGTGCTTTTCCGGTTTGAAATGCACCTGAGTTTTACGTTTTTCTTCAATCTTCTTCAGAATTTTTTTCGATTGGGGAATCAAGGTATCGTGAACAAAAATGTTCATGATTTGGGTATAGGACATTATTCCGGTTTTGATTAGCTTGCCTCGAAACTCAGAGACTTTGGCGTTTCCTGGCAGGGAGTCATACACAGCCTGTATCGCATCCTGATCGAGGTCCGGATACTGCTGCAATGTTTCAAGCAAAATAGATGCTTTCATCTTACTGCCTCTGAATGACCCTGACGCGCTGTTGCGCAAAGTTACTTAAGTTAGCGTCATCCGTTGGAAAAACCTGAAGGTAATTTTGGTATAACGCCAGTGATTTCGCCAGTTGACCACTGTTCTCCGTGTTCAGCGCCCAAAACAGCAGCCATTTCCCTTCGCTTGAGTCCGCTCGGTACAGTTCCTCGAACAGTACGGCAGCGAGAGCCGGGCGCGACGTACGTTCGTAAACAATACCCAGCAGGGCTTTCGCCTCGTTATTGTTGATCGTTTCTATCAGCGGCTCGGCGGCTCGATAAACACCATTATTGATGTAAATCTTCGCAAGCCAGATCCGTGGCACGGCGTCCTTCGCAGAGGCACTGATCCAGCGCTTGAGTTCGGCTTCCGCTTGCTCAATTTCACCATTGGCAATGTAAGCGGTGACATTTTCTTGCCAGGTATTGGTACTGACGGAGATAACACTAGCCGTTTGTTCTTGCAGCGATGGGGTTGCGGCATCTGTTGTTGGTGTCGGTGTTGTTGCGGTGGTGTTGTTTTTAGGGTTAATGGTTTCGGTATTCGCCTCAGCAGCAACAGTTGTCTGGGGTATTGCGGGCTGGGTAACCTTCGTCTCTTTTGCGACATCTGAAGTGGCTTTTTGGCTAACCACTACCGTTGGAGTGGGGCCTACGCTCACCAGCGGTGCCGTATTATTTTGTTCTACCTTTTCATTGCTGCTTTGCGCGACGGCAGTCGCTGTAGGTGTGTTTTCTTCAATCGCAACCGTGTACGCGTCGGTAACCGGTGTGGATGGCTCGGATTTATCGGTGCTGTTGATGGCCACAACATTGTCGGCAAGATCATTAGAATTGTTCGCTACGGAATCTGGTGTGGTGGCATCTTGGTTATCAGGACTATTTATCGCCGTAGGCGCTGACTGAGATTGCGGCCAAAAGACTATGCCGGCAGCGATTAACAAAAATGCGCAACCCAACAGGTAGTAGCTGATGGAATGGCGGGACGCAGTTTTTTGTTGCGTCAACGGGTTAAAGTTATGCCGTGCTACGCTGTTTCCGTCCGAGTCTGTTTGACGCAGTGCCTGATGAATTGCGCTCACACGAATCTCCAGATAATACCAGCAGACAGGATTACCGCCGCCACAACGGCAAACCAAAGACCGATATTCATCGGTTGACGGATTTCGTCATCGGCTGCTGCACGCCGGATATGCCGGTGGTCGACTTGCATGACGCGATCGGCAAACGCCGCCATTAAGGCTTTGTGTGCGAGGACATTGATCATCCTCGGTACACCTTTCGACGCGGCAAAAAGTTCTTTAACCGCTTTTTTTGAAAACAGCACCGGACCGTTGTAGCCACTTTGCGTGAGTCGGTATTCCAAATATTGCTGAGTTTCCGGTTGGGACAGTGGCTTCAGGTAATGGGAGAACGTAATGCGTTGACGCAACTGGCGAAACCGGTCTTGCGCCAGCAAGGTATCCAATTCGGTTTGTCCAAACAAAATGACTTGCACTAATTTTTTGCGTTCAGTTTCCAGGTTGGTGATCAGACGCAGGGCTTCTAAGGTTTGTGCGGGCAGGGACTGCGCTTCATCCACCACAATGACCACGCTGCGATTCGATTCGGCTAACGCCAGAATACGCTCGGTAATGTGGCTGAGCAGGGCATCGTTGTCTTTCTGTTGTTCGGCGCTCAACCCGAGTTCTTGCCCTACCGCGCGGTACAAACCAACGGAAGACAACATTGGGTTAGGTATGTAGACGGAGTGAAACTGCTGTTGTTCCGGGTTTTCCAGATACCGCAGCAGTTTGCGGCACAAGATAGTTTTACCGGTGCCCACATCACCGATGACCTTCAAAAAACCTTCACCGCTGTCCAATACATGTTTGAGCAGCGAATAGCATTGTTCGTGATCGATCAGATTGACGAACAGCCCTGTGTCCGGCGACAGCGAGAAGGGGCGTTTTTGCAGTCCATAAAATGATTCGTACATGGCGATTATTCGAGTCGGTCCAAAATGGTGTCGACTTCATTCATGGTGGTGTAATCATCATAAACCGTTGGTTTTAACAGGATAACGAGTTCACTTTTTTCCTGGCTTTGCCTGTCCTGATTAAACAAACCACGAATGACCGGTAGCTTGCGGAACCAGGGTAAGCCAGTCGACCCGACATCTTGTTTGTGCTGCAGCAGTCCACCGATAACAACAATTTGGCCGCTGTTGGCGCGGATAATACTGTCCGACTCGCGGATATTCGACGAGGCTAAAGGCAGTGAATAATTTTCGCCACCAATGTTGATGACTTTCGTACGTTCAATGACCTCTGTTACCGTTGGTCGCACGTGCAACGTGACCGAATCGTCGCCCGCAATTTGTGGCGTAACATCCAGCGCGATGCCGGAGAAAAATTGCGCCAGTTCAACAGCCGGCGTGACCTCACCATCTTCACCGGTGGCAACGCTGTTCACGGTTGCGTAGTAATCGTCTGTGCCGACCTTGATGACGGCTTTCTGATTATTCACGGTCGATACGCGTGGGCTGGACAGTACCTGAACGTCGCCTTGGTGATCGAGCAACTGAAGCATGGACGTGAAGTTGTCCAACGATAAGCTCAGATTAAAGACCCCGCCCGCGTTACCAATGCCGGAGAGGGCATCGCCTTGCAACCCAAAGCCAGCAGAAGTGTTGTCACTGCCAAAGTTGTCATTGAAGAAAGACCAGTTAATGCCAGAACGATATTCTTTGTCGAGCGTCACTTCGACGATCTTGGCTTCAATGATGACCTGTTTTTGCATGATCAGTTCAGCGTCGGACAGAAACTTGGCGATGTTGGCGTGTTCTTTGGTGGTAGCATGGACGACCAGCAGACCCGTTTGACTGTTGATGATAACGGGCTTTTCGATGTCAGTGTCGTTACTGATAAAACCCAGAATAGACCGTTCAATACCTGTCCAGAAGCCGTTGCCGGTTTCGGAGTTAGCCGAGAAGGAGGTGGTGACGGTGTTGGTATCGTCACCTCCGACAACCGTTTTTGAAGACCCAGAGCGTTCCAGATTCAGATAATTTAAACGGTAAACACGGGTAGACAGTTGGTTAGGGGCGACACGATAACCATAACTGGTGCGCTGAAATTCGAAACCATAGGTATCCTGCAAGGCAGACATGATTTGTGTGAAGGTCACGTTTTGCAGCGACAGATTAATCGGCCCTGAAACCAGAGGGTCGACCAGAATATTAATGTTCTGGCTGGCACCGAGATCGGCAAAAAATAATTTAGCGGGTCGGTCTTTGGCTTCGACATTAATGCGTTGCGCCTGATTCGGTGCTGTATTGATGGCCAGCAGGTCTTGCGTCAACGCTAAGGGGGACTGCACCGTTGAGGATTCTGCTGCCTGAGGCAGGGCATTTGCCCGTTCAGACGCAATTTCGGAACGGACATTCAGTGCTTGCATGTCAACTTCCGCCGGTGGCGTCGCGCAGGCCGTCAGAATCAAACTGATCAGCGACAGATGAGCGAAGTGTAAGTGTCGGCGCACAATATTATTCCTCGACTACCGGTGTGATCTTTGTCTCACCGAGGGTTGATAAGTTAATCTGTTTCCGGGTGTTGCCGTATTGCAAAACGACATGGTCAGCCTCGACCGAAATTAATTGGAAGCCTGACCGGCTTTCCCCCAGGTTGAGCTCCCAAGCGTTGCTGAAAATGGCTTTTCGGTACTCCCCGATGATGATGACGCTGCTTAAAACAGGCCAACGTACGGTCTTCGCCGCAACGGGCTTATTGGTGCTGGTCGCTGGTTTGGTGGTGGTAATATTATCCGGTTGCATGGGGTTCGCTGACACACACTGAAAAACCAACAGCAGCAAAACAGTGAAAAATGACTTAGACATTGAGCCACTCCTCATTTTGACTGAGCGTGTGCACGTTGAGTTGTATTTTCAGGATTGGAAAGGTTTCCGTTTCAATAATCAGGTCATCCCAGAACAGTTGTTCAGACAGGTTTTCAATCTGATCCAGGTAAAGCGTTAACGATTCAAACTGACCTTCCAGTTCAATGTGAAGGCTGTGCTGGTAGAACAGGGTGCCGCCATCAACATTGGAGGCAATTGTTGTGATTGGCAGTACATCAAATTTGACCACGGTCAGGTTGGATTTTTTGTACAGCAGTTCTTTCAGCAAAGCGATCATTCGATCTGGCGACATCAGCTTGTCGTTGATCTGGTCAATGTTCTGCTCAAGTCTGGACAGATCATCCAATAACTTTTTATTGCTGTTCTGCAAAGCGAGAACCTGCGGATTATTCAGGGCCGCTTGGTAGTCAACCAGAACCTGTTTAACTCGATCTGTTTCCGTTTTTTTCTGTTCGATACGCTGCAACACCAAATCATGCTTATCCAGGCCAATCACCATTAAAGCACCCTGAGTCAGCGCCAGAATGAGGGCTACGAGCGTAACCAGCAGCAAGTAACGCTCCCGTACGGAGATTTTTTCGATCAACAGGCGCAATGCGAAAAACTGCTTCTGCAACATCAGTGCGCCCCCTGTTCGGCAACATCGGTGCTGTTCGATAAGGTGAAACGCCAAAGCTCGGAATCGGCTTCTTTTGCCACCGACATCTGCGCAATGGTTAAGCCCTGAAACTCAGATTGACCCAATTGCTCCAGATATTGCGGTATCAGTTCAGGATTGCGGGCAAAACCCGCCAGCGAGAAATATCGTTTGCCATCTTTCAACGTGATTTTGTTTAACCACAGGCCATTCAAATCATAGTCTGATAATTGCGTCAGTGACTGATGAAAGCCATCGACAGCATTTTCAACCTGGTTCGCCAGACCACTGTAGGTCTCTCTGGCTTTTTTCAGTTGCTGGTTAAGTTTTTCATTCTCAGCCAGCAGCGCCGGTTCGTTTTCCACGTTTGGATTGGTTGCCTGGAACTCCGTCAGCGCCTGTAATTGTTCATTCAGTGTGACATTCCATTGTTGCTCTTCTGCTAAAAGGGATTGTCGTTGAGCCCAGGCCAGATAAGACCAGATACCGCTGGCGAGCAGAGCAACGGCAATAGCCACGAGAAAAAGCGGTAACTGAACGGGGCCGTAACCAGGCAGCAGTGTTTTTGAATTGAGATTGATCTGACGGGTCATGCTAACGCCTCTCGATAGACCAGGCCGGTCAGGTTGAAGTAGTTTACCGGGTCCATATTGTGGTCGCTGAGCCGAATGTCGATGAAATCCTGAGGTCGCAACAACAATATGCGTACACCCAAACGACTGGCCAATTCCGTGACCAGTGATTCATGTTGTTCATCGCAGAGAAACAGCATTTCTGAAATAGCGCCCAAGCCAAGCTGAGATTCGTAATAATCAAACGAGCGCCTGACTTCCAGCACCAGCGATTCAAGTTGAATTTCAAATTGCGTATCTTCGGTTACGGTCAGTTCCAATTCGCCGTCGTGAACGGTGGTTTCTTTCACCAGACTGGACAGACCGATGTCAAATGATCGCGACAGCACCATTTCACGATTGTAGGTCAGTAACAGTCGACTTTGCAGCGGTTGTAGATACATGAAACCGGATTCGTTTATGTTCTGATGAAAGACGGCTAAATTGCGCAACTGCGTGATTTCAATGTCTATGAGGTTGACCTTGATACTGTGCAAAATGAGTTCCTTAAGCCAGTCGGCCAAAGGTGATTTGCGCATAGCAACGATAAAGGCCATGCGCATTCGACCACGATATGCTTCGGTCGGCAGTTGAATGACATCTATGACCGCATCATCAATGTCGTAACTCAATAAATCAGCCGCCTTTAGTTCGATGGCGTCGTCCATCTCGTCCGCCGGGACATCGGGAACGTCTGACAGCAACAGTTGGTACAGCGCATGAGATAAAACCAGATTTATTTTGCTGGGGGCATGTTGCTTGACCCAGTCGACATGTTTCACGGGTGTAGCCAGCGGGTTTTCTGCGTTCAGCTGTGCGATGACCTGTAAATAAGGCAGCGAGTTTTTGCCCATACCCGTCTCGACCAGCGTCAATCCGGTCGGCGTCATATAGAGCCAGGTCTGTTTGGAGAATTTTTTTTGTGCGGCACCCGCCATTGGCAGCCCTTGTTATTCTTCTAACACAATTAGGAGGTAGTTTAGCAAGAGTTATCGCTAAATACCTGATCAGTAAGCTATTTTGGTGGTTTTTTTAACTACTTCAAAGATTTTTCAGTGAAATTGTGCGTTGATATCCTGGTTGCTCAATCTGAACCAGTGGTCGACGTTGCCGTAACGTTGGTAATCGCCTGTGATTGCACTATCATCCCGCCCTTCAAAAAAACCTTCGAGACCGACACGTGTTCAATATCGTACTGTTTGAACCTGAAATACCGCCTAATACAGGCAATATTATTCGTCTGTGTGCCAATACCGGGTGTGAACTACACCTTATTGAACCGCTGGGTTTTTCCATGGAAGAGAAAGCGTTGCGACGGGCGGGGCTGGATTATCACGAATTTGCCGATATACATATCTGGCCGAACTACGAGACTTTCATTAAACAGGCTGCCCCTAAACGGTTGTTTGCGTTGTCTACCAAGGGCAAGCACGGCTATTGCGATGTCCAGTTTCAAGTCGGTGATTTTTTAATGTTCGGACCCGAAACCCGTGGTTTACCGGCTTCCATCCGGGACAGCTTGCCGTTGGATCAGGTACTGCGCTTGCCTATGCTGCCGGACAGTCGCAGTTTGAACCTTTCGAATACGGTGGCCATCATGGTATATGAGGCCTGGCGGCAAAATGGCTTCGCCGGTAAGTTATAACGGTAGCTCTGGATTGCTGCGGCAAAGTGGCGGTAAGTAAACGCCTGCTTCGCCCAATGCGCCCATAACAAGTGGGCGTTTCAACAGAGCTGACTGGTCGACCCACTTAAGACCGGTGTTGCGCAGAATGACCGGCAAAGCCATCTGCGTATCAAACAGTCGTTTCAGACCTTCCATCAAGCCACCGACGGCGAGATTGTGCGCTTGGCGCTGTCGTTGAAAACGGCGCAATGTGAATTCATGCCCAATGTCGGTTTTTTTCTGTTTGGCTTGCTGCCAGACATCGGCCAATACGGCCGCGTCCAGAAAACCGAGATTCACCCCAAGTCCTGCTAACGGGTGGATAGTGTGAGCTGCATCCCCGACAATTACGACCCGTCCGTCGCGATAGGTTTTCGCCTGTTGCGCGGTCAGTGGAAATGCAAAGCGGGCATCAATCTGGGTCATATCGCCCAGGCGGCCTTCTGTTCGATTGCTCAGCGCCGCCATAAAAGCGGTATCGTCTAGTGTCATTAATCGGTCAGCTTCTTCAGTCTTGGCGGACCAAACAATGGAACTGACATGGGCGCTGCCGGACGTTAACGGTAAGAACGCTAACGGGCCAGATTCCAGAAACACCTGATGAGCACACTGCTGATGGGGCTTAGTGTGTCGGACGGTGGTGACAATGGCCGTGTGGTGATAATCCCATTGCCATAAATCGATATTGGCCAGTTTTCGTACCGGAGACTGTTTACCTTCACTGCCGACCAGCACTGTGCCTTGCAGGATGGCTCCCTGCTGGGTCTCGACGTGCACATGGTTGCCGTCTTGCTGCCAGTGTTGAATGGAATCTTCAGTCAGAATGTCGATTCCTGGCGCTGCGTAGGCAACCTGCCACAGGGCATCGCAAATAAAGTTGTTCTCAACGATATGGCCAAGATGGGGTTTTTGCACACTGTTCGCGTCAAAGTGTATCTCTCCCTGACCTAATCCATCCCAAACCCGCATATCCCGATAGGGCGTTTTACGGTGCGTCGGAATCAGGTCCCAAGCGCCTAGGTTTCGAAGTAAATGTTCACTGGCCAGATTCAGTGCACTGACTCTGGGCGAAAAAACGTCGGCTTCATTAACTGCGATCACCGCCTTTCCCTGTTCGATCAGAGTAACGCTCAGGCCTGCTTTATGGGCGGCGATGGCAAGGGCGAGGCCCACCATGCCCGCCCCTGAAATGATTACGTCGCGTTTGTCTTGTTGCTGCATCATGAAGCCTGTCCTTTATTGAAACCAGATAATGTTGGCGTGTCTGCCAACAGCCCCATACTCGCCAACGCAAAGGTTTTACTGAAACTGGGGTGACGATCCAGACTGCCGAGTGCAATACCTCTTCCCAGTTGTAGCAGGGGGTTGTGGGAACCGAAGGTATTGATCAGCTCACGGGAGAACAACACGGTTTGTTGTTGGTCCGACAGAATATCACCAGCGAGGCTGTTGAGCTGTGCAAAGTTCGGCAGCGTTTTTTGATCCCGCCATACCTGACAGATTAATCGAGCTGCCCGCATGAGACCCCGTATCGCTAAATTGAAGCCTTGACCCGCGACCGGGTGGAGGGTGGCTGCGCTGTTACCTAACACCAGCAGACCATGACTGGCTTGCATGTCGATAGTCTTCTCAGTCAGTGGGTAGTCCTGCCAGTCGCTGATGTCGGTAATGGTGCCCAAACGCTGACCGAAATATTCGTTGAGCCACTGCAGGGCTGTCTCTCGGGTGGATGGCATTTTTGCCAGTTGCGCATCGGGTAACGTCCAGACCAGGGCACTGTATTCGCCAAACGGCAACAGGGCGATGGGGCCACTCGCCGTAAAGCGTTCAAACGCACAGCCTTCGTGTGGCTGGCTGGTTTTCACTGTGGCAACCCGGGCGTGTGCATGAAACGGTTTTTGTTGGACATGAAAGCCAAGCCGTTGCGCAAGCGATGAGCGACCACCGTCGCATAACAGAACTAACCCGGTTTCCAGCTCAGTTCCGTGGCTGAGCGTCAGGCGATGTCCTTGAGCCAAGGGCGTGATGGCGTTTACCTCTGTTTCAAAGTGCCAATCGATGGGCAGGTTTTGCGTCCTTTGCCACAGTAAACTGCCCAGTGCCCGGTTGGCGATGACGGCGCCATAGCGATCAAATCCGGCTTGCGACGCAGTCATTTCATGATAGCCAACATGGCCCTGATCACTGACTTCAATGCGTTTAATATTGGAGAGAACCGGTTCCAGACCCGGCAGGTGAATGTCTTGCAAAGAGGTCAGCGTTTGGGCGGACAATGCCGTTGCCCGGTCATCAAAACTGGGCGATCCGGCTTGAACCGCGTTTGGTTTTTGCGCGGGATCGATCAGCGCGACCTTCATACCCTGTTCAATGGCGGGTTGGAGAGCCGCAACTAAGGTTAAACCCGTCATTCCTCCACCCACTACAACCAGCTCGTACCTTTCCATAATTCAACTTAGTCTTATATATATAACTGTAGATAATACCAGCCTACATGGAATGGTTCATTTGGATCGGTACAAGTTTCTTCAAAAAGAACTCCCTAGCGGACGGGGCCAATAATAAAAAAGTAACTTGGTGCCCTCATCAACAATAATTTTCCGGCACCTCAAAACACACTTAGGCTGCGGAGACAAGCATGCACCTGATGGCGAAATTACGACTCATATCACTGACATTACTATTTTCTTTCACCAGCAGCGCGTTATTCGCGTTTGAAGAAGGGGCGCTGGTGGTCTGGATCAATAACGATAAAGGATCCAACGGTTTACGCGAAGTAGGCGAGCGGTTTACCGCCGATACCGGCATTCGTGTGATTGTACAAACACAGGATGATTACGAAAGCAGCGATGACCCGGCGAACCGTTACGCCCGTGTGGCGGCAACTACCGAAGGTCCGGATATCATTTTCTGGGCTCATGACCGTATCGGTAACTGGATTAACGACGGTTACCTGCAACCGGTAAACCCTTCAAAAGAAGTTTACGACCAGCTGCATGAATTTGCCTGGAACGCCGTGACCGTGGGTGATTCGATTTATGGGTACCCCATTGCGATGGAAGCGATTTCCTTCATTTACAACAAGGACCTGATTGCTCGTCCACCTAAAACCTGGGATGAAATCATTGCGTTAGATAAGCAATTGCGCAAAACCGGCAAGCGTGCGTTGAATTACAAGTACGGAGATACCTATTTCACCTGGCCGTTCATCACTTCCGGTGGCGGTTATTCGTTCAAAAAAGCGGATCGAGTCTATCAGTTGGTTGACGTCGGTTTGGACAACCGTGGTGCGATTAAAGGCATCAGTATGTTGAACAAGCTTTACCGTGAAGGCGTTATTGAAGCCGACGATGGGCAAGACTGGGGCGCCATGATGCAAGCCTTTAAAGATGGTAATGTCGCGATGACCATCAATGGCCCGTGGACCTGGAATGAATTGAACGAGAGCGGCGTAAACTGGGGGCTGGGCAAGTTTCCTGCCGTTGACAGCAACTCTGGTTTTGGTCGCCCATTTGTTGGCTTTCTGGCGGGCTATGTAAACAGCTTCTCACCCAACGAAGCCGCAGTTAAGAAGTTTATGGAAGAGTATGTATTGGTCTACGAAGGTGTGAAGACCATCGATTCAGATCGTCCTTTGGGCGCTGCGGCAAATAAAAAGCTGCAGGCAGAACTGGATTCTAATCCGCTGATTGCCCATACCTTTGCGATGGCGGCAACGGGTGAAACCATGCCGGATATTCCCGAAATGAAGCGTTTCTGGAGCTCTATGCAGGCTAACCTGCAACCGATGGTCGTAGGTGAAATGCCGGTCGAAGCAACCTTGAAAGATATTTCTCAAAAGTTGCGTCGTCTGGATAATATGAAAATGTGGACCCGCAAGCATTATCTGGCTGGACCCGCTACCGAGTAACCAACCAGTCACTTGAACATCAAAAAGCCAGCCAATCGCTGGCTTTTTTGTTTCAGCACTGACATTACGAAGGCTTTAATGCAGACTGAACTTTCTTGGGTAACCCTTTAACCACCAGATCGTAAGAATCATCGATCCAGCCAAGAATCAGGTTTTGGTCCAACTGTGTGTCCAGTGCCACGGTATTCCAGTGCTTTTTATTCATGTGGTAGCCAGGAATCACTTCCGCAAAGGTGTCTCGTAATATCATCGCTTCTTGTGGGTCGCATTTCAGGTTAATGCTCAGCGGAGGCTCCACGCCCATGAGCGCAAACATCTTGCCACCGACTTTATAAACCAGTGTTTCCGGGCCGAATGGTGTTTCTTCGACACTGCCAACTTTGGCCAGGCAACGTGATCGCCAATACTCTAAATCTGTTTTTGCCATTCCTAAATCAAACCCCTGTTAAATTAAGGTCTCAACCTTGAACGAAGCGCGCTAGGATGACTGAAAAATCACGTGTGGCGGGTGCCTGTTTTCAGCGCGTTCGTCAAATGTCCCTGAGTCAGACAAGGCAATCCTGGATTCTCGGCCGGTCGTTGTTCAGTTGTGGCAATAACCAATACCCAACCGAGCGCGTATCGGTGGAATCTTCGTACACTTGTCTGAGCAGGCCCCAAAATAAAACAAACAAAAGGGATTCACAATGAAGCCTACCTTAATGTTACGCGGAATCGCGATAGCGTTGACCAGCAGTGTATTTCTGTTATCCGGTTGTCAGGTAACGGACTCATCACCGGCGATACGGTCTGAAGCGGCTGCAGCAACCACCGCTGTGGACATCAGTGCACTCGATATTTATCAGGCCAAAGCCAACGAAGCGGTCATTTTCTATAAGCGCGCCGACGGTAATTACGACGGCTGGGGGCTGCATCTGTGGGATGGTGACGGTCGAACCAATGGCGTGAATGAGCTGGTGGAAGGCACCAGCTGGGATGCCCCGAGACCACACGACGGTGTCCACCCCGACTTTGGCGCCTACTATGTTGTCCCCATGAACACCGATAATTGGGGCGACTTTATGTTTATCGTCCATAAGGGGAATGATAAGGACGTGGGCGGGCTGGATCATCGGTTCAATCGGGATCTGCATGGCAGCCAATACCTGTTTACCTTCGAAGGTGTGTCCAAGTTATACACCGAGCCGCATTTGGTTCCTCCTATTGCTATCGACGGCGCCGCAGCACACTGGCTTGACGAGCGAACGCTGGCGTTTAATCCGGGTGTCGTGCCGACGGTGAAGCTTTACTACAGCGAAGACGCTAACCTGCGCACCAATGCGGCTGAAAAGACCATGGAAGGGGGCGAGTCCGTCCCCCTGACGCGCACCAGTTTAAGTGAGGAATTGAAAGCGGCGTACCCGCAGCTGGCCGAGTTTAAAGCCTGGCAGTTGCCAGCGGATCTCGATATAAAACAGATAGTGAAAAGTCAGTTGGTGGTGGCGACTTTTAATCCGGACGGCAGTTTGGAAACCGCGACTCAGGTTCAGAAGGCCGGGGTGTTGGATGCCTTGTACGCGGACGCCGCCGCGGATCTGGAATTAGGTGCCGTTATCGACAATGGCCAAACGACTTTCCGTGTCTGGGCGCCAACGGCTCTGAATGTTGAGCTGAAACTCTATAAGAATTTAACAAAAAAACCAAAGACATTGGCCATGGATTTCGATGAGCAAACCGGTGCCTGGGTGGCGACCTCGAAAAAAGATGAACGCGGAACGTACTACCGCTATCACGTAGAGGTTTTTCATCCAGACACCAATGCTATTGAAAGCTATGAAGTCACCGATCCCTACAGTTTAAGCCTGAGCGCCAACAGTGAATTTTCGCAGGTCGTCGATCTGAACGCGGCCAACCTGATGCCAAAAAATTGGGGTAGCGGCAATTATATCGTGGCGCAACCGGAAGACATCGTCATATACGAATCACACATCCGCGATTTAACACTCAGTGACCGTAGTGGTTCTGCGGCATTGAATGGCAAATATGGCGCCTTTACCGAAAGTCAACGAGCCAGTATGCAGCACATTCAGGCGTTGCAAAAAGCAGGCTTAACGCATCTGCATCTGCTGCCTTCCTTTGATATTGCCACCACGATTGAGTTTGACGATCAGCAGGCCAACATCGACGATCCGGTTACACGCCTGTGTGCGTTGAGTGAGGCGTTTGTGGCCAGTGATTATGGTCACTACTGCGACGGTGAACAAACGATTCGTGATGTGCTTGCGTCGTTCCCTGCGGACAGTGAAAAGCAACAGGACTTCATGAGTTATGTTCGTCCTCTCGACAACTTCAACTGGGGTTATGACCCTTATCATTACACGGTGCCCGAAGGCAGCTACGCCACCGACCCGAATGGCAGTGCTCGAATTCTGGAATACCGCACCATGGTGCAGAAGATTCACGATATGAACCTGAACGTGGTTATGGACGTGGTCTATAACCACACCAATCAGTCCGGTGTCGCAGACAAATCCGTCCTCGATAAAATCGTGCCTGGTTATTACCATCGCTTGAACCTGTTGTCTGGCGCCGTCGAAAACTCAACCTGTTGCAAAAATACCGCGACTGAACATCGCATGATGGAAAAACTGATGATTGATTCATTGGTGGTGTGGGCACGGGACTACCAGATCGACGCCTTCCGTTTTGACCTGATGGGTCATCACATGAAAGCCAATATGGAAAAAGCCTATGCCGCCGTTCAGGCGGTTCGTCCTCACGTTTATTTTTATGGCGAGGGTTGGAACTTTGGCGAAGTGGTGGATGGCGCGCGTGGTGAAAACGCCATTCAATGGAATATGGGCGGTACCGGTATCGGTACCTTCAGTGACCGTCTGCGCGATGCCGTTCGTGGTGGTGGCCCGTTCGATGAACGCGATTATCTGCGCATTAACCAGGGCTTTGCTAACGGGCTCTACTACTTGCCGAATGAAAAACGCACCGATGCCAAGCATGACAAGGACGATCTGTTGCATAAGGCCGATCAGATCCGGGTTGGTTTGGCCGGAAATTTGCGAAATTATCTGCTGGTCAACAAAGATGGTTTTCCAGCATACGGTAAGGATATCGACTACAACGGCCAGCCCGCCGGTTACACCCTGGACCCGCAGGAAAACATCACCTACGTATCTAAGCACGATAACCAAACGCTGTGGGACAACAATCAATACCGCATCGCCGACTACGTCACTACCGCCGAACGAGTGCGAATGCAAAACCTCGGTCTGGCCATCAACATGATGGCGCAGGGGGTACCGTTCTTCCACATGGGCTCTGATCTGCTGCGCTCCAAATCCATGGAAAGAGACAGCTACGATAGTGGCGATTGGTTTAACGCCGTTGATTTCAGCTTTCAGGACAGTACCTGGGCCAGAGGTTTGCCACGCGCCGACAAAGATGGCAATAACTGGTACTTGATCAAAAACGCGTTCGCCAATCCGGTAACCTACACCGAACCCACGGATCGTGAGTTTGCCGCAACGGTGTTTCAGGAGTTCCTGGCGATTCGTAAAAGCAGTGCGTTGTTCCATTTGCCCACGGAGTTGGCGGTGAAACAGCGTGTCGATTTCCACAATACGGGCGTAGAGCAAATTCCCGGTGTCATTGTCATGTCGATCAACGATGGACAGGGCTTGATTGACCGTGACCCCGCGGTGGATGCCCTTGTTGTGGTGATTAACGCTTCAGACGTGACACAAGGAGTTTCAGTACCGGCTGCGGCCGGGTTCCAATTGCATGCCTTGCAACAGCAATCGGCTGATTCGGTTATCCAAAACGCTCGCTTTGTCGATGGTGAATTTCGGGTACCCGGTTTGAGCGTGGCTGTCTTCGTTCAACCGCAACAAGGTGGCCAAGGTGTTGGCCTGCCAGTAACAGAGAAGGATCTCAGTCAGATGCCGCCTCTGGGGAAAGACAAGATATACCTGCTGGGAACGCTCACCAGTTGGGATAATCTCAGCGCGAACAACGCCTTTCAGTTTCAGGGCAATGGTGTGTATGCCATTGAACTTGAACTGAAGAAGGGCTTTTACAAAGTGAAAACCGGTAATAATGCGGGTCTGGAATACGGAAAATTGGGTGCCTTCCTTAAAGAGGGTGCAGAAGTCTCGCTGGCCGCTCCTGGCGGTGTTATGAACCTTCAGCTTGCAGAAGATGGTGTTTACCGCTTTGAATTGGATCTCAATGACAAATCGGCGCCAGGGTTCAAAGTGTCGAAAAAACCATAGACACTCGATAAGTTGAAGTGCGCTTTTCCTCGATAAAAACCCCAGCTGATAAGCTGGGGTTTTTTGTGGCTGCCATTCGCAGTGGTTGCACCGAACTGCAATACTCGGTTACCTTTGGCAACCCAACTGACTTGTAAAAATACGTACTTATGTTGATATACACGCATCCGCTGTTGTACCAGGTAGTGAATGTTCAGAATCTTTTATCTTTGCATCACATTAAAACTGTCGTGCGCAATGAATACGCCGCTGGCGCAACCGGAGACCTATCTGCGAATGAAACTTGGGCCGAACTTTGGTTGCAGGACGAGCGGGACCAATCACGAGCTCAGCAGTTGATTGCCCAGATGGACGAGCAAAGTCGTGAAGAATGGTTCTGTTCGCAGTGCGGTGAAAAAAACAGCGGATCTTTTGAAGTGTGTTGGCAATGCCAGGCAGAGCGCCGGTTGTGATTCGCATCCGGCACATTCATGAAGCTGACCTGGACAGTTTAAACCACCTTCAGGTGCTGGCTTATGGTTATGATTTCCTGGAAGCCCCAGACGTGATTCTGGATAAAATCAGGCAGGGTAAAGAAACCAGTTTTGTCGCTGAACAAACGCTCCACGGCCATTCCTCGCTGGTAGGTTATTGCCTTTCGCATGCTTATGAGCCGCAGCAAGTCCCGCCGTTAAACAGTTTGCTGAACAGCGCGCAACTCGCGTCTTCACATCATTGGTACATTCATGATTTGTCGCTTGATCCAGCTGCACGAGGGCAGGGCATAGCCCGAGCACTGCTTGACGCAGTTTATGCTGAAAAAGCCGTGCAACATTGTCAGACTATCGCGCTGGTTGCCGTTCAAAACAGTGTCTCGTTCTGGCAAAAACAGGGATTCGTTGTTGCCGAAGAACAGCCGGAAGTGAGCAGCTACGGTGAGGATGCGCGGTATATGGTGAAGGTGCTCGCGCCGGATTAATACGGTGACAAAAATAATGCTATAAAAAAACCGCCTCGAAGAGGCGGTTTGTCGTTTTCTACTTTTGCAGAGCCTTGCTAGTAGATGTCGTTATACGTACTGGTTAAATCTGTTTCGAAAGTTGAACCAGATACGGTATAGCCTGTGAAGTCTTCACTGAAGGTTCCTGCGGCAGTCTCATTGCCACTGGCGTCCAGCGTGTTCAATACGATATTATCTAAGCCTATCGGTTGAATGACACGGAACATCAGTCGGTAATCAGTGCCAGTTCGATCATACAAGTCGGTCTGTGACAAAACGTCTGCCGTTATGTAGTCCGCATCGAGCGCGCCTTGTGGTTTGCTTTCAACGCTTACTGTATTACCGAAAACGCGAAGACGATAAGTCTTCCAGCTACCGTTGAAAATCTCGTTGCTTTGTCCATTCACCCATGACCATTGCAGGTTTGCGTACATATCAACGCCGGTCACATATTCAATCCAAGACCAACCATTCATGCCCATACGGAATGAGGTGCGTTCATATTCCGCACCGGCAACATCGAAGAGTATCAGTTCAATGCCGTCCCAGCTTAGGTTTTTGGCATCAAACAGCAGTTCGAAGTTAGCGGGTACGCTGGCTTGAGTGAGGTCATAGGTCGACCACGCCCAGTTTGAATCCGCTCTTCCCGCATACAACAGAACATCAGCGCTGTTGACGTACCATCCGTTATCGGGCCGCATCGTAATGGCTGAAACAGTATCGGTAGTTGTGGCATTGCCAAAGCTATCTGATGTGCCTGTGGCGGCTGTTAAGGTGTAAGTGTTGTTGGGCGTCATCGGTGTCGTCGACGAACTATCGGCTAGGCCATCCAGGTCAGGAATAATATGCAAAGTCTTATTCACCCAGATTTTCATCATGTCGATGTTGCCGTCATTCAGGAAACCTTCGCTACCGTCACTGGATACAAGCGTCAGGTTGGACTCCACGGAATCCCAATCCATAGTAGTGCTAAAATCGACACTCATTGAAAACAGGTTTTCCATGCTTTGGAAAAAGGTCATGGTCGGCTCTGTTGCGGGGTCGGTTTCGTTACTAACCTGACGGATCACTTCGATGTCTTTGATCGCAGACGAGGCACCGGCGGCTGAGGCGACTTCCGTCAATTCAAAGTAGACGGATTCGGCAACATCCGGGTCAAACAACGCAGTATCGATAACACCTGTGACCACCGTGTTGTTGTCTTTCTTCAAGCCAGAAAAATGCAGCTCTTTTCCAGCAAGACGCCAGTTATAAATTTCATAGCGGCCTACACCGGTAGACATGTTTGGCATTAACAGTTCTGTGTGCTCACGAGTGTTCAGGTCAACCATCACGATAATGTCGGATGTACCAAGATAGGGAACATCGACTGTGTCTTTATAATAGAGTAGATCACCAGAAACCTGGAACGGTGTATTCTGCATCCAATACCACCAATCATTCGTACCCAAAGCCAGTTCAAGCTTTGGTACACCATCAAATGGCAGAATTTGATATACAGTTAAGGTTTGTTCCCAGCCGGTATGGTTGCCATTGTTGTCATAGGTATCCCGGCCACCTTCGAACACACCATAGATGCGACCGTTGTCACTGACCATCAGTCGTCGGGGTTTTGGATTTCCCCAATTACTGTATTCGTTCCCACCAAACAGGCTGGTGTCCAAAGAGGCTTTTTCAACTCCAAAGGTGGTTCGGGGTCTTGCGAAGCGTAAACCATTCGTACCTGAACCCGACCAGTCTGCTTGCCCAAAGATTACTGCATTGCGATCATCCACGGTAAAGAAGTCGATACCCCAGCCAGTACCATCGGTCAAATCGATGATGCTGGTACCTTGGAGCATTTTCAGTAATGCGGTCCAGTCAGATTCATTACGTGATTGATAGACGAGTTCACCCGATTTCAAGACGGAGAAAAATTCAACGTATTCGTTGTCCTGCGTTACAGCGGTTGCGTTAGTTTCGCCGACCAGTCGCTTGAAAATTCTAGGTTGCCAATTGGTTTGGTTTAACCAGCTGTTGGTGATGGTTTCGCAGACCTCTTCCTGAATGGATTCATCGAAGAAACAGTTATCCCAAGAGTCTTCCTGTACCGTAAACGTTGTGCCTGCAAAATACAGATTCCCGGCCGCATCAAATTGGATCGGTTTCTGGTTTCCGCTGACAGCTTTCATGTAGCTGTCATCCATTTGCTGAACAAACATGCCTTCGGAAACGCAACTGAATTCGTTCGTATTGACGTCAACTTCAAACAACGCACAGTTTGATTCGGCAATGACGCGTGAAAAATCTATCCAGTTTCCGTTTTCATCAACCTGAGGTTCGTTACTCCACCAGCCTGGGTCAAGTGCAATGTAAATTTTGTCGCCTAATGGACTGGCAACTGAGTACATGACTTTTAATGGAAAGTTTGTCATCAGCGCTGGGCTTAATACCCCTTGATCATCCAAGGCCAGTAGATTTGTACCTGCAACATCAGACGCCTGGGTTTGGTCACCGACCCGGCTGAGCATGGAACGCGTCGAGATGCCCATTCGCGAAGCGGATCCGCCGATGGCACGAAATGTCGGTAAACCTCCGCCAAGAGAGCGTTCTTCGGTAACAATGTCCTCATTGGCCACTAAGGCAACTGCTGTATCAAGGTCAAACTCCAGTGTGAGCGTTTGATCTACTTCTCTGAACTGTGTGTTGCCGCCACCGCCACCTTCATCGCAAGATGAAAGAAACAGTGCTGATCCGGTCAGCAACATTCCGGCAATTAGTTTTGTATTCATTCCAAGGCTCCAATTTTCAAACGACGAATGCGAGCCATGGAATCGCAAATCACTGCCCTTAGGTCCGGCAGTACCACGAAAACATCAGCTCACCATTGCGTTTTAAAGTATGGTCTTGGTCCTGTGCTTTAGCCCGAACAGAATGGATTCAATTTGTGTTTGAGTATTGCTGCAATTGACAGTTTGTTGACACAAAAACAGATAACCCTGCCAACCGGTAACGGTTACAGGTTTATCTGAGAACTCTGTTGGATACATTCGATTACAATGGGTATTTTGCTGACCGTCGAGTCAATCTTGCAGTTGTTTTTTGCTGACCAAACTCGAACTCACTATGTGCCTTTTCGCGAGGGGTCAGATAGCAACTGCGAAACCAGAAATGCCCCCTATACTGACAATACTCACTGAAGCCTTGGTGTCGAAACTTTTGGTTGTTCCTGAAATATCTGGGATGAACTGGCGGTGTTTATGACATTTCCAGCAATGTGATGGAAAGGCCTATGACGAACAACCAGACCACAAACAATCTGATATGAGACGTAACAGTTGAACTTTAATTCGGAATCCTTCAGGCGTTTGCGCACCCAGCTTTGGGTTTTTGGGATCAGCTTTGTGCTGGTTCTGATTTCCGCACAACAGTCGTGGACATGGCGACTGGAAAACGCGATATACGACAAGCGTATTTCGGATATTCGCAAGGAGACTGTGTTGTCCGACACTGTCCGTGTGGTGCTGATCGACGAATCATCACTGGCCTACATGTCACCCTCGTTAGGCTCTTTTCCGTGGCCGCGCACCGTGTACGCCGAACTCATCGAGTTTTTTGCGCTCGGTGGCGCTAAGGCGGTGTTGTTTGATATTTTATTTACCGAACCAGAAGCAACCGCCAGTGATAGTCAAGAAGAATACTCCGTGCATGACCAGCAACTGGCGATGGCAAGCGAGGCATATTCCGGCACCGTACACGCGATGTTGATAACCAAGGATGTCGAAGATGAATCCGGTTCAACTTTAAATAACCCAATGCCTGTTGGTATTGTTGAGAAGTTCGCGTTACCGATTTCGGCTTCGGTGGTCAGTGGCCAACAAAATTCGTATGCATTACCGATTCCCATTATTGCCCAAAGCACACCACACATTGGCGTCGTCGGTCTTGATCCTGATGAAGATGGTATTTATCGCCGTGTAAAACCGCTTTGGAAATATCAGAATGCGGTGTTTCCGGCGTTTGCGTTAACCCCCCTGTTGTTAGACAAGACAGCGCTGACATTCAGAAGCGAAGATCGGGAACTGAACGTTCAGGAAAGGTCAATTCCCTTGGATGACACATCACAGGTGTTGGTTAATTTTTACGGTGAGATGAACCCGATTTCCGTTGCCCGCGTCTTTCAGGCATGGGATCAGATTACCAAAGGCGATGTTGAATCTTTAGCCTTAGATCCTTTTTTCTTCGAAAATAAAATCGTTTTAATTGGGGCCAGTGCCATTGGGCTACAGGATACCAAGCCTGTGATTAATGATACCAAAGCACCAGGTGTATACGTGCACGCGGCCTTGCTGTCCAATTTTCTTGAAGACGATTTAATGCAGCCCGTGCAGACCGTTCATACTCAATTGGCGGTTGCCATCATGGTGTTAATCGCCGTTGTGCTTGCATTCAATATTCCTTGGTTATGGTTAAAAATGATCTTTCTCGTTGGTACTCCGTTATTGTGGTGGTGGCTGAGCGGATGGGCATTGGTCCATAACCTGCAGTTGAATGTCACACAGCCATTAACGGGTTTTGCCCTGGGATGGAGTTGGTCTTTTACCTACCTCAGCGTCACGGAAGGTGCCTCGAAACGGCGGGTAAAACGGATGTTGTCGCAATATGTGTCGCCAGCCATGCTGGACGAAGTGCTTGCCCAACGTGATGAAATTTTACACGCCGGTGTCGGTAAAACTGAAACGCTGTCCATCCTGTTTTCCGATGTTCGTGGCTTTACCAAAATTTCAGAAACGTTGCCTGCGGAAAAAGTTGTGACTCTGTTGAACTGTCATTTCAGTGAAATGGCCGACGCTATCTTTAACAATTTCGGAACCCTCGACAAGTTCATTGGCGACGCCATCATGGCATATTGGGGTGCGCCCATACCGGTCAGTGACCATGCCGACCGTTCTGTGAAAGCCGCATTGGATATGATGAGAGCATTGGATACCGTAAATCAGCGTTTAGCGGAAATGGCGCTACCGAGCATTGAAATTGGCATCGGTATTAATACCGGTGATGTGGTGCTGGGTAATATTGGCAGCGATCGGAAATTGGATTACACCGTCATTGGCGATGCGGTCAACGTGGCCTCCAGGATGGAAGGCATTACTAAAATGTACGGTGTTCCAGTGGTCATCAGCGAAACCACTCGCATGGCCCTGAGCACACCCCGACCCTGCGTGCTGCTTGATTATGTCCGGGTGAAAGGTAAAACCGAACCTATGGCGATTTACCTGCCATTGCCCGATGCCGTTGACTCGCCAACCCAGTATGCAAGTCATTGTGAGTTGGCGATTTTGTCGCAGCGGGCATTTGCGTACTATCAGAGCCAGCAATGGGACAAGGCAGAAGCCCTGTACCGAGATTTGCACCTGGATTCCGTCAGAGCTTTGTTTCTGTCACGGATTCTTGAATTTCGTCGCCAACCACCCCCCTTCTTCTGGGATGGTGTCTATACTTTCACCACCAAATAGCATTGCAGTGAGGCTGCCAATGAAAAATTTGAGTGTACTGTTGTTGGGCCTTTTATTGAGCGTCGTGAGTTACGCTGAAACACTTTACGTCCACAGCAATAAGGCTGTTTTGCTGACTGATCGTGATTTTTCCAGTGGCACCGTTGCTTTATTGCAAAAGGGCGATGCAGTCACCGTTCTGCAGCGTCAAACCCGTTGGGTAGAAGTAGAGTTTAATGCACAACAGGGTTGGGTATCGGTGTTGCTGCTGAAAGCGACGCCACCGTCGGGTATTGTCTCAGTTATCGGCTCGGATGACGTTAACCTGGAAGGGGATGCGCGTATGAGAGCATCCGCGGTCGCCACCGCAGGAGCAACCCGGGGATTGGTGGAAGAAGGGGATTCGCAGTCGATGGGGTTCGACTTCAATGAACTGCAACAACTGGAAACAATGGTCATCACCGATCAGGAACTGGAAATGTTTTCACAACCCGTTTTGGGAGGTGGCCAATGAGCGATACATGGCGAATCTTTTTCCTGGTCGTAATGTCCGTGTTGACTTTTCAGTGTGCCAGTGTGCCGGTCGAAGAGGATTTTCGAGCGCGTTGGTCTCAAACTCTGTTAACCGATAATGAGTTGGCAAATACCGAGGCGGAAATAAAGTTTGGTCGTGAAGTCGCCGCCCGTATGCTGGCGGATATCGACGGCGTGGAAAACTTTGAGGTTCAAAAATATGTGAATACGCTGGGGAATTATCTGGCGCAGTATTCCGCTCGTCCGGACCTTCAATTCTATTTCTGGGTCATTGAATCCGATGCTATCAATGCTTACGCCATGCCCGGCGGCTACATTTTTATCACCTCTGCGGCGTATCGTTTGCTCGAAAACGAAGCGGAATTGGCTGGGGTACTTGCGCATGAGATTGCGCATGTGAAACAGAAACATATTGTGCATGCGCTCGACATCAAAGCGGTGGGGGCAGGGGCGACCTTAACACAGTTAACCTCGGGCGCCAGTGATGCTTTTCGTGTGGCCATGAATCAAGCCTCAGAACAGGCCGTTGCTTTGCTCAAAAAAGACGGTCTGCATCAGGAAGACGAATACGAGGCAGATGAAATAGGGTTAACCATAATGGTTCAGGCGGGTTACGAACCCGAAGCTTATCTGCGTTTTTTGCAGCGGGTTGCAACGGAATCCGCACGTCAATTAGAGGAAGTTACGCAGACACATCCGTCGTTCGCTTCACGATTGACGGCATTGGAAGCGGTGAAACGCGACTACGGTATGAGTAATTTAAATTACGCCCAGTTACCCGAACGGTTTAACCAATTTAGATTGGAATGAAGCTTCTATGCGAATAAAGCAGTTTATTTTATTGAGTAGCGCGATCGCGTCTACGCTGTTGTCGGCGGATGAACTTCATAACATCAATCAGATTGTCGGTGACCGCTCCATCGGTATGGCGGGCGCCTACGGTGCGGTGTCTGATGATCCGTCAGGTATGGTGTATAACCCAGCGGGCATCGCGTTTGCCAATGCCGCCAGTATGTCGGCAAACGTAAACACCCTGCAATGGTCACAAATTACCTATAAAAACGCACTCCAGGAAAAGTTCGATTACCAGCGATCGGCCTATCAGGTATTGCCAAACTTTTTCGGGGTTGTGCAACCATTCGGTGATTTCATGGTGGGTTTTTCCAGTGCCATCGTCGATTCGAATCAAGAAAAACAGGACCAGGTTTTCGACAATCTGCAAGGTATCGAACGATTTACAGTCAACTTTCACAACGTAGATACCATTTATAACGTTGGTCCGACTGTCGCTCGTCAATTTTCCCAAAAACTAGCCATTGGGTTTTCATTGCCGCTGCATTATCGCAGCTCTGAATACATATCCAATCAGAGTGTCGTGTTTGATGAGTTCAGCAGTGACAACCTGCGTTGGACAAACGTTTATAAAAAAATCAGTGAGCAGGGTGTGCGACCCAAGCTCGGCGTGTTATTGACGCCGATTGAAAAGTTGTCTGTCGGTCTTACCGTGGATAAAACCCTTGTGCTCAACGCACGACAGTCTCGTCAATCATCTCAATGCTACACCAACGATACCGATATTGGTTGTTCGGCCCAGCAGAACCCGAGTATCGAAAAGACGACTCTGAAGCCTAATTACCCGATTCAAGTTCGTGTAGCAGGTGCCTGGTTTCCTAACAGTGCATTACTGGTCAGTGCGGATTTCATTCATAACAGTGCCGTTTCTTCCACAGCGGCCTTCCCAGCTAAAGAAGCAACTTACGATGCTGCGGTTGGCCTGGAATGGTATTGGTCGCCACGTTGGGCTTTGCGCTCAGGCGCCTATACATCGATGGCAAACACCCCGGAACTGAATGATCTGGCAACGAATCAAAGTGCGCATGTTGACCGTTATGGTGCCACGGTCAGTGTGGCCCGTTTCAGCCAGGGCTCATCGATCAGCTTAGGGGTTATTGGTTTATACGGACAGGGTAAGAGCCAATTGTTTGGTTCCATTCCAGGGTTATTGCAGAAGACGACGTCAATTGATGTGAATGTGTTTTTTACAACATCGTATCGCTATTAAAGCCGCTCTGAATAATGGCTATCTACCTCATCGGGTGAAGAAATTCGCCATTTCATGCCCGCTCTTCAGGTCCTTCATATCGATGACTGAACTTTGTTGTGAGTTTTGAATAGGACTCGCCATTCCTTGCAGCACAGTCCTTACTCTTCCTTCGATCTGAT
>JBNKNI010000033.1:0-66021 GCA_050293765.1 Reinekea sp.
GAACATTGTGTTTCGGTTTTATTTTGAGCAAGCCCATGAAGAGGCGTTCCTGTGTTATCTCAACGGGCAGCTAAAATCCTTTAGCGCGCTCGATGTGTTGCAAGCGGAAGTAAAGCAGAGTCAGCAAAACACAGAAGGCGTTAAGTTGTTTGATCTTCCCAGAAAAGGGTCGGGAAACTATGCCTTATGTCGGTTTCACTTACCCAAAGAGAAAGACAGGGAGTTTCTGTTTTCCCTGTTTAACAACATGCAGGGCTTAACCCCTGAGGAATCTCGTGCACTGTTTGTGGCGTCGACCCAAAAGAAATTCAGAAAATGGAATGGGCAAACCGTTCGCTGGTGCGAATGGGTCCGGGTAGATGGCGACACAGAAAGGGTTTACGAGGGGTTCAACAATGTTGTGGATGTTGTTGTGTCCGTCAAGGTTATTGGTGAATTTCTCTACGTCGCTTTCGATGTCACCGCAATGGCAAGCTTGCAGGGTATAGACGATTGGGAAGCGAGGCTGAGTGACACTTCCGTACCGTTGGGAATGTTGCGAGGGGTTAAAAGTGTGTTCGTTAAATATCGCTGCAAGTTGTTTGATATTAAGGAAGTCAATGTGGCCGGTGTGTACGGCGGTGTCGATTACCACACCAAGTTCTCGCCAGATGATCTTTGGCAGCGCACCTATACCTGGTAGCTGGGCATTGCCACAATCGGTTTGTGCTTCAGGCTAAGAATACCCGGCTACCGGTAGTGGTGGCCGTGCGACCTCTCGCCGTTAAGTGCTTCGTGATAAACACTTCATCCCATTTTTCCTCAAAACTCCCTTCCAAAGAACAAACCCGGCACTCGAAGAGTGTTCGTCTATACTCACGCTTAGGGCGCCGTCAAACGGTGATCGCAGGCATTTTTGTCTTTATAACCGCGGGGGTTCATCTGATTTGCACCCGGCTGCGAATAATAGACATCCATCACACAAATCATAAAGGCCGGGCAGTTGTATGAAGGTAACCAGGGTGGGCAGGCAAATACTGTTGTGGGCCGCAGGGTGGCTGGCACTGCAAGGTGTTGCGGCAGAACTGACGCAGGTGCAATTGCGCGATTCTGACGGTAAACCGGTGGCGAATGCGGTTGTGGAGTTCGACGCGCAGACGGTAGATTCGATGTACCCGGTCGATGGTGAATACCGGATGGATCAGAAAGATTACCAGTTCACGCCACGGGTGCTCATCGTTCCGCCCGGTGCCTCGGTGCAGTTCCCGAACAGTGACGAATCCCGCCACCATGTGTATTCCTTTTCCGCACCCAAGCCGTTTGAATTGCAACTCTATGCGGGGAATCAGGCGCCTCCGGTTCTGTTTGACACCCAAGGTGTGGTCGCGATTGGCTGCAATATTCACGACAAAATGAGCGCACACATTTATGTCACCGACGCGCCGATAGCGCTGGTCAGCGATGGTCAGGGGCAGGTCACGTTTCCCCGGTATCAAAGCGGCACCGAAGGTGACCTTCGAATTTGGCATCCGTTACTGAACGCGCCGGTCGTTTTAACGCCTGAGCAGTGGTCTGCGCGCAGTGGCGGCGTGCTGACGGTGGATTTGCCAATGACCGTGCCGATTGAAAGCGACGACAAGGCTGGTTCCAGTCTGCGCGATCGCCTGAAGAGTTTTAAAAGCAATGGCAATTAGTTTCCGCAACCGGCTGCTGGCCTCGTTTATTCTGTTACTCGGTTTGGCGTTGTTTACCACTACCTGGGCGGTTTTGCGCGCGGTGGACAACACCGCTCGTGCCAATGCTGAACGCGAGTTACTGGTGGCTGAGCGCGTGTTCGATACATTGCTGGATGAAAACAGCCGCCAGTTGACCGACCGCACCGCCTTGCTCGCGGAGGATTTTGGTTTCCGTCAGGCCATTGCCACCAATGAAGAAGAGACCATCATCAGCGCGTTGGTGAACCATGGTGAACGCATATCCGCCGACTTAATGCTGTTAATGAGCCCGCAAGGTGAGGTACTTATCAGCACGCACGATCTCGGCGTCACGCAGGCGGCCTTGCAGCAGAAAATCAAAGGGCAGTCGCAACCCTTTAATGACCTGGCGGTGACGGAGCACAAACCATTTCAGCTGGTGATGGTGCCGGTCAACGCGCCTGAATTGATTGCCTGGGTCGGCGTGGGTTTTGCAATAGACTCCGACTTGGTGACGAGTTTTCGGGACCTGACCAAAGCCGACGTCAGCCTGTTGTTTCAGGATGATCTGAACCGCGCCACCGAAACGGTTAGCACGCTGGATGATGAGTTCACGCGCTTGGCCACGGCACCGGTTTCGTTTGATACCACCGTGCAGCAATTCACGGCAGGTCTGGCCGACAGCGAGTGGCTGAGTCATAACACCACGTTGTTGGATCGCGAGCCGCAACAGATGTCTCTGGTCATGTCCGTCAGTCTGCGGGAAGCCGTCGCGGCGTATCAGAACCTGCAAACACAGATGTTAAGTATCGCTGCCGCGGTATTGCTGTTGGCGGTTATTGCGTCCGTGTTTATTGCCGGAACCGTCACCAAACCGATCGGTGTGTTGGTGCAGGCTGCGCGTCGTATCGCCAAAGGCGATTACGAAAAACGGCTGTCGATTCCCGGAAAAACAGAATTCAATGAACTGGGCGATACCCTCAACCAGATGCAACGAGACATTCAGGATCGTGAGCAGCGCATTACCTTTCAGGCACAACACGACATGCTGACCGGATTACCAAACCGGCACCACATGGCAACCTTGATGCAGAACCGGTTAATTGCGTCGCGGGTAACGCCGTTTGCTGCGGTGCTGATCAAAATTACCAACGCCGAATCGCTGGGCGATGTTTACGGTACGGCCATTATGGACCGGGTGCTGAAGCTGGCCGCTCAGCGACTGAAGTCCGCCTTGTTGGCCGAAGACACGGTGGGCCTGATTGCCAGCGACGAGTTTCTGGTGCTGAGCGACGTTCGTCCGCAAGCGCCACTGGAAAGCCGACTCGACCTGTTAACCAGCACCTTTGCACAGCCACTTCATTGTAATGACATTGAATTTACCCTGAATATCCGAATGGGCGTGGTACGTTGCCCGGAGCAGGCCGACAATTACGAAGACATGTTGCGCCGCTCGCATATTGCCTTGAGCGAAGCCCGGCTTGCCAACAACCGGCAGTGTGTTTATTCGCCCGGGTTGGAAGAACAGTATCTGCGCAAGTTGAAAGTGACTCAGCGCCTGCAGCAGGCCATCAGTGAGCAAAGCTTCACCTTGTTGTTTCAGCCTCAACTCGATCTGCATGGCCGCCGCATTCATTCTGCGGAAGCCTTAATCCGTTGGCACGATCAGGAACTGGGTCCGGTCTATCCGGATGAGTTCATTCCATTGGCGGAAAACTCCGGAGACATCACCCTGATAACCGACTGGGTGTTCAGCGAAGCGTTAAGCCAGCTGGAACGTTGGCATCAGGCGGGTTTTGAAATGGGGGTCAGCATCAACCTGTCGGCGAAAGATATTCTGAAAGATGATTTTATTGATCGGGTCATCAAGCTGATTCAAACGCGCGGTATCGACCCGAAACAACTCATGCTGGAAGTCACCGAAAGCGCTTTTGTCGAAGACATGGATAGAGCGCTGCATAACTTGGGTCGGCTCTATGACGCTGGCGCGCATTTGGCGATGGATGATTTTGGCACCGGCTTTTCGTCGCTGGCGCAGTTAAAAGTGATGCCGGTTCACGAACTGAAAATAGATAAGTCGTTTGTCTTGCGTCTCGACCAAGATCAGGACGATCAGAAAATCGTCCGTTCCACCATAGACATGGCGCATCATTTAGGGCTGACCGTGATCGCCGAAGGCGTGGAAAACGGCGCCTCCATGGCGTTGTTGCAGCAGATGCAGTGCGATGCAATTCAAGGTTATTTTCTCAGTAAGCCCATGTCCTCCACTGACATGTTGAACTGGCTTGCGCAATTTCAATATCAACAGTTGGAGTCTTCCCATGTTTAAAGCCGTTTCTATCCTGCTGGCGTTAAGCTGTGCCGCCACTGTCGGAATTGCCCAAGAGGCCAGTAAAATTTTAGGTACGTCGGCACTGCAGCAGATTGAAGGTGCTGGCGGCGGTGGCATTGTGCCGTGGGCCACCATTGGCGGCTACGGCAGTGAGGGCGAATGGGGCGGTGCGGCCAGCGCGGGCGGCGTGCAGGTCAGTGATCTGGTACTGGACGCCGGTGGCGTGCTGATTGGTTGGAACAACCGAGTGGAAGTCAGCTTTATGCAGCAAACTCTGCAGGTGAATGAGTTATCCAGCGGGCCGTTTGATGCCGTCATTCAGCAGCATATTTACGGAGCCAAGGTGCGCGCTTTTGGCCATCTGATTTATGAGCCGTGGCCGCAAATCAGCCTCGGTGTGCAGCAGAAATTTAACTTGAATCCGAATATCCCGATCGACGTTCTCGGGGCCGACAGCGATCGCGGTACCGACATCTATGTCAGCGCCAGTAAACTGTGGCTGCACGCATTGGCTGAACGCAACCTGTTGCTGAATGTCACCGCACGTTACACCAACGCCAATCAAAACGGTTTGCTGGGGTTCGGCAATGCCGACGGTAGCGATTACCGTTGGGTTGCTGAAGCCAGTGCCGGGGTGTTCTTGAATCACCACTGGGCTATTGGTGGCGAGTATCGACAACAACCGGACCGTTTAGCCTCGGTCGACGAAAGCCCCTGGTGGGACGCATTCGTGGCCTGGTTTCCCAACAAGCGCATTGCGGTTGTGGCGGCCTATGTCGACTTAGGAACGGTTGCGTTGTGGGATGAACAGCGCGGCGGTTATGTATCTATTCAAATCACGAATTAGGGTGAAGACCATGAGAAACAGAGTTTTGATTAATCGCGTTGCGGGTTTCGGTCTGGTCCTTTTTTTGGCGGGTTGCGCCTTGAAGCCCACGCAGCAGGCGACACTTTATGATCGGCTCGGTGGTGATGAGGGCGTGACTGCCATCGTCGACAACCTGCTGTATGAACTCGCCGGGAACGAAAAACTGATCGGCTTTTTTGAAGAGACGGACATCAACCGGTTCCGCACGAAACTGATCGAACAGTTATGTGAAGTCAGCGATGGTCCTTGCCGCTACAGTGGCGACTCAATGGCCAAAGCGCACTCGAACATGACGCTGAACCGAAGCCATTTTGATTCGCTGGTCAATGACCTGATTGCCGCGATGGACGCAAACGACACGCCGGTCGCTGCTCAGAATGATTTGCTGGCGCGTTTAGTACCCATGTACGACGAAGTGATGCACCCGCAAAAATACCTGAGCGATTCGGACCAATGATTGTGAGCGTCCTAGCAACGTTTACGCGGCTGCGACGACCCGGTTGCGGCCTTGTTGCTTGGCAAGATAAAGGCGTTTGTCCGCGCGGTTGATGGCGTCGTCTGGTCGATCCGAGTCTTTCACTTCGGCGACACCAATACTCAGCGTGATGTGCAGAGAATGCTGGTCATGTCGGATCGGATACTCTTCAAGCTGGGCTCTGATTTTTTCAGCCAGAGTAGCTGCCTGTGTCAGTGACGTGTCCGGCAGCAGCAACAGAAATTCTTCCCCGCCCCAACGTGCGACGGCATCCTGTTTGCGAATGGAATCGGTCAGCAGTTGGCTCAAGGCCATCAACACCGTGTCGCCGGTTTCGTGACCGTAACTATCGTTAACTCGCTTAAAGTGATCGACGTCGATCAACAGAAACGACAACCCGGTTTTATTGCGTTGTTGGCGGATGAACTCCTGTTCAATCCGTTCGCGCATACCCCGCCGGTTCAGCAAATGGGTCAGTGGGTCCAGTCGAGCTTGCTTTTCCAGTTCAATGGTCAGCTCGTTGAGACGCTGGAACGATGACTGCCGGGAGTATTCGTAAAACGAAGCGAGAAACGTCAAGGTTAAAAACGAATAGAGCAGGCGTGTTTTGAATTCGTAGGAATAGGTCACCGGATGCAGAAAATCGAATGGTGCAAATACAAGGATGGAATACGCGGTTGCGAACAACGCGATGGTGATCAAACCGCGACGGAAGCCAGAGAAGAACATGACCACCGGTGGCACCAGATAAATCCACAACGGCCCAGTCTGGTTCGTACCACCGCTGTATACCAGATACAAACACAGAACGATCAACACCGATTGCAACAGTAAACTGCCGGTTTTATACGCTCGGTGGGACGATGAAAAACGCAAATACAAATGCGACGACAAGAACAGGAAAAACGCACCGAATAGCGCGCTTGCCAGTGGCAGCCCTTCGTGAAAACTGGCGCGAATACCCAGTACGAAGGTGATGCTGAACCCAACAAACGCAAATAAATTCAGTACGTTAATTTTGCGGGCGGTTTCGACAGACGTGTCGCTGGTGATGCCTGAGTTCAGGTAGTTGGAGATGATGCGTTGCGATACGTCTTTGATTCGAAACATGGGTGAGCAGCTTTCCCTGAGTGACCTGAAATACGCACTGGTTTGCAAAGTTTAAACCAAAATGCTGACCTTGAACGCGCTGCGTTGTGTTTGAACAATGTTAAATTTTCTGGGGTCCTGCACGCAGTTGTGCCGTATCTCAAAATTGAGCCTTAAAGCTGACCTTCAAACCAATGCGCAATATGGTCGCGAACTACTTGAATGCGCACCGGCAGTTCATCCAGTTTTGCCCAAATCAACCAAAGGTAGGTCGGTACAATCCGCCACTGCGGCATGACCGGCACCAGGCGACCTGCCGTGAGCGCAGGTTCGGCAAATTTAGTTAACAGGCGGCCGACGCCCAGACCATGTTCTATCGCCACGCTCTGTGCTGCGGTGCTGCCCGAACGCCAGTTGGCATTGGGCGTAATTGTGCGCAGTTGACCGCTTTTACGGTGCTCCAGTTGCCAGGTTTTAGGCGTGCCACAAACCAAGGGAAGCGTGGCCAGATCATCCGGCGATTCGGGAAACGGGTATTGACTGAGAAACGCGGGACTGGCGCACAGGGTATGGTCAATTTCGCCTAAACAGAGCGCGTTGACGTCGTCGCCCGGCGCCGAGCCGATGCGCAAAATCAGATCAACCGGGCTTTTCTGCAAGTCGATCATGGTGCTGGTGTAGTCGATGGTTAACTGCAACTCCGGGTGTTCTTTCACCACGTCGCATAACGCTTCGGCAAGGTACTTTTCCCCGAACAGTCCACCAATGGCGTTGATGCGAACTGGGCCGGTTAAGCGGGTCGACATCAGTTTCAGGTTGGCCTCGGCGCTGGCCAATTGCCGCATGCCGTCGCGGCAATGGTTAAAAAACTGCTCACCTTCTGGCGTCAGACTCAGCGTACGGGTAGTGCGCAACAGTAAGCGCACACCCACCCGCTGTTCCAGACCCGCCACCAACTGACTGACCCGGCTGCGCGACAGCATGAGTTTTTCTGCCGCCAGCGTGAAGCTGTTGAGTTCGCAGACACTTAAAAAAGCTTCTATCTCGGTAAATCGGCTCATTGTTTAGCTGTGCTGACCAATAGTGTTAATAAATAGTAGATTATCTTCTATTGCAGACCAATTAAACTAGCCACATTCAAAATTCCGACTTTATCTATCCGTGTTAAGGAGCGCACCATGACTGTTAAACAACGTCCATTAGGCCAAAGTGGCCTGCAGGTTTCTGAAATCGGTCTGGGTTGCTGGCAACTGGGCGGTGACTGGGGGCCCATTTCGCAACACGAGGCGGACGCCATATTGCACGCCGCAGACCGTTCTGGGGTGACCTTCTGGGACACCGCCGATGTTTATGGCGGTGGTCAGAGCGAGACATTCATCGGTGACTTCATGACCGCTCACCCGAATCCGCAACGGGTTGTCGCTACCAAAGCCGGTCGCTCTGCGCAGCTGTATCCGAACCAATACCGTCGGGAAGCTCTGCGAACCTCCGCCGAACAGTCCCGCGACCGGTTGCAGGTTGACAGGCTTGATCTGCTGCAATTGCATTGTATTCCGTTTGAAGAAATGAAACGTGGCGAGGTCTTTGACTGGCTTGAAGAGATGAAAAGCGACGGCCTCATTGCCCATTATGGCGCCAGTGTTGAAACCGTTGAAGAAGCGCTCTACTGCCTGGATCACACCCAAGTCGCGTCGTTGCAGATTATTTTTAACGTATTGCGACAAGATATGGCCGATGCGGTGCTACCCGCAGCGGAATCGAAAGGGGTAGGTATTATCGTCCGCTTGGGTCTGGCCAGTGGTCTGTTGTCTGGTCGCATGACCAAAGATCAAACCTTCACTGCGCAAGACCACCGTCATTACAACAAAGATGGAGCCGCATTCCATGTCGGTGAAACCTTTTCCGGTTTGCCGTTTGAATTGGGCGTTGACCTCGCCGATCAACTGAAGCAGCAATACGCCACTCAGATGAGCCTTGCGGATTTGTCGCTGCGTTGGTTGCTGGACCATACGGCGGTGTCGTCTATCATTACCGGCGCCAGCAAAGCCGAACAGATTCAACGCAACGCCGAAGTGTCTGCGTTGCCGCCACTCAGTAAAACGATGCACGAAGAATTGAGTGCGTTCTACCGCCAGAACGTGCGTCAACACATTCGTGGCACACTCTAAACAATAAACGGGGGATATTTATGAATTATCGTCGCATGGGAAAAACCGGCCTGCAATTGAGCGAATTCAGTTTCGGCTCGTGGGTCACCTTCGGTAAGCAGGTTGATCAGAACGATGCAAAAAATCTGATGGCCGCCGCCTACGATGCCGGGATCAACTTTTTTGATAACGCCGAAGGCTACGAGGCTGGCGAATCTGAACGGCTGATGGGCAAAGCGTTGGCCGATCTGGGTTGGTCACGGGACAGCTTCGTGGTGTCCTCGAAAGTGTTTTGGGGCGGTGAAAAACCCAATCAGAAAGGGTTATCGCGCAAACACGTTTTTGATGCCTGCCACGCCGCGTTGAACCGGTTGCGGGTCGACTACCTGGATTTGTATTTCTGTCACCGCCCGGATATCGACACCCCCATTTCGGAAACTGTCGCCGCCATGACCGATCTGGTTCGCCAGGGCAAGGTGATGTATTGGGGCACCAGCGAGTGGAATGCACAGCAAATCACCGAAGCCTGGGCATTTGCCAAAGCCGAAAACATGGTTGCGCCGGTGGTTGAACAGCCAGAATACAACCTGATTAACCGCGCCAAGGTTGAAGGGGATTACGCACCGTTGTATGACTTGGTGGGTCTGGGCCTGACGACCTGGTCACCGCTATCGTCCGGACTGTTAACCGGCAAATACCTCAACGGCATTCCGGAAGGCAGCCGGTTAAGTTTGCCGGAATACGCCTGGCTGCGAGACATTAAAATGGGTGAGGGTAACCAGGGCGAACTGAATAAAATTCAGCAGTTGGCAGAACTGGCCAACCGCATCGACGTACCCATGCATCATCTAGCGCTGAACTGGTGTCTGGCCAACCCGAATGTCAGCACCGTCATTCTCGGCGTTAGCAAAATGAGCCAGTTGGAAGACAATCTGAAAGCACGCGAATCGGCGGCAGCACTCACGCCAGAAGTGATGCAGCAACTCGATGACATCATGGGTAACAAACCAGCGGCACCGCAACGCTGGTAAACGCCTGACCATCGGTGCCTCATTTTTGAGGCTCCGGTGGTGATGTTTTTTTATCATGGACCGGTGATAGTAACCCGCACCATTCACGTCATCTCCGGTCATAAAAACGAAAAAAGCCGAATGTGATTTGACCGGACTTAGTGTAAGTAACCGCTCCGACGCGTCTGCTAAGGCGGATATGACAGACACGTCACAACGGATTCACGGGCATGGAGGCCACAGCAAGCGCGATACGAGCAGAGATGTACCTCGCACAACGTAACAAAACAGGATGTGAATGACACCGCATCCTCATTCTGCCCAGCGTGCTATGCTCGGTGCTTCCCAAAGGTGAGGTTGCTTATGGACAGTACATCAATGATGTTGTGGAGTGTTTTGTTTGGCGGTATCGGTGTTGGCTACTTCATTTACGGACGCAAACAAAAAAAGCCCGTCCCATTATGTGTCGGTATCGCGTTGTGTGTTTTTCCCTACCTGATGCCGAGTGTTGCGGTGTTATTGGTTGTTGGCTGCGTATTGGTGGCTATTCCCTATTTCGTGAAGATTTGATCGCTTGATCAATTTATAACCCTGCATTATTTCAGGGTATTTTTGCCTTGTGTAATTGATCAGTACTGCAAACTATTATTTGTGCAGATAATCTAAAACTTTTAGTTTTATTTGAATTCATCGAAAGATGTTGGTGCCCCTGATTCTCGTCGGACCAGCCGTCTTGAACCCCTTTATTGGTGTGGTATTCACGGGAAAAGGCGTCATTCTGGTGAGGCGAAAAACTCCGACAGACAATTATGACAGGCTGAAATATTCGCTTTTATCTTTTGTCAAAATGGGGTAGAACACGTTCTAATATCGTGTCGATTCGCAAAGGCCCACCTCAGTGACAACTAAAAAAACGACTCCGGAAAATCCTGGGAAAGAAGAACTTTTAGCCGACAGTGTCGGTTTCCTGCTTGGCAAAGCTGCACAGATGATCACAGACCTACACGTGCCCGCATTTGCAAAGTTTGATGTTGAACCCAAACAGTATGGCATACTCAGCCTGCTGAATGTTCGTGCCAACCTGTCACAGATCGAAATCAGTCGGGAGTTGATGATCGACCGCAGTACAATGGTATTTTTGGTGGATGATCTTGAACGCATGAATCTGGTGATTCGTTCACGGGATGTCAGAGATCGTCGCGCCTACTCGTTAGCGCTAACGCGCAAAGGAAAAAACCTGTTACAGAAGCTGACTGTCGAGCTTGCTCGAACCGAAGATGAATTTCTGAAAGACATCACCCTGAAAGAAACCGATACGTTCAAAAAGGTCTTACGGCAGCTGGTATTACAACGCAAAGAAAATACGGAACACTGAATCAATCCCATTCGTTGATAT
The DNA here is from genome assembly GCA_050293765.1 of Reinekea sp. Taxonomy (GTDB): domain Bacteria; phylum Pseudomonadota; class Gammaproteobacteria; order Pseudomonadales; family Natronospirillaceae; genus Reinekea. The sequence goes on from JBNKNI010000033.1 coordinate 10,991, forward strand.
GCCTTTGAAAGTTCCGTGGGTGCAGGGACGCGCCCGAAGGGAGCTCATGGAAAACACGATTACGGCTTTGCTCTTCTTGAAAAGATCTCGATATTCTCTACAAAGAGCGCCTAGTACTAGCGCTTCCCATGAGCTCTGAAATGATACGAACTACTGACTCAGGACATTAGCATGGCAGAAACCAACGGGGGTTATAATCGAAGCGAAGCTCCAATGGGCTTCGATTCGATTTTAACGACTTCATCTCTGGTGAAGACCGGATCAAGGGGATCTCCCCTTGGAAAGAAAAAACTAAACTCGTTGCCGGCATAAATCCGCAAAAGCAACGTGGATAAAAGATATCGCGACCGCCCTCTTACCTTGGTTGGTCACTCCTACCTATCGAATAAAATTCCGCTGTCACCACGGATAAAGGCCGTATCAGGTGATCTCCCCCAAAGTAACAAATCCGCAATATTTACGTTACAGCATTAGGACGATGCCTCTGAAAACAAGCATTTTCCGGTAAGTAAGTACTAATCCCTGTTCCCCTGCAAACACTTCGCCAGAATTCTCCAAGTAGCATTTTCTTTCCTGAAAGTTTAGATAACGATCACAAAAATAAATAATCAATGTAACTGATCATTTGCAATGAAAATAAATGATGTTAGCTTGATTATCAGTTCTACTGATCAATTATCAAAGAGGGTAAATAACATGACTACAACCAATAACATGGCTTTGAGCTTTGCAGCACTGGAAGTGAATGACCTGAATGCGTCCAAAGACTTTTATGAAAATGTACTGGGTTTTGAAGCCGCTCCGGCGACTCGTCCCGATGCCGTCATCATGAAAATGGATGACAGTGGCGCATCGTTCGCGATTAAAAATAAAACACCGATGACTGAAGGTGCATCCAAACTCGGTGCGGGCGTTGCCATTTGGTTCCGTTGCCCGAACGTCGACGAGTTGGAAGCACGCGTAAAAGACAGTGCGGGCAAGGTTGTATTGCCAGCTCAGCAAGGACCGTTCGGTCGGATGCTGGTCGTTAACGACATTGATGGTCACACGCTGACATTCCATAACGCTGAATAACAGAACCCGATTGGTTAATCCCGTAAACGACAGACTGAAAAGGAAACCCCATGGCTGTGCAAATTAAATCTTCATACGACGTCATTGTGATTGGTGGCGGTCCCGGTGGTGCTACCACGGCAACGCTTCTGGCCAAGGCCGGCAAATCCGTTTTGCTGGTTGAGAAATGCAAATTCCCTCGTTATCACATTGGTGAATCACTGGTGCCGGGTGTCGTACCGATCTTGGCGGAGTTGGATGTTCTCTCCGAAATGGAGCAATACGGTTTTACAGACAAATTCGGCATTACGCTGATCTGGGGTAACCAGAATGAACGTTGGTCTGTTGGCTTTGATGAGGCCGGCGGCGAGTCTCTTGGTAAGGCATTTCAGGTTGTTCGCTCCGAGTTTGATTACCTGTTGCTGCAGAATGCAAGGCGCAAAGGTGTCACGGTATTGGAAGAAACCGCGGTTCGGGATGTCATTTTTGACGGCGACCGCTGTACCGGAATTACCTTACGGGATATGGATGGGGAGGACTTAACTGTCTCCGCCCGCTATGTCGTGGATGCCAGCGGTCAAGCCAATCTGATTGGTCGCAAGCAACACAATATCGAGGTAGTCGACGGGCTAAAAAACAAAGCCGTCTGGGCCTACTACCAAAATGCCACTGTGCCAGAAGGCCGGGATGCAGGAAACATTATTGTGGAAAACAATATTTCCGAAGGCTGGTTGTGGATGATTCCGCTTCACGATGGGACGCATTCCATCGGGTTGGTCGCCCCGCAGGAATCGTTTAAAGGATACGAACGCGGCGCTTTGCTGAACAAAATGCTGGCTGAGTCAGAACATATTAAAGGTTACCTGAAAGACGCCACCCGTGTGTCTGATTATCACTCGCATAAAGACTGGTCCTATTCCTGTTCGCAATTTCAGGGGCCTGGTTACCTGATGGTTGGGGATGCGGCGGGATTTGTGGATCCATTGTTTTCAACCGGTGTCTTCCTGGCCATGAATTCCGGTTCCCTTGCCGCGAAGACCATTATTGCCGCGATGGAAAATCCCAGTGAAGAACGTGCGCTGGGTGCTGCCTATGAAACGTCGTATCGCAGCTTCCTTGATGTGGTGACATCGTTCGTACTGTTCTTCTATGACGCCAGTAAGAACAAAGAGAAATACTTTGACCGTGCCCGGGATCTGGTCGATCCAATGGACATCATGACCGCCCGACAGGATTTTGTGTACCTGATTACCGGGTTGGGCGGATTGCATTCCGTCATGGGTATGTCTCCCAGTCAGGCCATTGAGAAGTTAAATAACGATCTGGCCGAAACTCGTGAGTCATCAATGCCTGAATTAGCGGAGGCGTAACCATGTCAGCGAATAATGTTGTCGCACCGACGACGGCAACCTCGGTAGGGAATCGGGTGAATCCAAAACATATTTTGGATCTGGAGTGGGGATTCGCCCGATCTGCCACACTGATGGCAGCGTTAGAAATTTCCCTGTTCGACTATGTTGCTCAGGGAGCCAACACGCCAGCGTTATTGGCGACTGCAGCCGATATCAGTGAACGGGGCGCGCGTGGCATTTTGCACGCAATATCGGCGCTTGGATTGCTGTCGTGCGAGAACGAAACCTATTCGCTGAGCGCGGATGCTCAGACTTATCTGGTGTCGGGTAAAGCGGAGTATCTGGGCGACATGCATAAAATTTTCTACGGCATGAATGCGCGCATCTGGCCAAAGCTGACCGAGTCTGTGCGCACCGGCGAGCCGATCATGGATCTGTTCGTCGCAGATGAAAATCGGCATTGGGATGATGTGTTTCCGTTCCTGACTGCGGTCAGTCGGCCCATGGTGCAGACCATTGCGCGCTATGTTGCACAGTCTTCCAAACCGACGAAGCGGGTACTCGATGTGGGTGCTGGCGCGGGTCTGTATACCTGTGAAATTACCCGGATGGATGACCGCGTCACCACGACCAGTCTGGATCAGGAAGAGGTATTGCCATACCTGCAGAGGGCGGTCGATGAATACGGTCTTGATAAGCGAGTGGCGTTGCACAGCGGTGATATTTTCCTGATGGATTGGGCCGGTCCGCATGACTTCGTGCTGTTTTCGCATTTGCTGCACGGATTTGATCCGCAAAGCTGTTCCCGTTTGGCAAGCAAAGCATTTGATGCGCTGGCACCGGGTGGCGAACTGTTAATCCATGAGTTCATTCCAGACCCGGTATCGCCTGAAACGAGACCGATCGCTTCACTGTTCAATCTGGAAATGCTGATGACATCTCAGGGCAGTGCATACACCGTGGCGGATTATGACCGATTGTTGGGTGAGATTGGCTTTGCACCTTGCCGTGATATTCCCGCGCCGGGCGGCGCAACCCGGATATTGTCTGCGCAGAAACCAAACTAACTGCCCAAAGGAGGTTTTCCCGTGTCTACGTTACCTGAAGGACCAAAATTTAACCTGCTGCAGAAGATTCGCTATGCCCGGGACCCCGTCGGTTTTATGGCCGACTGCCGGCATCGGTATGGCGATCCGTTCACCATCAGAACCATGGTGGGGACAGTGGTGATGACCGGGAATCCGGAACTGGCAAAACAGATTTTTGCCGGTTCGCGAGATCAGTTTGGTGTCAGTACAACGCGAATGCTGACCCCCTTGTTGGGTCAACATTCGTTGATTCTGGAGGAAGGCGACGCGCATCTGAAACATCGGAAATTGTTGACACCACATTTCCATGGTGCGGCTTTACCGAACTACGCAAATCGCATTCAGGCGATTTCGCGTCGGCAGGTTTCACAGGTTCTGGATCAGTCCTCGATTGTGATGCAAGAACACACGCAAATGATTTCGCTGAACATCATTATCGAAACTGTTTTCGGGGTAACAGAAACCGTACGGCAAATGCGTATGGCTCGCGCCATTAAAGCACGCATTGCCGCGTCGAACCCGTTTTTGGTGTTCATGCCATGGACACGTCGTCGTGCGTTTGGTTTGTCCGCCTGGGATCGTTTCCGTGCCGCAACCGCGGAATTGGACGCATTGATTTTTGATGAGATAAAGCGACAACGTGGTGCTGTGAATTCGGTATCGAACCGTGAAGATATTTTGTCGCATTTGGTCGCCGCACGTGACGAGAACGGGGTGGGTTTAACCGATCAGCAGATTCGGGATCAACTCATTACCCTGTTGTTGGCGGGCCATGACACGACCGCCAGTGCCACTGCGTGGGCAATGCATTGGATTCATCGGGATCCGGACATTCTCGCCAGGTTGCGAACGGAACTGCAGTCAACGGATAACTCAAGTGAGGCGATTTCAGGGAATGCTTACCTTGAAGCCGTGTGCCATGAAACGCTGAGATTGAGTCCGGTGATTCCAGATGTTGTGCGCTATCTGAAGACCTCTTTTCAATTGGGTGACTACACGCTGCCGGAGGGCATCAATGTTGGGGTTTGTACATCGCTGATTCACATGAACCCTGATATTTACCCTCAACCGGAACAGTTCAACCCTGAACGTTTTACCGGCAAACGGTATCGCCCGCATGAATTTTTGCCCTTTGGGGGCGGCATTCGCAAATGCATCGGCGCTGCGTTCGCGGTAGAGGAAATGAAGATCATTCTGGCAACGATGATCAACGGTGTCGACTTGAAACTCACTGGGACAGCGACTGATACACAGCGTGCCATTCGTAATCACTTCACCATGGGGCCCGCTGGCGGTGTGCGCATGGTGCAGCGTTAATTTTTCATAATCCATTTATTGAGGAAATCATCATGGATAAAAAAGTAAACATTATTTCCGGCGTCATTATGAGCGCACTCATGGCCATCGCACTGTCAGGCTTTTTCACTCTGACCAAAATGGGGTTTGTACCTGGTTGGGGCTTGGCGTGGGCTAAAGGTTTTATGTCTGCATGGCCACTGGCATTGCTGTTGTCCATGGTGATTGCAAAACCGGTACGCAGCCTGGCGATGCGCTTGGCTGGTCAGTAACCATTGTCGGCCCGGCAATGTCGGCGGGCTGATTTCTCAGGCTGGATGCAGTGGATGTTGATCAATACGACGGTCGTCAACGCTCATTCGGTCAAACCAAACCTATAGGAGGGGGAATACCATGCTGTTGAAAACTGAACCAACCAACGCCGTTCAGGCAATGCAATGTATATTCTTTGAGCAAGGATTTATCGATTCGCTCAATGATGAGATCAGACCCGACGCGAGTCTGCGTGATGACTACGATATGGACAGCCAAGACGTGGTGACCGTAGCCTGTGCCGTCAGTGAATTGTGCATTGGTCCGGAGACCGTGTATGAAGGCGACTTAGTCACCGCGGCGGACATTATTGAGCATGTCGAAAGCCATTTGAATCCGTGGTTGCCGAAAGACACGGAGATCATTATGCAGGGCTCTATCGAAATTCGGCAGCCAATTGATGTCGTGTTTGGCTACATTGCTGATTATCAATCCTGGCCAGAGCATCTGGCGCATGTGACGAAAGTTGAACCATTGAGCGACGAAGGTGACCTGGAGCGTTTTCGGATGCATATCCGTGAGCTTACCAATGGGGACGAGTATTCGGTCGATAGCCAGCGCACCGTAAACCGAGAAACGCGGGAAGTGGAATTTGAGCAACCCCGGCCGCCGAAGGGATTCAACATTCACAAAGGGGGTTGGCGCTTCCGTGAGTTGGCACCTGACCGAACTGAGTTAATCAGTTATCACGGTTTTACCCTGGAAGATCCCGAACAGGCCGCTGATGCTTGCACACTCATCCGCAAGCATATCCGTGCCGCGCTAAGTACCTGGGCAGACGTTGGGAATAAATAATATGGCCGGCGTAACTTTTAATTTTTTAACCAAAGAACCCATTGGCGACTGTCCGGATGCGCTGGCACGAGTGTGGTCCGTGCAGCATTGGGTGAATACGCTGGACCGCGTCAAGCAGGCAACGTTACGTGAGCAATCGCAGGACCAGCAGGTCTTCGATTTGCACTTTGACGCCGGTGGTGAAACGGTCGATAAAGTCACTGTTCTGCGAACACGGAGCGAGCATCGTATATCGGTGAAGCACCTTGTACCACCGCCTGGTATCGATGCACTGTCGGGTGCCTGGTGGGTTGACCCTGAGCAACCGGATACCCTGTACGCCAGTCGTCAGATGACGATGAGTCCTGAGCAGGCAACGGTTGCCCGTGCGCGCAATGTACAGAAAATCCTGCGTGAAAATATCACGGCGCTGCTCCGGGATACCACACTGGAAACCTCTGTGCAGGTGGCAATGCCAGTGCAAAAAGCGCAGGACACTCTGCTGCGCAAGGAGGCCTGACATGACCGGATTTCAGTGCATCAGCACACCGTTGTATCCGGGAAATAAAGAGCCGGTTGCAATAGAGATTGAAGAAATTACCCATGAACAAGGTGCGGCGATTCTCTCTCAGGGTTTTGACATCAGCGCTTCCGATTGGCCAGACGGCTATGCGATTTCCAATGAAATCGTGACGTTGTCGACGCATCAGGGAACGCACATTGACGCACCGAAACATTACTCGCCAGACGGAGAGGATATTTGCGCCTTTGATATCCACAACTTTATGGGCCAGGCCGTTGTCATGACGGATCGTCAGTCGCCAGGACCGGAGGTCGTCGTAGATTACGACGAGTATCGGGCCAAACTGGATCGCTACGCCGGTCGGGCGAACGCGGTATTTTTTATCACCGGCGCCTATGAACGTTATGGCGAGGAAAGTTATTTTCTCGATTTTAAAGGTGTACCGCCGCAGTTGGTGGAGGCTGCGCTGGATCGGGGTTATTCACTGATTGGCACCGATGGTTTCAGTCTCGACCCGCCCTTTGCGGTGATGAGTGATCGTTTTCTTTCGACTCGAGACCCAAAGACGCTGTGGCCAACACACGTGTTGGGACGACGGCGGCCGTACTTTCAGCTGGAACGATTGTACGACCTGAAAAACTTTGAAGGTGCGAACCTGGTCGACTATTTCGCACTACCGATCAAACTGCATTGCGGGGCGGCCTGGACCCGCGCGATTGCGAGGATTGTCGAATGACACAACTTCATATTACCGCAGCGGCTGCTACCGGACCGCTGGGGTCTACACTGGATGACATTTGGAACCGAGTCATGTCTGGCGAGGTTCACGCCGAAGAGCTGGAAGTCGCGTCGGGTAAATCGTATGTCTGTTCACCAAGTTTTTCCGGGAGCACCGCGAATACTCATACCTACGGGTTGGCCTATCATAATGCGCTTATTCGATTACTGAATGACCTGCAGCTTCAGGCACCGGTTGATGCAGTATTCCTGGGCACGGCTGTCGGCAACCTTGGAAGTGCAGAAGAGCGGATTTATACAAAACAAGCGGTGGATCTTCTGAGCCTCGACTTTGCCAACCTACGCACTGTGTTACATGGCTGCGCGGCAGTCGACGAGCACACCCGATTTATAACGGTGCCTACCGGTTGTTGCGCCGGTTTGCAGGCGGCGGGACTGGCGAAAGAAATTATGCCGAAATTGGGTCTGAAAACGGCGGTGGTTGCATCGCTGGATTTTGGTTTGACTCCGCTCGCGTTTGAAGCGTTTGCAAAGATAAACGCAACCACCGATGGTGATGTGCAACCCGATAGACACCCGTCGCGACCTTTCTGCAAAGATCGCAGTGGATTTCTGTTCGCTGACGGTGGCGGTGCCATTGCCGTTACCCTGGAACAGCCTGAGCAACCGGTACCGCGCATTACGGGCTACGGTTGTGTGTCATCTGCCTTTCATATGACCGATATTGCCGTTGACGGTATGGCAATTCACGCCAGTATTGAAGGCGCCATGAAAGACGCTTCCGTAGCGGCCACGGACATCGGTCACGTTAACCTGCACGCCTCCGGCACCGTTCAAAACGATCAGGCAGAGCACGCCGCATTGAGCATGATCTTTGGTGACGAGCTGCCGAGTATCACAGCATTCAAAGGCAATCATGGGCATGCGCTGAGTGGCGCAAACCTGTTGGAGATTGCCCTCTCCTGGAAAATGATGCAAACGGGCCAGATACCACCGACACCAAAGACGCTGCCTGTGGATGCCTACGAGAACGTGCCGCCGCGCACCGAACCTGTCCCGTTGATGAACTGCGCTTTGCTGAAAACCGCTAGCGGTTTCAGTGGAATTCACGCCTCACTTGTGATGGAGAATTAAGATGACCGTTTATTATTGCTTACCTGAACAGAACGGGATGACTGTTGGTATCCAGGAAGATCAGCGAATTTACAAACAGGAAAACCTCGCTTTCTCGTCACTCACCAAGTTAGTCAGCCGCCGAGACCAAAAAAAATTACCACAGGCAGCGATTATGGCCGGTGTGTTGTTTGAACACTTCAACATGACCGATTTAATTCAGTCGTTGGGTGGCGACCCGCACAATACACCGCTGGTGATTTGTAACCGTTATGCGAACTGGGATTACGTTCGCGAGTTGATGGCGGCCGATGCTGTGCGTACTGCGCAGAACGTTGACAGCTATGTCGCGACGGCCTGGTTTCCGGCCGCCGTGCAGGGTTACCTGACGATTCGCTACGGTAATGTCGGGCAGGCTATTACATTAGCCACCGAAGAGTCTGACGTTATCGCGGCGACTGTAGAAACATTTATGCCTGCCTCTGGTGTGACGGTTTTAGCCAGTTTCGAATCGGTGCCTGCAGTCATTGGCAGCAGTGCTGTCGAAGGCAATCGACCGCGTCCTTTCGGTGCGATCAGTCTGATTCCACACGATCACAGTGCGGAACAGATTTTGACCTTAGTAAAAACGCACCAGGCGATGTATCGGCAATCGTCCGGCGTCAGCTTGGCGGTATGAAGGAAGGCCAAACAAAAGTCTGTGTTCAGGCAGTCACCGGTGTGGCTGACTGAACAACGTCGTTATTGAAACGTAACAATGGAATGAATAATCATGCTTGAACACACAATTTATGTTTTTTTTGACGGACTGACACGTGATGAATTTTTTCAGCGATTGGATTGGAATTACCTGGTTAAAGCCTGGTCAAAAGCCATCAGCTGGCATCAGAAAGATGACTCGACTGTCGTTTTGGAATTGGCCGGTATTGATGGCCTGAATCGAATTATTGTTAAACGTCGACGGATCAATAATCGAATCTATATCGCCGCCCGTACCGAAGACGGTACCGTACTGCAGACGGGTGCGTGGTGGGTGGATCCTGACACTCAGGTGTGTTGTTGCGCACGGCGAATTTACGACGCCGATCTGGTGACCACCTTAAATGAACGTTTGCCAGATTTTTGCTTCAACACCTTTGTGCGTGACGCGGCATAACGGAGTGGTAAGAAGAAGGAGGACGGTATGACTCGTTATTGGGTAGGTGTGGCCAGCCGAGAACATGTGAAACTGGGAGAGCAGGGTGGTTTTTGTCAATTGTGCCACGGTAAGGGCGCGCCATTAAGTCGTATGTCGCCTGGAGATGTACTGATTTATTATTCCCCACGTGAGCAAATGCGGGCAGGAAAAACCATACAAGCCTTTACGGCGATTGGTATTGTACAGGAGGGTGATCCTTATCAGGTAAAAATGGCTGAGGGGTTTGAACCGATGCGCCGTGATGTCGCTTATCTTGACGCTGTAGATGCGCCAATTCGCCCCATGTTGAAAGACCTGTCTTTTTTGCAGGGTTTGCCGTCTTGGGGAATGGCTTTTCGTCGCGGTGTACTCACTATTCCCTTTGAGGATTATAATCGGATTGCCTTGGCCATGCAGGTGTCGGAATCCGCACCACTGATGCGTCAGGGGGTGTTGTTCTAGGGCTTGTTAACGGTAGTGTCCTCAGTCAGAAGTTCGCATGTATTCAGCGTGTAATCCAAGTTCTATAGCTAGGCGTGTCTCACAGTCAATGGTTATTCCATTAACAAGAGGTAGAACAACGCGAGAGAGCTTGAATGTCACGCCCGAAGGGAGCGAATGGAAAACACGATTACGGCGTTGCTTTTGATCAACTCAGTGACAGCAGCTGATCTAGCCCGGAAATTTCAGGGCTAGGCTAGGACACCTCTGAACAATTACCATCTACCTCAGCGGGTGAAGAAATGCGCAAATTTCGAGGCAAGTTCTGCAGGCAATATTCATTATCTTGGCAAAGGACTTAACAACGAAAGTTGCCATTTCAGACCCGCCCTTCGGGTCCTTCAGTTCGATGACTGAGCTTTGTTGGGCGTTTTTCGCCGTCAAGGGCCGAACCGGTCCGTCGATTCGGGCTCGGCCCTTCACAATCCCAGCCGCCGCCACAAACGACTGATCACACTTCTCAATTTCGTCTTCGACAGGTCGTTCGCGACGGCCTTCCCTGGCCGGCTCACTTGTTTAAGCATCCTTGCTTGAACAACCTGTGAGACGCAAATTGCTTCGCGTGGTCGTTTGAAAGGCGGAAAAAACCGCGGCAAGAATTACTTTCCCGATAGATAAAACCAACCTCTAAATTCTATGTAACTAAGACTGGCGTAAATAACTGTTTCGTCGCATCTGATTTGGCTGACATGACAAACACGTCGCAACGGGTTCAAGGGCATGGATGCCCTTGTAAGCGCCGCGCGTGCAGGGACGCACGCTCAAGCGACCGTTCGAAGAAAGTGTCTGGCATGGCAGTACACCAAAGCGGGCGATAGAGGGGGGATGCAAGGGGATCTCCCCTTGAAAGAAAAAATTCTCTTAGAGAACTTTTGGTTAAAAACGGAACCATAGTCTTCGGAACAGATTTAAAGCACCTCTGAATAATTGCTCTCTACCTCAGCGGGTGAAGAAATGACCAAATTTCGAGGCAAGTTCTGCAGGCAATATTCATTATCTTGGCAAAGGACTTAACAACGAAATTTGCCATTTCAGACCCGCCCTTCGGGTCATTCAGTTCGATGACTGAGCTTTGTTGTGTGTTTTGAAAAGGACTCGCCATTCCCTGCAACACACGCCTCGCTCATCCTTCGATCTGATAGGACTGAGGTGATTTGAATTAATCAGAGCTGCCTTAAGTAAGTACCATTCCATCTCACCCTCTACGATCATTTTTAATGATAGTGACATTCTGACGCAGTTCGGACCTTTTGCATGATTGATGCAGCCATGTTGTAAGTCATCCTTTCGTGACTAAGTGCTTGTTTTTTCGGGAAAAGGACTTTACGTTACTCGCGCATTTATTAAGGAAAGTAAAATGATTAAGACATTCGTATCCCTTGGCCTTGTGGCCGTCGTTACCTCAGGTTGTGCCAGCTTAACCTACGAAGCCCGTTGTGCAGCGCCAGTGGAAAAATCACCCTCCGCCATGCAGATTAATGCGGCAACCAAGACAATCCGCGAAAACTATGTGTACACCGAGCGTGTGTATTACAGCGCCGATGAATGGGTAATGTTTGCCGACAAGACAAACCGAGATAAGTCGGCCGTCGAAGGGGAAGCTGAATTCATTATGGGGACCGGGAACTTCCTGAGCGATAGTGAGCTAACGGTGACAGAGTCGTCGTTTAACAAAGGCCAGTGGTCGATCAGTCAAACGCATCCGAAGTGTTATTCACTGCTGGCCGATGGCAGCCAGAGCAAAGGGTTTTTAGCGACATCGTCTGCCTATCCTTTTGCCATGAAAGATGAAAATGAAGCGAGCTGGAAAGTCGATTATTTCGATTATTACTATCCGCAAAGAATTGCGAACGATGGTAAATTGGCGCTGAAAAATAAGGATGCCGCGAATGATCTGCTCATCGAAGCCGACGGTGATCGCTTCGTTGTTAATGGTGAGTCCGCTCGCTTAATCCAAATGGATACACCGTTTGCGAACATGGCGATTCAGGTCGACAGCAATAAAGACACTTATTTGATATTAGGTGTGTTACGTCAGGCGAATGGCAGTAAATACTATGTGTTAAAAAACAACACACAGCTGTTGGTGATGAGTGGTCCAAAGCGCTAACCGACCGTGTTTAGAATTGCCTGAAGCCTCATAAAAAAGCCGTGAATATTCACGGCTTTTTTGTGCCCGCGTGCGTTACGGTTCAGCTTACAGTGTTTTCAGAAATTCCAGTAAATCCAAGCGCTCTTCTTTGGTCAGAGCGGGCAGAATCTCACCATTGAGCTGTTCTGTTTTTCCGGCTGCGTATTCATGGCCGCTGTTTAAATCACCGGTTCGCAGCGCTTTAAATTCGAAACCATCATAGCCCTCGGTTCGGTAGCCAACTTTGACAGGGTCGAACTCACGACTGCCAACCGAGAATGTGTCAGGCCGATATTCGCCGTCGTCAGGGTCACCGTCACGCTTCACCGGAAGCAGTAAATCATATAGCGTGGGCACCGACCCATTATGCAGGTATGGCGCTGTCGCCCAGATGCCGTTTAACGAGCGGGCTTTGTAGGACTTCAGCGAAGCGTAGGGATCTGCCGTGGTATCGGGGTTGTAGTTTCCGGCTTTTATACTCGACTTAATCGGGTTATCGAAGAATGATGAAACCAGGTTGTACAACCAGTCCAACCAGCGGCGGATGAAATTCTTATCTGGATCGGGGGTGCCAACCACGCCTTTGGTGACGGACGTCAACAACTGTGCCACCGGCGCGCGCTCGGCAATCACAATATCCCCGACATCGATGCTTTGGTAGGTGTGCTTCAGGTTCCCGGACCACCCTGTGTAGCTCACGCTGTTGGTAGCCATGGCCGGGTCAGTGCCCACTTTTTCAATGGCCGAAAATTTTCCGATGATGATGCGGTCGGCGTTATTGCGGTCGACAATTTCGTGGCAGCCCTGGCAATATTCGGCGTACAATAATTTCCCTTTCGCGGCGCGATCTTTGTCGATGTTGCCAAGAATGGCTTCTGGCCACTGAGGCGATTTTAACGAACGTAAATGGTTTTCGATTCGTTTCAGGTTCACCAGGTCTACCGACGATTCGAAGTCGACCCGCTTACGTTTCTTTTCCTGCTTGGTCAGATACGCGGAAATGCTGAATCCTGGATCTTTGGCTTGCCAATCGAGTATGCCAAACACGCCAATCACTTCACCGGTGTTACGTCCGATCGGACCAATTCCTGCGTTGCCTGCGATGCCATTCCATTGCACGTAATCGGATTGCGCGATATCCCACAAAAAGGGATAACTGACCGGCGCATTCGGTTCATTGAATAGCGCGTTACGCACTCGCAACATGTTGCGTTGATTGAGCGCGGGGTATCCGGGCTCGGACGATTGCAGCCGTTGGATGATCAACACAAACTGGTCATTACCGATAATGGTTTCGTTGATGCCTTCCAGCACTTTATGCGCCTGGTCCACGGTGAGCAGGTAATTGCCATCCGCACCCAGCACCGCGGTCAGGGTGTCGAACACGTTATCTCGGTTGGGAATGTACTGCAGTACCCGGTTGTAGATCCGCCCAAATGCATCCAGGCGCGCATAACCATAATCGATATGACTGTGATTGACCGTGTTATACAGTTCGAGCGTATTGGTCCATGTTTTTAAATCGGCCAGAACATCGGCCTCTTTCTTATAGTCGTTTTTCTGTGCAATGACTCGATCAACAAAGCGCTTTTGTTTGTTGGTTTCTTGCAAGGTTTGTTTCATGGCTTTTTCCATGGCCGTCAGATAACCCACCATGTCGGCCATCGCCGGTGCCCCATCTACTCGTATCGCTGTGCCCTGATAATTGACCTGACCGGTGTGGCAAGCGGCACAGGTAAAACCCATATAGTCTTTATTCTTGTAGTTGTCTTTGACAAAGCCAACGGCTAACCCGTCCGGGTTAAAGAAGGTGGGTTTTTGCGGTAGGTAACGGAAGGCGTCGATCACGTCCGGTGACCGGATCAGCTGTTCGGAATTTTCCATTTCCAGGCTGAGGTAGAAATCGTACGGCAACAAGGCAGACCCCTGTGTGATGTTGTAAAACCACAGTGAGTCAGCCTCATCCCAGCCTTGGTCCAGGTACACGGGAACGCTGTAATCTTCCCCAAACTGACCGTCCGATATCGCCATGCCACCGCGATCCGGGTCATCATCCCAACGCTGATAGGCTTTGCCGATGGCCAGGCTGATTGCCATGACGCCGATCACACCAATCAATACCAGTGCCAGGCGCTTGCTCCATCGCTTGATTATTTCTTTGCGCGACATGTCTCTCTCCATCATTTTAATTGTGTGCGTATATCTGACGAATCGTTGAGAGTTCATTTTCGTCGCGATACAGATACTTTGGTCGTTACCGTGGTTCTGTTCGCAGTGGGCGTCGTTCCATGACCTCAGGAACGCCGATGAAAAGGATATTCAACGGTTCTGCAGAGTACTTAAGGTGACTTGGTGGCGGGTCTTTAAGCGTGAGGGCGAACACCTGATGGCGGGTACAGGTACGGCGGGTCGCGATACTCGGGCTGAATATGGCGTGACCAAATCAGGCAAGTCTTTGCTACTCTGCCTTACCAGAGAGGGTTAATCCAGCGAAACGAGCCCTGATTGTTGAGTTTTTAGATCAGGTCGACGGAACCAGACCTGTGCACTCCCGAAATAGGGTCGCGATATTAACCAAAACGTTATTCGATGGGTAAACCGGCGGCTTTCCATTGTGGAAACCCTTCCTCATAGCGACGCACGCGAAAGCCTTTCTCGGTCAGCAAGAGCACGGCCTGATGAGAAAAAACACAATAGGGGCCACGACAGTAAGCGACAATGTCGATGTCGGTCGGCAGCTGGTCGAGCATGGTCGCTAAAGACGCCATTGGCGCATTCACGGCATTGGGAAGGTGGCCATGGTCGAACTCGTGCGCGGGGCGTACATCGAGCAGCAGAATGCTTTGCTGTTGTAGCCCGGCCAGTAATTCTTCACGGCTGACCACATCGAAATCGGATTTGGCGTGTTCGTCCGTAAACAGACCCGAGGCCAGTTTTGCGACGTCTGCAACGTGCGTTTCGGCGACCTGGCGCAGTAAATCGATAACGCTGACGGTACGGTTATCGGTTAACCGGTAAACGACCTGCTTGCCATGACGCGATGCGTTCACCAAACCTGCCCGACGCAGCAATTGGAGATGCTGTGAAACGTTAGCGACCGGCAAATTGACCGACTGAGCGATAGCGTCGACGGACAAATCGCTTTGTGCCAGCCGGTCGAGAATAACCAGGCGATGTCCGTTGCCCAACGCTTTGCCGACTTGTGCCAGCGCGTCCCAAACAGCTTGTTGTGACCCCACGGGTGCCTCCTGGGTGGTGTTGATTTTAGCCTTAGCTTGACAGCGTTACTGTAAACATTCAATAATTCCATTGAATGTTTAATTTTTAATCAACTCGCGCTGTGTATGGGCACACGGTTTCGTGTTCCGCACAGCATATCTGTCACAGGGTTAATGCCTTCCAGCTGAGGATAACCAATGCACACCACCATACGCCAATTGGGCATTCGGCCAAACCGGGTGCAAATCGGGTTGCAGCTGATCCAGATTTTTCTCGTCGGCCTCACGATCGGCATGACCCGAGTGGTCATCCCGGCCTTGGCGGAAACCGATTTTGGCTTGGCTGCGCAGTCGTTTTTTCTGCTGACCTCCTTTGTGGTTGTCTTTGGTGCGGTGAAAGCCGTGATGAACCTGTTTGCCGGTCAATGGAGCGAGCGATTCGGTCGCAAAACTGTCTTAGTAGCCGGTTGGCTGGTGGCCCTACCAATACCGTTTCTACTGTGGTGGGCACCAAGCTGGAACTGGATTATCGCAGCCACCGTGTTGCTCGGCTTTAACCAGGGCTTGAGTTGGTCGATGGCGTTAAACAGCAAGCTGGATCTTGCGCAAAGCAATCAGAAAGGTCTGATCAATGGCTTGAATGAGTTTTCCGGGTACGCGGCGGTGGCCCTGGCCGGTGTGATCACGGCGATTGTGGTCGATGCTCTGGGGGCACGTTTGGGGTTGGCGGTGTTCAGCGCAGTGGTTATTGGCTTGGGCTTGCTGCTGGCGCTGTTTACCGTTGTTGAAACCTTACCCTGGGCAGCCTTGCATCATTCACAGGCTAACGTGGAAGAAGCCATGGCTGAGCCGCAAACCCTTATGCAGTTATTTGCCTTCGCCAGCTTGCGCAACAAACCTTTGATCGCCCTGAACCAGGCGGGATTAGTGGAAAAATTCACCGACGCTCTGGTGTGGATTTTTTTACCGGTATTTTTTCTTCAGCAAGGCTTGAGCTTGGTGCAAGCAGGCTCGGTCATTGCCATCTATGGGGTGACGTGGGGAGCGTTGCAACTGGTTACCGGCCCCTTGTCTGACACCTGGGGGCGAAAGGGTTTGCTGTTCTGGGGCATGTCGATCTGCGGGCTGGGTGTACTCGCCATTCCGTTCAGTCATTCGGTGTGGTTATGGAGTGTTGAAGCGGCGGTCATCGGCATCGGCATGGCCATGGTGTACCCCAATCTGGGCGCCGCCGTCGGTGATGTTGCACCGGTATCCTACCGAGCATCATTAATCGGAATCTATCGATTCTGGCGGGATTCCGGCTACGCGGTGGGGGCGTTGTTGATGGGGCTGTTGGCACAGTGGACACAAAACATGATGCTGCCGTTTTTGTTTGTCGGGCTTGCCATGTTGCTGTCAGCGGTTTGGCTTCAGCTGTGGTTGCCGAAGCGATAAAGTTAACTACGCAGCAGTGCTCAGTTGCGACATCAAAAATTCAATCACGCTGGACAGCTTCCGGGGCATCCATTGTCGGTCGAGGTAACACAGATAAATACCGCGTTCTTGCGGTGGCATCCAATCGGTCAACACCGGTCGCAGGTGCCCGTTATTGATCAGCGGTTGCGCCAGGTGTCGGTTCAGTAAGCCGATCCCCTGATCTTGCAGAATCAGATCCTGAATGGCGTCCGGCGAATTCACAATAAACCGGTGACTCGGATCGATGCTGAACACATGGTTAGCCTGTTGAAATTGCCACGGCATCAACTGCTTGCTGGCGGGCAATCGAAATCCAATGGTTTGGTGTTGTTTGAGGGCGCGCGGGTTATCCGGTTCGCCATGTGTCGCCAGGTATGCGGGCGTCGCTCCGTACACCATGTCCAGGGGCATCAATGGTCGCGCGATGATGTCTTCGTCCTGCAACAGCCCGACGCGAATCAACAGGTCAGTGTCGCCGTTCTTCAAATCCACGTATTGATCTTCCAGGCGCAGGTCGAGCACGATACCCGGAAATTGTCGACTGAACTCCGGCAGCAACGGCAAAATAGAAAGTCGGGCAAAGGCCGATGATGCACTGAGAATGACCGTGCCGGTGGTTGTGTCGGCCAGCTCTGCCAAATCGTCGACAGCGCCGTACCAGCGATCCAGCAAATGGGTCGCGTGGCGGGCGAAGGCATGACCGGCTTCACTGAGATGTATTGAACGGGCCGTCCGTTTAAATAAACGGCTGTTGCAGGCACTTTCCAATCGTCGCATAGCTTTGCTGAGTGCGGCCGTCGACACATCGAGTTGCTCAGCGGCGGCAGCTAGCGACCCGGTTTTCGCGACTATGGCAAAGTAGTGAATATCCTGTAATGAGGGCAAGGACATACGGTTTTCCGTTTTAAGGTTAACCATAAGTTAAGCATGTGCAAACCCAGGGCGTCTACTGGTTAATGTGAATTGCGCCTAGACTGGTGCCACTGAGTCAAAAACACCGTCAATAATCGATTTAAAGAGGATATTCACATGAACATCATTATTTTAGGCAGTGGTACCGTCGCGCAGACACTGGGCAGTGCGTTTATCCAGCTTGGTCATCAGGTTGCGATCAGCGCGCGTGAGGCGAGCAAAGCGGACGCGCAACAATGGGCGACCAACAGTGGTGGCGCAGTGTTGGCCTTTGCCGATATTCCGGATACGGCGGATATCTACCTGAATTGTACGGCTGGGATGCACAGTTTGGCAGCGATAGAGACGATAGGGGCTGCAACGTTGGCGGGTAAAATTTTGATTGATGTCGCTAACCCGCTCGATTTCAGTCAGGGTTTTCCACCGACGTTAAGTATTTGCAATGACGACTCACTGGCCGAGCAGATTCAACGCGCATTGCCAGACACCAAGGTCGTGAAGGCGCTCAACACCGTGGCAAATTCGGTGATGGTTGCGCCGGGTGTGGTGCCGGGTATGCATCACCTGCCTATTGCAGGTAATGATGCCGACGCAAAATCCGTGGTGAGTGAATTGCTGCAGTCGATGGGCTGGCAAGCGGAACAGATTCTCGATCTGGGCGACATTGGTTATGCCCGGGGTACCGAAATGTATCTGGCGTTGTGGGTGCGGATGTATGGCAAGTTTCAAACACCGAACTTTAACCTGCAATGGCAGATCGGTGCCTAACCTGAAGAAAAGAGCCAGCCATAGGCTGGCTCTTTGTATTATTGCAAATAGGCCGTAACGCTGAGATCGGTTTGCCCATCGCCGGTATTGACCTGATTATTGTCGCCGGCTTGCCACTGCTTAATGGTCAGGCTGGTTTCATCGGCGATGACACACTTCCATTCAAGGTCGATATGGGTCGGTACCTCCGTGAGGGTCGCGCGCCAGGTCGGGTAACTGTCTGGCCGTAACCGTTGCGCTTGTGATAGGACTTTCCATTGACCTAATGCGTCTGTATTGCCGACAACGTAAACACTGTCGCCAACATTGGTGTAGCCGTTATGGCAGGTGAAGCTGACGTTCGTCAGCACCGGAGCAGGCTCAACCCATTCCACGGAATAGTGCAGCGTGTTCTCATTGAACGAAACGAGATAGTCACCCGCCGGTAAATTAACGCTTATGTCAGCGCCATTTTGTTCGGCGATTCCGTCCTGATTGTTATCGCCGAAATTCCGTTGCCAGTCACCGTAGGTATCAAATTTAAACTGTCCTTGCCCTGCGTCACTGAAGTTGAGCGATGTTTGCCATTGGCACGTTTGCTCGGAAAAAATCATAGCTGTGTTTGCCCAGCTGTTAAACGAACCGCGTATGTTCATGGTGTCTGAAACCGCCTGGCAGGGTTGAGCGTGCAGCGTTGATGTTTGGGCGCGCGTTTGCTGCGCGTTGCCGTGGTCGAAACGCCAGTCTGCGGTGTCGGTATTTGTATTGGCAGCCAATGTCCAGGCATAGAGAAAACCTTCCAGCGTGTGGGCAATGGCGTCCAGTTTGCCGTCGCCATCGATATCGCCAATCGCCACGCCTCCGGAGACCGGCGCGACACGTTTTGGCCACCCGTGCAGGGGTTGCCCGTCAAAACGTCGGGCTTCCAGTTGATTGCTGCTGTTCAGGGAGCTGTACATGAGCACCTGTTCGTTGAGGTGAGGCAAGGAGACTGTCCGCACCGGATAACCGCGTGACGAGAATCGACCCAAATCAAAATGCGGCTTCAACGGTTCGCCTTGCGCGTTCAGCACCAGTGCTTCGCTGGCGCCGTTCAACACCAGATCGAGCCGCTGATCATGATCCACATCGCTGACAATCAGGCTATCCAAAAATCGCCCTGGCTCGCTGCTGTAACGCGAGGTGTCCGTCGGCAGGTTCTTTGGCCAGCCGGGCTTCATCTGCCCGTTCATGGTATAGGCCACCAACGTTTCGGCCACCTGTACCACCAGTTCTTCGGCACCATCGTTGTCGATATCGGTTACCAGTGGGTTCTTAACCTGATGGAACGCACTGGCGTTCACTGGCAGGGACATCAGTTCCTGCCCCTGGGCATTGAATACCTTGAGCATCACGCCGTTTTGGTCGTCCGGCCAGATCACCACAAGATCGGTATGACCATCGTCAAACCAGTCGGCCACAGTTACAGGCTGCATGAAATCGGAATGGGCATACAGGTCTGACAAGGATGGAAAACGCTGTTGAATCGGAAAGCCGGGGAGCTTATTGCCGTGGCCATCAACCGCGACCAACTGCCAAAGATAATCGTCATTGCGGGTGTTATTCCAACTGAGTTTTTGCAGCACCAGTTCGTTGTTGCCATCGCCGGTTAAGTCAACCGCGACGATCCGGTCGTCGGTTGAGTTCACGATGGCCTCGTTGTAGTACGTGTCACCAAACCAGCCCGTGGGAAAGCCCGGTAGCAATGTTCCCTGCTTGTTATAGGCAAAGATCGATTGACGCGCCGTGGTGGATACAACGCGGGCCGCAAACAGGATGTCCTCTTCACCATCACCATCCACATCCGCAATGGTCATTGGCGTGGCGATTTCTTCAACGGCGGGGTAGATGAACGCGTTGTTGCCGTACCGGGTACCGTTGTGTTGCCAGGCGCGAATTGTGCGGTGGTTGCGTTCATTGTTATCGACAGCGAGAATTTCCAGGTCGCCGTCGTTATCCAGATCGATCAGCGCCGGTGCACGGGCGACCAATTTGCCGTCGCTGTGTCCTGCCGGGTGCCCGAGCCAATAGCTGTTAAAGATCGGCCAACCGTTTTTCAGCTCCTTGTCCACATCAACCTGTTGGAAACTCTCGGTCTGTTTGCCTTGCGTATCGACACTGCGCAGCCGGATAAAGTAACGACCACTGGCATAACCGCTGGTGTCCCATGACATCAGTTCGGCGTCGGTCTCCGGCTGGTAGCCGGTGTGCAGTGTTACAAATTGTCTTGGGCTATCGACATCGTTAGCGATGGCCACCTCGTAGTAAGCCAATGAGTCGGTGTGCGTGGAACCCTGAACACTCACGACACCGTTGACCAGCACATTGGCATCGCCCGGTAGGTTGATGGCCGGTGCCGTGATCTCCGGATACCCGGTCGCGGCGAGCCACTCACTGGTTAACGCCGCCGAGGGCGAGACCATGCCGTAAGCAAAGGTTTCATCCCAGCCGGTTGCGGCGTTATTTAGTGTCAGATCGATCGCACTGTATGTCAATCTGCCCTGTATCTGCGCCGGGTTCAGTTGTGGGTTTTGACTGCGCATCAACGCGACGACACCGGCCACATGTGGTGCGGCCATCGATGTACCGCTTTTTGTGGCGTACTGATTGTTCGGTGCCAGTGAATAGATGTTACTGCCCGGCGCAAACACATCAACGCTGACACCGTAGTTGGAAAAGGTCGACTTGGCGAGACCAGAATAATTCTGCAGAGCGCCGACACTGATCACCCCGTTCACATTGGCCGGGTATTGATATTGCGAATTGATGTTGTCGTTGCCAGCAGCCACGACCACCACGACATTGCGTTCCAGCGCGTATTGAATGGCGTTGGCCAGCGTATAGGAGTTGCCTTGTCCTCCTAAACTCATGTTGATGACGTCCGCGCCCATATCGGCCGCGTAGCGGATGGCTTTGGCAATGTTAAACGCCGAGCCGCTGCCCGTATCCCCCAGCGCTTTTAACGCCATGATGTGAGCCTGCGGTGCAACGCCAATGACGCCGATGTTGTTGTCACCGAGTGCGGCGATGGTGCCAGCGACGTGTGTCCCGTGACTGTGGACATCGTTGGGGATATTGTCCTGATAGGCAAAGTCCCAGCCGCTGACGTCATCGATAAAACCATTGCCATCGTCGTCGATTCCGTTACCGGCCACTTCCTGGCTGTTGTGCCAGATGTTAGCCGCCAAATCGATGTGTGACTGATCCACGCCGGTGTCGATGACCGCCACCACGGCACCGGCGCCCTGACTGATA
This sequence comes from Reinekea sp., assembly GCA_050293765.1. Classification (GTDB taxonomy): domain Bacteria; phylum Pseudomonadota; class Gammaproteobacteria; order Pseudomonadales; family Natronospirillaceae; genus Reinekea. Next base: position 32,678 of record JBNKNI010000033.1, read on the forward strand.
TCCCAGGCAGAACTCATATTTAGCGTGTAGAGTCCCCATAATTTTTGATTACGGTAGTAGGGATCGTTCGGGACACTGTTGACGGAGTAGCGGTAATTGGGTTCGGCAAAATCAATACCCGGTTCTTGTTGCAGGTCATGCACCAGAGCTGAGACATCCACATCATCAACATGCAGTAAGTATTGAATCGCGGTGACGCTGCGCAGGGTGCGCGCGCGACTGTTGCCTTGCACAGACTGGATTGCAACCGGCGTTAAGCGCGTTTCCGACAGTACACGTGCGTTGCTGCGCGCCAACAGTTGCTGCACTCGGGATTGACCTGACGCGGTGACGGCGGTGGTTAACCCTTTGGTGTTGGCGTACAGAGAAAAGCCAGGTTGAAATTGAACAATCAATTGTTGTTCGTTAAACAGCGCATCGGCCTGGTCAGCCGCAAGCGGTGACGAAAACTCTTCTCCGGTGGCTGAAACGAAACGCCCGTCGGCCAGACAAACCGACGCCATAAAAGCGATGGGCATTAACAGGGGTAAACTAAATTTCCTCAACGTACTCTCCTTGCCGACTTCACGCTTGCGCAGCAAGCGCGAAAATCTCTTCAATAGTTAACGCAGTTAAACCAGCGGTTTTTTCCGTGCATGACGAATGTGCACGGGTAAGCCGCATTGGTTTTTTATGCTGTCTTGCGTATAGGCGTCAGATTGTCAGGGAACTGGTTTTTATTTTGAGGGCGTGTTCGCGATCCATTATAAAACGAGGGTGGTGGCGCAACAGGTCCAAACTGTCGCTGGCGGGTTTTTGTGTTCCGTGGGTTGTCTTTGCTTGTTGGTATTCGCGTGGTGTGAGCGGTCTTCGAGGAAACCTGGACACGGCATTCGAATGGAGGAAGACCCGAAAGTGCCCAAAACCAAGGGGTGAGTGCGCCGTTTTTCCCCCGGGGGGAGGGGTGGCCGGCAACCGGGTGGTTGCCGGAAAAATGGACGCTATTCGTACATCGGATGGAAATCGTTGGCCTCGCGGGTCGCCATCTCTTCATAGGTCTGCCAGCGTAAATCCAGCGCTTGATTCGCCAGTCCTAACAGTCGATCAGCTTCGTCCGGGTTCTGTTGCATCAGTTGCTGATACCGGCCTTCATTTTGCCGGTAGTATTTCAGCGTCACACTTGGTCGCAGTGAATCGAGTTCAAACGGATTCATACCCGATTTCCGCAGCAGTGGATTGTAACGCAACAATGGCCAGTGACCGCTGGCGACCGCCAGTTTTTGTTGTCGCAATCCATCATCCATATTAATACCGTGAGCAATGCAATGGCTGTAAGCCAAAATAATCGACGGTCCCGGGTAATTCTCGGCTTCCCGGAATGCCTGCAGGGCCTGTTGCGGATTGGCCCCGAGTGCGATACGGGCGACATAGACGTTACCGTAAGCCATGGCTTGCATAGCCAGGTCTTTCTTGCCGACCGGCTTACCGCCCACCGAGAATTTAGCCGAAGCACCGAGCGGTGTTGCTTTCGACATCTGTCCACCGGTGTTGGAATACACTTCCGTATCCATCACCAGAATGTTGACGTCACGACCGCTGGCCAGCACATGGTCGAGTCCGCCATAGCCAATGTCGTACGCCCAGCCATCGCCGCCGACGATCCACACACTGCGTCTTACCAAGTGGTCGATGATTGACAGTAATTGCGTTGCATCGTTGTGCTCGATCCGGCGTAACTGCTGTTCCAGTTCATGCACCCGAGCGCGTTGCGCGCGTAACTGGCTTTCGCTTTGTTGCGGCGCGTTGAGTAATTGCTCGACCAACTCAGCGTCCAATTGCGGCGCCAGTTTTTGCAGCAGATCAACGGCCTGTTGCTGGTGGTGATCGGCCGTGAGCCGGAACCCTAAACCGAATTCCGCGTTGTCTTCAAACAGCGAATTGGCCCAGGCTGGTCCCCGGCCTTCTTCGTTTTTGGTCCACGGTGTGGTCGGCAGGTTACCGCCGTATATGGATGAGCACCCCGTCGCATTGGCGATTAACATGCGGTCGCCGAATAACTGCGAGATCATTTTCAGATAAGGTGTTTCCCCGCAACCGGCGCAGGCACCGGAAAACTCAAACAGTGGCTGCAAATACTGCACGCCACGCACCGTGGCAAAGTCCACTTCAGACCGGTTTGGATACGGCAGCTGAGTAAAAAATTCCAGGTTGATGACATCAGCGTCGACCACATCTTGCAGAGGCGTCATGTTGATGGCCTTGCGTGTGGGTGCCTGTTCGTTGACCGCCGGACAAGCCTGCACACACAGTTCGCATCCGGTGCAGTCTTCCGCATAGACCTGTAAACTGTAGCGCGTTTCCGGGAAGCCTCGTGCAGTCGTCGGTGCCGATAAAAAGCTGGCAGGCGCGTCGACCAGTAAGTCTTCATGATAAAACTTCGCGCGGATGGCCGCGTGCGGACACACCACCACGCAGTTCCCACATTGAATACAAACGTCGGGGTCCCAATGAGGTACATCCAGAGCAATACGACGTTTTTCAAATTGGCTGGTGCCACTCGGGTATGTACCATCTACCGGCAGCTGACTGACGGGAATTAAATCGCCCTGGCCATGAATCATGGTCATGGTGACATCGCGGACAAACTCAGGATACTCGCTTGTATCCGGCTCTTGAGGGGCGTGCGCGTCCGGCGAGTGCAGTTCTATTTTTGTCAGCCCAGACAGCGCCTGATCAACCGCAGCAAAGTTTTTGTCAATCAGCGCCTGTCCTTTTTTGCGGTAGCTTTTTTCAATGGCTTTCTTGATCAGCGCAATGGCCTCATCCTGTGGCAGGATATCGGCCAGGTAGAAAAAGCACGTTTGCATGATGGTGTTAATGCGTTGACCCATATCCGCCTGCCGGGCAACATCGTAGGCGTCGACCGCGTAGAGCGTGATATTTTTATTCACTAACTGTTGCTGGAATGTGTGTGGCAAATGCTGCCACACTTCCGCTGCCGGATACGGTGCATTGAGCAAGACCGTGGCACCGTTCGCGGCGTACTGCAGAATATGTTTTTGCTCGACAAAATTGAATTGGTGAATGGCGACAAAACGGGCTTGCGTAATCAGGTAAGGTCGATCAATCGGTTTGGGTCCATAACGGACGTGCGACACCGTTTGCGAACCGGATTTTTTGGAGTCATAGACAAAGTAACCCTGAGCAAACAGCTCATCTTCCTGATTGATAATCTTAATACTGTTTTTGTTGGCACCGACCGTTCCGTCTGCACCCAGACCGTAAAAAAGCGCTTCTTTGGTGTCGGTATCGGGCAGGGTAAATGTCGTACTGAGCGGTAAGTTTGTGTGCGTCACATCGTCAATAATGCCAACAGTGAAATGGTTTTTCAGCGGCTTCTGTTGCAGTGCGTCGAAAACGGTTTTCACCATGGTAGGATCAAATTCCTTGCTCGATAAACCGTAACGGCCGCCAACGATTTTTGGCATCGTAATCAGACGATCCGTCTGATAGGCGTCACTCAGAACAGAGACAACATCGAGATACAACGGCTCTCCGAAACTGCCCGGTTCCTTGGTGCGGTCAAGTACGGCGATGTTTGTGACCGTGTCCGGTATGGCCGCCAGGAAAGCGTCGGTCGGGAAGGGGCGATACAGATGCACAATAACGACGCCGACCTTTTCGCCCTGCCTATTCAGCGCTTGCACCACTTGCTCGGCCGTTTGCGCGGCGGAACCCATTAACACAAGAATGCGTTCAGCATCGGCTGCGCCGATATAATCGACCAGCCGATATTGACGTCCGGTCAGTTGAGCAAACCGATCCATCGTGTCCTGCACAATGGCGGGTGTTGCCTCGTAAAAGCGATTCGACGTTTCCCGCCCTTGAAAGTACACATCCGGGTTTTGTGCTGTACCGCGGATCACCGGATTTTCCGGATTCAGTGACCGGGCGCGATGATCACGCACCCATTGGTCATCAATGAGTTCTCGGATAACGTCGTCGTTTATCCAGGAAATTTTATTAACCTCATGCGAGGTGCGGAAGCCGTCAAAGAAGTGCACAAAGGGGACTCGACTCTGCAACGTAGAAACATGGGCGATTAATGACATGTCATGTGCCTGCTGCACAGAATTGGCCGCCAGAAGCGCAAAGCCGGTGTTGCGCACCGCCATCACATCCTGATGGTCGCCGAAAATAGACAGTGCCTGCGCCGCCAGTGATCGGGCCGCGACATGAAACACCGTAGGTGTGAGCTCTCCGGCTATTTTGTGCATGTTCGGAATCATCAGCATTAAGCCCTGCGATGCGGTAAAGGTGGTCGATAACGACCCGGACTGCAGCGCACCATGCAGTGCCCCCGCCGCTCCGCCTTCACTTTGCATTTCCATGATGCAGGGGGAATCACCCCAGAGGTTTTTGCGACCTTCGTTTTTCCATTGGTCTGCCAGTTCGGCCATTGTTGACGACGGGGTGATCGGATAAATGGCGCACACTTCGGACAGTCGAAAGGCAACATCGGCTGCCGCTTCATTGCCATCCATCACCTTCATGATGGGCATGTTCTGGGTGTGATTATTCATGACTGTGCCTCCGAAACTTGCGCAACGGGTATTAACGAGATCGCGTAGGTGGGACATTGCAGAACACACGCGCCGCAACCGGTGCACTTGCTGTAATCGATGCGGTAACCACGACCTTTACCGAGCCGCTCTATAGCGTTTTCCGGACACGCGCCATAACAACCGTCGCATTCAAAGCAGTTGCCGCAGGAATAGCAGCGACTGGCTTCATAACGAGCTTGCTGTTCCGTAAACCCTTGGAGGATTTCATCAAAACCGGACAATCGTTGTGCGACCGGCAGTTCAGCCTGCTCTCCGCTTTCGGCTTCGGTGTGGTACCACAGGTGAAGTTTCTGGTAATCCACGACATCCGGGCTCGGTGGTTTGGTCCATTGTTGGTCGACGAGCCAGGCATTGATGTGCGCGGCAGCCTTGCGACCGTGACCGGTCGCGAAGGTAACCGAGCGGGTGCCTGGTGTCATGTCACCGCCGGCAAATATGCCTGCACAACCGGTCATAAAGTGTTCATCGACCACTAACACGCCGTCTTCAATCTGGACACAGTCGATATCACTGAACAGGTCGGCCTCAACCTGTTGACCCAGCGCCAGAATCAGCGAGTCGGCGCCCAGTGTTTCAAATTCGCCGGTGGGTTGTGGACGGCCCTGATCGTCCAACGTCATTTTTTCAATCTGGATGCTGTCGCTGTCGACTTCCTTCACCGTGCTTAACCAATTGATCGTAATGCCTTCTTCAATCGCTTCCTGGGCTTCGAAATCGTGGGCGGGCATGTGCGCCCGATCACGACGGTAAATGATCATGGTTTCGCTGGCGCCGAGCCGCTTGGCCGTGCGTGCCGCATCCATTGCGGTATTGCCACCGCCATAGACAGCGACCCGTCGCCCCAACACCGGCACGTTGCCGGATTCGACGCCTTTCAGATAGGTCACGGCATCTAATACTTTGGAGGCGTCGCGGGCAGGAATATCAACCTGTGTCGCAATGTTGGCACCCACGGCGATGAATACTGCATCAAAAAAACCACGACGTTTTTCTTCCTGAACATTCTGCACTTTCCGGTTCAGATGTATTTTCACGCCCAGCTGCTCGATACGGCCGATTTCGGCATCCAGGATCGCCCTCGGCAAGCGATAGGCGGGAATGCCAAAACGCATCATACCGCCGGGTTTGTCACTCGCCTCGAAAATCTCAACGCTGTGGCCCTGGCGTGCCAGGTGATAGGCGGCTGACAACCCCGCCGGACCTGAACCTACTATCAGGATGCGTTTGCCGGTTGGTCCGCGCTTAACCTCAAACTGCCAATTGTTCTCAATCGCCAGATCGCCAAGGAAACGTTCAGTTGCGTGAATTTTTACCGGCGAATCCACTTCCGCGCGGTTGCAGCCGCTTTCACAGGGGTGATAACAAACCCGACCATGAATAGCCGGCATCGGGTTGACATCGGTTAGGGCACGCCAGGCCTGCTCCAGTTCACTGTTCTGCACTAACGACAGCCAACTCTGGATATTTTCTCCGGCAGGGCAGGCGTGGTTGCATGGCGGCAACAGGTTTTGATAGCGCGGGCGAAAGCGGGAAACCGGACCGGTACCCTGAACATGTTGTTGTTCAGGTGGTAGTGTGAGATCGGAGTGTTTCATGGCGGACCTCTTCTGGTTATTGTCTAACCATATTAGGACTTTCTTATTTAAAAGACAGGGATCGGACTTGCGTTATATCAAGAGAGCGGGAGGTTAAGAGATTTTTTCGGAATAACCGGAGGTGTGGGTATTGCCGTTGTTTTTTAATGTCATGGAAGGCGGAGCAATACTATTCGTTATTATTCATGTTGGAGTGCCAACTCTGGCAGCAAAATCGGGGTAAGTGGGGGCGCCACAATAGCGCTTGCTTAAGCTTGCTAAATGGAATTTGATTTAATGGGTGATTTGGTTTCACTGTGATTTTTACTTCAAGTACTAAAGCTGTTCCGAAGACTGTGGTTCCATTTTTAACCAAAAGTTCTCTAAGAGAATTTTTTCTTTCAAGGGGAGATCCCCTTGCACCCCCTTCTGTCGCCCGCTTTGGAGTTCTGTCATGCTAGACACTTTCTTCGAACGGTCGCTTGAGCGTGCGTCCCTGCACGCGCGGCGCTTCCAAGGGCATCCATGCCCTTGAATCCGTTGCGACGTGTCTGTCATGTCAGCCAAAGCAGATGCGACGAAACAGTTATTTACACCAGTCCTTGGTACATAGAATTTAGAGGTTGGTTTTATCTATCGAGAAAGTAACTCTTACCACTGTTTCACAGTCTTTCAAACGACCACGCGAAGCAATTTGCGTCTCACAGGTTGTTCAAGCAGGGATGCTTAAACAAGTGAGCCGGCCAGGGAAGGCCGTCGCGAACGACCTGTCGAAGACGAAATTGAGAAGTGTGATCAGTCGTTTGTGGCGGCGGCTGGGATTGTTAAGGGCCGAGCCCGAATCGTCGGACCGGTCCGGCCCTTGACGTCAAAAATCTCCCAATGAAACCATGCCACTGTATGAAGCAAATGCCACAGACTCTTTGTACATGTCCGAAGATGATTCGTTGGGACTAAATCGTCCCAAACGAGTGCTTTGTGTGCGGTCCTAAAATGCGAAAAAGGCTCCGTTAAGGAGCCTTTAGAAATGACGAATGACCGTGCTACCGTCCATGGTGGTATATGCCTGCCCAGCAATATCTCTCGCGCATCCATGCACTCGACCGAAGGCGACAAGTCGGATCAAATCGTTCCAGACGATTTGTCCATGGCTGGTCGTAAAACCGCTAAAAGAATACCGTTAATTGCGTTCAGAAATTGAACCGTCCCTGGTGGTATATACCTGTCCGCACATCCATGTGCGGTCCTAAAATGCGAAAAAGGCTCCGTTAAGGAGCCTTTTTTTGAGCGAAGCTCAAATGCATTTTAGCCTTTCATGCTTTTGAAGAATTCGTCGTTGGATTTGGTCAGCTTGAGTTTGCCGATTAAGAATTCAATCGCGGCAACATCTTCCATTTCCGCCAGCAACTTACGCAGAATCCACATACGTTGCAGTTCGGCTTCGCTGGTCAAACGGTCTTCACGGCGAGTACCGGATCGACGAATGTTAATCGCAGGGAAAATACGTTTTTCAGCAATCTTACGATCCAAATGCACTTCCATATTACCTGTGCCTTTGAACTCTTCGTAAATAACTTCATCCATCTTCGAACCGGTGTCGACCAATGCGGTGGCGATGATCGTTAAAGAACCGCCTTCTTCGATGTTACGTGCGGCACCAAAGAAACGTTTTGGTCGCTCCAATGCGTTGGCGTCAACACCACCGGTCAGTACTTTACCTGAGCTCGGTACAATGGTGTTGTAAGCACGAGCCAAACGAGTAATGGAGTCGAGTAAGATGATGACGTCTTTTTTGTGTTCAACCAGACGCTTGGCTTTTTCGATAACCATTTCAGCAACCTGAACGTGACGAGCGGGTGGTTCGTCGAACGTCGACGCAATCACTTCGCCGCGCACGGAACGCTGCATTTCGGTTACTTCTTCCGGACGTTCGTCAATCAGCAATACCATCAGATGCGCATCGGGTGCATCGCGGGTAATCGCTTGAGCGACATTCTGCAACATGATGGTTTTACCGGCCTTTGGCGGAGAAACGATCAAGCCGCGCTGGCCTTTACCAATAGGCGAGGCGAGATCAAGAATACGACCGGCCATGTCTTCGGTAGATCCGTTACCAGCTTCAAGAACGAGACGTTCATCCGGAAACAACGGTGTCAGGTTTTCGAACAAAATTTTATTTTTTGCATTTTCCAGCGGCGCAAAGTTGATGGTATCAACCTTCAACAATGCAAAATATCGTTCGCCGTCTTTTGGTGGGCGAATTTTCCCGGCGATGGTGTCACCGGTTCGCAGATTAAAACGACGGATTTGGCTTGGCGATACATAGATGTCATCCGGACCAGCCAGGTAAGAGGCAGACGCTGAACGCAGGAAGCCGAAACCATCTTGCAGGATTTCAAGTACACCGTCGCCGTAAATGTCTTCACCACTTTTTGCGTGACGCTTCAGTATGGTGAAAATAAGGTCTTGTTTACGAGTACGGTTAACATTTTCGAGGCCCATCTCTTTGGCAATTTCCAAAAGTTCGGACACGGCTTTGGTTTTTAAGTCACTAAGATTCATAGATTTTTTGGCTTGAAGTGGGACGAGCGCGAAGGCTCAAGGGTTGGTTTGATATAGAGTTATTGTTCGATTTGCAAACAATATAGGCGTGTAAAACGTCACTGTCCAGAAAAAATTGGACAATGAGCGCCAATGGCGCTCAATTTAAGGCAGATTGCGGGTTTTAGCTATTGCTTTGGATAAATTCCAGCAATTGTGACTTTGACAGCGCGCCCACTTTGGTCGCGGCGACTTCGCCACCTTTGAAAATCATCAACGTTGGGATACCACGAATGCCGTATTTAGGCGGCGTGTTCGGGTTATCGTCGATATTCAGTTTCGCTACCACCATTTTACCGGCGTATTCATCTGCAACTTCTTCCAGAACTGGGGCAATCATTTTGCATGGACCACACCATTCTGCCCAATAATCAACCAGGACAGGGTGTTCGTTGCGCAAGACATCACTTTCAAAGCTGTCGTCAGTTACATTAAGAATATTTTCGCTCATTGCTCTTAGATTCGTTAAGAATTGAGAGGCTGAGTTTACCGACAGATTTGTCGGTGTCCATTCTTTCGCGGCAAAAAGTGAGTAACCGATTGTTCCATATTTGAGATAATGGCCCTGGACAGGCGCTTGCAGGCCGCCGGAGGGCAAATGTCGAGGTTGTGGAAAATCCGGGTATTTGGCTTGAACTCTGGTGGAACGGGTCGCAAAATGCCCGCCAACTCTCAATTTGTTGGAGCCTTGATATGGCGAATGATGCTTCTTATACCCCTTTGCCGCAGTTCCGTTTTCGCCGGCTGCGCCGCACGGCGGCGTTACGGGCAATGGTGCGTGAAACCCAGGTGACGGTTGATGATCTGATATTGCCGATCTTTATCGAGGAAGGGATCACTGAGCCGGTTGCGATAGCCTCCATGCCCGGCGTTTACCGATACCCGGAAAGTCAGCTGGCGGATATCGTCAAGCGAGCTTCGGGTAAAGGTATTAAAGCGGTAATTCTGTTTGGCGTGTCGCACCATAAAGACGAGTGCGGGTCCGATACCTGGAATGAAAATGGGTTGCTGGCGCGGATGTGCCGTGTCGCAAAGCAAGCAGCTCCCGAGATTACGGTGATTTCCGACAATTGTTTCTGCGAATACACCGATCACGGTCATTGTGGCGTTATTGCCGATGACGATGTGGATAACGACGCTACGTTGGTTAATCTGGCACGTCAGGCGGTGGTTGCGGCCCAAGCCGGCGCTGACATGATTGCGCCTTCCGGCATGATGGATGGGATGATCAGCGCTATTCGATCGGGGTTGGATGAAGCGGGCTTTAGTCATATTCCAGTGATGAGCTATTCCACAAAATTTGCGTCGGCTTTTTACGGACCGTTTCGTGATGCGGTAGACAGTACCTTTAAAGGCACGCGTGAGACCTATCAGATGGATCCCGCCAATGGCCGCGAAGCACTGGCGGAATCTTTGGCCGATGAAGATGAAGGGGCAGATATCCTGATGGTCAAGCCCGGTACCGCATACCTGGATGTGATTGCCGATATTCGCCGACACAGTGAACGGCCGCTCGCGGTATATCACGTCAGTGGTGAATACGCGATGATCAAAGCCGCGGTCTTAGCTGGTGTCATTGATGAAAAGGCGATTGTTCTGGAAACCATGACGGCCTTTAAACGAGCCGGTGTGGATCTGATCATCACCTATTACGCAGAGCAGTTGGCCGATTGGCTGTAAAGTTCTGCCTCCGTTGAAGCATTGAGCAAGTATTCAGCGGAGCCTGTAGCAAGTTGGCGTCGCAGCCAACCTGTTGCTGAACACCTGAACCCGTTACAATGCCCTCAGTTAACCTATTCGAGCCCACCATGAACGAGCAAAACAACCCGCAGACGGAACAGAAAACAACCCATTTTGGTTTTAAAACAGTCCGGGAAGAAGACAAGGAAAAGCTGGTCGCTAACGTTTTTCACTCTGTCGCCGGTAAATACGACTTGATGAATGACCTGATGTCTTTCGGTGTGCACCGATTGTGGAAGCGCTATACCATCGAAATGTCTGGCGTGCGTCAGGGCAACAAGGTGTTGGACATTGCTGGTGGTACCGGCGACCTGACCTACGCGTTTTCCAAGCGCGTCGGTGCGCAGGGTAAAGTTGTTCTGGCCGATATTAATGCTTCCATGCTGAAAGTCGGTCGGGATCGGTTAGCAGACCGGGGCGTTGCCGGTAATTTGGAAGTGGTGCAGGCCAATGCTGAATTTCTGCCGTTCGAAGATAATGAATTTGATGTCGTGACCATTGCTTTCGGTTTGCGCAATGTGACGCATAAAGAGGTCGCTTTGAAAGAAATGCACCGGGTTCTGAAACCGGGTGGTCGGTTGTTGGTGCTGGAATTCTCAAAACCCAATAATGAACTGCTGAGCAAAGCCTACGACGCTTATTCATTTAAAGCATTGCCCATAATGGGCAAGTTGGTGACACAAGACGCTGACAGTTATCAGTACCTGGCGGAATCGATCCGCAAACATCCCGATCAGGAAACCCTGAAGGGTATGATGCTGGAAGCGGGATTTGCCCGCGCGACATACCACAACCTCACCGGAGGCATTGTCGCGTTGCACCGGGGCGTGAAGGCATGAGCGAATGGCTGATGCCACTACAGACGCTGATCAACGATGCGTTACGCTATGACCTGGCCGCCGAACAGAAGCTCTCGGCATTAGCTGGAAAAACCCTGGTGCTTGCTGTATCGGAACCGGCGCTGACCATGAGTATGACCATTGAAGCCAATGGCTTCGTGTTTCTGCAATCCGGCACCGTTGATGCCTTTGATGCGCGGGTATCCGGTAAAGCCAAAGACCTGTTTGCAGTCATGCGCGCCCAGGATCGGACCGCCGCCATGATGGCACATGAGATCCATATTCAGGGAGATACCCGAACCTTTTTTTCCATTCAGGATGTTCTCGCGCAATTGGATATCGATTGGGAAATGGCTCTGGCCGATAAAATAGGCGATTTAGCGGCTCATGTGGTTGCCGACGGTCTGCGCTTTTTCGGTTCTATTGCTAAAAATCACCTGGCCTCTTTTTCACGCACCAGTCGTAACTTTCTGCGCGAGGAAAGTGGCTGGTTTGTGCAGAGCAGTGTTTGGCGGACGCACACCCAAGCCGTGCAAACGGCGCGGCAAGATGTCGACCGTATTGCCGCTAAAATACGGCGCCTCGAACAACAATGGCAGGCTAAACGGTCGGAGCGCGATTAATGAACTTTCTTCGCGCGCTCAGGATTATTTGGGTAGTTGGTCGATACCGGCTGGATACCCTGCTGCAACATCAAGCTCTGCCCTGGTTTATTTCCTTTTTGTTCTGGCTGTTTCCGCTGCGCTGGTTGTTCCGCGCCAAAGACAATGAGGGGCGTCGCCTGCGCTTGGCGCTGGAGCGTTTGGGTCCGGTCTTTATCAAATTTGGTCAAATACTCTCTACCCGACGAGACCTGCTGCCCGAGGAAATGGCGGATGAACTGGCCTATCTGCAGGATCGGGTGGCGCCGTTTCCCGGAGAAGTGGCGCAACGGATAGTGGAGCAGCAACTGGGCAAACCCATTGCTGAATTGTTTGCCGAGTTCGATCTGCAACCACTGGCTTCTGCGTCTATTGCACAGGTGCACACGGCGACTTTATCCAATGGCGACAAGGTGGTTGTAAAAGTGATTCGCCCGGGTATCGAGAAGGTGATACGCAAAGACGTTCGGTTGATGAAAATGATGGCCGGACTGATGAACCTGATTCCCGATGGCAAGCGTCTGCGCCCACTGGAAGTCGTAGAAGAATTTGAGCGTACCATTCTGGATGAACTTGATTTGCTGCGTGAAGGCGCGAACGCGGCTACGTTGCGGCGCAATACCATTGATGATGGCAAACTTTATGTGCCTGTCGTTTATTGGGAGTACACCCGCAAACAGGTGTTGGTGCTGGAACGCATTTATGGCGTACCGGTCAGCGATATCGCGACACTGAAAGCCAGCAACTCCAATTTTAAGGTGCTGGCCGAACGCGGCGTGGAGATTTTCTTTTCACAGGTGTTTCGTGATTCCTTTTTCCACGCCGACATGCACCCGGGCAATGTTTTCGTCGATATCAGCAATCCGGATGTCCCTAAATACATCGGAATCGACTGTGGCATTGTCGGGTCACTGTCACGGGAAGACCAAAGTTATCTGGCACAGAACCTGTTGGCTTTCTTTAACCGCGATTACTACCGTGTGGCCGAACTTCATGTTGAGTCCGGTTGGGTGCCGGCCAATACCCGTGTCAATGAATTCGAAGCCGCCATTCGCAGTGTCTGCGAACCCATCTTTGAAAAACCGATCAGTGAAATTTCCTTTGGTTTACTGTTAATCCGTCTGTTCCAGACAGCGCGTCGCTTCGACATGAGCGTGCAGCCGCAGCTGGTTTTGCTGCAGAAAACACTGCTGAATATTGAAGGTCTGGGCCGTCAGCTCTATCCGCAATTGGACCTGTGGCAGACCGCAAAACCGTTTTTGGAAAATTGGGTAAAAGAACAGGTGGGTCCGAAACGCTTTGTGCAGGCGCTGGTGCAACACGGCCCCAGCTGGTTGGCAAAAGCGCCGCAGATGCCGGATCTTATCCACGAAACCCTGTTGCAAATGCGCAAACTGGGTACCGCGGATGAGCGCTTGCGAAGTGAGTTGTTACTGCTGAAACAACAGGTGCATCGGGCAAATCGCCGCGCGCTGCGTCGTATCTTTGCTGTCGCTGTGCTGATCGCCCTGATGTGGCAAGCGCCATTGCAAGATACCCTGGCAAATTTAAGCGCAGGGCAGTGGCTGGCAGGTCTTGTAGCCCTGGGTTTTATCCTTTGGCCTTGATTAAATACAATGCTTTGTAAACGGGAAACGATATGATTGATATCCTGACAAAACTGGCTGACACTCTTGAAAGTCGCAAAAATGCGGCAGCGGACAGCTCCTATGTGGCCTCCCTGTACAGCAAAGGACTCGACAAAATCCTGGAAAAGGTCGGAGAAGAGGCATTTGAGACGGTTCTGGCCGCCAAAAACGCAGAGATCGACGCGGATCAACAGGATAAGGTCGTTTATGAAACAGCCGATCTGTGGTTTCACACGTTGGTCATGTTAGCCAAGTTAAATATCCGGCCCGAAGCCATACTGGCGGAGCTGGCGCGTCGCGAAGGCTTGTCCGGGTTGGAAGAAAAAGCCAGTCGCAGCAAAAAATAGGGTGCATCATGACAGACTGTTTGTTTTGCAAGATTATCGCCGGTGACATACCGTCGAAAAAAGTATACGAAGACGATCAATACCTGGCGTTTTGGGATATTGCGCCCAAAGCCCCGGTCCATGTGCTGTTGATTCCAAAGCTTCATGTGGCCAGTCTAAATCATATGGATGATAGTAATCAGGCCGTGGTTCAGGCGATGATAGGTAAAGCACCGGCCATCGCCCGGGACATGGGTCTTGAAGAGGGCTTCCGCCTGGTGGTTAATACCGGTGCCGGAGGTGGTCAGGAAGTCGACCACATACATTTTCACATTCTGGGCGACGTCCGCAAAGCAACCTGGACCGGATTCCCGGTCATCGATTAATTAAAAGAGGATAGTTCAATGGGTTTTGGTGGTATTTCAATTTGGCAATTATTAATCGTATTGGCCATCGTCATTTTAATCTTCGGAACCAAGCGACTGAAAAACCTCGGTGGCGATGTTGGTGGTGCAATAAAGAGCTTTAAAAACGCCATGAATGAAGATGACAAAAAAGAACCTGAATCTTTGGAGAAAAAAGACGCCGCAGATGCGAATTTTTCTGAAGTGAAAGACGAAGAAAAAACCAAGTAATTGGTGGTATTCGTCTGATAATGGCGTTGGTTGAGGCAATACATGTTTGATATAGGATTCTCAGAACTCGTCGTACTGGCGGTGATCGCAATGGTCGTCGTCGGACCGGAGCGGTTGCCGGGTGTGGTGCGTACTGTGGGTAAAACCATGGGGCAAGCGCGTCGCTTTATGACCGGATTGCAAAATCAGATTGAACAGGAAATTAAGCTGGATGAGCTGAATAAGAAAATCATGGCGGAAACTAAGGACATGGATTTCACAGCCAAAAACCAACCGCACTCCCATCAAAATGAAGATGCAGAAGTGCCTTCCATTGCACCCACCTCCAATGATTTACCGGAGCCTCCGGCTGCACCCCAGGCTAGTGATAACACTGTAGAGAAATCCAATGACACCGACCGATCCTAATCAATTTTCGATGCCGTTGGTCGAGCACCTGCGTGAATTACGGGATCGTTTACTGCGCAGTGTTGTTGCCGTGCTGATCATTTTTATCGGGCTGTATTTCTTTTCCGGTGAAATGTACATGATTTTGGTGGAGCCGCTGAATGCCTTGTTGCCTGATAAAGAAAACGGCGCGCTTATCGCAACCGGTGTGGCCTCACCATTCTTGGTACCGCTGAAACTGGCGTTTGTGATGTCGGCGTTGTTGGCCATGCCTTATATTCTGCATCAGGTCTGGGGTTTTATTGCTCCGGCTTTGTATAAGCATGAACGCAAATTAGCGGTTCCATTGTTTATCACCAGCGTCATTCTTTTTTATTCCGGCGTCGCCTTTGTGTACTTTGTGGTATTGCCTTTGGTGTTTGGGTTTTTTACCGGTGCAGGGCCCGAAGGCATCAATATCATGCCCGACATTTCCAATGTGCTGGATTTCTGCCTGAAGATGTTTTTTTCCTTTGGTATCGCGTTTGAAATACCAATCGCTACCTTTTTGCTGGTGCGTGCGGGAATGGTTTCAGCGCAGTCGCTGGCCGAAAAACGCCCTTACATCTTCGTCAGTTGCTTTGTTATCGGTATGCTCCTGACACCCCCCGACGTCATTTCGCAATCAATTCTTGCGGTGCCCATGTACGCTTTATTTGAAATGGGTCTGTTGATGAGTCGGTTTTTACCAAAGGCTGTCGCAGAGGAAAGTAACGGTGAGAAGGTCGATTAGCCACGTCCGTTATTACGGCGAATACCTCTTATGGGGTATTCGTTGTGCCTCTCCAATATTCTGAAAGTCAGCTATTCTGAGAATGTGCCAGTCAACACTTATAACGAATAATTATAGAGGTTTGAGCATCTTCCTGAATTTCAAATTTTTTCGGTCAGTGCCTCACTATTTTTGCCAACTTGATCACATCCTTCTTACAAATTATTACATCCATTTCCTTATCGACGACTATAAATAATCATTGAGATCATCAGAGTAGTCGATATGCAGGAAAAACTTCATATTGGTCTGTTCCTGTCAGAATCTGACTTTGTAGCGGATTTACCAACCTTGCTGGAATCGCAAGGCCATCGTGTATCCAAAATCGACTACTTTAATGACACGGACAATATTGATGTTGTCATGTTTTACGCTGATGAATCTCACTTAGACTCATTTCTTCTAAATCAAAATGAAGCGGTCTGGGTCGCCTTAGAACCGCAGTTTCTTGAGCCCCGTTTCAGTGCACTGTTAGAACTCGGGATCCACGATATTCTGTTGCTGGATGAACTGAGTTATAAAGCCGTCAGTCAGGTATTATTGCGCGCGTTTCACCGCCGTGAAGTCATACAACGCATGTCGACACATGATTCACTGACGGGGTGTTATAACGCGGAAGGTTTTACTGCACGCGTTGAGCAGGCCATCAAAGACATGTCATCGACGGGTCGCCCCTTCGGTGTGTGCTCGGTTGATCTGGCTGACTTTCAAAAAATGAATGAAATTCATGGCTATGGTTTTGCCAACCAGGTGTTGTGTATGGTCGCCCAACGATTGGCCTTGATAATGGGTGGTCGTTTTTGCGTTGGTCGGCTCGGCGGCGATGAATTTTTATTGTTAGTGGATTCGTTGTCGGATAAAGAAGAGCTCAGTCAGGCGCTCGATATGGTCCGATCATCCTTTACGCATCGGTTCGAACTGTTTGGCAAACGAATTGATGTTGTCGCGTTCATTGGCGCGGTTTTGTATCCGGAAACCATTGGCAGTGCCGAAGAATTAATTGCTCAGGCGCATGAAGCAATGAAAACCGGCAAGCGATACAAGCAACAGGTCTTTTTATACGACCGTACGGCGACACCCTGGTTTCAGATGGATATGGCTGCGGAAATACGCAGGGCACTGCGCGAAAATGAATTCCAACTGCATTATCAGCCCCGAGTGGATCTGATAACCAACAAAGTTGTTGGGATGGAAGCGCTCATTCGCTGGGACCATCCGCGTTATGGGTCAATTCCGCCGTCCGATTTTATTTATGTGGCTGAAAACAGTGGGATGATTTTGCCCCTGGGGAATTGGATTTTATCGCAGGCTGAACGAGACATCCTGTTGATGGAGCGGATGGGTTTAACCGGGCTTAACATTGCGATTAATCTCAGTTTCAAACAACTGCAGGATCCGACATTCTGCGAGAATTTACCCAAGCGAATTCGAGCCTGGAAAAGCGCACGCTCGCAACTGGAATTTGAACTGACAGAAACGGCCGTGCTCAGTAACCCAGAATTGGTTAAGAAAACGCTCACCGAAATTAATAATCTGGGGGTGAAAATATCACTAGATGATTTTGGAACCGGGTATTCTGCGTTAGTGCATGTGCAGGAGTTTCCAATCTCCATTGTTAAAATCGACAAAAGTTTTGTGCAACGGATGACCCTGGACCGCTCAGCTAAGACCATTGTTGAATCCATTGTCAGTTTTGCGCACCGCTTAAAACTGGAAGTGGTGGGTGAAGGTATTGAGCAGCTCGAACAACTTGAACAACTTCGTGAAATGGGCTGTGAACAGGGGCAGGGATACTATTTCGCCAAAGCCTTACCGTTGCCTGCGTTTGTTGATTACGCGTCAAAGTCGAATCGTATAAAAATAGTTCGGTCGTTATCTGAGTGAGGCGTAGACCTGAAGCACCTTCGTTGTTTGTCCTTCCCGATCCTTTTTATCTTCGTTTCGGCCAGTAAAAAATCATTTTTCTGACTATCACCAAGGTCACGGGTATTATTCGTTTTGGCAACCGTTACCATCGGATGTGAGAATTGATCCAATATTCTGGCAGAGAGTGTCTATACTTTTCAATGTACCTGAAAAAAGGCGCTGAATAGTGTCCAGATAAACCTGTCGAAAATCGAAAGGGCATAGACAAATGTCATGAAGCTCTTTATCGTTTTCACTATCCGCTATTGAAAAGGTTGTTTAATGGATCGTTACGCTGTTATTGGTCACCCGATTACCCACAGTCTGTCCCCGCAGATTCACACTCTGTTTGCCGCACAAACCAAGCAGTCGTTGCACTATGAAGGGATAGAGCTGCCTATTACCAGTTTCGAGACCCGGGTCTGGCAACTGTTCAAAGAGGGTTTTCATGGTTTTAATGTTACTGTGCCGTTTAAGGGCGATGCATTTGATTTTGTCGATGACATGACCGAGCGTGCGAAGCGGGCCAGAGCCATAAATACATTAATGAAGCTCGATGATGGGCGGATTTTTGGTGATACCACCGATGGGGTCGGGTTACTGGCGGATTTAACTGAACAGCTGAAATGGCCAATAGAAGGCCAGAACATTCTGATTCTTGGGGCTGGTGGTGCTGTTCGTGGTGTTTTGGAACCGTTATTGGACGCCAATCCCGCCAGTCTGGTTTTGGCCAATCGAACGCTGAAAAAGGTGGAAGAATTAGCCGATGACTTTCCTGAGCTGACCCCTTCAACCTTTGAAGATTTAAGCGGTCAGTTCGACATTGTTATTAATGGAACTTCCGCCAGTCTGTCAGGCCAGGTTCCTCCGCTGCCACCAGGTACAATCAACGCAGGCAGCAAGTGCTATGACATGATGTATGGAAAAGAACCAACAGCGTTCATGGTTTGGGCGAAAAAACAGGGCGCTGTACATTGTGCCGACGGGCTGGGCATGTTGGTGAATCAGGCCGCTGAGAGTTTTTCGATCTGGCGTGGTGTGCGACCTGAAACGCAACCGGTCATAGAGCAGATTCGCCAGTCCTTGAAAGACTGAAACGGTCTCGTAGTTAACCTGCTATCCTCTACTCAATGCTGATAAAAAATGAGCCAACCTCCTCAGGGTGGTTGGCGGTTTGTGTGTGGAGAATGAGAGTTGGGGCTTAACGTGCGGCGACTTGTGTTGGTGATGTGCCTGATGCCTGTTGTTTGGGCACACGACGAACATTTCTCTGCGTTTTTGGTGTCTTCACCCCTGAATATTTTGAACCCTGGCTTTGGCGTTGAATTAGCTGGAACACTCGGCCAGAGGACGGTTTTTGCTGCCGGTATGGACATAACAGAACCCGGTGTCGAATCGCAGCGCGCCTATCGAATCCGCTTGGACAGTCGCCTGATTTACAGCTCCGAATTGAACACTCAGTGGTACCCGACCGCGAGTGTGCAGTGGCAATTACCTGATAACAGGCTGACGGCTTGGCTGGGTGTTGGTTTTCAACGCAATCTGTTGGAACCTGTGAGTTTGGTCGCAGAAACCCAATGGCAACCAGGCAGTGCTGATGTCCAGCTGAGGATTGGATTGCGTTTCTGGTTAATGCGTTTTCAGTCGTTGGATGCGCGAGTCAAGGCGGCCGACCCACAGGGCGCCGTATATGTACCAGGCAACCGACCACCAACATCCGTAGTAAACCAATCCGTTGTTTTAGAAAGCTCACCTCTCGCAGCAACAGAAGATTCTCGTTCCGGTGTAACCGCATCGTTGAGTCCGGGGTTAGATTTGTCAGCGAAAGACACCGTTACCGTAACCCATGACGCCCCCTCTTCCGCGATGATGGAAAAGCCATCTGCAGTGGCCACGGCCTTGAAAACGTCACCACAGATGTTGGTGCCAGGTTGGTATTTGCATTTGGGATTGTTTAATTTAGAAAAATCAGTGCAGGAGATGTCCTCAGATTTACGTTTACGCGACTATCAATCGCATTTAGTGACTTGGTACGATGCCTCCAAGCAGGGGTATCGGGTTTTACTGGGACCATGGTCTCGTGTTAGTGCTCAAGAGTATTCCAGTCGGTTGAAATCCCAAGGTCTGGATAATTTTCTATACAGCGCTGACACGCCTTGATTTGGGTTTTATGCGACGGGTTAGAACTGTACTTTTGAATTGGAACTCGTTTTTACATGATTCCAAGTTTGTAATCATAATAAGTCCGCCGATAAATAAGCAGCGGAAATGGAGAGTAACATGAGACCATGGTTAAAATGGTTTGTCGCAATCGACACGGCCATCGTGGCAATATTTCTGCTGGTCGTTTTCGCACCGGTTGGTGAGCAACGCCCCGCGATAGAACAGATTGGTGATGTTGCGCGAGGACAAACGCTACTGAATACCGCCGGTTGTTTTGCCTGTCATACAGATACCACGGAAGATGCCGCGTTGGCCTTCGCTGGCGGTCCCAGGTTGGACACTCCGTTCGGTGACTTTTACGCGCCCAATATCACCGCCAGTAAAACGGCCGGCATTGGCAATTGGGCGTTAGAAGAGTTTGAGGCAGCGTTGCGACAGGGCCGCAATCGACAAGGGCAGTCCTACTACCCGGCTTTTCCGTTTTTAAGCTATCGAAGTCTGTCAGATCAGGATGTCGCTGATCTTTTTGCCGCTTTGCAGAAAACCAAGGCGGTTGATCAACCAGCACCGTCTCACCAACTCGCCTTTCCATTTAATATTCGCTTAGGCTTAAAACCTTGGCGCTGGTTATTTGCATCGACCCAGTCATTGAATATTGATCAATCAACCACCCTCGGCCGGGGACGATATTTGGTGGATGCCGTCGGTCATTGCGGCGAGTGCCACAACCCCCGTAATTCCCTCGGCGCCTTTATTGGTCCTTATCTCGGTGGTAATCGTGAGATACCGGGCGGCGTGAGTGCTCCACCGATTGTCGGTGCGGCACTGGAGCGCATGGACTGGACCGAAGAGGACCTGGTGTATTTTCTGGCCGACGGCATGTTGCCGGATGGTGATTTTGTCGGTGGGTCCATGGTGGAAGTCATCGATCACGGTACCAGTCGCATGACGGAATCCGATCGTCGGGCCATTGCACAGTATTTGTTTTCCTTGCGTTAGCGATGTCAAGGTGCCCAGTCAGACTTCGTTATGCGAAGTCGAGAATGGGTGCCCTACTTTAGTCTCTAAATGTGAACTACGTCTAAATAATTAGCTTCCCTAATGGGAATAGCTCTCAACCCCCCGACGCGACTCCAACAATCCACTATAGTGTGAACACATAAATGTTTAGGTGTCTGAATGACTCGGTTTGTTGTTGTCATTTTGTTAAATTGCGTATTAGCCTTCACCGTCGATGCGGCTGACGTGCGGATTGTGGGCAGCGAAATATCGTCGAGCGCCTTCTATTTTGAAGGCATCCAGGCAAGAGGTGCCATCGGCGACCGTTATCAATGCGTATTGCAAAATGCCGGCTACCAGAACTTCGTTGATGTCGTCCCTTTCGCCCGTGCTGTGGCGTTGATCGATCAAAAAAACAGTGATGTGATCTTCCCGCTCGTGGAGTCCTCTGCCCGTAATGATTGGGCGCTTGCCAGTGATGCTGTGGCGGTC
This sequence comes from Reinekea sp., assembly GCA_050293765.1. Lineage (GTDB taxonomy): Bacteria > Pseudomonadota > Gammaproteobacteria > Pseudomonadales > Natronospirillaceae > Reinekea. The sequence continues at coordinate 54,023 of JBNKNI010000033.1, forward strand.
ATTGAGCCCGCTTTTGTGACCAAAGACCCTTTATTGGACGATGTCCGTAAACTGAAAGGTAAGACGGTAGCCACGGTTCAGGGCTCAGTTTTTCACGAAATATTGCTGTCTGTCGGTGCTGATGTTTCGCCGGTTAACCGTTACAACCAGGGAATCCGCATGGTGGAAAATGGACGGGTGGATGCTGCGTTGTTACCGAGGCTGATGCTGATTCAGGATGAGCAGATATCTCTTGAAGCCTTTACCATCGTTTCTTTGCCCGATGTCCGCCTTGTGTTCTATGTGTCCCAAAACACGCCTGAGAAGCTGAGCATATTGGCGAACCTGAACAAATCTATTCAAACCTGTAATGCGTTACATTAGTCATAGTCGCTAACTGATCACCGAATAAGCCATTTGAGTCATTTTTGACAAGATTGCGAAACTCAGGCCCAATAGGCGGGATTAATACCTGAGTTATTTACTATGACGTTAAAAGAACTAATGGCCGCTGTTTATCAGCATCCCGAATCCCTGATGTTTGCCGATGTCATTTCTGCCATCGACTCTGAATTTGACTTTACACCCTCAGCGTTTGTTAACGGTGAATTGCATAATACTGAAACTGAAAATCAGGGTTCCTGCAAAGTACTCTGCTTTGCCCACAAAGCGGGCATGTCAGAAGGTCACACCCTGGCTTTATTTGGCGAGCATTACCGAGATGTTCTGGCTGACCCAAATGGTACTGGCCATGCCAATATTCGTCAGTTTATGGCTCGCGGTTGGATGGGCGTTAGCTTTGCGAAGCCACCGCTGAAAAAAAAGTAGTTCCGAAGTTGACGACAGAGAGGTCCCGGCCTTAAGAGGTTTGACAAAAGACCTACTCATTGCGTTAGGGTGTTATAAGTCTTTGTGAGTCTTAACGAAAACGGCAACCGCATCTGCTGCGGTCGCCGATTGAAATGTACTGCAAAAGGTTTTTTAGCCTTCGCTCAGCGTCATGTAAACCAACGTTTGGTTCAGCAATTGATACGCGACTTCGCCGAAGGTGATCGGCCCCGTAATGTGACCGGTTTTCTTACCTTCTAACTCAGAATATAAGAAATTCAGAATACAGTTGCAGGAAAACGCAATGTTGTTGGTGTCGTTTTTCTTCACTTCGTTTTCAAAATCGTGCATGTAATCCGCAACCGGTTCTGCGAAGTGATACGTCACACCTTCAAACACTGGCGCATACAGATCGACTCGTCCTGCGGCGGCGTCTACATTTTGAATACTGACGTTCACTTTAATGCCAGAATAGTCAGCGACCAACGGTAAACGTGTGTCGATATTATTTTCCTGAATATACTGTGCAAGATTGCCTGCCTGACCGTTAATTGAACAGGTGCCTGCCGTGAAGCCAGTGGTTGGAAACTCAATCGCCGGGCCTTTGCCTTCTTCAAACAGGTTGATGATATTGACGTTAGCCACCTGTGTATCCGGAAGCGGCACGTGCAGTGCTACCGCTTGCTGATCCATGAGCATGCTGCCACCCGGACCGAAACCGACTTTGGCGTGCGCTTCATCTTCCAGGTGATACCCCGAAATCCAACCGACAATCGGCGTGAAAAACATGTTAGGGAACTCTGGCGCGTTTTGCGCGTAGTTCAGATGCACATCCGAAGAGGCCGGCATTATCAACAGCGTAAAGCCATGAGCGGGCGCGTCTTTGGCAATGCGTGATATCGAATTATTGTCGTATATGGTGATCCGCGGCGGGTTGTTAGCTTGCACACCTTTAATCGAATGCACAAAGATTTCGTCTCGGCTTACCTTGCCACCCTTATCATCCATAAAATAAGGAATGGTACCACCAATCCAATTGCCCGCCGGCAACTGAGACAGGACTGCTTCATCAGCTGCAATCGCCAGGTATTCACCGGCCTGGATCTTTGCTTTAACGGTATCCAGGTCGAGCATTTCGCTATCAATGGAGATGACTTGTTTGTTTGACATAAAAAATCCTGATTATTGGGCTGCAGCGAGACTGTTAATGACTTTTATTTCATCGGTCATGGCACGAGCATTCTGACTGAAGAAATTACGCAATTGTTCAATGCTACCTTCATCGTGGTTTCGCCGATAGGTGCTTTTCAGGCGTGACAATAAAAGGCGGTAATTGATCTTGTCGGTATTGAGCAGTTGATCATCCAGCAGCAGTTTTTTCCAAATGTCATGACTGACAGGTGGTAGCTGAACACTGCTGGTTTTCTGCGTCTCAAGCATTTCGGTGAGAATCTTGAGCTCTGGGATCAGGGTGCGTGCGTTGTGTTTGAAAAATAATTGGATATTACGGATGACCTCAATGCGCTCAGCTTCTTTGGTCGCGGCCATATAAGCACGTCGTTGCTGAGCGATACTGAATTTCAAAGGCATGCTCTGTGTGCTTAATTCGAACTCACCTGTTAACAGCTGATGCCATAAAACATTTTTGGTGCCGGGCAGGACTAATTTGGTTTTACTGCTGGTGGTATTGCGAGGGCTGGCGCTCTCGCGAGCTCCGATCTGTTCGTATTCATGCGTCAATTGATGTGCGTGACGAATAAAAAAGTTACGCAACTCGGAGATGGACTTTTGCATGACATCCGGACTGTCCATGTTTTTTGAAACGTCCAATTTTAATCGCGATAACAATAATTTTAATGGCAGCAAGCGAGTTGACATCTTGATTTGGTCGGTCAGTACTCCACGCCAGACCGGGTTGGACTCCAAAGGCAGCAGGCCAACATTGCGTTTCTGCTGTTCTTCGGTTTCGATCTCACGGATTTCTGCATCGACAATTTCATGAGAGATCCCCAACAGGCCGCTGATCATATCGGTATTCAGATTTCTCGAATATGCGATGCGAATCGTATCGGCAAGTTCTCGGGTGATAGTTTTGTTCTCTGCGCCTAAAAATGCGGGCGGACGATCGCTGGAAATCTCGGCCAGCTCCTCAAGTGACATACTGGCTTGGATGAACGTATTGAAATGTCCGAAGCGGATGTGTTGCCAGCGGCGAGTCACCTGTTGGCCTTTTTTACTGGAGGGCAAAAACGAAAAGCGTCCCTTTTCGGTTTGTTTTTCCAGTGAGATGGTGATCGATTCAGCGTCGGCGGCTAATTCTATGTCTTTGACGATCCAGGGAGAATAGAGGCCGAGAATTTGGGCCAAATCTTGGGTTTTTAAACTGTCCATTGCTTCTTACCTACAACCTGACGAAACGGATTGGCGATCACACCCGCGTCCGCGCGGGCCCTTCACCAGAAACAGTAACTATTTGTAAGCCAATTTTCTATAGACGCGAATCAATTCAGAGCTCATCAAATTGGTTAGTCAGCGTAAGTATTGACTGAATTCTACATCCAGCAAATATTAATTTTAATTTTATAGATGTGCGTCACAAAAAATATTGGATTTGATTCTCAGATTTCAGAACCGTGAACCAGCTGAAAAATTCGTTAGATACGCGTCACAGAATTTTTGCGATGAACAACGAAGATTAACTTAGCCAGTCACCGATGTTAGTTATAATTTTTAGTGATAGTTTGCTTTTAAAAAGGAATTACGTTTCTTAGATCGGAACAAAAATTTTTGCTCTGAAAAGAAGCATGGCGCACTTTAATGGCGCATTAGTAGTTCAGTACATTCAAAATAGAACAGACAAAGCGTTTTTTTCAATTCGCAGAACAGTCAAGCGACGCGTTGGAGATCGGGTTAACAAGCAAGAGAAAATGCAGTAACCAAAATGCATTATAACGATATTTCAAGCATGAAAATCATCGCGCTGGATATCAATTTTTTTTGGTGTAATCAGAGGGCTGAGTGTTGAATCCGAGTAACATCGATACCGCAATGGAATCTCTTTCCAAACTTGGGCATATTGAATTTGTGCCCGCAGGCAGCATTTTGTTTCGTGAAGGCGGTGCGCAGCGAGGAGTGTTTGTTGTGCTGGACGGCACCGTGGAAACGTTTACGGTTGATGATGAACTTCAAACCCATAAAGTTCTGCATCAACATTGTGCTGGGCAAATAGTTGGGCTCAATATGATGTCGGTTGCGGGGCCGCAGTTGTCCATTCGGGCAGGAACCGATTGCAAAGTATGTTTGTTAACATCAGACATTCAACAAGCGCTGGCGAGTGGTACACACGTAGACTCACCCTCATATATCCTGTTATTGCAACACTCGCTGGTTTCAGTCAACCACAGTACAGCCTCCACCTTGAATGAACATCAGCACAGTCCGGTGGTTGATGCGATTGTGAAGCGTTCTGTTATTGCGCAGAACAGCTTGCTGAGTTGGCCGGAAGACCGAATAGATCTGTTGATCGCTGATATTGCTGATGCGGTCAATCGTCAGGCTTGGGAACTCGCCGACGCCGCGATTGCTGAAACCGGCATGGGCGTAGTTGCACATCGCGTGCAAAAAATTCTGTTGGGAACCATGGAAGTCGCGGCTTCATTGCAAGGGCAGCCGGGGTCTGGTGCTTTAACGATTGAATCTCCGAATGTTGATACGATTACAGTACCAATGGGCGTGATTCTCGGTCTGATTCCTGTCACCAATCCCGTTGAAACGTTAGTGTTTAAAGTGTTGATTGCGTTGAAATCGCGCAACGCTATTGTACTGAGCTGTCACCGCAAAGCCCGTCAGGTCAGTTTGCGGACCGTTAAAATTATTCGCGAAGTTTTGGCTAAACATGAGGCAAGCCCGGATCTTGTACAGACACCCGAGCTACCACCTAAGCGTGAATTGACGAATCTGCTGATGTCGCACCCAGACATCAGCTTCATTCTCGCTACCGGTGGCACAAACATGGTTCGCAGTGCTTACCGGTCTGGAACACCGAGCATTGGAGTCGGCAAGGGCAACGCGCCAGTGTGGGTTTGTCGTGATGCGGACTTGCATCAGGTTGCCGAACACATTGTTTCCAGTAAGGCTTTTGACAACGGTGTCGTTTGCGGTTCGGAAAATAACTTGATTGTCGATCAGGATATTGAACAGTCTTTTATCTCTGCATTGGTTGAGGCTGGTGCTGCGGTCTTGAATGGCAAAGAAACGTTGCGGCTGCTCAACGTCGCCTTTGCTGATGGTCAGTTGGATGAGCAATGGTTGGGCAAGAGCGCACAGGCTATCTGTCAGGCGGCCGGTATCAGTCGAGCATCCACCATCGAATTAATCGTGGTTCCACAGTCTACTCAACAATTGGATTCTGCCTTATTCCGCGAAAAGTTAGCCCCGATTGTTTCCATGGTCACTGTTCGTGGCGACCAGCAGGCACTGTCAGTCACGCGTGCTGTACTGTCGAATGAGGGGCGAGGTCACACCGCCATTATTCATACCCACGATCAACGACGGATCGAAGCATTTGCTCAGGCTGCCGACGTTTGCCGTGTGTTGGTGAATTCACCCGGCACGCAGGGGTGTATCGGCGCTTGCAATGGTCTGGCGCTGTCGTGGACGTTAGGTTGCGGCACCGCCGGCGGCAGTTCCACCAGTGACAACGTTACTTATCGCCATCTGCAGAATACCAAGCGTATTGCCCACGCTACGCCAGCGGTTACTCATGCCGAAAAAGACGTCCGTAAGCTGGCGTAATCGTCTATAGTCTTCCTTGACGCCCGACCATAGTCGGGCTGTTGTGCGAAAAGGAGCTACGATGATTTTTCGGCAGTTATTTGATTTAACCTCATCTACCTATACCTACTTACTGGCCTGTTCACGTACCTGTGAGGCGATTTTGATTGATCCCGTGTTTGAACAGGCGCAACGCGACATTGCGCTGATCCAGGAATTGGGTCTCAAACTGCAATTCGTCCTGGATACCCACTGTCACGCGGACCACGTGACTGCCGCCTGGCTATTAAAGCAAAAAACCGGGTGTGCCATCGCCAGTGCCAAAGCCATTGGAGCCAGTGACGTTGACCGCAGTTTACAGGAGGGTGATGTGATTGCCTTTGGCGATGAAAGCCTGACCGTAATGGCTACACCCGGTCACACTGATGGTTGTCTGACCTACGTGACCGCCGATCAAACCATGGCCTTCACCGGCGACGCCCTGTTGATCCGTGGTTGTGGTCGTTGCGATTTCCAGCAGGGCAGCGCGAAAACCCTTTTTCATTCGCTTACCACAAAAATACTCACGCTGCCGGATCAATGCGCTATATATCCCGGGCACGATTACAGCGGACGTACACAAACCACGGTTGCGGAAGAAAAAGCATTCAACGCGCGTGTGGGTGGTGGTGCGTCTGAACAGGACTTTGTTGGTTATATGGACAACATGCAGCTTCCGCATCCGAAATTGATGGATCATGCGGTACCCGCGAACCTTAAAAGTGGTAAGCCTGCCGACGGCGAAGTGAAAATTGAGCCCGACTGGGCACCAATACATTACACTTTTTCAGGAGTCCCGGAAGTGGATGCTGAGTGGGTGATCAATCATCGCGACGTGGTACATGTGTTGGATGTCCGTGAAGCCAATGAGCTGGAATCGCCGGTTGATCGTCTGACGGACACTCAGGTCATTCCATTGGGCCAATTGCGAGGCGCTACAGAATCCGTTCCGCAAGACAAACCTGTGGTCTGCTTGTGCCGCTCAGGTCGGCGTTCAGCTATGGCAGTCGCCATTCTTCAGAAAGCTGGCTTTGAACGAGTCGCCAATATCAGTGGTGGCATGCTGCGCTGGCAGGAATTGCAGTAATGCATGTAATGTACCAGTGACCGATGAGATTCAGGCAGGAGTTATCCATGAATATAGAGCGGCTGTTGATCGCTGAGAATGATTTTTTGTTTCGTTACCCTGGAGGCTTTGAACATCCCGATCTCGTAGAACTGGGTAAAAAGCATAAGATGTCCAAGATGATCGAAATGACACAAGCCGCCTTTGCCCGCGATCAGTTTGATAATCTCGATGCGGTAATGGAAGACTGGATTCGCATCGTCAGTCGCAGCTCGATGGTGTCGGTCTTTGAAAAGCCGACCTTTAAAAATTGTTTGCAGTCGCTCTCATTGAAACAAAAACAGTCGCTGATATCCGGGCTGTATGCGCAGTTGCATGGCGATGAAGAGGCGGGTTTTAATCAGGTTCTTGAGGTACTGGCGTATCACAAAATCGCGAAGTGGCCGCTGCTGACGATTATCCCTGCCTACTATGCACCGACTGACGCAGTATTTATGAAACCGACAACTGTGAAAGGTGTGATTGCCAAATACGAACTGACTGACCTGCATTATACCCCGAAGCCAAATTGGCCGTTTTATCTGGGGTATAAACAGGCCATTCACAAAATGAAAGCGAAGGTCGACGCACAGTTGTCCAGCAGCAATGCGGCATTTTCAGGCTTTCTAATGATGACCATGTAAATCCACTTACCCCGAAATTCATGACCAAAGGCAGTAAAGGCTATTTTAGGTCTTATGGCAGGTTTACCTTTGCTGTCGTGAACGGTATATGTATACCCCTCGTTCAAATCACTGATAGGAAGTAACCATGTTGATCAGCAATCTGGAGTTAGTCCCCGGCAAGAAAATCCTCAAGCACTTGGGCCTGGTGCAGGGCAGTACGGTAAGGGCCAAGCATGTTGGTCGTGACATTATGGCTGGATTGAAAAACGTCTTTGGTGGGGAGCTTAAGGGTTACACGGAATTGCTTGAAGATTCGCGAACGGAAGCGATCGAGCGTATGCAGAAACAGGCCGAAGCGATCGGTGGCAACGCCATTATCAATGTCCGCTTTTCAACCTCGTCCGTTGCGCAGGGGGCGTCTGAGATATTTGTCTATGGAACCGCGGTTGTCGTGGAGTAAGCCATGGAAAACTTTATTGGTTTAATCAGTTTTCTGGTTTTGATGATTGCGGGCTATCTGTTCGGCTCCTACGCCGAACGCAAACACTACAAGTCGATCCTGCAGCGCGAAGAGCAGTATCGTAACGTGGTATTAATGGCATTGCGCTTGCCGCGTGTCAGTCAGGTTGAACACACGCAATTAGTCAGCGGCAGTGTGGTCATTTCTGTCGATTACTTCAAACGTTTTCTGGCGTCGTTGCGAATGCTGGTTGGTGGACGTCTGAACAGTTATGAGAGCCTTCTGGACCGAGCCAGGCGCGAAGCGATATTGCGCATGCAGAAACAGGCCATTGATATGAATGCCAGCAGCGTCTACAACATCAAGTTTGAAACCAGCTCGATATCCAAAGGGCAAAAAGATCGAGTGGGCAGTATCGAAGTGTTGGCATACGGCACGGCGATTGTCGGCAAATGACAGACGATCAGGAACACATGCCATCGCAGAACCCGGTTATCCCGGAAGGGATAAACGCCGTACGCGAGAACCCGTTTAAAGAGTTGTTATTGCTGACGACCGGTGTTGCGGTGGCGTTGGTTATTGTCAGCCTCGTATTATGGCAATCTCTGAGCTGGGGAGCGAAATTCATTCCTCTGTCTTGGGAGCTGCGCATTTCCGATTCTATTGCGCAACAATTTGAGGACACCTCCGAACAATCCATGATGTTACAAGCGCGGTTGGATCACATTCTCCAGGCTATGGAATATGATGGCAAAGTGCCCTTACAGGTTCATTATGTGGATGATGAGTTGGTCAATGCATTTGCGACCATTGGCGGTCACATATTCGTGTTCCGCGGGCTAATGGATATCGTTAAGACGGATATAGGTTTGGATATGGTGTTGGCCCATGAAGCGGCGCATATTCTGAACCGTGACCCGATTCAATCGTTGGCGGGTGCTGTGGGTGTGCAACTGGTGGTGGCACTGATTACCGGCAATGGTGATTTTGGTCAGATGAATGGCTTAATCGATATGGGCAATCAATTGATGTTTCTGACTTACAGTCGCGAACAGGAGAGGGTCGCCGATGCTATGGCGTTGGATGCGTTGTCCTCGCTTTATGATGACCTGACTGGAGCGGATGAATTGTTTGTTTGGTTTGCTCAGGATGAAAACGATGCGCCGGAGTTCTTATCCAGTCATCCGTTACCGGATGCGCGTATAGAAGCCATTCGTAGTCGCTTAAGCCAGTGAAAAACCGGAGTGGCGAAGCCACTCCTTAGCCAGTCTTTTTGCTTCGTCCTTTGCCTTTCGGCGCTCGGCAGATTTTGCCGTTTCATGGACACCACCTTTTTTCATGATGGGATGAAACGCATGACCGTTTCGTTTTTTCTGTTTCGTTTTCATAGCTTTTCTCTTCTTTTGCCTGAAATAAAATTCGAGAGACGACTGACAGGCTTCGGGGTCGTTCTTCGTGTTATTGCTGCGGGTTACGCAACCCATTTATAGAAAGCAACTTCCTTGTGAGCTTTCAATCGACGTTTCGCCCGACGATCGCTGGCTAAAAACAGCGGGATCGTCTCCGTCAGTTCGAAACAAAACTTCTTAGGTAAGCTACTGTAGAGTGACTTGGGTGGCTTGCGGAAACCAATCGATTTCAGCATCGCACCCGTCTCATAGGTATGATAAAAAATATTATCCATACCCAGTTCTTTTTTACAGAACCACAGCGCCGTCCAAAGCAGCGCTTCTTGCCACTGTGCAAATACCATCGAGTTAAAACCCTGCAAGCCATCCCGTACCGACGCTGCGTTGAATAATCGGCCTCGGTATCTGAATTGAGCGTCCTGCTCATTCCAGGCCTGTTGTGCATGTTCATGCAACGTCTTTATCCAACGCACGAAATCGGACTGTACTTCTTCAATCAAAACCTCATTGGTGGTGAAATCCAAGTCCAGCCGAACCCAGCCCAATGTGCAGGCGCGCTCGGTGTTGATCGGGTGGCCACAATCAAAACATTCATTGGCATCCATCGACAACGCACGTTGTAATGAACGATTCCATTGGTTGCTCAGGTTAACCTGCAGTACCAGGTTCGTTCCCGGGCGCGAGGTCTGGTCTGACAAACCATACCCGTTTCGTCCTTGCCCCCATTTTCCTAACGTGATGACCAGGGGTTCGCACTGTGTCGACCAAATTTGCTCCAACATATCTGTCGAAATGTCCTGAGCCTTAGCCGTTAGCTGTTTCAGTATTGGTTTATTCAGTAGTTTCGCCATTGGTGATGCTTTAATGCTCCGCACCTGTGCGGTGCCGCCACGCTTCATCAACCAATGGTGCAGCACAAAAACGGCATAACAATCTTCATAGAAGTTAACAATCCATTTTTTCTGATCCAGGCAGGCCAGTATGTCGGCTAATTGTTCCTGTTCCATATTCACTCATCCTTATCCCTTAATGCACATCACTTGTTTCAGTGTGTGCACGATGTCAACCAGGTCTGTCTGGTTGGCCATCACCTGATCAATATCCTTATAAGCCGCCGGAATTTCATCAATGACGCCTGTATCCTTACGGCACTCAACCCCTTTAGTTTGTGCTTCCAGATCTGCGCGACGAAAGGCTTGTCTGGCGGCTGTTCGGCTCATTACCCGCCCAGCTCCGTGTGAACAGGAGCAGAAAGATTCCGCTTCGCCCTTACCGCGAACGATAAAAGATTTTGCGCCCATGCTGCCGGGTATAATGCCGAGGCGATCCTTCTCGGCATTGATTGCACCTTTACGCGTAATCAGAACGTCGGCACCAAAGTGATGCTCAAGACTGACATAGTTGTGATGACAGTTTATGGCGTGTTGTTGAATGCTGAACTCTGGCAAAAATGGCGCCATTGCCCGGAGCGTCAACTTCATCATTTCCTCACGGTTCAAGCGGGCATATTCCTGTGCGAAATTTAGCGCTGCCCAGTAATCCAAGTAACCGTCACTTCCTTCACTAAAGTACGCCAGGTCACGATCCGGCAAATTGTGCAGATGGCGATGCATGTCTTTTTTAGCTAAGGCGATAAAGTGTCGTCCAATCGCATTACCAAGACCACGACTGCCACTGTGCAACATAACCCACACTTGCTTTTGTTCATCGATGCACAACTCAATGAAATGATTGCCGCTGCCCAAGGTCGCCATTTGCTTGGCCCAAAGTGTTTGCGGATGTTTCATCATTTTCAGTAGTGCCGGATGCTTTGCAAACAAGGTATCTACTTGCGGCTGCAAGCGCTTGCACACTGACTCACGAATAGACACTGTTTTGTGTGCACGCTGACCAATGGGAATCGCCCTTTCAATCGCCAATCGCAGTGTCTTTAATTGGTCGGGCAACTGTGCCGATGTCAAAGACAAGCGTACGGCCATCATACCGCAACCGATATCAACACCGACGGCGGCGGGGATAATGGCGTTTTTCGTTGGAATTACGGCGCCGACCGTTGCTCCTATGCCACGATGTACATCTGGCATGGCTGCAATATGCGAATGTATGATTGGCAGTTGAGCTATATTTTTCAGCTGTGTCATCGCACCATGGTCTATGTCCCGGGTGAAAATTTTCACCGGTTTGAAACCATTCGGCTCATTCTTGTTTAGTTCTATTTTAATTGGCATAAAAAATCCTGTGACATAAAAAAAATGTCATTAGTCATTTGCCAATCGAGTTTGAAGTCTGATTTTTGGGTATAAAAAAACCCTAACAGATTTCTCGGTTAGGGTTTTTCCTAACTCGAAAGGCGTATGGTTTGCCTTCCGAGTGATAAGTTCTCAAAAGGCGATTCAGTTCAATGTGGTCTGTGAATAAAACATATGTTGAGAACTCCTGTGTGTACCTATCGTTGTTGATAGGTGGTTAATCTTTGCGCGGCAGTTTATGCGCCTGAAAAATTATGTCAACCGTATTTTGAATGTTTATTATTTATTTTTTTCGAAGCCGGGTCAGAGTTGCCCTAGGGCAACTCTGAATAATTGCTATCTACCTCAGCGGGTGAAGAAATGCGCAAAATTCGAGGCAAGTTCTGCAGGCAATATTCATTATCTTGGCAAAGGACTTAACAACGAAATTTGCCATTTCAGCCCCGCCCTCCGGGTCCTTCAGATCGATGACTGAGCTTTGTTGTGTGTTTTGAAAAGGACTCGCCATTCCCTGCAACACACGCCTCGCTC
>JBNKNI010000033.1:66029-69656 GCA_050293765.1 Reinekea sp.
AAATTTGCCATTTCAGCCCCGCCCTCCGGGTCCTTCAGATCGATGACTGAGCTTTGTTGTGTGTTTTGAAAAGGACTCGTCATTCCCTGCAGTGTTTGCCTTGTTTTGCACGTTGTTAGCACACGCGCAGAGATTGACGGACTTTTTAGAGATGCCCTTCATTAAATGTCCCTGTTTTGTGCTGCATTTCATCAGCTGTTTTGCTATAAAGACCGGCCAATTATTTTCACCTGAGTTTGATATTTTTCAAACGCTGTACAGGGTCGACGAGTGACACAACCTAAATTAGACAATCGCCCAGCGGGGGCCAGCGCGACATTGCTGAATGCCAATATGCGTTTATTGGCACCCAAACTGGTGACTTACGACTGCGAACTGAGTGCATTGATCGAATGCATAGAGGCCGATGCAGAATGCGCACGCGTGTTGATCCGCTATGCCAATAAACGCAAGGACGACGTCGAGACCCGTATCGAAACGGTGAACCATGCGATCGTTTTCCTTGGCCTGATCGACAGCAAACAATTTCTGTTTACCTACCTGCTGCTGGATACCTCGCAACCCACTCGCGCGCAGATCGTCCAGCTGTTGGTGCGGGCCAAACTCTGTTCAGATTTATTTAAGACCAATGGTCCCGTCAACAAAGACCTGGCGTTTATTGCGGCATTAACAACACATAAGCGTTTTCTGAAAATACAAAAATCTGAAACCATCAGCCTGTTATTCAAGTTGCCTCTTGAGCGTAAAGAGGCCATAAAAAACTTCGACTATGGGCTGCGTAACACGATCAAACAAGCGATGATCATCGACACTAAGTGCAATCCAAATTCACCCAAACGTGAACCGATGCCGGGTGAGTTTGAAGCCATGTTCCGAGACGCGTTGTATTGGGCTAACACCATCATCAGCGCCCTGTCCTAAGACTGGGCGTGCTTTTGGTGCGCACGCCAACCCAGCGCACCCGGAATACCAATGACGGGCCACCATAAAAGCCAAGCCAGTTGAAAACCTTCTACCTGGGACAGCAAGGTAACAACAACCGCCAGCACGCCCCATTTGATCGCAAAATACATGGCGTAAGCACGACCGAAACTCTGGGCTTTCGTGGTAAAAGCCGGAGAATGCAATGCGCTGCGTACCTTCAGGGGTAACGTTGATTTTGCATGGTGCAACATAAATCACCTCACCTCCCAAGCTTCATATTCATTTTAGCGCTGCTGAATGTCAGCAACAGGCAAACCTTACTCAGCCTTGACCTGTCACAACTTAACCAGCCAAAAATCTCTGTTAATATCCGCCTAATCTTTCCACCGGAACATTCCATGCTGTTCGATCTGCGTCGACATCGTTGGGTTTACCAATGCTTTATCGCCTTCGTCTTGCTGGCCTCCGTGCCGATGCCTGCCGTTGCGTCAATGCCGACAGACTGTTCAGAACACAGTTCCGCACCCGCTCACGACATGAACTCAGTCACCCTTTCCAATGACTCTAAACAGCCATTAGTAGCCAATCATTGTGATCTGAACAGCCCGTCTGACGCCGCGTCCGACTGCTGCACCACCACCGGCTGCCAATGTGTCAATTGGGTTGCTGTACCTGCGACACCATCGCTGCCAATGTCTTCGGCAATCCGACCTTGCTCGGAACTGGCCTATACCAACCCTCGCGCACGCGCCGAACAACTCTATCGTCCGCCCCAAGCCTAACGGCACTGCTCTTATGGCGTTCATGCGTTACGTGAACAGCGTTATAGCGGTGCCTTTAATGTCCAACCCTGGTAAAAATACTTTGGCATTATTTTGGAGCTTAATTATGAAAAACCTCACACGCCTAGCGTTAACACTGACACTGCTGACTGGCTTTGCCTGGGCAGAAACTATTACCGTTTACAAATCCCCGACCTGCGGTTGCTGTTCTGAGTGGGTAAAAATCATGGAGGCCGCCGGTCATGAAGTCCATGTTAAACACCCGGCCAACTTGCAGCGCACCAAAGATAAGCTTGGTGTACCAAATCAACTGGGTTCTTGCCACACGGCCGTCATTAATGACTATGTGTTTGAAGGTCATATCCCGGAGCAGGATGTTATGGCGTTTCTGGCGAACCCACCGGAAGGCGCACGTGGCTTAGCCGTTCCCGGCATGCCAGCACACTCTCCAGGCATGGCGGAAGAAGGCGTTGAATACAGTGGCTTCAACGTCATTGGGTTCGATGACCAGAATAAATTGTTCCTGTATAAGAAATACTGATGAAGGGTCTGTTTTTACCGCTGGCTGTGCTCCTCATGACAGGGGCGCAGGCTGAACAAACGTCGCTGGAAGCGGGTCAAAGACTGTACTTTGAATCGGGCGGTTATGGCTGTGCGGTTTGCCACGGTTTGGGCGCGGAAGGCGGTGGTCAGGCCGGTGGCTACATACGGGGCGCCAGCTTGGAACGCCTGAACCAGAGTTTGGCCGAGAATGACCCCATGAAGCCACTGGCCACGGTATTGTCGGAAACTGATCGACAAAACTTGATTGACTACCTGACAGACCTGGCCGCGATACCGCTGGTGCAGTTGACGTTTGAAAACGGTCAGTGGAGTGGCTTGTCTGAGCCCCTCAAGGTGAATCAACGTGCTGAAATTGTGCTGTATAACGCGACATTTGAAGAGCAGACTATCGATCTGAGTGCATTAGGGCTCGGTCAGATCACGCTGCAACCATTGGCGCGCGACCGCAGGCAATGGGTGGCTCAGACCGAGCAATTCTCGCTGCCAGGGGTCGCGCTCGGCGAGATCACAACCGTACCGCAGGGTTCAGAGGTCATCGCAACGCCCTAACCGGTCCAGCTCATAGGCAGACCGACCACTTCGCATTATACTGCACCCCATCCAGAGGCTCTTACAGGCATTCCGTCTGGTCAGAGCCTCCCTTTTGTTAAAAACCCGTACAGAGATTTGTCATGAACATCACCAAAGATACCGTTGTTGAGCTGCACTACGCCATGAGCGAAGGCGAGACGCTGATTGAAAGCAGTCACGAAGGTGACAGCGTTTTTATGTTGCAAGGTCACAAGAATATGCTCGGCGCAATTGAAGAGGCCATCGAAGGCAAGGCAGCCGGTGATAAAATTGAAGTCACTCTGACACCCGAGCAGGCGTATGGTGTCCGTCAAGAAAACTCAATCCAGCGTATTCCTATTAAACACCTTCAGGGAGCCAAAAAATGGCGGCCCGGCATGGTGGCTATGGTTGACTCAAACCAAGGCCGTAAACAGGTCACCGTGGTTAAAGTTGGTAAATTTAATGCCGATTGTGACATTAACCACCCACTGGCTGGCAAGACGCTGAACTTTGTCATCGACATCGTGTCTGTGCGCGCGGCGAATGCCGACGAAATCAGCCATGGGCATGTGCATGGCCGCGGTGGCGTTCATCACTGATCGACGTTTCTAAGACGCAAAACGTGAGACGTCCGCGATCAGTTTATGCTGATGAACGGACGTTGCTTTTTTAGGTATGTAATCAAAAACAGTATTAAGGGCATCTCTAAAAAGGCCGTCAATCTCTGCCTCTGCGCGTGTGCTAACAACGTGCAAAACAAGGCAAACACTGAAGGGAATGACGAGTCCTTTTCAAAGTGTTTAAC
>JBNKNI010000034.1:0-67981 GCA_050293765.1 Reinekea sp.
TGAGGATTGGACCAGCACCCTACATTACCGAAGCGCAATTAATGGCCGCCGTGGCAGAACTGCACCGCTGCGCGACCGCATGACATTAACACCAGGCAGGGACGGTTTCGGGTAACGGTGCAAACAGATCAATCGAATTCCGGTTGCCTGTTTCACTCGTACCCTTTGCAATGTTAAAACACTCCGCGCTGTGGCGTTCGGCGATGCCGACGACTTCAACATCCAACTTGCCGGACTGCGCCATGCCATCGAGAATCTCCAGCACTTCTTGTTCGGTCATTCCTTTGCGGTATGGCCGGTCCTGCACCAGCGCCTGGAAAATATCGGCCACGGCGATGATGCGAGCTTCAATGCTTAACTCACTATCTTTTAAGTGGAACGGGTACCCCAAACCATTGACGCCTTCGTGATGAAACGCCGCCCACTCCGCGACATCACCCAAACCACTGATGTGCCGCAGAATTTCGAAGGTCTCGTAACTGTGTTGATTCATAATTGCCAGTTCCTCCGCATTCAGCGGCCCTGGTTTTTCCAGAATGTGATCCGGCGTGTGTAACTTACCCAGATCATGCAACAGACCGGCGATCTCTACCTTGTCGCACAAGTAATCGGTCAGGCCGTAGCTGTAAGCCAGAAACTTCGCCAAATCCGCTACCCGGGCCGAATGTTGCGCCGTGAAAGCGCTCTTCTGGTCAACAATATAAGACATGATCAGCGACAGCTGTTTGATTTGCTTTAATGACAATGGCTCGCTGCTGGAGAACTGACCCATATCCCACGTATAACGGGTAATGTGCCGATCTGACAGCGTAATCCAGAAGGCTTCAGAGGCCTCTACCTGCGCAAAGGCATCGATCAGAAACGGATCGAAATACGTTTCCCGATACGAATTGATTGAAGCCAGAATCTCATCACGGACAATGAGAATATCGCTGTCGTAATGCGTTGCCGCCAGAACATCCACCCGGTCCGACAGGAAAATCAGAT
Source organism: Reinekea sp. (assembly GCA_050293765.1). Lineage (GTDB taxonomy): Bacteria > Pseudomonadota > Gammaproteobacteria > Pseudomonadales > Natronospirillaceae > Reinekea. Next base: position 988 of record JBNKNI010000034.1, read on the forward strand.
TCGCCTTACGTTTAATCTCGTCCGGCAAATCCAACGTTTTGAGCTTCTCCCAGGGCGTATGATGATACAGAATCGGCAACGCATACTTCTCCAGTGGTCCAAAATCTTTTAACAACCGGTACCCGATCTCACAATGAATGTGCGCATCGCTCCAATCGAAATGATTCACCAGATTTGAATGCATCTGTTCCGTAGACACACCGCAATCGTGCAACATGCCCAGTTCGAAAATAGCCTGAATCTCGTCATCGGATTGACCCAGCCCCGAACAGATCTGACTGGCAATATACCCCACCCGTTTACCATGATTGGTGTCATTCATACCCACCAACGACACCGCCGTTTCGATAGCGAGAATCATTTGACGTAAATCGATCGTCAGTGAGGCGGGCTGGAACATAGAATCCTCGGCGGCATAGCGTTCAATATGACCAAGTGTAGACCGGATTTTTCCAAAATCACAAAACTGGCAACAAAGATTCACATGGTGTTGTAACACCGTTAGAGGTATGGCTTCGCTGCAATATTTTTTCCGTAATGGACCGAACCGGACCGGCGATTCGGGCTAGACTCTTAAGAATTGAATTACGTTGAAACCTTTTTCTTTCCAAGGGCATCCATGGCCTTGAACCCGTTGCGACGTGCCAATTAATTCAGCCAAAGCAGAAGCGACGGAGCGGTTATTTACGCCAGTACCGAAAGCGGTAGATTTATTCGTTTTGTAGGAGTGAACAACCGAGGCACGAGGGCGGTCGCGATGTCTTTTCGCACTTTGCTTTGTTGTTTGTGCTGGTAAACAATTCAGTTTTTTCTTTCCAAGGGGCGATCCCCTTGAACCCCCTTTTGTCGCCCGCTTTGGTGGTCTTCCTAAATTGTCACTTTCTTCGAACGGTCGCTAGAGCGTGCGTCCCTGCACGCGCGGCGCTTCCAAGGGCATCCATGCCCTTGTATCCGATGCGACGTGCCAATTAATTCAGCCAAAGCAGATGCGACGGAAAGGTTATTTACGCCAGTACCGAAAGCGGTTGTTTATTCGTTTTGTAGGAGTGAACAACCGAGGCACGAGTGCGGTCGAGATATCTTTTCTCCACTTTGCTTTTGGTGTTTGATCGGGCTAATAATTCAGTTTTTTCATTCCAAGAGGATCTTTGAAAGCAGAATTCTTTTTGCGCCCTGAATTTTTTGCATCATTTGGTATCATTGGAAAATTTTCGCCGTCAAGGGCCGAACCGGTCCGACGATTCGGGCTCGGCCCTTAACAATCCCAGCCGCCGCCACAAACGACTGATCACACTTCTCAATTTCGTCTTCGACAGGTCGTTCACGACGGCCACCGAAACGTCGGACCGCCATTTCCAGCTCACTTGTTCAAGCATCCCTGCTTGACCAACCTGTGAAACGTAAATTGCTTCGCGTGGTCGTTTGAAAGGCAGTGAAACGGCCGTGTGACTTGCCTTCTTGATAGACATTTCTTCGGTCAATTTCTGTCACACCTTTCAATAACGAGTTTATCGAAAGCCATTGCCGACTTTGGCGTAAATAGCTGTTCCGTCGCATCTGCTTTGGCTGACATGGCTGACACGTCGCAACGGATTCAAGGGCAGGGATGCCGTTGGAAGCGCCGTGCGTGCAGGGATCGCCGACTTGTCGGCGCACGCTCAAGCGACCGTTCGAGCGGAGTGTCAGATATGGAAGAAAACCAAAGCGGGCGACAAACGGGGGTGCAAGGGGGCTGCCCCCTTGAAAAAGAAAATACATAATTAAACTACGTCTTGCGCTAAGCACACACCACAAAACTAAAACCAGCAAAAGGTTTGAGTCACCAAGGCTGAAAACTTTTAACAAGACACTGAAAAAATCCCACCTCCTCATTGAACAAACCAATTTTTTTTAGACATCCATCACAATAACCTCACCTCACACAAAAAATAAATTGTGTTCATTCCTCACCCAGTGTTTTATACAGGTTGGTTTTTCAGAAACTTCAGGAGGCAAATAACGGAAAGAAAGTAGCGAAAACTAAGCGCTACCCAAGAGTGCGACAACACTCAAGGGCAGCTAACCAAAATCGATAATCGGAGTATCAATAGTGGCTAAGTTCAATGGTAAGCTAGAGCACCGCTCGTTCCAAGAAAAAATCCTCTCACAAGAGAAACTAAGCGCAACAAACAGCGACCTTCAACACCCCGTTGAAGCGAAAAACCCTTGTGAACTCGAAATAAAACAAACAATCGCCAACCGGCACCGAAACCCACAGATAGAAACCGACCCCGCGTACTTACGCGCCCTACACTGGTGGCGATTTCGCATGGCCCTGGCGTTGTACACCGGAGCTTTTCCAAATTCGATGCGGCTAAAGCCGTGTTCCGTGACCTACGTGAGTTATCAGCAACTGTTAAAGCAGTACCGAAGTAACAACAGACGCTGAACACTCGCAGTAAAAAACACACAGAACACATTGCTTAGCCGCACATCTTGCCTGCGCCCGCAGGCAAGGTTTCTGATGCTTAAAACAGAAACAAAACGAACTAACGAAAAGCGAGACAACCATGTACAAAAAAATCACCAACATAGACGACGAACTGTTGTTCACCCACGCCCATCAACGCGAACTGGAAAAACCCAACCCGGTAATATTGGACAGCATCGCCCGTGCCGAGCTGTACATTGCCAACACCTTCATTCACCTAAAACACGAAGCTATTCACGCACTCATGCTCAGCACGCGCAGCGTATTATTGGAAAGCAGACCCATCCTCACCGGCAAATTTTCACTGAAAGAACTCACCACCAACTTACTCATCAGCCACATCATTCAAGCCAATGCTACACGGCTCATCCTCATTCACCACAACCCGAAAGGAAACTTATCGATCAAAGACAAACACTTGCTGGAAGCCACGCGAATAAAAGACCGGTTGCTGGAATACTCAATCTGGCTGGACGATTTCTTCCTCATCACTAAAGCGGATACCGCTAACAGCAGCGGCTACAACCGAATGAACACCACCTCACTCGCCAGACTCGGCTTGGTGTAATCTTCACTTGTAAGTCGGGCTTTAGCCCGACATCGCTTAACCATACCGTTCAACCTGAGCGCGTAGCGGTCGAAGGGGCAATGAATTTGTAAGTCGCGGCTTTAGCTCAACATCGCCTAACCATACCGTTCGCCCAGAGCGCGAAGCAGTCGAAGGGGCAATGATGTAGGTAGTGCTTCAGCCCGACATATTCATACTTCTACCCAGTAGACTTCAGAGCAATCCGGAGACGCATCGATTATGAAGGTTGGCCTTTAGGCCAACAAATGAATCTATTAAGCGAAGGCAGCCCAGCAACCACCCCAAGGTTCGCGCCTTCTCCCCAATAATGGGTAACCTTTGCCCAGTCACTTAGCAAGAAAGCCACTTTCGCGCCAAAAAAGCCTTTGCGCCGCATTTTCTGAAAAATAACCGAATATCTATGCACGCGCCGCAAAACCCAGGCGATAACAGAGTATTCATTTCCCGTTCATTGGACTACCCCCCATGAATTGGGCCTTTCAGGCGCACGATTATTTCGGTAAAAACCGCTCGTGCGGTTTTTTAGGGTGATCAGATTGACAATAACGCTTGTACCGCAGAATATGACTGACATTGAGCCGAATATGAACAGAAAACAATTCTGCATATGCTGCGCCGGAAAAAACCGCAGTGGCGGCATATGCTACTGCTAGCTGCTAGGAGGGGGTATGAGCGAAACTGAAAATAATGAACAAGAATCACAAGAAGAAAAGTCTTACGATTTAAGCGACTGGAGCGATCTCATTTCAATATTTAGAGATGGGCTTCCGGATGAAAAAGTAAAATCTCTGATATCTGAGCATCTTAAGAAAGTTGTTAATAAATATGAGTTAAAGGGTTATGAGGTCATATTTTTATATGACGAAGATGAGTCTATTAGTACCTTTCACTCAAACAGAATATATAACGCAGTTAAGGATATTGATAAGAAGAGCAATATATTGATGGTATTGCATTCTGGAGGTGGCCAAATTGAGCCTGCCTATTTAATTAGTAAAGCCTGCAAGAGACTGTCAAAGTCAAAGTTCAATATTTCAATCCCTCGTAAGGCCAAGTCTGCGGCAACTCTTATTTCATTAGGGGCAAACGAATTACATATGGGTCTGTTAAGTGAGTTAGGCCCAATTGATCCACAGTTCGGAGGTTTTCCTGCTCTTGGTTTGTCTAACGCAATGGAAAAGATCGCTGAGATGTCAGAGAAATATCCAAAAGCGTCAGATATGTTTGCTCGTTATCTCACAGACAATGTAAGTATTAGGCATCTTGGGTTGTTTGAAAGGGTTAACGAATCTGCAGTCCAGTATGCCGAACGTCTATTGGCAGATAAGACGCTACCTGATGGAGCTACTGCACAACAGCTCGCTGATCATTTTACCAACCATTATAAAGATCACGGTTTTGTTATCGACTCTGATGAAGCCTCCTCGTTGCTTGGAAAGAAAGTCGTTAAGGAAAATACTAAAGAGTATGATTTGGGGAATGAAATATACGATTTTCTAGGGTTTACAAACTATTTATTCGGTTTGTTCAAGAAGAAGTATATGCGTTATGTCGGCAGCATTGAAGATGGGTTAGACCTAGAAGATAAAGAGAAATAATTGCATATAACAAGGCAAATTCACGCGGAGAAGTTGCCGCAACGTTCGTTTGCGCTATGAATAGCACAAGCCTAAATAGGCACTCCGTGCCTTGAATTCGCAACAAGTTGCTCGCCTGCGTGGAGGGCGTTAGCTGAGAAAAGGAAAGTTTGTGCAGTCAGTTTTTATTCGACATAACTGTTCGTCTACTCCCAAAATTCTGCGCCAATTGTGGGATAGGAGGCTGATTGCGTTACATTATGATGATGACTTTTCTACCAATCCCGCGGACTACTATCCTGCCGGTCGAAAGGCACTCGAAAGATTATGGGGGTACTGTAACGACGGTGCTATTGTCGGCGCTGATTACAGACGGCTAGATGGATCTAAAATGCTCGTTGGGTTCCTGGAGAAAGGCACCCCGATATTCTCTGAAGAATTTCATGATCCGAACTCCGGTGAGTCATTTATTTACAAAGTAGCTGCTCTGAGTAATGCAGTTGAAGTCCCTTACGCAGATTACCCATTGCTTGTTGGTGTCCAGCCGAGACAGGCAACATTAACAGGATGGCCCAGTGCGGAAGGAGCATTATTGGCGGCAGTGGAAGGGCGATCACTGCCGCGCAAGGCAAATTCGCTCCATCCAAGTCAACTTGAAGTCCTTTGCTACGAATGGCTACGTAGTTCCGGGAAATTGGAACGGCTCGTTTTGCCAATTGGCAGAGGGCTAGTGGATATCGATATTTTTGGTATCGATCGGGATGGGAAAAGGGTAATTGGCCAGGTTACTTACAGCAAACACGCTGCAGACCTTTCGGATAAACAATTCCGGCTTTTAAGGCATGCGCGTGATATTGATTCCACTTACTTTTTTCTGCCAGAGGATGCACCTCTGGTTGCCGGTGAGCGCGTCGAGTTGGTCACGTTTCGGAAAGTCTTGGAGGACTTGGAAGCAGACCAAGATGTCTCAACAAGAACAATGCTACGAGAAATGTTCGCAGAGTACAGCTAATCGGGTAGCCGGAGGTATTTAGCCTCCAGCCCCCCCCCAGCACCCTGCACCGGGACGCCGGACCGGCGGCTCCGCACAGGGCGTATCACTAAGTGTGGTGAAGCTTGATCAATCCAACGCGCAGCGAGACTAATACGACTTTCTTCAAATACGCATCATTCAATGCCTGATTGATCCCCGGTGTTTTTGAACTGCGCCATGGGCCTTTAATGGTAATCCCACAACCAACATCCGACTTAATCGGCACACCCAATGCGATTTAATTTCTTACTTTGGTTGCGGGATGCCGCCCACTTGCTTTCGCCACTGTCGCTAGTACGCCATTCGCACGCGTCGACGTATCCATTGATCCAGATCGCAACACAGTTGATAGCAATTGGCGATGCCAAAATAGTTGATCCAACCTCTTAGGTATTGGCTGATCTTAAACAGTTGGTAATGCATGCTGACGCCCCAATTTCGGTTCGTCAGTTCACGTACTTTTTTGCTTAAAAGCCTCAAGTGTCTTCGGATGCCGCTTAATCTGTCCGCCGTTAAACGTGAAGCCAATGAACGTGCTTTGATTGCTGTGTAGCACATGGCTTTTCTTTTCGTTAATCACCAGTTTTAAGCGGCGTTGCAGATATTGAGTGATACTGCGCAGAACGCGCTCACCGGCACGTTGACTTTTAACCAAGATGATAAAGTCATGAACCTTCACTGCACTTCTGTCGGGACTCCGAACCAAATCATTTACGGTGGCCGTTAGATCACGTGGCTTTCGGGATGCCGCCCAGTCGTCTTGTACCAACACGCCTCTAACCTACGACTCATATGATGTTCTCCGGGATGCCTTCCAGATCACCAGCTCGCATTTTTACTAGCGGCTTCCTCCAGACAAAACCTCGCGATTTTGCCCTTGCCATTCGCTAGTAGTTATCGTCTACTAATCTAAACTAAATTAGAGACGGTGATCTTCCTACAGAGGACTTTCACCTCATAAGTTCATGCCCATGCTGGGCGTACACAAGCGCATGTTGTCGGACTGGTTTTCCGCTGCGCTCCAAACCAGCCACAAATGCGGGCGTTAGATTTTTAAGGAGTACGTACCGAATGTTGGCATTTTTTCTAGGTGCAGGAGCGTCAGTTGAGTGTGGGATGCCACTTGTCTGGCCATTTACAGCCACATTTAGGGAGAATGTTTTAAAGAGGATTGATACACAGCTATTCAATTTTTCAGACAATGAAGAAGTCAAAGAGCGATTTGTGGCAATCATAGGCAATACGGATATGCACTATGAGCAAATGGTAAGCGAGCTAGAGAAATGGAAGCTTTCTTCGGTTGGAACAGAGCGCGAAATTGTTGATGGGTTAATTATGCAAGCCACAGAATGCATCCAGTTATTGCTCTTGGAGCTGCAAGAGAAATGCAATCCTAGAATGCAGTTGAGATTTGATCACTATTTTGGTCTGAAAGCGATCATCAAAAAATTTAGCTGCTTAGATATCTATTCACTGAATCATGACTTAATCGTAGAGGAGTTATGTGCATTCTATAAAATTCCTTTGAAAGATGGCTTCTATGCTGATCGTGAACATGGATATAGTCGATTGGGTTCTTTCAAGGTTGTTACGAAAGAGGAGCTTCAGCAGCACCGTTTAGATTTCTTTGATCAAAACGAGTCTGGCGTTAATCTTATCAAGCTACACGGATCATTTGATATTTTTGCAATAGAAGATAAAGGTAAATACCTGAAATCTGTCGGAGACAGCGAGTTTGGGTCTTACGTTAGGGCGGTTAGAAATATCGAAAGACTTAGCTTGGCGGAATGCCAAAAGTCAGGCGTTCGAGGGGTTAATGAGCTTTTTGTTAATGATGATTCCGGTGAGCTTCAATTTTTAAGGCGATCTTTGCTTTCAGGTGGACACAAATTTTCAGACAAATTTGAACAGATTGCACCTAGGGAGTTATTTGAAGAGTTTAAAACTAGAATTATGTCTGTTCGTGAACTTGTTGTCATTGGCTATGGTTTCGGAGATGAGCATGTAAATGTGGTCTTTTGTGATTGGTTGAAGTTACCTGGCACAAAGTTAATAGTCTGTGACCCATATAGAACCGAAGTTCCAGACTGTTTATCAAGCAATGCTAATCAGGTAAAAATTAGAAATTTCGGATTTACAGACTTGCTTCTATCATTTGACCCTGAGGGTGACACTGATAATAAAAAGCAAAAAAGGATGCTTATTCAACATCTTGAGTCGTTGTCTAAGTCAGAGATTGAAAATCTAACAAATTTGTTAAAAGGACGCTTCTGACGTCGCGTCTTTTACAAAAGCGTTATGTATAGGTGAGATTCAATGAACTGGGATACTTTTGCATCAATAGCAACTGCGATAGGTGTTGGTATCGCAGCATGGCAAATTTGGGAATCTAAGAAATTGACTAGTGCTGCTTTTGAAGATTCTTATGATCAGCAATATCGAGAGCTAATATATACGATTCCCGTAAATGCATTACTGGGAAAACCGCTATCCGAAGCAGAAGAAATTAGTGCTAGAGAGTCTGTATATAACTATCTAGATCTATGTAACGAGCAGATTTACCAAAGGAAGAAAAATAGGATAAGCGAAGATCGCTGGAATGAGTGGGCGCTTGGTATCAAGGAAAATATAAACCGGCCATACATTAAACAAGTTTGGGAGGAAGTTAAGGACTGTGCTCCCGATTCTTTCTCGTTCATAGAGCGTCTAGAGCGAGATTCTTTTGGTTCCGACCCTAGAGTTTGGAAAAATGCTTAATCGGGTAGCCGGAGGTACCTAGCCTCCAGCCCCCACAATAGCCTTCACCGAGGCGTCGGACCGGCGGCTCCGCACAGGGCGTTTCACTTAGAGCATTGAAACTTAATCCATCCTGCATGCAGTGATACTAAACCGGCTTTCTTCAAAAAGACTTCGTTTAATGCCTGATTAACGCTTGTAGTATTTGAAATGAAACTAAGTCTCGGACCGGTATTTCCGAAACCAACAGTAGACTTAATTAGCAAAGAATCGCCAAGCTGAACAAGCCTTAGACGTACCCTTACCTTGGTAGCGAGATGCCATAAATTAACCACAACACAACCAACACTTCATTTAATATCTGCTACGAATCCAAACCCGGTTTCACCACAACAATATTCAAGCCTTCATCGTCACCGGGTGCCTGAAAGTACTGCGTGACTTCTGCAAACATTTCCGGTGTATCAAACTGCGACCGTTCCGGTTGCTCTTGCCGACGTTTGGCAATCTGTTGCAAACAGGCATCGTCAGACAGTTCCAAATAGATTGCTTGATGCGGGGCATTGGCAGATTCCGCAACACGCAAAAACCATTGCCGCGCGTCGCGGGTGTTGGCGGGGAAATCCATAATCACCGATGTACCAGCAGCCAATATCTGCGGTACGTGTGAACGCAGCACCGTTAACAGTTTGCGATGCCGCACCAGGAAGTCGTCAAAGCTGTCAATTTCACCGGGGTACAGTTGGCTTAACCAGTCGTCTTCGGAAATGAGTACGGTGCCACTGTCTTGCGCAAAGCGTTTGGCGTAGGTTGATTTACCGGCGCCCATTTTGCCGATTAAAAAATACAACGTCCCGGCTGTCATTTTTCAAGTTCCTCGCGGTCGCCATGGCTCGGTGGTGTGGATGTCACGGTAAACACTAAATCCTGTTGCCCGTTGTTGGTTAATTGATGCGCGGTACCGGCGGGTACATGCAGCCCCTGCCCTGGTTGTAAATTGTGTACCTGCCCGTTCACATCCAGAGTCGCCACACCAGACAACACAAAAAAGAATTGTTCTGCTTTAAGGTGCCGGTGTCGCGTTTCACCACACCCCGGTGGTACCCGTTCCTGAATCACGCTGAGCGTGGGTGTGCGCACCAAGTGCCAACCATCGCAGCGCTCACCCCAAACATAATGTTCCGCGTTTTCAACAGACACCACTGCCATACAACACCCTCGGTTACTTTGTGTGGGTTCCCAGAATATCCAACGCGACCGCTTCGGCAACCCGAATGCCGTCGACTCCGGCCGACAGAATACCACCGGCATAACCGGCGCCTTCTCCGGCGGGGTACAGGCCTTTTACGTTTAAGCTTTGGAAATCTGCACCACGGGTAATACGCAATGGCGATGAAGTGCGGGTTTCAATACCGGTGAGTACGGCATCGTTCATGGCAAAGCCTTTAATTTTTTTGTCAAATTCTGGCAACGCTTCCTGCATGGCTTCAACGACAAAATCGGGCAAGGCTTCCGCCAGGTTAACCAACTTAATACCGGGTTTGTAAGACGGTTCTACGCTGCCGAGTTCGGTGGTGGCTTTACCGGCGATGAAGTCGCCCACCAACTGACCAGGCGCTTTGTAGTCTCTGCCACCAATTTCAAACGCCAGCGATTCCAGCTTTTCCTGCAATTCAATGCCCGCCAATGGGCTGCCGGGGTAATCCACTTCTGGGGTAATGCCGACCACGATGCCGGAATTGGCGTTGCGTTCGTTACGTGAATATTGGCTCATACCGTTGGTTACCACACGGTTGGGTTCGGATGTCGCAGCCACCACGGTGCCACCCGGGCACATGCAAAAGCTGTAAACCGAGCGGCCATTTTTGGCGTGGTGCACCAGTTTGTAATCCGCCGCGCCGATCTTCGGGTGACCGGCAAATTTCCCGAGCCGGGCTTTGTCGATCACCGATTGCGGATGCTCAATCCGGCAGCCGATGGAAAACGGTTTTGCTTCCATGAACACGTCACGTTTGTGCAACATGCGGAAGGTGTCGCGTGCGCTGTGACCCAGGGCGAGTATAACGTGCTTGCTGTAAATTTTTTCGCCGCTGGCAAGCTCAACGCCTTTCAGCGCTCCGTCTTCAAGAATGACGTCGGTGAGGCGTTGCTCAAAGCGCACTTCCCCGCCGAGTTCGATAATCTGATGTCGAATTTTTTCCACCACGCCGGTGAGCCGGAAGGTACCGATGTGCGGTTTGCTGACGTAGAGAATTTCTTCCGGCGCGCCTGCGTTCACAAATTCGTGCATGACTTTGCGACCGAGAAAGTTCGGGTCTTTAATCTGGCTGTACAGTTTGCCGTCTGAAAACGTTCCGGCACCACCCTCGCCAAACTGCACATTGGACTCTGGGTTCAGCACGCCTTTGCGCCACAATCCCCAGGTGTCTTTGGTGCGTTGACGAACTTCTTTTCCACGCTCCAGCACAATCGGTTTAAAGCCCATCTGCGCCAGCAGCAATGCGGCAAAAATACCGCAGGGGCCGAAGCCCACGACCAACGGCCGTTCTTTAAGGTCTTCCGGGGCTTGCGCCACAAAGTGATAGGCGGTGTCCGGAGCGGGGTTGACGTGTTTATCTTTGCCAAGCCGAGCCAGCACGCTGGCTTCATCGCGAACTTCCGCGTCGATGGTGTACACAAAACAGAGTTCCGCGTATTTCTTACGGGCATCGTAACTGCGTTTGAACAGCGTGAAATTCAGCAGGTCGGCATCGTTAATGCCGAGACGTTTCACAATGGCGGGGCGCAGCGCCTCTTCTGGGTGATCGATCAGCAGTTTAAGTTCGGTAATTCTGAGCATGCGGGACTCCGGCTCTAGGGCCGGAAGCAACCCGGCAACAATGGAAGGTGGCGATTATACGCGAAAACCGGCGAGATCGAAGTTTCACCAGGCTATTCATTCGGAAGGTATGGCTTACGATGGCGAAATACCGGCCCATTCGCATGCGTCTTCACGTTCACCAAAGCTGTAGTATTCACAAATCAGCCCGTCGCGAACCACAAAGCCATCCGCAAACCGTCCGCCGCTCCATTCGGTGGCATTGTGCACGCGCACCCAAGCATGCAGATACACCACAACTTTATCCCCGTGTACGAAAACGCCTTCCGGGTTGCAGGCTCCCTCTGCCCAGCTGCCTCGGCCTTTCACCAAATGTTGTTTAATGGCGTCAATGCCACGGTAAGTCCCTGCAGTCGGAAAGCCCTCTGGCTCAACTCTAACGGCATCGAGTGCTAAAAATGTCGCCGCTGCATCGATATCGAAGCGATTGATCGCGGCATAAAACTGTTCAAACAGGTCGGATTCTGAACTCATACGGTATTTCCTGTTCGTTGGTAATATTCAGTCGTTCGTTATTCAGGGTATTCGTCAAACTGAGGGAGTGAATCGGTTATCGAATACCAGGGCGCTTTCGATCCAACAAATATGTGGGCGGTAGGACGAATGGAAGGCTCATCCAGCAATACCCCTAAATTGACGTGCACATATTGCCCGTCGCGTACAACGGAATACAAAGGCGAGCCGCATGCCGCACAGTGCGTGTCGTTTTCATGCGCGTCACCAACCAGCAAAGCGTTTTCTGCACCGGCGGTGATGCGCAATTTATCTCGTTCAATACCTGCGAATGGTTTAAATGCAGAACCGGTTGTTCGGCGACAATTGGAACAATGGCAATTCAATGCATAGGTGAATTCATCGGCGACCTCAAAGGTAACCTTTTGGCAAAAGCAGGAGCCTCTTAACATAATCAACCTCTTAAAGGCAGCTCTGATTAATTCAAATCACCTCAGTCGTCTATCTGAAGGATCCACTGTGGTAGATGGCAATTATTCAGAGTTTCCTTAACTGTTATCGGAATTGTCAGCGTAGGTGGAAAGACAGCCAATGGGAAGAATTGGATGCTGCTTTCTACACGGAGTTCATTCAGCACTCGTCAGCTCCCTTCGCTTTTGTTCCAGCATTTTTATCTCAGCTTGGTTGGTGGCAAACCCAATAGCGCTGGCAAGTGCTTCCTTTGCATCCTCCAACCTATTCAGTTTTATCAAGTAATCCGCTTTGACGGCATAAAAGTAGTGATAGCGCTGAAGGGTGGGTTCGCGAGCCAATTTATTCAGTTCCGTTAGCTCAACGTCGGCACCGTATCGCTCGCTCAACACAATGGTATAGTTCAGGTGAATCAGAGGTGAATAGGCGATAGTGAGCAAATGTTGATAGTAAAACTCGATTTTTGCCCAATCAATCGACGTGTATTTCGGCGCCACGGAATAACATTGTGCGATTAACGCTTGCAAAACCATGGACGTGGCGCGGGTGTCGTTTTTCAACAACAGTTGTAGCATTTGCTTAATAAGATGCTGGGCATGGTGAATTAAGGTGTGATCCCATAACCGCCGATCCTGGTGCTCAAACAAAACCGGCAGTCCATTGTGATAACGGGCTCGAAAACGACTGAACTGAAATTCCATGAGCGCTAATAAACCCAAAACGTCGGCATTGTCTTTCACCATGCCCGCTAAAATCCGCGTCATTCTCATGGCAAACTCAGCCAATTCGCGATTCATCCATTGCGCGCCTTCTACCGGTGCATAACCTTGCTTGAACATAACGTACAGGGTATTCAAGACGGAATTCAGTTGGCTTTCCAATCTTTTCTGAGCCGATAAAGGCTCTAGGGCTTCAATTGTTCTCAGACAGTCCTTCGCCCGCTGAATGCGTTTTTTAATGGTGGCGTCATTAGTAAAAAACAAACGAGCAATGACGGCAGATGTCAATCCGAAAAAAGAAGACAGAATCAGTGCACTTTGTTGTTCAACAGTGAGTTTTGGATGACAGGTAACCCACAACAAATTCAGCATCTCATCGGCATCACTAGTAAAAGAGACGTCGACGGGTTCAGAAAAAGAAAATAATTCGCTGTTGACGGTTTCCGAAAATCGGTTTCGCACCTGTGTTCTGCGCAGGAAATCCAATGCTTTGTGACGCGCCACTTTCAAAAACCAATGTCTTGGGTTGTCAGGTACGCCGTCTACGGGCCATTGCTGCCATGCGGCTATAAACACCTCTTGTGCAATATCTTCGGCACTCGCAAAGTCTTGCAGCGTGGCATAAAGTGAGGCGATTACCGGCGCACAATCCATGCGCCAGATCGCCTCTATTTGGTTTTCAATATTCACAACTCAAGTGTTTACCGCTGTTGCTGTTCCAACTTGTCCATCAGTGCCCGCTCTTTTTCAGCAACATCCGGACCGAAATCTTCCGGTTCAAAAACCGGACGTAACTCCAGCGTTGCACCGTTTTCCATCGGAGCACGATTAGCCCATTCAATCGCTTCAGCCATGGAATTCACGTGCCACATCCAGAAGCCGCCGACTATTTCAGTTATTTCAGTGAACGGCCCCTCTGAAAACTGCTTTTCGCCTTTGGCTGAAAAAGCGATTCGAGCGCCATGGGTCGTGGGTTTCAAACCTTCTCCACCGATCATGACACCCGCCTCGACCAACGCTTCGTTAAATTTGCCCATGGCTGCCAATAATTCAGGTTCCGGCATGGCGCCTTGTTCGTAGTCTGTCGGATTACCGGGGTGCACAAGTACCATTACTTTCATGTTTTTATCCTTTCCGTTCTTTAAATGATGACACCATTGTCATAGTTTAGTCGCACCAGCACGATATAAAGTGACAATTCATTTTAAAAAAGTGCACTCTGCTACCCCCGATGATGGCTTAAGGACAAAGCGATGACGTACCCACTCCACGGTGCCTGCCAATGCGGCCAGGTGACCTACACACTCCAAGAAAAACCGCGCATGGTGCTGGCTTGCCACTGCACCGAATGCCAAAAACTGGCGACCGCCCCCTTTAGCGTGACCGCGTTGGTGAACGCCGATAGCATCCAATTTTCCGGTGAAATGAAAGATTGGAAACGCATGGCAGAAAGCGGGAATCCGAATGACGCCAAATTCTGCCCGGAATGTGGCAACCGAATCTACCACTACAACCCGAACGACCCCACCACCATCAAGCTGAAGCTGAAGCCGGTGCATCTGGACGATGACAGCGAATTTGAGCCCACCGTTCACGTTTGGGTGAGTGAAAAACTAAGCTGGGTGCAGATTCCAGAAGGGGTAAAAACATTCGATAAACAGCCCTGAACCGCTTGCCGCTTAATGGGTTTGTGGATGTTTGTTTCGAGTGTATCTGTTTTATCCAGTGACAAGGTTTCATTGGGCGATTTTCGCTGCAAGGGTCGCGCTGGTTCGCCGATTCGGGCTCGGTCCTTAACAACCCCAGGTGCAGCCACAAACACAGTATTCATGGATCGCAATCAAAATACATCGCGACCGCCCTCGTGCCTCGGTTGTTCTCTCCTACAAATCGAACCAATTTCCATTTTCGGTACAGGTGCAAATAACTCTTCTGTCGCATCTGCTTTGGCTGATTTAATTGACACCTCGCAACGGTTTCAAGGGCATGGATGCCCTTGTAAGCGCCGCGCGTGCAAGGACGCACGCTCAAGCGACCGTTCGAAGTAAGTGGCAATTAAGGAAGAACACCAAAGTGGGCGACAATAAGGGGGGTTAAAATCGATTAAAAGCGCAGCCCCAATGGGCTTCGATTCGATTTTAACGACTTCACCTCTGGTGAAGGCCGGATCAAGGGGATCGCCCCTTGGAAAGAAAAGAACTTCCCATAAATCCATTGGTTGCGAACCGTACCATGGTCGTCGGACAAGGTTGGTTCTTACCGAAAAGGAACACACAATTAATAAAGAAGATTGCTGTTGCCCTCGATTTATTAGTTCACATACCCAGTAGGATTAAGTACCTGTCATTCACACTGACCCCAGCTATCCACCGCTTGACCGGTTGTGTCATAGAGCCTATCCATGCATTCCAATACTGTGCTCGGTATCTGAAATAAGTACCGAGCACCTTTATGAACGCTTTCACCAAATACACCATGTTGCAGCTTGGCCAGCTGTTGCCAATTCGAGACCGCAACACTTTTCTTTGCTGGCTGAAAGGCAAGTACAACATCGCCGCGCAGGCTGTCCGGTCGGGTTATCACCAAACCGTGGTGCTGGAGTTGGGTGAGCGAGTGGTCACTTCGGAGGAGCTGTTGCGCCTGATTGATATTCGCGAAGGTAAGATCAGCCCGGAAATGGCGCGCTTTCTGGTGGATTTGATGCACAGCGACAAATTACCGAACGACATATACGCCGAAGATAAATCAATCGATTCGGCGTTCTACCAATTTGCGCTGCAAGCATGAAGGGTGGGCTTTGCCCATACTTTATCGACAAAAAAACTAGCGCCGACCCATTTCCAACAGTTTGGTATCTAACATGTTCAGCAGGTGTCGCCGCGTTAAAACGCCAATGACCTTATTGGTACTGTCGACTACCGGGTACGTTTTCGGTTTCGCTTGTAACATCCGTTGCGCAATGTCGAGTGGATCGTCGTCTAACGTCACGGCGATAACGTCTTTCTGCATGACTTCTTCGACAGTCGATACTCGTGTGTTGTGGTAAGCCACCTGCAGAGTGACCTGCAAGCATTCTTGCTCGGATATCCAGCCCACCAATTTGCCCTGTTCATCGGTAACAGGCCCACCGAGTAAGGCCTTTTTAATAAGTTTGCGGGAGGCTTCGGCGACCGGCAGGTTGGGGTGAATAATGGCAAAGTCGGTGCTGAGGCATTCGGACACAGTGGTTGATATCATGGCAATCTCCAGTTCAAGTTCGTCGATTGTGCTTGGTATTGTTGGTCAGCACCATCACGAACAACCCGCTAATTTCACAAGATTTTATTGCAAAAAGCCCACATCTGACCCTTCCGTCAAGAACTCACTCGCACCAGAGTACGAAACATTCCCTGCGAGTGACCTCAATCATGACCTCCGCCATGCCGGCACACTCTTACACTCGCGACACCGACGTTTCGTTGTCGTTGGTGACTCAAACAAACACTTAGGAGAGAGTTATGGTGAAAAAATTCAGCTTAACTGCGGCGGTCCGCGTGATCTTGTCCTGTTTTCTGGCATCAATGTCGTTTGCGACGAACGAAGTCCGTTTGCAATACGCGCAGTTCACGCCGTATTACGAGAACGGGTTTGACCACGCCGAATTAGAGGGCAGCATTGAAGTTAAGAACTTGGGGCCGGTTAAACAGGTCTGGTTGCATTACCAAAATGCGCTTGGTGATTGGGTTGACCACCCAGCCTTTTACACGGCTCCCACGACTGACAATTATGAGGCGTTTACGTTTCGGTTGCCGTTGCCTGGCTCCGTCTCGTCAGTGCGATTTGCGGTGAAATACCGGGTGAATGGTCAAACCTACTGGGATAACAATAACCAGCAGGACTATCGATTCGATGGCAACACACAAACGGCATTCAAGCATCAATCGGTTGCTGTGGATGACGCGAGCCGGTATTACAACAAAGTCACCTTGTCGGCACGTTCACGGTATCAGTCAACGGGCGATAAGGTCGCCTTGGTCTATTCAGTGGATCATTGGCAAACACAGCAACGACGGGAACTGACGCTCAGCCACACGGTGAATGGGCTTTATGGGTCGAGCGGCTTTTGGCAAACCACACTTGGCATCGAATACTATCGTCCTTTCGAGTATTTTCTGGAATATCAAACCGGCAATGAGGTTGAACAAGACGACTATCACGGCAAGGGGTATCGGCTGTTAGCCTTTAACGACAGTTTCGGCCTCGGCATGTTCAAGCAACGTTATCCACAACTGTATTTTCGGGGCCAACCCACCAACTGGACGTCGTCGCCGATGAGTCTGATCGCAGACTACACGTGGTCGATTCTGGTGTATTTCGATGGATCTACGGATTTTAAGTTTGATGTCTATAACGACTGGTTACGCAATTTCGGAGACAACAACGCCGATGGCTTCATCGACCTTAATGGCAACAACCTGAAGGTCAACACGGCGGGGTCAATTCAAATTACGGTGAACACACAGACCGGAGAATATTGGATAGAACCCTATTATTAAACGGGCTTAAACAAGCGAGATGCGCGGCCGAAAGACCGCGCAACCGTCGTTAACTCAGTATTCGGCGTTGTGATAGACGTTTTGCACGTCATCCAGGAAGTTGAGCATGTCGAGGAATTTATCGAACATGTCTACGTCGTCGCCGCTGATTTCAGTCATCATCTGCGGGACAAACTGCACTTCATCGACTTCGAAATCGATCGACGGGAAGGCGGCTTTCAACGCATTACGGGTATTGGCGTATTCGGTGTGCGGCGCAAAAACGGTAACTTTGCCGTTTTCCACTTCGATGTCGGTCACGTCCACATCCGCTTCCATTAATGCTTCCAGAACGGCTTCTTCGTCGTCACCGGCAAACATGAAAATTGCGCTGTGATCAAACATATGGCTCACGGCACCTTGCGCACCGATTTTCGCCTTGGCTTTGTTAAAGCAGGTACGCACGTCACCGTAGGTACGGTTTGGATTATCCGTCAGGCATTCCACAATCACCATGGTATTGCCGGGTCCAAAACCTTCATAACGGGCGACAGCAAAGTCTTCACCACCGCCACCGGCGGCTTTATCCAGCGCTTTCTGAATAACGTGCGCCGGTACCTGGTCCTTCTTCGCGCGCTCCAGCAAAGACGCGAGTGCCAGGTTACCTGTCGGCTCAATACCGCCAGATTTGGCACAGACGTAAATTTCACGACTGTATTTACTGTATACCTTGGCTTTCATGTCCGAGGTTTTGGCCATCGATTCTTTGCGGTTCTGATACGCGCGACCCATGCTGTTACCTTTTTCAAACAATTCAATTAGGCGGCGATTCTATTGAGTTTTTGTGTCTGAAACCAGCGCTCGACCGCTGTTTCTTTTCATCCGGAATGGGTTAGTGTGCGTAAAACAGCTCGATAATTCAGACGGAGCCACCCTTGAAACCCATTTTCGCCCTTTTCAGTACCCTTTTGCTTCTGGCCACCCCGTTAGCGCAGGCACAAAACCGCGGCTGGACCATCGGAGGTGGCTTGGTCTCCAGCGACGTGGTGAACCCGGAACAGTCCGACCCGGTGTTTCCGGCATTTCAGTTGGAAAACAAGCAGGTGATGTTTTTGCCTAATCTCAGTTTCCGCTGGGGTCAATGGTCCATTGGTGCCGATGGAATTGGCTGGCAAACCGAAACGTTAAACGGCCTGAAAACGCAGATCACCGCGGGTTACCCCAGCAGCCGCTTCAGTATTGGCGGGCAGAGAGGTTGGTTCCGCTATGGGCTCAACAGCGGTCTGAGCTACAGCAACGGCGTGACCGCAACGCAAGGCATTACCTTAGGGCCGGTCGGTTACGAAGCCACGCTGGGTTTGGGTGACCGGGCGGATGATTTCAGCCAGAAAGCGTCTCTTGGTTTTCCTCTGTATATCAACCAGAGTGCAGGCCTCACGATCATAGGTACCGGCTACCTGCAACAGGACAACGCGAGTTTTACAGTGAATGACCTGGAACTCAGCCAGTCGCTGACCAACGAGGATTTTGTGCACACCGGGCTGAATGCCTTTGCCGTCTACCAGGCCAACCCGCGATTGACCCTTTTGGTTTCTGGCACGCTGCAATGGAATGACGCAAACCTGACCGACGACGTAAGCGCTGTGGCACCGGTGCAGTTTAACGTGTTCACCATGCTGTCATTCTATTTAGGGCAGCTGTGAGCCGGTTGTTGCTATCACCAGCGGCGGCCGATTTGTAACCATATCTGCCCGGACTCTCCTTCGTTAAACGAGAGTGAAGTCTGCATACCGGCTTGCCATGATCCTATGCGCACTCCGTACCCCGCGCTGACAGCAATCGCGTTCTGCCACGGGTCTGTCGATTCTGCCGTTTGCCAGTTTGCGGACATCTGACTGATCGCTACCCCGGTTTCCAGAACCCCAAAACGACCGTCGGCGAATGGCAGCGATACGGTAATCCCTTCCGTCAGAAGCAAACCGGACGTCTCGTTAAACGATCGGTGCTTAACCTGGAAATAGCTCTTTACCGGGCCAACTGGCGCAGTAAACGCTAACTTGGTCATGATTTTCTGCCGCCAGTTACCGTCGGCGCCGTAGTCGATATCAACACCCGCACTGACCCAAACAACGCCCAAGGGGGCGTAGGTCTGCACTTCGGCCGGGCTGAGTTTTAGCCAATGATTTTCATAAGCCAACCAAGGGACAATAATTGACTCGCCTTCGCCGCTGGCTTGCCATTGTGTTCTGGTGACGATTCCAGCCAACCAATGCGCATCCTGAGCCTGAACCGTGGCGCCCAGCGCAAGCCCCATACTGAAAACAAAGCTCAACTGTCTCTTCATGCTGAGCGCTCCGTAATGCCAAACCCAACCCGAACATACGGCACGCGCTTCAGTACTTCATAACCGAGCAAACTCAGCAGAAGTGTCGCCAATACCAAGAACCAGAATTTCGAAGCGATACTCCACGGCATCGGTACCACCCAGAACGCCAACAACACAATCCAGGTTTGATGCAATATATAAATGCAGTAGCTCGACCGGCTCAGGTAGCGCGACACAGTCGTACGACGATTCAGGTAGCGTTTGCCATAACCAAGAACCGTCAGCAGCGCAACCCAGGTAAACACCGGTTCTGCGGCCCAATATGGGTGAACGTATTCCGGGAATTGCAGATGCGCAAACCGCGCGAGGGTTAGCATCAGAGCCAGGCTCAACAGCAAGGTCCGATTCCGCTCTATCGTGGCGATGAACCGGGGCTGCTGAATAAACAAATAGCCGTAACTGAACAAAGTGCCGTAAAACAATAAGGTAGCCCAATCGCCTATCAGGGCGTGAGTAGTGGGAAAGATCGGGCTCAGTATCAGTTCGATCAACACTAACGGTAATCCGCACAGCAGTATTGCCCAGAGGTGACCGCTAATCCGTTCGATCCCGCCATGCAAGGAACGGCTTAGGGCATTGGAGCGCTGAAATAAAAGGCTGCCTAACAAGCAATACACCAGCAGATAAACCACAAACCAAAGATGATGCCAACTGAGATTCCCTTGCGGATACGGTACGAAGTCGAAGATTGATTTATAGAACGCGCCAACGGAGGCGTATTGCTCACCCTGTACCGTGCGCTCAACCCATAGTTGCGGCGGTACCACCAGAAAAATGGCAAACAGAATAGGCCAGCCGAGGCGCTGCAACCGTTCCCTCACATACTCGCGGTGGCTGCGTTTATTGAACGAAAACACCGTCACCGCGCCAGCAATAAAAAACAGGACGGGCATCCGAAAATCGCTGAGCGGACTCATCCACCAGATGAACAATTCGCTGACCTCAGGGTTTTTAATGTGAAACCCCCAGGGCACAAAAACCATCCCGGTGTGGAAGAATATCAACAGCAGAATAGCCAGGCTGCGCAACCAATCCAGATAATATTGCCGCGCTCCCGACTGGGACACTGTTGATGAATTGACGAGAGGGTTCTGTATAAAGGTTGAAGTGGTCATATCGGCTCCGTCTGATGATGAACTCACCAACAGACTATGCGTTTCGGGTAGCGCATTCTTACGGAATACCGGGAAATTCTGACGAATTTTGAAATCCGTCAGGTTTTGCATAAATCCGTCAGGCCTTTAAAGCCGAGTTGAACACCGCTTGCGCAATGCGAACCGGACCGGTGTATGATGCGGAGCTGAGTTTAGGTTGACACGGGAAGCAATAATGGAGAATCGACAAACGGGGTCCTGCCTATGCGGTCGGGTGACATTTGAATTGATAGGCCAATTTCAGTCCTTTTATTTATGCCACTGCACGCGTTGCCAAAAAGATACCGGCTCGGCACACGCCGCGAATCTGTTCAGCACGCCATCAACCCTTACCTGGCTACAGGGCAAAGAGCTGGTAACAACCTATCAACACCCCAATACCCGTCACGGCAAAAGCTTTTGCCAAGTTTGCGGCTCGGCGTTACCGACCGAGGCGGATAATTTTGTTGTGGTGCCCGCGGGTTGCCTCGACAGCCCGGTACCCATTAACCCAACCGCAAAAATATTTGAACGCTCCGCTGCACCTTGGACAGCAGAAATTCACACCGTGATGGGCTATCCAGAATTGCCAGACTGAATGGCAAGGTCTCGGTGAACGATAAATCTGCCTGGTAAAAAATATGAGTACAATGAAAATAGAGAAAGCTGAGCCCAGCCATGCCCATGATGCGTTGAAACTACTTTCTCAGCTTGGCTACGAAAGTACGTTGCAAGATTTAACGCGAGTATTAGCTCAAACCGACAGAAGATACGAAGTTTACATTGCCAAACTGGACGATAAGGTTGTCGGGCTCATGAGCGTAATTTATTTCGATTACTTTCCGTCTCAAGAAAGAATTTGCAGAATTACGGCAATAGTTGTTGATCAAAATACTCGTGGCGCTGGTGTTGGAAGCCAGTTAATTGATTTTGCCAAAGGCTTATGCAAGAAGCGCTTTTGTTCAAAACTAGAAGTAACGACTTCTTTAGCGCGTCAAGCCACACAACAATATTATGAAAAGATTGGGTTTACTAAAACTTCCTATAGATATGTCCAAGACATCCCCAACTGACAAGCGCTTAAACCAAAGCATGAACTTCCTGCATGTAACCAATACTGCCACCCTCTCAGACACAGCCAACGACAGCTACGTTGCAAAATTGTGCGAGCTCGCATGGGTTTGAGAGTTTATTAGCAACAATCACGAGGGTGTGGTCATACCCGGGCCCGAGACACAGTTGCGTCCACCATGCTTTGCTTTATACAAATGGCGGTCGGCTTCGCTCAACAGCATCGCCGATGTTGCCTTGCCATTCTGCGGCACGGCAACCCCAAGACTTATCGACACCGAAAGTTCACCAACGCTGGTGTGGAACCGTTTTTTCTCAATGGTCTGTCGAATACGTTCCGCGAGGTTCATGGCGGCATTTGCGTCCGGGTCGGACACCAGAACCAGAAACTCTTCGCCTCCAATTCGACCCAACGCATCATAGTTTCGTAACGTCTGCTGAATGCGTTTTGCCACCTGAACCAACACCTCATCGCCCACGCCATGGCCATAGGTGTCATTAATAGATTTAAAAAAGTCGATATCTGCGTACACCACGCCCAGCGCATTCCCGGTACGTGCACCCTCGCTCAGTTTTTGTTCCAGAATGTGCAGGATGCCCTTGCGATTCCAGACACCGGTAAGGGTATCCGTCAGGCCATCACGCCGAGAGTCAATCAAAGCCTGCGCCATTTCATTTTTCAATTGGCTCAGCTCAACGCTGTGCAACTGCCCTTCGACAATGACTTTTAAATCATAGAACCATTCGCGCTCTTGCGTTGACAGGGTTCGGGGGTTTTCATCCATGATGCAAAACGATCCGATCACTCGGCCACGAGCATCGTGTACCGGATACCCGGCGTAAAACCGCAATTCTTTTCCATCGGCACTGAAGAGCGAATGGAAACGTTGTCGACTGAGCCTAAGATCTGAAACTTCCAGATAACCATTGTGCTGGGCGACGTAACCGCAGCAACTGCCGGATCGACTGATTACTGATGGCGTCATTCCCACTGTGTGCTTCAACCAGAGATGTTCGTCGTCTAGCAAAGACAGGTTGACCACAGGAACATTCAACAGCTGACTGGTAAGCTTAACGACGCGATCGAATCGCACGTCTTCTGGCGTCGCGGAGTCTGCTTCAAGACGCACAGTCGATATTGGTACCGGGTTCGAAAAAAGTGCGTTCGTCTGGGTATTCATTTCTGTCATTGACATAACCGTTTCCTCATCTTCCCCGTTCGTTCATCAGTCGTTGTAACGTTCAACGTTCGCTGATTACCGCGATTTATTGCGATGCGAAATTTGTTCGGCATCCTCTTTCATAAGTTCAGTGTCTGTTGGCAGACATGCCAGCGGAGCAGTTCATGCAGATTCCGCTGGCACAGTATGCAAGGCCAGTTGGCTTCGGGTGTTGAAATGTATACAAACCCAGAAACCAACCCGCTTTTTTAAACACTTAACCTGGCTTTATCAGGCTGCCTGATCCGCATCAACAACAGGAAAGTCAATGTCGGTCTGCGCTACTTCGTTCAGGTAGTTGGTGAAGGTGTTTTCAGCGACTAACGCAACAATTTCCACAATTTGCGCATCGGTATACCCAGCCGCTCGCACATCAGCCAGATCAGCCGCGGATACATGCCCACGCGCTTCGGCGACCTTAACTGCAAAGCGGACCGCCACCTCGGCAACCGAGTCGCTGGATCTTCCTTTGCGGTTGAGGGCAATTTCATCCGCACTGAGTTTTGCCAGATTCAAGCCCAGGTAGGTGTGCGCCGACAGGCAATAACTGCAACCGTTAACCTGAGCAACGGCCAGGGCAATGCGCTCCCGTGTTTTGGCATCCAGCGCAAGAGAAATGGCACCATTGAAATTGGTGTACGCTGTTAAGGCTTTGGCGCTGATACCAATCAGCCGGAACAAATTGGGAAGTGTGCCCAGTTGTTTTTGAACACGTTCTAGAATCGGCTGAGAAGATTCTGGAAGATCGTGCAGTTCGGGAATCGTAATACGTGACATGGTTGTCTCCTTAAAGTGATTAATGGCAATCGACTCTGATCGACTGCTGGGAACATCCTATTCACTTTCACATTTCAAGATAATCACCTATATTCGAGAATAATTTTCTCAACATTTGGAACAATTAATGGACCGACTTGAAGCCATGCGCTTGCTGGTAACCGTTATCGACCGGGGCAGCTTTTCCGCAGCCAGCAAAACAATGGCGGTGCCGCTTGCCACGGTCAGTCGAAAAATTTCAGAACTGGAAAAACATCTGGGGACGCGATTACTCACCCGAACCACCCGCAAACTGACTCTGACCGATGCCGGTACTCAATATCTGGAAAAAGCTCGGTTAATTCTGGACATGGTGGACGCGGCTGAACACGAAGCACAGGGTGAATACCGGATCCCGAAAGGACAACTGGTACTGACTGCACCACTGCTTTTTGGCCGGCGTTATGTGCAGCCATTGGTAACGGAGTTTTTGTCGATGTACCCAGACATTCGCGTTCAACTGCATTTGTCTGACCAAAACATCGATATGATTGATGACCACGTCGATATGGCGCTGCGAATCGGTAAACTGCCGGACAGTAACTTGGTGGCAACTCAAGTGGGCACCATGCCCTTGATCACCTGCGTCAGTCCAGAATTGCTGGCTCAGACCGGAAAACTGTCGCACCCGCGCGAACTGGCACACCAACCCTGTATCTTGTTCGACACCCGTTTACCGTTTCCGGCCTGGCAATTTTGCGACCCGAACTCCGCCCAACTGTTTGACGTGCCCATTTCGCCAAGGCTGCGGGTAAATACCGCGCAGGCCGTTGTGGATGCGGCTGTTGCACAAATTGGCTTTACCCGCGTTCTGTATTATCAGGCTTACCCGGCACTGAAGAACGGTTCCCTGGTGAGCGTGTTTGAGGATTATGAGCGCGCGCCAGCCCCAGTCCACCTGATGCACGTAGCAAGAGGGCTCATGCCGCTGAAAGTACGCTGTTTTCTGGATTTTGCGATTCCAAGGCTGCGCTCAGAATTAGTCAACATGATGGCGTTGCGAGCATCGGCAGATTAGGTCATCAGCACAGTCGAGAGAGCGCCGCAACGCAGCTGGCAATCACCTGATCACTATTACCGGTCACATAGGCCGTGGTGATCGCCCCTTCCATGAGCAGAAAAAGGGCATCGGCCAAGGCGTCATCGGGTACTGGCAGATGCTGCCTCAAGCGACGGCGCACGTCCATTTTATGGTCACGACAAGCCTGACTGATCGCACCGTCCGGATCGCTGAATTCAGCGGACGTATTGATAAAAAAGCAGCCACGAAAATCGCCTAAATCGGCATCTTCATTACGAAACCATCGGCCCAGCGCGGCAAACAACCGTCGTGCCATTTCTTCGTTTGTGGCCGCCTGCTGAACGTTAGACTCTAGCCAGCCTACAAAAATGTCGTGGCGGTTCTGCAGTGCCGCTAAAACCAGCTCGTCTTTGCTCGTGAAATGACTGTACAGCGTACGTTTGGCCACGGATGAGGCCTTCAACACCTCGTTAATGCCAATGGCTCTTACGCCATTGCGATAAAAGAGATCTAGCGCGGTATCTATCAGTTGTTGTCGCTTGCTCATACTCTCGTCCGGTAGTGAGTGTTGACAAGAGTAGACAATATTGTCTACCCTGAAAAGTAGACAGATCTGTCTACCTAGAGGAATGTTTGATGAAAAACCTGTTAACCGCCCTGTTTGCGGGCTTGGGCGCCGCACTTGCTATCGGATTTCTGTCCTTATTTGAAACGTCCACCGGTGAACTTGCGCTGTTAATGGCGCCGTTCGGTGCGACGGCAGTTCTTGTCTTTGGTGTGCCGGGCAGCCCTCTTGCGCAACCCAAAAATGTCATCGTCGGCCATTTGCTCACCGCCCTGATAGGTGTCTTGTTCGCGAACTATTTGCCTATTAACGCCATAACCCTTGCGATAGCCACCGGGGCCGGCGTCAGTGGCATGTTACTGACCCGCACAACGCACCCACCGGCAGGCGCTAACCCGATTTTGATTATGCTGTCTGGACAGAGTTGGTGGTTTCTGGTGACCCCCGTATTAGTGGGCACACTCGTGATTGTGGTGATTGGGCGATTACTGCAGAGGGCGAAAAAACGTGTCGAAGGATGGCCGGTTCGGTCATCTGTGGCGGAGTAATACTCAGGAAAACGCCAATCCCTTTGTTATGGGCCTACAGTTCAAATTTCGCTCGTATGACCGTAATTAAAACCGCATTCGCTTTCAGACACGCTTTAACTACTAAGTTAGTCTTCAATGAACTGCACGTCATTCGGTTTATCTATGCTATAAAACGCCAAATCTATCGGCGAGCGACCAGAATGGTATGACAGCGGGTACAGTTCGCTATACTGCAGTGCTTAGATTCGCTTCTGGCAAAGAATGGTCAATGCAGGTCCTGCATGCAACGACGCAAATACTGACACAAACCATCGCCCCAACCTACACGAGATCTGACCCTTGAACACGACGGACCACCCTTCCTGGCAACGCACGGCCACCCTGTTTCTGACCACGCAAGCGCTATCGCTGTTTGGGTCGATGTTGGTGCAGTACGCGATTCTCTGGCACATCACCCTTACGGCGAAGTCCGGTTACATGATGATGCTGATGATTATCATCGGCGTTTTACCGATGTTTTTCTTAAGCCCATTTGCGGGGGTTTGGGCTGATCGCTACGACCGGAAAAAACTGATTATGCTGGCCGACAGTTTGGTCGCGCTAACCACACTGGCGTTGGCGCTTGGTTTGATGCTGGGTGTTCAGGGCTATTGGCCGTTCTTATTGG
Source organism: Reinekea sp. (assembly GCA_050293765.1). Lineage (GTDB taxonomy): Bacteria > Pseudomonadota > Gammaproteobacteria > Pseudomonadales > Natronospirillaceae > Reinekea. The sequence goes on from JBNKNI010000034.1 coordinate 27,837, forward strand.
CGTCGTTTCTGCGTGCTATTGGGCAGGGCATTCAAATGCCGGCGGTTGGAGCGTTTGTTCCGCAATTCACACCCAAGGATAAACTGACGCGGGTTAACGGTATTTTAGGCACCATTCAGGCCATGACGATGTTACTGGCACCCATGATGGCCGGTGCGTTGATGACATTCGCGCCGATCGAAACCATCTTTTACATCGATGTGGTCACAGCTGCGTTGGCGGTCTTTATTATGGCCGTGTTCATTCATGTTCCGGCGCATCATGCTGCCAAGACCCCCGCCACCACCAGCTACCTGAGCGACATGCGCAGTGGCGTTCATTACATTCGCCACCACGGTTATCTGGTTCGCTTTTTTCTGTTCAGTGCGGTGTTTATGTTCCTTGCGGCGCCAGTGGCTTTTTTGTCACCTTTGCAAGTCACGCGGAGTTTTGGCGAGGATGTCTGGCGCTTAACCGCGATAGAAATCACTTTCAGTATTGGGATGATGATCGGTGGCGCGCTCATCGCGTCTTGGGGTGGCTTCCGCAATCGGGTTCATACCATGATCAGCTCTGCGGTGGTTATGGGGCTGTTTACTTTTGCACTGGGCGTGGTTCCGGTCTTCTGGCTGTACCTGATTTTTATGGGTATTGCCGGGCTGGCCATGCCACTTTTTAACACGCCCGCCACGGTCTTAATTCAGGAGCATGTTGAAGAACACTACATGGGACGGGTATTCAGCGTGATGACCATGATCTCCTCGGCCACCATGCCCATGGGCATGCTGGTGTTTGGTCCGCTGGCAGACATAGTGCGTATCGAAGTGTTGTTGGTGTTCACGGGTCTCGGCATGGCACTCATCGGTGTGCTCATGCTGCGCAGCCTTGTGTTGGTGAGCGCGGGCGAACCTGCCTTGCGCCATCCGAATTCGACTGAGCCCTCCGTTGAAGAACCCAGCGTACAAAACAGCAACGAGCAACCCATGCCAGAGTGAGAAGGTTTACGACGAATAGGGCGTCCCGTCTTTATGTGCGGCAACCCATTGTCCGTTGGCGTCGATGTTCCATTGAAAGTCATCTTCATCATAAACCGGCTGATCGCCATCGACCCGACTGCCAACAACCATAAACACCGCCGGTTTATCCGTATGATTGACTAACCGGTGCCCCAGCCCTTCGTTGGCTTTAAAACCAACACAGGCACCGGCGGTCATCGTTTCCACCTGCTCGCCATAGTGCAACGTTAATTCACCACTGAGCACATACACAAATTCTTCTGAGCGGGTATGCCAATGCCGTAAACCCGATGACGCATCGGGCACCACCACTTCCAGATTGACACCAAACCCTTGCAGCCCAAACGCATCACTCAATGCGCGCACCTGCGCGGGTCCCATTTTAGCGTGGAAAACGTCCGGAAACGGATTATCTGTTTGCGCCGTGAGGGACATGGCGTCCATACTTTTTTTGCTCATCGGTTTCATTTGGGGTTCCATGGTTATTGGGTTTCAGGTTTTCTGGCGTGCGATTTCAATTTCTTTGTAACGTGACCACATAAACATGTTCCGTGATACATCGTTTACATCCTGGAAAACTTAGTGAGAGTGTTGTTTACGGTATTCCGATGGCGTCAACCCGTGGCGCTCTTTAAAAGCCTTGTTAAACGTCGACAGTGAACGGTAGCCAACGTCCAGCGCGATGGTCAGTACTGGCAATGGCTTGATCGTTGTATCCACCAACCGGTTGGCGGCTTCGGAAATCCGATAGTGGTTTAGCAGTTCATTGAAATTGCGGTAGCCCAACTCTGTGTTCACGAGTGTTCTGAGTTTGTATTCAGGCAGTTTCATTGTTGCGGCCAGCTTTCCAATGGTCAGATCCGTTTGACAATGAATCCGTTCGTCGTCAAACAAGCGCTGCAAAGTCAGCAATTCTGCTGAGCGCGGGGCGCTATTGTCCGTTATGTTTTTAGAAGCCGTATTGGCAGGCGGCGACGCCAGTGGGGATTGCGTTAACTGTTCAGCAACTTCAGCGTTGGTCTGCAAGAAGAAGGCGGCCAATAACGCTGCGGCCGAACAGATCAGCACACTGTTGAACAGCAAACTGGTTTCGGGTGCGATAACAGACGCAGGAATAAAGTTCTCTAACACCACGACCGTCACTATGAGAACACCCTGTATCGCTAAGAAAACAGCGCGAAACCGTCGCCGAGATTCGAGCAGGTCACTGGTCCAACCGTCGAGTGTCCAGACAATTGAGAGAACAATAAACCCAACACGCAGCAGGTGCGGAAACGGGCCCGCCAAAAACAGAGCCCATGAATGCGTTGTCAGCGGTGAAAAGGGACCACAGGCACCCGCTTCACAACTGAAGCCGATTATGTCCAGCGCCATCATGGCACAGGCAGCCAAGATCATTGCCAGCGGCGGTAAACGATCCTGAAAAACGATGATGGTGAATACCGCAAATATGGCGGGTGTTGATGAGGCTAACGCGTCGATCAGAATACCGACCGGTAACGGGAGTGGAAGGCTGAATTCTGCGCCACGCCATTGGAAAAAATAGGGCGTGAATAAATAGATAAGCATGCCACTCGCTAACATCAGGTAGCTGATGTTGAAACGGCGATTTTGACTGCTTCGAATCAACTGAAATGCCGTTAACAGAATAAGCGTAGCCGCCGCGACGCGGAAACTGAGAATCAGCGCGCCCATGCTATGTTTTCACTCGAATGCGTTCGACGGACAAACGTGGCTGGCCGTTATCAGCCCGCAACGGCGAACGCTTGGCGTCGCCACGAACAAACCAGAACAGCATCAGCCGCGCCACATGCAACAACATGCGCAATACCGACATTCGGTCTGCGTTGGGTTGCGCCCACTGTTCTTCCGTCTGTTTGTTCACCCGTGCCCGCACCGGACCGATAGCGTCATCGGCGTTGCGCAGCTCATCGAAGCCCTGAATACTGCCGGTAAACACACCTAGAAAGGGTACCTTCAGGTTTTGCATGCCGTTAAACAACGGTGTGTTACAACACCCGGCGTAGTATCGGGCGGCACCTTTTTCAGTCTGCTTCACCGCCCGAATAAGTTCAAAACCGGATTCAAAGGTTATATCGCGTGGCGACATCTGAAACACATCGGTTCCGCCCTGCGAGTCCGCGAATGTCGCTTCCTGACCGAGAAAACGCAAGTAAGACTGACAGAACCTGCAATAGCAAACGGCCCGGTTCACGGTCTGCGGCTGCATGTGAGACAACCGTGCACGCACCTGGCCACATTGGCACTGCAACTGAAGTTCCATAGCACCATCCCTGAAAAGTTTCGCCTTACTATAAACAATGGTCTGCGCAAGATCACCTCTGATCTTGCTGCGCATGCTCCCCGTTACTGGCAATATCGATAGGCTTGCCTTCATGCAACAACAGGTATACTTGATTGCGTATCGCATTCGCCTGCGCCGAGGTCAGTGTGCGGTGCAGATCGCGAATAGTAATCCGCAATAACAGGTTTTTCTGGTCCGAAGTCATCGCCAAGCGTTCACGAACCTTCTCGTGTAACGACGCGTAGGGTGTCTCCTCAATAACCACTAAAGATTCAATCATGGAACTGTCGGCTAAGCCCTGGCGCAATCGATCACCCAGTATTTCCGCATCAACCGCAGCATTGACCACCAGCGATAAATCCCGATTGATGGCTGGCATAGATGACACCGGGCGATAGGGGGAAAGATCCTGCATCTGCTCCTGTACCTGATGCGAGGTTGACCGCAACAGACGAATATCGGGAATGTTCTTGCGGATCATTAATATCCGGTCCAACCCCAGCCCCATCGCCAACCCGGAGTGCACAGAGAGACCTGCGTTGTGCAGAATCGTCGGTGCAATCAACCCGCATTCGCCCACTTCAATCCAAGCTTCCTGCCAACGCACATCGATCTGAACTCCGCACTGGGTATAAGGATGCGGCGACGGAACTGTTCGCCATTCGTGTCCAGGTAAAAGAGCGTTCATCAGCGTTTGAATCATCTGGTGAAGGTCTTCCGTGCGCATCGGTTTACGCTCTTTGTGGTTCACCAATCGCCAGACATCGAGTTGATGAGGCTCCGCGCAATGCAGTCGGTCAATGCAATCGCGCCGATATACAATCCCTGGTAACAATAACAGCAAGTCAGCCGGGCTTTCGCCATGCATACCGGCCAGCGCATCAGGGATGGCCGATGACGTTTGCGTTCGCAAAATATAGCGAGGGGTAATGTACCGGGTATAGCGGGCGTCGCGCGCTACGCCATCCAAGGGGTAGTTCAGGCGATCGTAATTATTTTCAATTGGAACGACCGGGCTGGAACGCAGTGTGCCCACCTGACAAGACCAAGTCTGTTGCAACGCTCGTTGCGTCAAACGGATCAACGTTTGCAGGGCATGACCACTGACCACCAACGGGTCGGTTAAATCGGGCGTGGATAAGGCGCGGGTCAGTTCGGCTTGAGAAAGTAGTACTGGCATGGGTGTTGTGCTCCATAAACTGAGTGACAATGTTTGGAGCGGAAAATTGGCTACCTGAAAACGAAAAACCCCCGGGTGTTGGCCGGGGGTTTCCGCTCATTCAAGTTACAGACGTCACTTGCCACCCGAGCCGTTTGGTTCCCGAGGGCTGATAAATCGTGTGATGTACTGTGCAGGTAATTTCGTCATAACGTCGAGTTTACAAAAGACAAACTTGAATGCAAGCAGGTTTTTGCAAGTGGCCAAAGAAAACAGCGGCTACATGGCGAGCATCGAATACTGCAGAGACAGATGTTCCAGTTGCGAAAGCACTTGCGTGCGGCTGTCGTAATGCACCGCGTTCATACCCAGCTGTTTTGCAGACTGCACATTGCCGATACTGTCATCGATGAACAATGTTTGTTTAGCGGATAAACCCAAGCTCATCAACAAGGCCGAAAAAAACTGCTTTTGCGGTTTGGCAACACCCATGGCACTGGAGTTAAACACTTGGTAAAAACTAGAGTTCAAATTGGCGTCGCGCAGTTCCTGTGGCAATCGCGACGTTGCATTGGTGGCGAGAATTACGTGCGCATCCGGGAAATAATCCCGGTATTTCATGATCAGGTCATGATCAATCCGATAGCCGTTTCGCTGCCAAGCTTCGATGTAATGTTCGGCCACACCAAGACCGTAAATTTTTTGGATTTTCGCTTTCGCATTGTCTTGCCACTGCTCGAAACTTACTTTGCCGGTAATGGCTGGCAGTAGCAGTTCCGGATCAAAGCACAAGGATGACAACGTACCCGCAGGCAGCTTACATTGCGCTTCCACCTGAGCGGTTTGGTCGTTTTGCCAATGGCGGATGACACCATCGAAATCAGTGATGATTGCCTGAATCATGCGGCACAGCCTTGTGTTATTGTTGTTTGCGGCCAGCATAGTACCGTGTTTTTGTGACAAGGTTAACATTGAACCGCCGTGCTCGAGATTCAGCGTTGGTACTTAATCCGGTTCAACTGTTCTTTTAAATCAAACGACTGCTGCAGATCCACACCATGCTGGTTTGCCAGCGCCAGCGTGTAATACAGCACATCGACCAGTTCTTCGGCAATACTGCCTTTCAGGGTTTCCAGCGTTGGCTGCCCTGCTTTACCCTGCCGAATAGCTTCGGCCAACTCCCCCACCTCCTCAATAAGTTTCAAAAAGTAGCCAGACTGTCGGTCTGGGAGGGTGTCGACAGCGCTCACGTGCTGTTGCAGGTCATTCAGATTCATGCCGGTTCTCGGTTCAATAACAAATTGACCATTGTACGCAAGCCTCAGTGAAAAGGCAGCGCTGGAAAAACCTTGACCTTAGACTATACTCTAACCTCTAAACTCCGCTTCAAAACAGATGCCTGACGGGAGAAAACTCATGAAAATTGGTGAACTGGCTGAAAAATCTGGTCTGACTGCGCACACATTGCGCTATTACGAGAAAAGCGGCTTATTGAAAGCGTCTGGCCGAAGCGCCAGTAATTATCGCATCTACACGAAAGGGGATCTGGAAACCGCGCGCTTTATCAAACGCGCACGAACCATCGGCTTCAGCATGGATGAAGTGGGTACGTTCTTATCCATCCGTTCTGATTTGCCCAAACACGTGTGTGCCGATGCCAAAGCATTGGCTGATACCAAGATCAACGAAGTGAAACATCAGATCGAGGAATTGCAGTCCGTTTTAAAAGCACTGCATCGACTGTCCGACGCCTGTTGTGGCGGCAGCGAAAGCGCCGAGTACTGCACAATTATCGAAGCGCTTGAACATGAAGACCCAGTACCGATGCACAACTAAAGGGCAGCCGGTAGCCTGCCCTAGAGGTGCTGTAAGTACGGTACTAAAACCGGCTGACAGCGAGTTTTTCTTATTTGGAGGCGTTCCTGTCTTAAACAAAAGAACAACTGCTTCTTGAGAACGGAGTTGAACCCAGCCTCCGTAATTTTATCATTAAAGACACTCGAAGAAGGTTTGAACTGACGAAGGACTGTCGTGTGCACCAGGATTAGGGGATAGTCTTTGCATAGGAAAAAAGTACAACTTTTTTTGATTCGCTATCAAAATTCTGCGCCATGCAAACGAAGGCAACTTATATAACGGTCAGCAAAGATCGCTAATACAACCCATTGATCTAGGCATTAAGCGATTGCCAAAACCCAGCACTAAATAAAGCTGTTAAACAGCATAACCAACGTACCTGCCATGACGACAGACTTTCCAAGCGTTGTCACCGCTTGACGTTTACGATGTTGTTGAGCTGGGTAGGAAGGCGCAGGCGGGGAAGGTTTTCGATTGACCATATTCAGTGGACTGTTTTACCAAAGATATCTCTATGATTGCGGCAAAAGTCACGATTGCGAGCCGCCATAAGTCACAACTGTTAACCCTAAGGTTTTTTTTGCGCCGGAAAGGGTTACCACTTGCCTGATGACTGTGATTTAAATTACGAGATCAAGGGTATTTGCATGCCATGGGTTCAGTTCCGAAAACGGCTAGTTTCATTTGCCGGTTGGCGTACACTTGAGTCTATTCCTGATGAAAGACGAAGACGCTATGAGCGAGACCCATCGACAATTTCAGCAAGCCCGTTTGGCTCGTGATGCTCGGTTTGACGGCCGGTTTTTTGTCGCCGTGAAAACCACGGGCATTTTTTGTCGTCCGATCTGTCCTGCCATTCCTGCCAAAGAAGCCAATGTTGATTACTTTTTAAATGCGGCGCAGGCCGCGCAAGCGGGGTATCGCCCTTGTTTGCGTTGTCGCCCGGACAGTGCACCTGGGTCTTGGGCATGGCGGGGTGTCGAAACCACCTTTCAAAGAGCACTGACTCTGATCGATCAGGGAGCATTGCAGGAGAATTCGCTCCCAGAATTGGCAGAACGATTGGGCATTACCGACCGCTACTTGCGCCAGCTGTTTCAAAAACACCTGGGCATGTCGCCAAAACAGTACGCTCAATTCCAGCAACTGATGTTTGCCAAGCAACTGTTGCATAGCAGTACCCTGCCGATTGCAGACATCGGTCTGGCCAGCGGTTTCAACAGTGTTCGCCGTTTCAATGATGCGTTCAGACAAATCCTGCACCTGAAACCGAGCGATATACGCCGTCGCGCGACACCACTGACCAATGAAATCCAGCTGGCCTACCGTCCGCCGCTGAATTGGCAACACACGCTGGCGTTTTACCAAATGCGTTTAATTGACGGTGTCGAGCGCATTGACGGCCAACGCTATCAACGCACCTTCCAATGCCAGGGCAGTCGCGGGTGGTTCAGCATTGAACCCACCGATGGACACGCGCTGCTGATGCAATTTGCCATTGACGATATCAGTCAGCTAAAGCCACTGGTGAGCCAGGTTCGGCGCATGTTTGATCTCGACGCTGACATCCTTACCATTGAACAACACCTCGCAACGACGGCGTTAAAACCTATTTTAAGCCAAGGTTTGCGAATACCCGGTGTTTGGTCGACTTGGGAAGCCGGTGTCAGAGCGATTCTCGGTCAGCAAGTCTCCGTGAAAGCCGCCATTACACAGCTCAACCGACTGGTGTCAGAACTTTCCCCAGTGGCGGACGCCCACGCGCAGACCCGTTTTTTCCCCACACCAGCAGAGATCGCCGACGCGGATTTGAGCTTTTTGAAAATGCCGCAAGGCCGTAAAGACACACTGAGCCGATTTGCTGTTTTTGTCAGAGACAACCCCGAAGCAGAAGTCGACGATTGGATCAACATTAAAGGCATCGGCCCTTGGACCATTCAATACGCGCGGTTGCGGGGCCTGTCCGAAAGCGACTGTTTTTTGTCCACGGATCTGGTGGTGAAAAAAACGCTCCACTCGCTGGCCGCGTGCCGACCGGATTCTCTGTCACCTTGGGGCAGTTATGCCACCTTTCATTGCTGGAACGCACAATAATGACCGTATATCACCGCATCGACAGCCCCTTGGGCACCATCACGTTACAAGCCAACGACTCAGGTTTACTCGGTGTGTGGTTTATGAACCAAACCACCCAGCCAGAGGCGCTTGGCGCCCATACGCCAGACCACCCGATCATTGAACTGGCCACACAACAGCTGACAGAATACTTCCTGGCGGGTCGGCGCAGCTTCAGCGTACCGATTGCGGCAAAGGGTACCGATTTCCAGCGCCGGGTTTGGCAGGCGCTGACCACCATCAACTTTGGCGAAACCTGGAGCTACCAGGATTTAGCCCATGCCATAGGCCAACCCAGTGCGGCCAGGGCCGTGGGTATGGCCAACGGAAAAAACCCGGTCTCCATCATCGTGCCCTGTCATCGAGTTGTAGGCAAAAAAGGCACCTTAACCGGTTACGCCGGAGGCGTGGAACGCAAAGCTTGGCTGCTAAAGCATGAGGGTATATTAGCGATTTGAACCAGCCTGATTTTGATCAAAAATTTTTATCATTAGCATAAAAATTTTCTGATTTACTGGTTTCAGGACCGTCATGATAATCGCCGGAAAGGTCACCCTGGAGACGATTACCATGACTGAGCAAGTTTCTTTTAAGGCCACCAAAATTTTTGTTGATCGCGCCCATTTTCCTTACGGCTTTGCCCGCAGTGGCGACTTCACGAAAAAACAGACCGCGTTGATTGAAGCCCACGGTCAGGCTTACAAAGCCCTGGACAGTGGTGAACGTGAAGCAGTAACCGATGAAGAGCGTGAATTTGTACGTTTTTGTCGCCATGAAAAAGCCGCCGAAACCGACCATGAAAAGGTATGGCAGTTGTATCGCCGACACCTCGGCAAGCGTCAATTCTATATTTCGATGGGGCGTGATGACCGCGCAAACAGCACGGCCATTGAAGACAGTGAACCGCTGGAAACCGAAGACGCATAATTCAGGTAAAAAGGGCATCTCAGATGCCCTTTTTCGTATTGGTTCTTTCTAAAAGAATATATTGGATTTTTTCTTTCCAAGGGCGATCCCCTTGATCCGGCCTTCATCAGAGGTGAAGTCGTTAAATTCGAATCGAAGCCCATTGGACCTTCGCTTTAAATCGGTTTTAACCCCCTTCAGTCGCCCGCTTTGGTGTTCTTCCTTAATTGCCACTTTCTTCGAACGGTCGCCTGCGCGCGCGACGCTTGCAAACGACCAAGCGATAACATCCAGTTGCTCGGTCGTAACAATGCCGCAAATACAAATCAGCTTCGCTTTAACGAACAGTCATCAGCCCAGCGCTGTTACCCGGCTTCTTCGCTGGACACCAGATAAGTCTGTGATGGGTCTACGATGATCCGCGAGCCCATACCTTCGCGCCCGAGCAACATCAAAAAACTCATATCCGAACGATCCGTCAGCGAAATGTCGATGTCCCAAACATCATTACCCAATTGAAACTGAGTGGTAATGATGTAGCGCTCTTCAACCTGGCCATTCGACGATTTTATCCGGCGGATATCCTTCAGTTTCGATTCCGTACTGATAGTTTCTTCAACATTGTGCACGGTTGGGTGGATGTCAAAACTCACCCAGGGTTTTCCATTGCGTTGAAATTTTTTAATGTGATCGACATGCAGTGACGATGTTTTAGCACCGGTATCGATCCGGACATCCAGATCCTGAATTTTCAGTTCCGGCAGAGAACAGGTTTCAATGGCGCCGACTAAAATTTTGTCACTCATTGTGGTCTTCATCCTCTTCATTGTTCTGTGTTTTTCCTTTTTTAATCACAACGGCTTTCTGGAAAACCATGGAATTCGGGAAGGTGATGATGTCGCCCTGTTCATCGCTGAGTATTACGTGAAACAAAGCAATCTCTTTAATGGTACCGGCAATGCTGTTGTCGCCATCCAGTATCTTTACTTCATCGCCCACGCGGTAAGGGAAAAAGAAAAACACGATGACACTGGCTGTCGCGTTACTCAGTATGGACCATTGCGCGAACAGAGCGACACCCAGTACCGCGATGACTGAGCCCAGGAACACACCCAGGTCGTTAATACCCAAACCGGATACACTGAAAATGATCAGCACGCAGAGCGTGACTATGACCGAGTCAATTGCCTTTTTCACATAGAACAGACGACGTTCATCGACCTGTTTCTCTTCCCCTAAGCGACCCACCATTTTTAACACAAAACCACGGATCAGAATGGCGATAGCGATGAAAATTAATAACTCAACGTACGGGTTCACGCGATGATTTCCTCTTGATTTTTATCCGCGTCCATCAGGGTTTCCTGCAGGGTGCCGATGGTATCGGCAATATCGTCGTCCGCTTCGGAGAAAAACGCGATGTGGAACATGGCATCGCCTTCCTGCACTAAGGGAATATTCTGTTTGCCGATAATGATTCCGGCGCGGTTAGCTTTTACATGTTCGGTCACATCACCAAAGGGGCTGCCGATGGTGGCCAGAATTTCACCCTTGGCTACAGCGTCGCCCAGCGCTTTCAAATGATTCACGATGCCGCTTTCGCCGGCTCGTACCCAGGCACTGTTGTTGGCTTCGTAAGGCGTCAGCTTGCGACGGCTTTTTCGTTTTTTGGCCATGCCCAGTTCGCCCAAGACATTGATGACGCCACGCATGCCCGCTCGGATGGAGATTTCGTCGTAACGCAGAGCCTGGCCTGCTTCGTACAACAGAATACGAATACCTTTTTCCACCGCAGTGTGGCGCAGCGAACCATCGCGCAGGTCTGAATTAAGTAATACGGGAACGCCAAAACATTCGGCCAGGTGCCGGGTTTCCGGGTCTTTCATATCAGCGCGGACCTGAGGCAAATTGGACCGGTGTATCGCACCCGTGTGCAAATCGATGCCGTAGTCACACTTATACACAATTTCTTCTAAAAAGATGTTGGCGAGCCGTCCGGCTAATGAACCTTTGGCAGAGCCTGGGAAGCACCGGTTCAGGTCTCGTCGGTCGGGCATGTATCGGCTTTGGTTGAGCACACCGTAGACATTGACCATAGGCACTAGGATAAGCGTGCCCTGCGTTACTTTGAGGTTTTTCGACTGAATCAGGCGACGCACAATCTCAATACCGTTGAGTTCGTCACCGTGAATGGCCGCCGAAACAAAGACGGTTGGTCCTTCCTTTTTGGCACGAATAACGTGCACGGGAATATAGATTCCGGTATCGGTGTAGAGTTTGGCGACCGGGATATCCAGCGATGTTCGGCTGCCGGGCTTAATGGTGTGCCCGGCAATGACCAGTTCTTTCATCCCTTACCTCGGGTTCGGGTCTTGTGCGGCTTGGCGTTTTCTTCAATAAACGCATAAATCAATCCCGCTACGTCCTTCTTGGTCGCATCTTCGATGCCTTCCAAGCCTGGTGACGAATTAACTTCCATGACCACCGGTCCGTTGGCGGACTGCAGAATATCCACACCACACACATTCAGACCCATGACCTTGGCAGCCTTCACCGCAGTGGCACGCTCGTCTTTCGACAAGCGGACCAGTTTGGCCGTACCGCCTCGGTGCAGGTTGGAACGGAACTCACCTTCGGCGCCCTGACGTTTCATCGCTGCGACCACTTTATCGCCCACCACAAAACAGCGAATGTCAGCACCACCGGCTTCTTTAATGTATTCCTGCACCAGAATGTTGGCTTTCAAACCCATAAAGGCTTCGATAATACTCTCAGCTGCCTTGTTGGTATCGGCCAGCACCACGCCAATGCCCTGCGTACCTTCCAGTAATTTGATCACCAGAGGCGCACCACCGACGTTCTTAATCAAGTCTTTTACGTTGTCTGGCTTGTTGGCAAAACCGGTACGGGGCAAGCCAACGTCTTTGCGGGATAACAATTGCAGCGAACGCAGTTTATCGCGCGAACGGCTGATCGCCACCGACTCGTTGACGCAGAAGGTACCCATCATTTCAAATTGACGCACCACTGCGGTGCCATAAAAGGTCACTGACGAGCCGATGCGTGGAATCACGGCGTCGTAATAAGGCAACTCTTCACCGTGATACCGCACGGCGGGCCGTGACCGCGTGATGTCCATATAACAATGCAGCGTATCGATGATGTCGACTTCGTGGCCGCGCTCTTCACCGGCTTCTTTTAACCGGCGTGTGGAATATAGATTTTCGTTGCGTGATAACACTGCAATTCGCATGTCGAGCGGACTCCGATAATAAAAATTCAGTATGGTACAAAATGCACCTGATTTGTAGGGCGCGCATAGTAAGACTAGTCTGACTAAAAGCAAATGCCCTGTATGTCTGCGGATTACCCGTCTCGGTTTGCCAGTGGATTGAAAAATGTACGCGACAGGCGCTCATTGGACTGGCAGCCGGGGCGCAATGCTTATACTCTGCGCTAAAGCTGAGCGTAACAGCGGGTCCGTCAGCCTGCAAATCCCAGGCAAAACCCTGAATCCGGGCAGCAATACTATGAACCGAGCCAACACGCTTACGTGTTACTCAGTATGACAAGTCGCACAGGAACACCCCTATGACATTACCCGATTTTTCAACCGCTCAACAATGGCTGGAAAATTATCCAATTCTGGCCGAGGTTGGCTTTATTGCCTTATGCCTGATCACAGGTTTTATTGGTAACCGTATTTTGTTGCGCATGATGCGCGCATCGCACCTGTCACGTCTGCAAGGTTTGCAAAATTTCATGAAAGACTCCGGCACGTGGGTACTGACATTCGTACTGCTGGTGTTCCCGAATTATTATTATGAAAAAAGTCACGCCGGTTCGTTTCCACTGACCACCATTGCGCAATCGTTGGTGGCCATTGCCATTATCGTACGCTATGCCTTAACCCACATAAAAGCTAAGGGTTTTGCGCTTGCTATTATCTATACGTTGATCCCACTGATTGTTCTCAATACCTTCGATTTACTGGCTCCGGTCATCAGCGCACTGGACAGCTACGCCACGAATCTGGGCAACTTACATATATCCCTGTATGACGTGTTACGGGTAGGTTACTTCGGGTTACTGTTGTTTTGGTTAGGAAAGGAATCCAACAAGTTCGGCAAACAGAAGATCCGCCAGCAGGAACAACTCGACATAAGCACCCGGGAGATTATTGCCAAGCTGTTTGAAGTTGCCGTTTATGTGGTGATCTTTCTAATTCTGCTCAACATTCTGGGCATTAACCTGACCACGCTGGCGGTCTTGGGTGGTGCCATCGGTGTTGGTATCGGTTTTGGCCTGCAATCCATTGCCTCAAACTTTATATCCGGGCTGATTATTTTACTCGACCGTTCATTGGCGATTGGTGACTACATCGAGCTGGAAGACGGACGCGCAGGTATGATCCGCGAATTAAATCTACGGGCTATTACGCTGGAAACATTCGATGGCAAAGATATCGTAGTGCCCAACGATGTATTTTTCAGCCAGACCTTCACCAATTGGACGCACAAAAACGCCAAACAACGCTACGCCATCGACTACGAAGTGGCGTATTCGACCGATCTGGATCGGCTGTTTCCCTTGATCAAGGAACTGCTGGCGGCACACCCGAAAGTTCTGGCCGGTGAAGCCTATACGTTCGAAGAGCAACCCGATGTTGAAATCGCCGGTTTTGGTGACAACGGCATCCAGTTGCACCTGGAATTCTGGATGGAAGCGATCGACGACGGTGAGCATCGGGTCGGCGGCGATCTTCTTTACAGCATCTGGCAAATGATGAAACGGGAAGGCTTCGAGTTCCCATTTCCGCAACGCGAAGTGCGCATTCTCAACGAAGGCTTTCGTAAATTGCCATAACCCACGCAAGGCGTTTTTCAAACAAGGAAACTATCATGTCGAAAACTGGTTATTCAAGTACACAAATTCGTCTGCACTGGTTACTCGCAGTCATGGTTCTCGTGCAATTCATTTTTCATGATGGCGTACACAACCTGGGCAGGTTAATTCAGCGCGGTGAAGAACCCAGTATACTTGATGTGATCTGGGGGCAATCGCATGTTGTGCTGGGGCTACTGATCTTTGTCATGGCCGCTGTCCGCCTGAGCGTGCGCCTAAAACAGAAAGTACCACCGCCACCGCAGGCGGAAAATGCGGTACTGAAAATCATCGCAAAACTCACGCACTTTATGCTCTACACCATTTTACTGGTCATGCCTGTTTCCGGCTCCGTGGCCTGGTTTGGTCAAGTCGAATTAGCGGCGAAAGGTCATGAGTTTGGCAAAGGCTTACTGTTAGCCTTTTTATTTCTGCATATTGCCGGTGCTCTGTATCAGCAATTTGTGCTTAAAACGGATGTGTTAAAACGGATGGTAAAACCGGAAAACAACTTCTGACTAACGTTGAAAAACCCGGACTTTGAGATCACTCTGAGTCCGACCTTCGCGATCGACTCCGCGAAAAATATGCCGTTACCGTTAGCCCGCAAGCCTTAGAACAACTAAGGCTCGGCGGACAAACGGTTTAAGCTAATTTCCCGCAGCTCTCCATCTATACTGAAATGTCCGGGCTCAGGGTCATTCCGCTACTGGCGCGGCCGTGCGTTTTGGTGGCAATGGCACCTCGGGGATGAACAAGGTCACCACGAAGCCCAGAATCACGATAATCAAACCCGCGTAAAAAATATGCTGAATGGCATCAGCCCAGACTTCCTGGAATGTGCGGTGCACAATATCCAACTGTTTCAGCACAAACTCTCGTTGCGCCGTCAATTGCTTACTCACACGCACGACCTGTTCATTGCTTTGCGGTAGTGGTAAAGAAGCGGTCATGGCGGATTGTTGCCAGACCTGTTCTAACCCGGAAGCGTCACCGGTTTTTGCTTGCTCCAATTGCAATAAAACGGCATCGATATCGTGCGCGACCTTCACCTTCAATTCGTCAAAATCGATGGTGGCTCCCATGCTACCTTCACCGCCATTCGACGGTGCGGCAAAAACCTGCGCAAACTGGTTTGGAATGGTCGGCAACAGATCGTTTTGCATATTGGCCGTCAACGTGGCGCTGAATACCGTCCCCAACACAGCGACACCCACGCTGCTGCCCATCTGACGTACAAAGGTGGCGGTACTGGAGGCGACACCCATTTTATTGCGCGGTGCAGCATTGATCATCATCTGCGTGAACAGCGGAATACTCGGACCCAGGCCGATACCGAGGATAACCAGTTTCACAATCATCAACCACTGAGGGAGATCGGCGGTCAGGCCCATCGCCATCCAGACAAATCCCGCGATTAACATGACCAGCGCGGGAATCAACACGGGTCGATACGAACCAATACGGCTGACCAATTGACCAGACACAATGTTACCGGCGACGATGCCCAGTGTTAGCGGCGTCAGAGTGGCGCCGGAACTGGTGGCACTGACACCCAGCACGTTCACCATAAACAGTGGAATGAAAACGATTGAGCTGAGAAATGCGGCACCCAATAAGAATGACGCCAACGCGGTAATGCCAAAGGCAGGCTTGGCAAACAGGCGCAAATCGATAATGGCATCGGTATCGTTTAACTCATGACGAATAAAGAACGCGGCAGCGATGGCCGAGAGCGCGAACATGCCCAGCACTTCTTTGCTGGTCCAGGCGAAGGTGTTGGGGGCCAGTGACAATGCCAGCAACAGCGGCACCACAAACAACAGCAACAACGCTGCGCCGAGATAGTCGATATGTTTACCGGTGGTGTGCTGCAACAACGGCATTTTACGACCGATGAATGTCAGGGCGACAATACCGATAGGCAGATTCACAAAAAACACCCAATGCCAGCTCAAGTAGTCCGTTAACAGTCCGCCAATCCAGGGGCCGAAGACCGAGCTGAGACCAAACATGGCGCCAAACAGGCCTTGCATTTTGGGCCGGTCGCGAGGTTCGAACAGATCACCAACCACGGCAAAGGCATTGGCAAAAATCGCCGCTGAACCGACGCCCTGCAATGCGCGCGCCAAAATCAAGGCCATGGGCGACTGCGACAAACCACACCACAGACTCGCGCCGATAAAAATTACCAGGCCCACTTCTAACGACCGGCGCCGACCGTAGAGATCGGACAGTTTGCCCCAGATCGGCAATAACGCCGTTGAGGTCACCAGATACGAAGTGGTTAACCAGGTAATCCAGTTGGCAGGGAACACCAGATCACGGATGATCATCGGCGTTGCGGTACTGACAATCGTCTGATCCAACGCCGACATAAACAACGCCAGCATCACGCCGATGACACTGGCCCGGCGTTGTTCCGGACTGATCTTCAACCCTTCATGTTCGTCTATCATTCACACTCCTCCGTCGCGCCAAACGCGCGAGCCAATTTGGTCAGTTGTTTGCTCAACTGCTCTAATTCTTCACCCGACATACCCGCGCTCTGAATGCGCAGCATGTAGTGTTCGTTCATCCGTTTGATCAACCGTTCGCCTTTATCGGTCAGCGACAATAGAAAGCGTCGACTGTCCTTAGGGTCCAGCTCACGGTTGATCAATTCGGCTTTCAGGCTTCGGTCGACCATATGCGAGACCATTGATGCCGACATCTGCATGCGATCCTTAATGGCGCTGGGTGAGGTAAACCCCTTTTTGATGAGGTAGAGCACCGGAAAATCCGTAAATTCGATGCCCAATTCATCTTTCACCTGTTTGATCATGCCTTTGCGGATGCCGATATGGACATGCCGGAACGCCTGTTCAAACTGCATTGCCTGCTCAATTGACGGCTCTGTCATTGATTCAGCCCTTAAATAGTTCAATGATTGAAGTATTTTATGCATCAAATGGTTAAACGCAAGCGCTAAATGGGAATGAGTATTGATAAGGCAAATCAGGAGGGTCTCGAAACCCGAGCTCTGCCTGTGTGTTACTGGAAGGCAAAAAGCCCGAGCAGGATGCTCGGGCGTTAACACGGCGTTCTCGGTTTACTGTGGCCGGTCGCCCACGAACAGCGACTGAAACTCGTTGAGCTCCCGCAGCGGTTCGAGCATCACTTCGGACATGATGTCATCACGATAGGTTTCGTTACGGTGTATCGACTGTTCAACGTTTTTCAGCGCGTCTTCAAAATACCCCATGGTGCAATAGGCACAGGCCAGTTGATAATAGGCATGCGCGTTTTCAGGGTTGATCATCAAGGCCTGGTTGCACAGGTTCACCGCCCATTGCGACTCGTTCAGCTCCAGCACGGCGTCCGCTTTGTAGGTCAGTGCTTCGCTGTCTTCCGGGCTCTGCTTGAGGATCTGGTCGTAAATCTGGATTTTCGACGACGGGTTGTTTTCCTGTTGGGCGCGCAACCACAGCGACTGAATTTCCTTGGTTTGTTCCAGTGCTTCCCGGTTCTCCTCAATGTCCTGCGTTTTCAGACGCAACTGTTTCTCAATGTTGGCCAAACGGCTTTCATATTCGGTAATCAGTTTGGCGATTTCCTCATTGGCGAAAGAATGCACCCGCTCTTTGATGTCGCGGATTGAGGTCCAGCCGACGATGACCAGAATCGAACTGGCGGCAGCCACAAGGTAAAAGAAGTAGGTTACGGTATCGGTCGCGTAAGAGACCGCCCGGTCGACGGACTTATGTTCGCGGTCGAGAATCTGCTGGATAATATCCGCCCGCTGATTTCCAAGGTCCGTCCGCAACTGCTTCAATTCATCGAGTACGTAGCGCTCGACGAATGCGTTGTACAACGGTTCCTCAAGTGCATTGACGGTCTGTTCCAGTGCGGCGTCAGTCGGCATAGCAACATCGTCAGCTGAAGTGCCCTGATCTTCATCGGCTGCCAGCAACCCAAGCGGCCACAGGCAGGCGATGAACAGGAGGTACCTTACGACGCCAAGCATATAGCACGTCCGTGATCATGAACTTCCACCAGCGATTTATGCAATGCTTTCACGGCATTGGCGTAATCGGTTTCGTGCACGACAAACTGCACGTCGACCTGACGCATGCACTGGTGCACGGAAAGAATTCCGATTCCAGCGTCCGAGATTGCTTGCGCCGTCTGTGCCAGCAATCCGTTGATTTTCAGATCACTGCCGATGGCTGACACAATGGCGACCTTGGTCTGGTCCACTTCGGCTTCCGGAAACGCATTTTCCAATTCGGTTCGAATCCGGCGAATGGTCTTCAGGTTAGTACTCAGATAATGCGTCACGGTATTGGCATTAATGTCTTTCGACACAATATGCGCTTTGTACCGTTTAATAATGCCCACAATTTTCGGATCGTAGATATGAAATAAACCGGCCATATCCTGATCGAACAACTCAAGCGCGTATATGCCTTTAGTACCGGCAATAATTTCAACCCGCGGGGAATCGCTGACATAGTCACCGGTGATCAACGTACCAGTGTGTTCCGGTTCAAAGGTGTTTTTCACCCGCAGCGGAATATTATTCTGACGTAATCCTTTGGCAGCCTTCGGGTGAATCGCTTCCATACCCAGATTTGCTAATTGATCGGCCACATCATAGTTGGTGCGCCCAATGGGTACGGCATTGTTCTCACCAACCAAACGAGGATCCGCACTGGAAAGGTGAAATTCTTTGTGGATCACGGCTTCGGTTGCGCCAGTTAATACCGCCAGGCGCGAGAAGGTCATTTCACTGTAGCCTCGGTTAAATGACAGCATAAGACCGTCGGCACTGTGCGCATAACCGGTCACGATAGGCAATTGATTACTCAGGTCGATCTCGGCAAAGGCTTGCTGAATGCGATCATCCAGTGACATGTGCGTCTTCGAGCGCCAACCGGTCAGATCCACAAAACAGGCGTTCACACCATCTCTCTGCAACAGCCGAGCGGTATTCCAGGCGCTGTGTGCTTCGCCCAAACTGGCGAGCATTTCACGCACCGTCGCCAGATGCGCGTCCAGCGCAAAGTGGCCGTGGCGACACAGGCTCTGTAAATCGAGCAAGCATTTCTGGGCGTCGATCATGCGGTCATTGATAAAACGATTCGCCTCTTCCAGCGCTCGGCTGTCGCTGCCAAACAAATCCTCGTTGATGTGATACATATCGAGTTTCAGCGCGGACAGTGCATCGTTCCAGCTGTCATCCTGCATACTGCTGGCAAATAATTTGTAGACGCCCGGCTGGCCGTTCTTTTTGCTTTCCAGTAGTTTGTCGGTAATGCCACCATAGGCACTGACCACGAACACCCGCTGATACAGGTTGTCGGCCAACGCCGGTTTAAACACTATGTTATCCCGAACCGACTCGTAGTCGCTCATGGAGGTACCGCCAATTTTTTCTATCGTGTGCATGGTTTCCCCTGATTTAAAAATGTAACTGTTGATGTTGCGCGCGAATGGGCTGAATCAGACGACGCGTCGCCATGAATTCAGGCCGTGCCGGCATCCCCGAAAAAGGTGCACGGGGCCGGTTCGATATTGCGTTATAAACAAACACGGCATTGCGTCTGGGCAGCGGTGACAGGTTATTACTGGAACCGTGCATCAGATTGCAGTCGTACAAAATAACGCTGCCTTTCTTTGCCGAGATCGCATCTACGCCATTAATGTCTGCCAGAATCTGAATGTCATCTTGACGCGGCAAACCCGCATGCTGTTCGCGCATGGTGAGTAAATAATTGTTTTCCGGTGTCTCGCCCGGACAACTGACAAAAGATTTATGCGACCCTGGCAGCACCATAATTGGTGCATTCGTCAGTTGGTTTTCGGTCAACACAAGCGCTAAAGACAGGGTCCGCATACGGGGCAGACCATCTTCCACATGCCAGGTTTCAAAATCGGAATGCCAGAATGAACTTTGGCCGACAAAGGGCGCTTTAAATGTCAACCGTGACTGATGCAGATACACATCATCCGCCAACACCTGTTGAGCGATTGACACCAGCCGGGTGTCTTTGGACAGCGCACTATAAAGAGCATGCTGCGCATGGATGCCATAAAAAGACCGAATATCGCCGTGCTCATCGATCGATACGTTGTCGTTTTCGCTGTTGCGAAAGGCTTGCTGCCACAGCGACACTTCGTCGATGAGGTGTTCGATTTCAGCGTTATTGAACAGGTTATCCAGCACCAGATAACCTTGCTGTTGGTAGCGCTCCAACTGAGTCTGAGTCAACACCCCGTCGTCATCCGGCTCGCCATAGACGATCGGGTCATAGCGCGACTGAATTCCACAGTCTGCGCCGTGACGGGATGGATACAGGTCAACATCGGCGCCTACATTGGCGTTCATGTCGCTACCTTAGCTGATCGTTTCTGCGTCGAGTTCGTATGCACCTTCGGCGTTGTGGACTTCCTTACCGTTTAACGGTGGATTAAACACACAGGCCATCTTCATTTCTTTAAACGCACGCAAGATGTGTTTGTCGTGCTTATCCAAGATGTAAATCGTGCCCGGTTGGATCGGGTATTTTTTACCGTCGGCCAGGGTTTCAACTTCGCCTTCGCCGCTGATGCAATAGACTGACTCCAAATGGTTCTGATAATGCATCTGGAAATCGGCACCGGTATAAATCGTCGTGATATGAAATGAAAAACCCATGTTATCGTCTTTCAACAGCAGACGGGTACTGTCCCAGTTGCCATCGGGTGAAACGATTTTACGGCCATCGGCCTGAGCTTGGTCCATGGTTCTGACAATCATATTTTTCTCCATAAAAAGGCACGCCCGTGAGAGAGGAGTCGACACGTGCGCGCTCAAAAAAAGTTAACTGGCGGCTTTGGTTTCTTCAGGTTCGTTCAGCTGAACGTTATCGAAATAATCCGTCTGTTCTGGAATTTCATCTTCTTTCGCACAGACATCACGAATGGCCGCTTCCAGAATATCCAACCCTTTTTTCAGATTATGGTCAGAGATAACCAGCGGGCAGAGAATCTTCACCACCTGATCATCTGCACCACTGGTTTCAATAATCAAACCATTGGCAAAACACTTACGGGTAATTTTTGACGCGAGCTCACCATTCACACAGTTAATACCCTGGAACATGCCGCGACCGCGAGTTGTGAAATTGCCATCGCCATAGTCTTCAGCCATTTGTGTCAGCCGCTTGGTAACATAGCGACCTTTACGTTGCACATCTTTGGCAAAGGTATCATCGGCCCAGTATTCATCGAGCGCTGCTTTGGCGGTCACAAAGGCAAAATTATTACCCCGGAACGTACCGTTATGTTCGCCGGGCTTCCACTGGTCGAGTTCCGGTTTGATCAAGACCACTGCGAACGGCAAACCGTAACCCCCCAAAGATTTGGACAGCGTAATAATATCGGGTTTGATGCCAGACTCTTCAAAGCTGAAGAAGGTCCCGGTGCGGCCACAGCCCGCCTGAATGTCATCAACGATCAACAACACATCGTGCTTGCGGCAGACGCGTTCCAATTGTTGCAGCCATTCGATGCTGGCGGCATTAATGCCCCCTTCACCCTGTACCGTTTCAACAATCACCGCAGCGGGTTTATCAATACCGCTACTGGAATCGCATAAGACTTTGTCGAGATACGCGGTGGTGTCGACGTCATCACCCAGGTAGCCGTCATACGGCATACGGCTGCTGCCATTCAGGCTCACACCCGCAGCACCCCGGTGATGCGAGTTGCCGGTGGTGGCCAATGAACCCAGACTCACTCCGTGGAAACCATTGGTAAACGAAATAATGTTTTCACGACCCGTAATATTACGTGCCAACTTAAGCGCAGCTTCAACCGCGTTGGTGCCGGTAGGACCGGTGAACTGCATGACGAAATCCAGATGACGGGGCTTCAGAATGCGTTCGTTAAAGGCTTCCAGAAATTCACCTTTGGCTTTGGTGTGTAGATCCAGACCGTGAGTCACGCCATCGGCCATGACATAGTCGAGCAAGCGTTGCTTGAATTTATCGTTGTTGTGACCGTAGTTCAGCGTGCCGGCACCGGCGAGGAAATCCAGGTACTCGTTGCCGTCTTCGTCGTACAGAAATTCATTTTTAGCGCGGTTAAAAATACGTGGGAATGATCGCGCGTACGATTGCACTTCCGATTCAATTTCGTCAAAAATTTTCATGGATTACTCCAGCTTATTGATTAAAAGGACCAATGCGGACAAGACGTTCACTGTCATGTTCGCCATTAAAATGAGTCATGGTGTCGAGGTATGCAGACCGTGACAGCTCGACCTGCCTGCGTTCTGCAAATCGGGTAAACAACGCCCAGGAAGCCTGGTTATCGTCAGTGATGGTGGTTTCCAGGTATTGAATGCCGGTCAGATTCGGCCGCGCCAGCAAGTGTTCCAGCATCTGTGTGGCCAACCCCTGCCCGCGAGCGGAATCATCAATAGCAACCTGCCAGACAAACAACGTATCGGGCTGTTCTGGCTGTACATAGCCACTGATAAACCCCACGACCTGACCACCGGACTTGGCTATGACAGACGTCTGCGCAAAATGACCGCACTGCAGCAGGTTGCAATAGGCCGAATTCACATCCAGTGGTGGGCAGCGCTGAATCAGCCGATAGACCTCATACCCATCCGATAACTCAGGAACCTGTAAATCGATCACGCTCTCTCCCGTTTTTAAATTTAAGTCAATACTTTAGAAGACTAAGCAATATTTTTGTGAAACATGTCTAAATTTTGAATATTTCACCAAAAATATGGCTTTATAGCTCATTTATTGAGCAATTCCTCAATTTGGATATGCATAGTACACTAAATAAAATTATTTTCCAGTCGCAGTCGCTGTGCTATTTTGTAACGTAATCTATCGATATACGGCCATTGGCGGCTTTTAATCGGGTTTTTTGGGGTACTGATGTATACTTTTACTTTGACATCTAAAGATTTTGACGAGCTTCCTGTGGAAAAAATTGAAGAAGTACTGGTTTCGTTACGTCGGGTAATTCGGGCCACCGATCTGCACTCCAAACATCTGGCTAAGACTACCGGCCTGACAGCACCGCAGATATTGCTGTTGCAGACCATCCGCAATAAAGGCGAGATGACCATTGGTGAACTGGCCAGCATCATGAATTTAAGCCAAGCGACGGTCACGACCATTATCGACCGTCTTGAAAAACGCGAGCTGGTCGTGCGTGAGCGATCCACCACCGATAAGCGCAAGGTGTTTGCCTTATTAACGGATAACGGACATGAAGTACTGAAGTCAGCGCCGATCCCATTGCAGGATCAATTTGCACGCCAGTTTGCGGATTTACAGGAATGGGAACAGACCATGATTATCGCATCCCTGCAACGTATCGCTTACATGATGGATGCGCAACATATCGACGCATCACCGGTGTTGGATGTGGGCCTGCTCGACCGCCAGGATACCTCTATCGACAAACACGATGCCTTTTCGATGGACAGCTTCGGCCAGGCCAATAAAGAGTAACCTCGACTAACGTTGTGCAGCTGTTATCGCGAGCGCGGTTATACCGGATGGTACTGGCTTAAGGGCATCTCTAGAAAGTCCATCTGACTCTGGATTTAAGAACGGGATTAGCGGTCCGA
Organism: Reinekea sp.; assembly: GCA_050293765.1. Lineage (GTDB taxonomy): Bacteria > Pseudomonadota > Gammaproteobacteria > Pseudomonadales > Natronospirillaceae > Reinekea. The sequence continues at coordinate 51,683 of JBNKNI010000034.1, forward strand.
CGGGTCGGGCGAGGCGAAAATTTGCAAACCTAGCGGGCTAAGTTAAGAATTTTCAACAATGCCATAAGTTCGTTCTTAACTCCCCGCAGGGCGCGGGCTAACAACGCACAACACGTCGTTAAACACTTTGAAAAGGACTCGTCATTCCCTGCAGTGTTTGCCTTGTTTTGCACGTTGTTAGCACACGCGCAGAGATCGACGGACTTTTTAGAGATGCCCTTAAGTAAATACCATTCGGACTGCCCCTTGGAAAAAAGCCTCCGAAAAATTCTTTCGTTAAGAACTATAAACGAATCGTGGGATCTGACTGGTCTTTTAAGGCAAGAAATACACAATACGCATCGCGTGAGAACCGAGCAAAAAAAAGGGATGACAAAACTGTCATCCCCTATTCCAAATTAGCAAGTCATGCAATGGGCGTTTACACCAAATCAAACCGATCCGCATTCATCACTTTGGTCCAGGCTTTTACAAAATCGCTGACGAACCTGTCTTTCGCATCGTCCTGAGCATAGGCTTCAGCTACCGCACGCAACTGTGAATTGGAACCAAAAATCAAATCAACACGGGTGGCCGTCCATTTGATTTTTCCGGTTTTACTGTCCCGCCCTTCAAAGATATCTTCTTCATCCGCTTTCGCGAACCATGAGGTGTTAATGTCCAACACATTCACAAAGAAATCATTCGTTAAGGTTTGCGGTTTGTCGGTAAACACACCGTGTTGAGTATGCCCCACGTTTGTACCCAACACACGCATACCCGCCACCAACACCGACATTTCCGGTACGGTTAACTTTAACAATTGCGCTTTGTCGACGAGCATTTCTTCATCCGACACGGTGAACTTGGTGCGTCGGTAATTCCGGAAGCCATCGGCCTCGGGTCGCAACACTTCAAATGATTCAACATCGGTTTGCTCTGCGGTTGCATCGGTACGGCCTGGCGTAAATGGCACTGTCAATTCACGGCCCGACTGTTTCGCGGCTAACTCAATACCGACACCGCCAGCCAATACAATCAAATCCGCCAACGAGACTTTGGTCTTGCCACTGCCCGCGTTGAATTGAGTTTGTATGCCTTCCAACACGCCCAATACTTTGCTTAATTGCTCGGGCTGGTTGGCTTCCCAATCTTTTTGCGGTGCCAAACGGATGCGAGCGCCATTCGCACCGCCGCGCATGTCCGAACCCCGGAATGTAGACGCGGAAGCCCACGCCGTGCTGACTAACTCAGATACCGTTAAACCCGATGCGGCGATGTTTGCTTTTAGCTTGGCCACGTCGGCCTCTGTAACCAGGTCATAGTCAACTGGCGGTAATGGGTCTTGCCAGATGAGCGTTTCTTTGGGTACTTCAGGTCCCAGATAGCGGGACACAGGGCCCATATCCCGGTGCGTCAATTTAAACCAAGCTTTGGCAAACGCATCGGCAAATTCTTCTGGGTTTTTGTGAAAGTGCTCAGAAATTTTACGATACTCCGGGTCTTCTCGCATGGCCATGTCGGCTGTCGACATGATCGGCGCATGCGTCTTACCTGGGATATGCGCATCTGGCACCCGGTGTTCTTCTGCCGGATCTTTTGCTACCCATTGCTGGGCACCGGCTGGGCTCTTGGTGAGCTCCCAGTCATAACCCAACAGAATGTCGAAGTAGCTCATGTCCCATTGTGTGGGCGTACTGGTCCATGCGCCTTCCAGGCCGCTGGTAATGGTATCCGCACCTTTGCCCGTGCCCATTTTATTCAACCAGCCCAAACCCATGGCTTCAATGGGTGCCGCTTCTGGCTCTGGCCCGACATTGGCAGGATCTCCCGCACCATGCGTCTTACCGAAGGTATGACCGCCGGCGGTGAGTGCAACGGTTTCGTAATCGTTCATCGCCATGCGGGCGAAGGTTTCACGAATATCTTTTGCCGACGCTTTCGGGTCTGGGTTGCCATCCGGTCCTTCCGGGTTCACATAAATAAGACCCATTTGAACGGCGGCTAGCGGATTTTCGAGATCACGCTCGCCACTGTAGCGGCTGTTCTTTTTGTCGCTGGTTGCCAACCATTCGTCTTCGGCACCCCAGTACACATCTTCTTCCGGCTCCCACACATCAGCGCGGCCACCAGCAAAACCGAACGTTTTGAACCCCATCGATTCCAGTGCCACATTACCGGTCAGAATCATCAGGTCCGCCCAGGACAACTTATTGCCGTACTTCTGTTTGATCGGCCACAACAGGCGGCGGGCTTTGTCGAGGTTTCCGTTATCTGGCCAGCTGTTTAATGGCGCAAAACGTTGCATACCACTCCCGGCACCACCTCGACCATCACCCATGCGGTAGGTTCCGGCACTGTGCCAGGCCATGCGAATAAAAAACGGTCCGTAGTGCCCATAGTCGGCTGGCCACCAATCCTGAGAGTCTGTCATCAAGGCGGTCAGATCGTCTTTCACCGCTTGCAGGTCGAGCGTTTTGAATGCCTCGGCGTAGTTAAAATCGTCTCCCAGCGGGTTCATCGTCGCCGGATTCTGATGCAGTATTTTCAGATTCAATTGATTCGGCCACCAGTCGGTATTCGCCGTACCGGCATTGCCCATTTTTGTGCGTGATCCATGCATAACCGGGCATTTATTGGCGTTGCTTGCGTTACGTGTATCGCTCATTGCATCCTCCAATTGAGGGTTAGGATTATTCGGTTTAGTGGTTACATCTCGCGAGGTGGTTACGACAGGGCACTCAAACCAAATAATTCAAGCGCAGCCACAGCGAGACGATGCAACACAAAGTGGTTGGCTATGTATCTTGCGATCGCTACCGACCGGAAGATTAACCAAGTGCTGATAGTTATAGCAGTGATCGACGATTACCAATAATTATTAATATCGATACTCGCGATAGCTTTAACCAATCGACAGGAGAGTGCCGCGCCAGAGCGACCCGGCAACCTGTTGAGAACATTGCGTGAAGACACAGCCAAGTTACCGAACGGCCATGATTGGGCGTTAGGGTTGAATCCGTTGATAAATGGGGTGCTCGGCATTGAGCTGTAAAAGGTCCCACCGGTTGCCATAAAGGTCCAAAAATACAGCCACCGTGCCGTAGTCAGCTTGTACCGGATCGCGAACAAAACGAACGCCTTGCGCGCGGTAATGTTGATAGTCTCGCCAGAAATCATCGGTATTCAAGAAAAATGACACACGACCACCAGTTTGATCTCCCACATAGCCCGCTTGCTTTTCGTTTGACGCCCGGGCCAGCAGAACGCTAACGCCTTTAGACCCCTTGGGCGCCACCACCACCCAGCGTTTGTCTTGTTCAGGTTGGTAGGTGTCTTCAAGCAGATCAAACCCCAGTACATTCACGTAAAAGTTGATGGCATCGTCGTAATCGTCTACGACCAGAGCAAAGTGGACGATCTCTTGTGGCATGGCTTAACCCTGTCTGTCAAATGAATTGCGGCTAACCTTACACGATACGCCCGGGCAAATCAGCCGGGCTTACAATGCCCCGTTCGTGCAAACCAACCACATGCGTATAAATCTGTGTGGTTTCAATGGACTCATGGCCTAAATCTACATCCGACAAGTGCATTTGTCCGGATGAAGTGTACTTACCGGATTTAATGAAACGCCTAATCCACTCCAAATAAGTTTTTTCAGTTGCGTACGCGAGCCCTCTGGCGCAAATAAACAACCGTAAACGATCAAAAAAATCTGAATCATTTGAGGTGATGTGAACTCTGGCAGCATTAGTGGTTTCTACAACAACTTTTACAGTACAACCTTCCATTACACCAATCGGTTATGCATACACACTCTTAGAATTTGAGAGCTACGTGCGTTAGCTTGATCACATATCTAAACCAAAGAATCGGCATATTTCCGGTGAAAACCTAATAGTACCGCCGCAGCGGTAAAAGTTAGCTGTCGTTCTATGGAGAACAAACAGCGACAAAACGTGAACCCATCTTGTATGGGCTTAACAGCAGCGGCACTAATCAAATAGAAAAAGCGCAGCGGTTTTTATCCGAATAAATAGAATTGACAACATTTGCCGAAATGACCAGTATGAGCGGCGATAAACGAGGTTTTGGCAGTAGAGGATATATCTACATATGCCGAAACCATAAAAAACCGCTGCGGCGATAGAATAAGCTGTTAAATGCAAAAGTGATGTCTGAATCAGTATTGATGCAACTTGAAAACGCAAAAAATTCTCAAAATCCAGATGATGTGGAAGATGCGATTAATGCTGCTTGGAATGGCGGTATGAAACGTGAATATCTACCCATTTTATTGGACTTGCTGAGAAAGACAGATCACTTTCGCCATGAAGATATTGTGAATGCCTTGCAGGAGCTAAAAGACCCGGTTTCAATTGATGTTTTGCATGAGACTGCTACTAAGAAATATAGTTACTACATTTCTGATAGTGAGTTCCCTTTAGCTAGAAAATGCATATGGGCATTAGCCGATATTGGAACCCCTGAATCCAAGGAAAGTCTTAAACTTCTTAGTCTTCATTCCAATCAGGAAGTAGCATCGTATGCTAAAAAAAGAATTAGTAGATGGTTTGTTGAGCTTGGTAGAAAAGGCATTTAACAAGCCTGTGAACCTCAGGCCAGAAAGCCTTGCTTCGCAAGCTGGTCTTGGACAAAATTTCACTGGCGTTCAATTTTGCCGGTTACAGAAACGTTAGGCAACAAAGCAAGCATGAGAAGAACTCCGTTATCAGATTACATTTCTAAATTAATAGAAGAAGCACCAGACGAAACAATAGAAGAGTTCTATCGTGAGTTTCTTGAATCTGATGTTGGATTAATTTTAGAAAACTTGCCAGACTTAGAGCCCGGAACCCAGCACGTAGTTACTGGCGGTAATGTTACAATGGCGCTAGTAAATGATCCGGAAGGAAATGCATTAATTAAAGTTTGTGCAGATCCAGAAGTATTTGAAGAAAAATATGGTGCGGGTATAAACGCCTTAATGTCTGGCAAAGCGGTTATAGAAATTTTGCTTAAAACTAGCGGGCCAAAAGGCTTGTTAGTTTGCAGTGCCGCGTCGTTTCACTCATATCCAATATATTATGATACCGCCGTTGCTTTGGTAGGCCCGCAAACGAAAAAATGGTGGCAAATTTGGAAATGATGCCTAACAAGGTCATCAACCCGACCTCCACTGCGTTGCTTCGTTTCGGCCGGTTATAACGGCGTTAATGGTCAAATGAATAGAAATCGAACTAAGTACCTTATTTATGTTCTGCTATTAGTTTCACTAGTTGGTAATGTAGGCCTTTTTTTCTGGGGTAAATACTGGAAAGATGCGCTTGTAAATCAGTTCATAAGCACCTCAGATATTGAGCAAATATTTATCGGTACAGATGCGGATATGTCTTTCGAGAATATCTATGATATTGCCAAGTCTAAGTTTGGTACTGGCGTAGTAATAGTTGAGGTTGGTCAGCCTTATACCGAGTGGGGCTCAGACACTAAAGCAATCGGAGTCAATGATACTCTGTTGTTATTTAAAGACGGCGAGTATTACGGAAGTAAGTCTTTCGTCAGGCAGACCATTAACAATTCACTGTAGCTACAAGGCCCCAGAATTCACCGCTTCGCGGCGGGCCTAGAATTCGCGCCTTCGTCGCTCACCGCTAAACTAGTCGTTAGTTGTAGAAAAAATTTTATGCACAAGCAAGTATATGAATTGACTCTAGACGATCTGGAAAAGTATCAGGCCTGGTACTTTCCGATGATTGAGGAAGGTGAATATGATGAAGCTACCGTAAAACCGGCCAATGAGGCAATTATAAGTGGCCAAGAATATATGTTGGTGGTTAAAGCTGATTTCACAGACTCCCTAGGCAACGAATTTATGGGTTTCTTCTACCATGGAGAGTCCGAACTCAGTCTTTTGCAGCCTTGCATGTATTTAGGCAAAAAGGCGATTAATTTTTGGTTTGGCATTGTAGAGCCTAATGTTCAAGAGTTAGAAGATCTTTCATTCCCAATATATGCTGAGTCCTTGGAAGTATTTGGATTGAAAAAACAAAGAATAGAAATTCCAGGATACGGATACTTGAACAAAGATTTTGAAGAAAATTTGGTACGCAACTAACAAACAAAGTTTGGTCACGCGGAATCTAACCCGATAATGCACACGCATACGGAATCGGCTTTTCGATATACCGAATGCAATCTCCGTAAAACTTGATTCATTTTATATTTAACTCTGAAAAAGTGTTATTCACCATTTATGACTAAAGTGTCGTTCTGTAGCGAGTAGCGACACTTCCTGTTTACCCAACTAATGAATGCCAAACTGTTCAGATCCCATAAATAGATCTACCTCACCGCATTTCAAATAACCAATTGATATGTAGCAACAATCTATCAGATCAAATGATGGTACGCGTGAATAAGATCCGTCAGTCTTCTATTCTTAATTTGGCCAACTTACTAATTTTTTAGCGGAGGTGATGTATGGATACGGCCTTGCAGTTAAAAATCGGCAAAGATAAGGGTAATTCGATCTCGCGAAGTGAGGCGATCCACTTGCTTGAACAATCGGAGTTGGTTAAGAAACTGACACGAGATTGGAAAGATGATGCGCTGTTCTACATTTGGAAACTTATCGCGTTAAGCGAGATACCTTATACTCAGCACCTCAATTACACCCACAAGCTCATTGACCGGGTCTTCAAAAAGCTGGCAACCCCCTTTGGGTTCTCGTTAAGTGGCGATGAGAAGTACTTCTTACCCTGTTACAACGCGATGCTGGTCTCGGCGATGTGCAGACTTGGCTTAGCCAATGAAGAACACGTCAAAAATGGTGTTGAGTGGATTATCACTTACCAACCCATGGAGCGGGGGTTACCGGTATCTATACCAGGTTTCCGGTTCGATAGGTTTGGAGGCTGTTTTAACAGCTCGCCCTGCTATATAGGTGTCGCGAAATCTGCAATCGCTCTATTCAATTACTGGAAATACACCGACGACCGGGACGTATTAAACAAACTGGAACAAGGCAAAGAGTATTTGCTTGAACACCATCTTGTGAATCGATTAAGCAAAACTGAGCCCATCACGTCACACATATTGGATATTTCGTTTCCCGAGTCCTATCACTTGAATATTGTTGAGCTGATTAGATTTGCCAGCAACGCTCAGCTATTGGATGACCCCAGAACGCAGACCGCCGTAAGTTACTTGCAGTGCAAAAAAGTCGATTCCGGTTGGAAAACGAATTTTCGATACAAAGCGAATGGGTACACAGCTTTCGACGATGGTAGAAAACAGGGCGAGTGGGTAACTTATATTATCAACTCTGCGCTGAATGGTCAGCCCTGCTAGTCGAGCTAGCAGGGACGATATCTAGTGCGCCTGAACATTCAGATGTTTATACCCGAGCGCTAAACAAAGTATGATTTTTTCTGTGAGCGATAGATATGGCTTAAACATACCACCACTAAAGAGACTCTTGCCTTAATGACGGTAAAAAGTTTGAACAGGTCAGGAAAGAAATCATTTAATTCAAACACCCTGCTATATAAAGAAACACCCGTTTCGAATGACATGTTGTGGCCGTCATAGGCAATGTCAACATTCGAACATGCTCCCATGTTTGGTCGGGCATAAAAATAAACACAGGCAAGGTAAAGCGGATCATTCAAACCGCTTTTCTTCCATCACCCCAACCAGGTTTCCGTCCGGGTCTTTTAAGAAACCAATCCACAATTCGTGGTCAGGCATTTGCGCGGCGAGTGCGGGTGGCCGCTCTCCCATTGCTCCCTTCTCTACCGCGTGTGCATAAAAAGCTTCCACGTGCGGTACTGCAAAATAGCAAATGGAGTTCTTACCGACTTCTCCAGCGCCCTGTGGGGTTGTCAACATAATGCGAGTATCACCACTTTGCAGAAACGCGAGATTTTCTGCCGGTGAGAACAGAAAGGTCAGGCCAATAATGTCCTGGTAGAAACGCAGTGCTTTGGTTACGTCACTGACGGTTAGCGCCAATTGCCCTAATGCAGGGCCACGGTTATTCATCTGTTTTCCTCTCTCTTTTTTAACCTGGCAATGTAACACCGAACGTCGTTTTCTGAAAAGGCTGGCTTGACTTGTCTATAATAGACGACTTTACCCTGTTCTTGCGGTGACCAAGCCCGTTTGTGAATTCTGAGGAACCCGATATGTTGACCATCGGTCAATTGGCTAAAGCGTTAAACCTGTCCCGAACCACGTTGCTGTATTACGAAAAACAGGGTCTGTTGGCGGCCAGCCAGCGGGCAGAAAACGGATATCGTTATTACGATGAGGCGGCTCTGCTGCGCCTGCAACGGGTCGCCAGTTTCCGCGCAATGGGACTGAGTGTTGAGGATATTCGTCAATTGCTGAACAACAATTCGGAACGAGATCACATCCTGGCGCAGCATCTGCAACGGCTGGACACCGAGATACAAAGCTTAAGACAACAACAGCAAGTCATTATTGGATTGCTGGATTATCAACGCGAGGAACAAGACATGGTAACCAAAGAAAAATGGACGGAGATTATGAAAGCCGCTGGTCTCAGCGACGAACAGATGCATAACTGGCATCGACAGTTTGAGCGCATGGAACCCGATGCCCACGCGGAGTTTCTGGCCTCTATTGGATGCAGCAGCGATGAAATCACACACATTCGGCAATGGAGTGTGGCGGACTAAAAAAGAAGACCCCGGTTTGTCCGGGGTCTTTTTGTGTGGGTATCAGTACATGCCGGCGTCTGGCATGGCTGGCGTTTTAGACTCGGGTTTCGGCGCATCGGCCACCATAACTTCGGTGGTTAGCAAAAGGCCCGCAATGGAACACGCATTCTGCAGTGCAGAGCGGGTAACTTTGGCCGGGTCGATAATGCCCATTTCCAGCATGTCGCCGTACTCTTCTGTTTGCGCATTATAGCCGTAGGCATCTTTGCCGTTGCGTACGGCTTCCAACACCACACTGGGTTCAACACCGGCGTTATCAACAATTTGACGGAACGGCTCTTCCATCGCGCGCAAGGCAATGCGTGCACCAACTTTTTGGTCTTCATTGGCCAGTTTCAAATCAGCCTGCTTAACCTTATCGGCGATACGGACCAACGCTACACCACCGCCTGGTACAATGCCTTCTTCGACGGCTGCACGGGTGGCATGAAAGGCGTCATCGACCAAGTCTTTACGCTCTTTCATTTCAACTTCTGTTGCGGCGCCTACTTTGATCACGGCAACACCGCCCGCTAGTTTGGCCACGCGCTCCTGCAGTTTTTCTTTGTCGTAATCCGAGGTGGACTGTTCAATTTCCTTACGGATTTGCGCGACACGAGCGTCGATGTCTGCCTTATCGCCGGCACCGTCGACGATGGTGGTAAAGTCTTTACCAATGACCACGCGTTTGGCCGAACCGAGATGCGTCAATTCAGCGCTTTCCAGAGACAGACCAACCTCTTCGTTGATAACGGTTGCGCCGGTCAGAGTCGCTATGTCTTGCAGCATGGCTTTACGGCGATCACCAAAGCCCGGCGCTTTTACTGCGGCCACTTTAATGATACCGCGCAACTGGTTCACCACCAGCGTCGATAAAGCTTCGCCTTCAATGTCTTCGGCGATTAACACCAGAGGTTTTCCGTCTTTGGCGGTCGCTTCCAAAATGCTGATCAACTCGCGAACCGTGCTGATTTTCTTGTCCACCAACAACAGGCTGGGGTTGTCCAATTCTACCTGCATTTTTTCCTGGTTGTTGATGAAGTAAGGTGACAGGTAACCCCGGTCAAACTGCATACCTTCCACAACATCCAGCTCGTTTTGCAGCGATTTACCTTCCTCGACAGTGATCACCCCATCACGACCAACTTTTTCCATGGCCTGTGCAATGATATCGCCGATATCGGTATTCCAGTTCGCGGACACTGTCGCTACCTGACCAATGGACTTATTGTCATCGCAGGGTTTGGCAAGGGCGTGCAGTTCATCGACGGCGGCTTTCACCACAGCATCGACACCGCGCTTTAAATCCATCGGGTTCATACCCGCGGCAATGGCTTTATGACCTTCACGCATGAGCGCTTGCGCTAACACCGTGGCGGTGGTGGTACCGTCACCGGCGACATCGGCGGTTTTGGACGATACTTCTTTCACCATTTGCGCGCCCATGTTTTGGAATTTGTCCTGCAGTTCAATTTCTTTGGCGACCGAAACACCGTCTTTGGTAACGCGTGGGGCACCAAAGCTTTTGTCCAGAATCACATTGCGACCTTTTGGACCTAAAGTTGCTTTTACGGCATCCGCCAGAATATTCACACCCGTCAGAATTTTATGACGGGCGTCATCGGCAAACATTAACTCTTTCGCACTCATGCTGCTTTCTCCTGTTTCTGTGTGGTTTCCACAATCGCTAACACGTCACTCTCTTTGAGGATCAACAGTTCCTCGCCTTCATGCTTAACCTTGTTACCGGCGTATTGGTTATAGAGCACGCGATCCCCGGGTTTCACATCTAAAGGACGAACCTGTCCGTTATCGGTGACCTGACCAGGGCCGACAGCAAGTACTTCTCCCTGCGTTGGTTTTTCCGTGGCTTTGTCAGGAATAACAATGCCACCGGCGGTTGTGGTTTCTGCCTCAATTTGGCGAACAACCAGTCGATCATGTAGTGGTTTTAAAGCCATTTTGCTTTTCTCCAAAAAATGATTGAACACCTTGAGCCCGACGACTCCACTTTGTCTGAGCAGGCTCTTATCAAAACAAATAAACACGTGGCGCTTTGTGCGAAGACACCACCGGTTTTGGTGAACTCAATGGTTACCGATCGCGTAAATAGGGACAGTAAAAATTGATTTCAAGATTTAAAAAATGTAAAAATTTTGTTGCCAAGAAAGTTTGGGTTCATGAGATATGCAAGATGACTTTAACCGAATTATCTGATCAGAACTTAACGGAATATCTATTCAATTCACTGCAAGATGCCCTGGCCGAATACCCGCTGAGCATTCGCGAGGAAACACAGGTGTACGTAGCGCATCTGGCGCTGCGCTACTTAAACAGCGATCAACTGTTCATTCAGCAAGGTCAACAACGGTCGTTACCCACCCTCGCCTTTTTATACCGCGATGCTTTGGCGGCAGGGTCAGAACGCGAGCGGGATGCACTTATCCGCACCTTAGGCGATACCGCACTTTTCCTGGCCGCCTGCTTCCCGGACGTATGGCGAAGAAGGGGGCTCAATCGGCGCTACTTCCTGTCGATGGGCGAAAACGCGTTCGGGTTTCTGGCCTCAGCTAAACGGGCAAATCAGTTTCCATTCGACGAACTGGCTGCGGAATTTCCCGGCATCGCCACTTGCCTTGGGAAAGCCGTTTTTCCGGATCGAGTTCAGCACTGACAAAAAAGCCCTGAGCGTGTCAGGGCTTTTTCTAAGTTTTATACGTTAGCTTTCACCGTCCTGTGGCGACTCGGTGGCGGAGTCATGCGATGTCAGCTGGACCGCGGAAAAATTCAGCGCAGCCAGCGTGTCAAAATCCGCTGTACGCAGCCGGAACACCGCGTCAATGTCATCCCGCGTAACCAACTTTTCGCCGTCCAGGTCGTAAAATGCATAGCGCCACGGCTTGTCACCCTGCGCCGTTAAAGTTTCAACCGGGCTTAAGTCTGTGGTCGACACACCATCTTTCACGCCGATGACATCTAACCCGTTCAGCAGACTCACGGCACGATCGATATCGGCCAGCACGGCGTCGCTGGTGATCTGCTCACCCTCCTGAGTGGTCAACACCCAGCCCTCTTCCGATTTCTCAGCTTTCCAATCGTCGTGCTGCAACGCCGTCAATCCAGACGTTTGCAACAGCGACTTTTGCAGCCAGCCGTTTACACTTGTGTCCAGATCAAACCGGTTTAGCTCAAGCGCATACACATCGTCCGAGCCGGCGTGCCGGACATGCGCTTGGCGCATGGCCGGGGTGGTGCCGACAAACAAGGTATCCAAAGCCTCGTTACCCTGATACCAGGTGACTTTTCGGTAATAGGCGTCGTCGGCGACCTCAAACCGGGCGTGGCTTGTTGCCCGGGTGACTACGGGATAGCCCGGTTTCAGCTGGCCCAGCTCATCCAGTACCCGCTGAACTTTGTCGGAATCGGCTGGCAACGCTGTGTCGGTGTCTATCCACCAGCGGTTGTTTCGCTTAACCAGTGCAATACTTTGCTCTGCGTCGGCCAGCTCAAGCCGGTCGACGGTTTGTGCATTACCAGTCATCCACTCAGATGGCGAATGCGACACCGGTACATTGACGGTCCAGACCAGTAGCGCCGCGACACTTACCTGCAGCGCCAGCGCGGCACTGAGCCAGCGTTTTTTGATGTTCATGCGATCTCTCCTTTTGTTTCCGCCAAAAAGGAATACCAATGTTGTTGGGCTTTACGCCGCGACCGATACGCCAGGAATCCGGTCATCAGAATCAACAGTACAGACATCAGGTAGTTACCGTATTCCCAGATACGTTGCGTGGTTTCGGTCATGGGTGGCAGCGTTTGGCTGTAAGCGCCCCGAGTGCGAATGTTCATCAATCCGGCATCTTCCACTGACCAATCGACAAGATTACTCATCATCGACAGGTTATTGGCCATAGCACTGCGGTTTACAGCGGCGGCCAGTTGCAAGACCTGATCACTCAGGAACGTATTGGATGCAAACACAATCAGGCGCGCACTGGCAGGCGATTTGCCAATAACCTGCGTCACATCGAAGACAGCGTCATCACTGCCGAGCGATATGGTCGGCTGGTCTTTGTCGGCATAGTAAGAGGTAAACTCACCTTCCAATGCAGCGGCTAGCAGATAGTGCTCACCAGTGGGTTGCACCGCCCGCACCATATCGGTTTGTCCCGTCGGCGTAATGGTCAGCGATTGAGACAATTGTGCCTGATCTGACGATGTGACCAATCGGCTTATTTTCAGGTGATCCCCAAGCGCTTCATCCAGTTTAATCGGCGATGCCCAGGACATGTTCAATTGTGGCAGCCCCGCTAAAACAGGGTGAGTTTGATTCAGGCTGTCACCTCGAACATCCAGAAAATAGGGATAGGGCAGCATTTGCATTTCCTGCACCCGCAAACCACCAATATTGCGTGTGACCGGCACGGGGAATGCGCCACTTTGACGATCCATCACCAGGCTGTCTTCTATCTGTACGCCCATATGCGCCAGCCAGTCGGTGAGTCCACTGTCGTATCGTTGCGCAACAAGGTTTCGGTTTTGCAGGGTGGCATTGTACGGTGATGTACCCAATAATACGGTACCGCCCTGCATCAGGTATTGGTCAATAGCAAAACGGGCGTTTTCGTTTAAACCTTCAGGGGCCAACACCAACAACGCGTCCGCGTTGCCACTGACTTGGCCATCAGACAGATCTTCATGGATCACTTGCCATTCGTTACCCAACCAATTTTCCAGCTGCTGAAAAGCAGGTTTGCCGACGGCCAAACCCTGACTCATCGCAGCGTAGTCCTGTTCTGGGGCTACCAGCGCAATGGTTTTGGTAAATCCATCGGAGAAACGCTGCAAGCCCGAGTCGATATTCTTCTGCAGAGTTGACGCCTGCAAATCACCTAACGGAATTTGCACTTTTTGATCCTGCGTGCCCATGACCATATAAAAGTAAAATGTTTGATCGCTGAGCAGACTGGTGGCCATGGGCTGGAAACCATAGTTGGTTGCGAGTTCTTCCGCGACAGCACCGCCGTTGGCGTCCGGGTCAATCAGTTCAAACGTAAACTGGCTATTGGCCTTGGCTTTTACGCTGTCCAATACCGTGTTTAACTCGTTTTTAAACGTGACCAGCGTTTCAGGCAACCGAGCATCTGCTGACACATAAGCGGTGAAGTGAATGGGTTGTTTGATGGTATCGAATATATTACCGGCGCTCTGAAAACGTTGGATCACCGTTTTTATCGACTTGGTGATATCAAATTCAGCGTTGCGCAATTGCACATCGATATCGCCATTTGGTGCATTACGTACATCAATCAGGTCTTCGAAGTCGAGTACATCGTATTCGTCACCATACTGCACCAGTACATTGAAATAGGAAGACACAATTGACGACTGATACCGGTCAGCCAGTTGGAAAGGGACCGCTTGAATACCGTATTTTTCCCGCGCCTCCTGCTCCAACTCCGGTTCTCGTTGGGGGTCAACGATATCAATATTGACCAAACGACTGGCAACGTCATATTCCGCAAGCAGGTTACTGAGCTGGGGCACCAGTGGGGCTAACAGTGGATGGGTTTTGTCGCTGAAATAACCACGAATCAACAACGGTTCCTGCAACCGGTTCAGGTAGGATTTTGTGGTGTCGGTCAAACTGTATTGCTGGCCGGCGGTGGTGTCGATCCGTGCAAAGGTAAAATATCCCAGCCACAGATTCGCGACGAGTAGATTACCGATCAACAAGGTTGTTGCCCAACGCCAATGCACGTGACGCGGTTCTGTGGCGTCGCTTATCCAGCGCTCCCGTTCCAAACTAAACACGGTAGCCACCAGGAACACGGCCGCTAAACTGATAAAATAATAGAAGTCGCGCAAGTCTATTACGCCGCGGGTGATGTCTTCGAAACGGGCACCGGTGGATAGTCCCGCCAGGAAGTCCGCCACCGTCTGACCGAAAAATGCCGTGAACTGCGATGCGCCGACCACATAAAACAAACTGCCGATGGCAACCGACAGCAGCAGCGCAACAATCGGATTATCAGAACGTGCCGATGCAAATTGTCCGATAGCCAGATAGGCAGCCCCCAACAACAGCGAGGCCAAGTAACCCGCGACAACCGGCCCCCAATCCAACCCGGCCATGATCCAGACGCTGATCGGGATAGGCAACGTAATAACCAGCGCAACAGCCACGACCACCAACCCACCTATGAATTTCCCCAATACAAAATGCCATAAGGGAATCGGTTGGGTCAGCACATGCTCCAGCGTTCCGCTGCGGCGCTCTTCGCTCCAGGTGCGCATGGTTAATGCTGAACACAGAAAGATAAACAGGATGGGCATCCATTTAAATAACGGTGCGACGTCGGCCACATTACGCGCATAGAATGCCTCCCCCCAGAAAAACACAAACAGGCTGACACCGGAAAATACCGCCAGAAAAAGATAGGCAATGGTGGATTGGAAAAAGACGGACCACTCTTTCCGAGCGATACGGCGGACGGACACCAAGAACGTAGCATCAGGCTGCATGACTCACCTCCTCTTCCTGAGTGGCTTCATGAAACAGTTTTTCCATATCCATGACGGCCGGGGTTAAGCGATACAAACTGGCCTTTTCCGTGCTGACTTTTGCCGCAACGGCGGCGCAGATGTCATTTAATTGTTCAGCGCTGGCGACGGTAATGCGGAAGTGCTGTGGCTGACCTTCCGGTGCGGTTAAACACTCGACCGACGTAACGCCGGGTATCGCCTGAAACAATGCTGTTTTATTCGCCTTCAGTGACGTCAGCACATCAATAGTTGACGATTGTTGCAACTCGGCCAGTGTCTTGTTTATGACCAACTTTCCGCTGCGCAGAATCAGTACGCGGGAACAGAGCGCTTCCACTTCCTGCATAATATGGGTCGATAGAATAACGGTCGCGTCTTTGGCCACATCGCGGATTAACTGCCGCATCTGCGCAGTCTGCTCTGGGTCCAGACCATTGGTGGGCTCATCCAATATCAACAACCTGGGGTTACCCAGTACCGCCTGAGCAACCCCAACCCGCTGCTTGAAACCTCGGGATAGTGTGCCGATTGGCGCCAGGAACTTTGACGATAAATCGGTTGCGGCAACGACCCGTTTAATCTCGCTGGTCTTTGAAGAACCGCGCAAGCCTTTAAGGTCTGCTGCGTAATCCAGATAGTCGGCGACGGTCATCTCCGGGTACACGGGCAAGCTTTCTGGCAGATACCCAATATGACGTTGCACAGCTTTCAGATTGTCCTGCACGGATAAATTATTCACGGTGACCGACCCGTTGTCGGCCTCCATAAAACCGGAAATAATTTTCATAATGGTGGTTTTACCGGCCCCATTGTGACCCAGCAAACCAACGATTTCTCCGGTGGGTATCTCAAAAGACACGTTATCGACGGCGCAAAAGCGACCGTACCGACGCGTCAGGTTTTTAACGCTCAGCATAAGAGTCTCCGTTTGTGAGAAAGAATGTCTGTTTAGTCAGATAAGGGGATTTGGCGGTGGCGCACCGGAGTGCGGTTGGCAACGGCGTTCAATCGAGAAAAACATGACAATTCCTCCTTTTCGGGCGAC
>JBNKNI010000035.1:0-65338 GCA_050293765.1 Reinekea sp.
CAATCAAGGGGACTTTACCGGTTAATTGGCCTCGAGGAGATTGCAGTGGCGCACCCGCTAATAGATCAAACGCATTATTTCCCATGGGTTACGGGCTGACCTTCGACGACGATGTCTATATCAAAAATACGTTGCCATCGCGTTCATCTTTGACTTTGGGGGACAAAGGGCTGGCATTTCAGTGTATTTGGCAGAATCAGGTGTTACACCGTATGAGATAATCAGCGCCCCAGGGCGTTATTAAGAGGGCGCTGATTGATGCGTTAGAGCAGATCTAAATCGAGGTCTAGCCAGGCAGGTGCGTGGTCACTGGGTCTATCCATGCCGCGGATATGATAGTCGATGCCGGTATCTTTGATTAAAGGAATCAAAGGTGCTGAAACCATCAGGTGATCGATTCTCAGTCCGCGCTTGGGTTCATCGTCAAACCCTTTGGAACGGTAATCAAACCAACTGAATCGATCATTTGTGTCCGGGTATAGGTGGCGATAGGAATCGGTCAGCCCCCAACCCCGAATTTTCTCAAACCACTCACGTTCTTCTGGCAAAAAGGCCGATTTTCCCTCTTTCAGCCAACGCTTAGCATTCTTTTCACCAATACCGATGTCCTCGTCGACAGGGGCAATATTAAAGTCACCCAATACGACAATTAAATCCGATGGAGAAGCATTATCCGTCAACCAACGGAACAAATCCGCATAAAATTTTCGTTTCGCGGGCCACTTTGTTTCGTGTTTATTGCTTTCTCCTTGTGGAAAATATCCGTTGATGACCACCAGTTCACGGCCATCTGTCGTCGGATGCCGGGTAATAATAACGCGCCGTTGGTCATCTTCTGAATCATCGGGGAAGCCACATTCATGGGCAACCGGAGAACGGGTTAAGGTAGCCACTCCATGATGCGCCTTCTGTCCAAATACCTGAGACACCAAGCCGGATGCTGAGCTGACGTCGGCATGAGGGTAAAGATCACTGTGAACTTTGATTTCCTGCAACCCGAGAATATCCGGGTTGTGTGTCGCTTTGATCTCTTCCAATTGATGAAGTCTTGCGCGGATACCGTTGATATTAAAAGAAATTATCTTCATTCGGTTGTTTACCATTGTGGCTTTTCATTTTAGCCCGGTATTATTCCTGACCAACCGACAAATGAAAACCGAAGTGAAGATCTTATGGCCCAACTATACTTTTATTACTCAGCAATGAATGCAGGCAAATCAACCGCATTGTTGCAATCGGATTACAACTACCATGAGCGGGGCATGAAAACCCGGCTGTTAACCGCACAGTTGGATAATCGCTTCGGTGAGGGTCGTATCGCGTCTCGTATCGGCCTGGAAAAGCTCGCGGATACCTTTAACGAAGATACCGATCTGATCACATGGTTTGAACAATCCCCCGATGTTCATTGCATTCTGATCGACGAAGCTCAATTTCTGACCCGCAAACAAGTAGATGACCTGGCCGTCATTGTTGACGAAAAAAATGTGCCGGTACTTTGCTACGGTATACGCACTGATTTTCAGGGAGAGCTATTCTCCGGCTCAGAACGGTTGTTGGCCATTGCAGACAAGTTGACTGAACTGAAAACAGTTTGCCACTGCGGCCGCAAAGCGATCATGGTGGTCAGAATGGATGAACATGGCAATGCCTTGGCTGAAGGCGCACAAGTCCAGATTGGCGGAAACGAACGCTATGTATCGATGTGTCGCCAACATTATTATGAGGCATTGCGCTCCAAATAAGCCGAATTGCATATTCTTGTAGAAATCGCGCAATATTGCGCTAAAATGGCATTAATCACATACGATTGAGTCAAGGTTATGGTGAGTACACAGGCAAGATACCCTCAAACCCAATGGTCACCGGACGGACAGGTCTTTAATGTCCTACAGTCCGATCGCCACGCAGCGGCAGCTTTACGCTGGTTCGAAACCATGCGACACAGTCATGAATGGAATCTGTCGGTTGATGAACAATGTGAGTTATTGGGCGGTGTCGCCAAGCGCACTTTGCAATCTTGGAAGAAAAAAGCGCTCTCCGGTGAAGATGTGGATCTGTCTCGTGATGTCATGGAACGTCTGAGCTTGCTCATTGGCATCTACAAAGCTTATAAATTGGTTACACCGTCCAATCGCCCGGAAATAGCAGGGCAATGGTTTCAGGTTCCCAATGACAACCCGATCTTTCAGGGCAAGTCGGTCAAACAGTATTTGCTCGAGCAAGGAACGATGAACGCTCTCTACATGGTCAGGCGCTATCTCGATGCTGCAAGAGGTTAGGTTAATCAAGCCGGAATGGCGTCATTACCGGGTGATTCATTCCCGTTTCCCACCTACCAATGTGTTTGATTCGGTCGATGCACGGGACCAGCTGCTATTGGCTGAACTTGAGAGTGCAACAAACGATCGATTGACCAATTGGCGATATTGGCTGCCTACCGAGGATTTTCGATCCGGGCCGGGATGGGGGGCCGTTATGGCGTCTTTTTGCCATTTTTCGCCAGGTCGGTTTAATGATGACACCTTTGGCGTTTATTACTGCTCAGACAGCGTGCACACCGCAATCGCAGAATGGACATACCATGCGGGCAAATTTTGGCTTGAACATGGATTTACCGACCAGGCCGATGCAACAGTTCGATCCTATGTCGGGTCTTTTACAGAATCACTTATCGATGTACGCGACATACCGGACTTACATACAGACAGTTACGACATTCCTCAACGTTTGGCCAGAGAAATCCGACAACAGCATTCAGGCATTTTATATCGATCTGTGCGTCATGAAGGTGGACTCTGTACCGGTTTATTCCGGCCGAAGGCAACAACGCCGGTGCGTCAGAGCGCCCATTACACGATTCAATGGAATGGGCAACAATTCACGCAATACGCACAATTAAGCGATTATCATGCGATATAGTGCGAGAATTGTTTCTGTCCAATAACGAGCTTGCGCTATATCATCGTTTTCCAATTTTTTATTCGTATGCTTTGTCGACTGTTTTTTGAGCACTCTCAACCATGAATGACACGATTCGATATCAGAATAAACCTCTGGATTTTGTCCGTTTACTTGGCAAAGGCAAGGGAGGGTATTCGTACCTGGTAACCGACGGTACTCGACAATACGTTGCCAAAAAGATACATCATGAACCCAGTGAATTTTATGATTTTGGAGATGATAAATTTGGTGCGGAGGTAAACGCCTATAAACGCCTGGAGAAGCTCGATATTCAAATTCCCCGTTTGTTGGAAGTGAATAAAGCACAAGAATACCTGATTAAAGAATACATCGAAGGCGATTTGGCCTCAGATCTCATTGCGTGTGGTGATATTTCTACGGACATGCTGTTGGATGTCTTCCATATATCCGAAGTGATGCGCGCCGAAGACCTTAATATCGATTATTTCCCAACCAACTTTGTGTTCCGACATGGTATTGCCTACTACATCGATTTTGAGATTAATGACTACTTGGCAGAATGGGACTTCACCCATTGGGGTATTTACTATTGGCTCAATCAGGAAGGCATGAAATGGTTCAATCAAACAGGCGAGTTTGAATTATTGCATCCAGACCCTAAAACATCGAAACCCCGGACATTAGGTTTTGAAACACAGGTGGCGGAGCTAAAGGCTTTATACCAACAACGAAAAGTAACCCTGTAATTTATGTTTCTCGTGGGTCACACCAAATTGTGACCAACCTCTCAAATTAGAAATGACGCTCTAATACTTCCTATTCTGCATTTGCTAACCTCTGCCAGCTTTTTAGCAAGCAACATATAACAACATTCTCACTCCAACAAAACAGGAAAACCCTGAAGGTTAGGGCGTTCAAGTTAATACGCCCTGCAAAAACAAGGACTTTGCATGAAAAATTCAATCATTTTGCCACTGTCAACGGTTGTCATTCTGGGCTGTGCCAGCCAAACCATCGATAACTCGCCCAAAGTAAACAGCGCCGTAGTCAAAGCGGAGTTTAGCGTCAATGGGCAAATACTACCAGACTTTACGGGCAATCAAATTGTCTACACTGTAGCCGATAAACGATCCATTCGCGATACGATTAAATTCGACAGCTTTGTTATGCGGTGGGCAAATTCAGACGAGGCTGATATAGCTCGAATTGATTTAAACAAAGCCTATAAAGTGAATTATAAAGGCGAAAAATATTCGGAATGCCCACTGGACGGATGTACCGAAGTCTCGTTTTTTGACCAATTCAAACAAGAAGAAGGGGCAGAGACCGAAGACGATTACCAGAATTATGACGAACTGGGTTGTCGCGTTGACATGGTCGCCAATGATTTTGACGTTACGAAAACGGGACAAACCCGCAAGCTAAACGGTTTCGATGTACAACAGTACACGGTTATGTGGCGTGTGGAATATCAGGACCAAACCGGAAATAAAGACCTGAATGAAATCAGTTTTGATTTTTGGACGACCGATGTCAATCAGAAGCTCAATGAGCTCTGGAAGGTACATGGCGAGTTTCAAGACGGAATCGCTAAAAAAGCTGCATCAGATCCACTGGTGGGCCTTCTGGGCGAAAACGGTTACAAAGCGTTAGCGGCATTCACTGGTGATCTGGACAACCAACAATTCCAGTTTGACGGAGAAATCGGGCGTAAACTGGCAACCATTAAGGGCTATCCCATCTCAATTAAACTGGAATGGGTACGCAAATCGGAAGCTTGTCAGCAAGAGAAGAGCGCTATTGCAAACAATAGTTTGGACATGTCCAATGGCATTGAGGGTGTAGGCAAGCAATTGCTGGGCAATCTTGCCAAGAAAGGCAGCGACAAGCTGCTTGAAAACTGGAAGAAAGAACCCCTGGTCAGATACGTTTATGAAATCAAGTCGGCAACATTAGAAGACGTGCATTCAAGTGTCTTCGAAGTGCCAACCGGCTTCACTCTTAGCAATCGGCAATAAAATCCAACTTAACACAAGGCCGCTGTTCGTTTCCGTGCAGCGGTAAATTTGTGCATGAAAGCACTTCTTTAATACTAAATTTGACGCGTTTTTACATTTTTCCGTCAAAGCTCTCAATATTAATGAGCTCTACGTCTCATTTTGTTAAAAAGAACATAGCTGAATTTTCCTATTCGCTTTATCCTGAGCCCCGTTTTCTTTTAATTTAGTGGAAGTTTCCTATGGATGGGCGATGTACCTCTTCTGCCAACCGTGTTACAGCCGTTGCAATCCTTTCAGTTCTCTCAAGTATCAATGTAGCCAATGCAGACATTGTCATCATCAAAGATGATGTTGACGTCACGTTAACTGGTATTGCCAACACCCTTGTAGGATCCGGCCTGTCTGTTACTGGGGTCGAATTCACCGGCGAAAATGATCAGATTGGTCTGTTTAGTGATTATGGTGCGTTATTTGGACCGTCATTCACCGAAGGTATCATTCTCAGCACGGGCAAAGTTATCGACGTCGTCAGCGAAAAAAATGAAGTTGACAACACCACGACAGTTTTTAACGAATACGCGGTCGAAGATATCGACCTCGGCAAAGATGTTTACGACCCCGCAAAACTCAGTTTTACCTTTGTACCGACCTTCAATACCTTAACCTTAGATTTCATTTTTGGCTCAGAAGAATATAACGAGTACGTTCAGTCCAAATACAATGACAAGCTGGAATTGTTGGTCAATGGGGTCAATTGCGCGAAAACACCGGATGGTCAAATATTTAGCATCAATACAGTTAACGATCGTGCTAACTTTCCTCCTGTCCATAGCGAACATGGTGAATCTTCAAATCCAGAGCTTTACATTAACAATGATCCTGGAATGGATGAAGAAGACGGCCGTTTTGAGCGTTCTGTTGCCAACTATGCCACGCAAATGGATGGATTTACCAAGTTGATCCGTTGCCAGGCGTCGGTGATTCCCAATCAAGAAAATACCCTTATTATTGGGATCGTCGACAAGGGCGACGCCCGTTTAGACTCATGGGCATTTTTCCGCGCTCAAAGCCTGTTTTCAACGCATGAAAATGATGACCGGCCTACAATCGAACAAGACTCAGACAATGACGGGATAGCCGATGTGCTTGAAGCCCCCGGTGGCATCGAATTGGACTCAGATAACGACGGTATTCCTAACTTCCTGGATTTAGACAGTGACAATGACGGCATCCCAGACAGCGTGGAATACCAGGGCAGCCTGGCCAACGACACGAATCAGGATGGCTTCCTAGATAATTCCAATACGGTCGTCAGTTTACAAAACCCAGTCGATACAGATAACGATGGCATCGCCGATTATCTGGATCTGGACAGCGATAATGATAGTCTGACTGATTTGTTTGAATCACTGCCAATCGGGAAGGCTCTTATCGACCTTGATGCGGACCAAAACGGCATTTTGGATAATACGGTCGATTTAGACGGAGATGGTTTGTTTGATGTTGTCGATCCGGTTATAGCGATTGCCGATAAGCCAGCGGGGACGCCTTTGTTCATTACCGATACCGACAGTGATGGACTGTATAATTACCGCGACGTTGATACCGACGGTGATGGATTTAACGACGATATTGAAAATGGCGATTTCGACAAAGACGGGATTAATGATCGGCTCCAGAAAATGGAAGGGCTTAAAACGGCCGTCTCTGGTGTGGGCAGTGGTGGGGGAGAATGGCTCATGTTAACCCCTGTTCTGCTAATTTTGCGCAAAACCGCCCGGCGCCACATTGCACCAAAGGTTTTTTTTTAACTGTTGCCGCAGCATGTCCTGCCATTGTGAAAGCACATGAAGCTATTGCTGCGCGCTACGTGGTACCGAATGAGCTTACGGTCTGGCAACTTTACGACCCCGACGTTCATGGTGAACTGAACCGCCGCAACCTGAAATTTAAATCCGGCTGGTACGCAGGAGCAGGCGTGGGTTCCACCGAAGTGGCACCGGAGGGTACATCCGGTGGTTGGTACGTAAAAGACGACCGCGACTGGGGTTACAAAATCTTCATTGGCCAACGATTATTTCCACATTGGAGCGGTGAACTTTCGTTTGTTGATACCGGTGAAGCCGGGTTGGGAAACACAAACCCCAGTATTGAAGCGCTTATCCCAGATGCAACAATCAGCTATAAAATCCCCACCGTTTCTGGCAGTTTCCACCTCTGGGGACCTAAGAATGATATTGATATGTTCGCCAGAGTTGGGCTGTCTTCAATTATCAACACGGTTTCGGACAGCCGCATCAGCTATGAAAAACAAACCTTTGCTCAATTGAATGTTGGTGTTGGCCTGCAATGGCGTTTTGCGCCAAACTGGTTTGTACGTGCGGAGTACGACAGTTTCGA
This sequence comes from Reinekea sp., assembly GCA_050293765.1. Classification (GTDB taxonomy): domain Bacteria; phylum Pseudomonadota; class Gammaproteobacteria; order Pseudomonadales; family Natronospirillaceae; genus Reinekea. The sequence continues at coordinate 7,326 of JBNKNI010000035.1, forward strand.
CAACGATGCGAGTTTTATCGGCGTTTCACTCGCTCGATATTTCCCCATTCATGACACCCATCGTATTCCAAAAACGGTGGAAGCCCCTGTTGTTATTCAACCTGAAGCAGAACCAATACCAGACCCGGTTCCAGAACAGACATGTCAGATATTCAATGGGGCTATAGACGCCATTCAATTCCAGGTCGATTCCGCTGATCTTACACCGCAAAGCGAAACAGCACTGAATGAAACCGCAAAGCAATTGATGGCGTACCCTGCAATTGCCATAGAAATACAAGCCCACACCGACAGCACCGCTTCAGAAGAGTACAACTTAGACCTGTCTAATCGACGGGCCGATCGTATCAAATCGTATTTGCAAGAACAGGGCATAGCACCAGAGCGTTTGATCGCGAAGGGCTTTGGCGAGACTCAGCCACGCGCCACCAATGAGACAGAAGCAGGTCGAAGCCTGAACCGTCGGGTTGAATTCAAGATTATCGATTCAACTATCTGTGAATAATGGTTTGTCAGCCCCTGCAGACTGGTTGCCTGCAGGGGCTGTTATCGAGACACTCAGGCGGACAGATGCTTTTGTTTTTTCATCAAAAAACGGGTTGCTATGCCGTTGTTCAAGCCGATAAAAATGGATAGAAAGTAGGTTGCGCCCAACGTTGTGATAATCATCGGACTGGTTGGAATATTGAAGTAGTAAGACAGTAACAAACCGGTCAAACATGCGCTGAAGGCAATCAGTACGGATAGTACAATCATCGGTTCAAGCTGCTTCACCCAAAACCGAGAAATCGCGGCAGGCAGTACCATCAACCCGACAGACATTAATGTTCCCATAGCGTGAAAGCCACTGACCAGATTCAACACGACCAATATCAGAAATCCATAATGGGCCACTGAGCCCAATCGGCTGATGGATTTCAGATAATCGGGGTCGACGCATTCCAGGACCAACGGACGATAAATAAGTGTCAAGCATATCAGCGTAATTGCACTGATGATGTAGAGTAAAAACAAGGCAGTGTTGTCCAGACCCAACGCAGAACCGAACAATACATGCATGAGATCTACGTTGCTGCCGCTCATAGAAATAATCATTACCCCTGCGGCTAATGAGGTCAGATAATAAGCCGCCAGGTTACTGTCTTCACCGGTGCCGGTTTTACGGGCGGTAAAGCCGGAAAGCAAGACCACCAGGCTGCCTGCGATCAAACCACCAATGGTCATCGCGGTAACTGAAAGCCCGGCAAACAGAAAACCAATTGCAGCTCCGGGCAAAATGGCGTGAGACATGGCATCACCGGTTAAGCTCATTCTCCGTAACATCAAAAAAACGCCGACAGGGGCAGTTGAAACCGACAACAGGAACATACCAACCAGCGCACGACGCATAAATGCGAACTCAACAAACGGTTGAATGAGGGTATCAAACACGCTCAGGCACCTCGCATACTTCTGCATGAACGTGATCGCCAAATCCGATGGTACTGGCACGCAACAGATTTTCAGGCGACAGAACCGTTTGGGTTTCACCGATGGCAATTAATTCACGCGACAATAACAAAGTCTTCGGGAAATAACGTCGCACGAGATTCAGGTTATGAATGACCGCCACGATTGTCGCCCCCTGACCATGTAGCTTGGTCAGTAAGACCATGAGGTCATCAATTGTTTGTTCATCCACACCGGTAAATGGCTCATCGAGCAGTAACAACTTTGCCTGCTGCATCAGTTTGCGCGCAAATAACAAACGTTGAAACTGCCCACCGGAGAGGGCATCCAGAGTCCGCTTCTCGAATCCGGCCAGACCGACTTTCACCAAGGCATCCTTCACGGTGTCAAAATCGGCCTGACGATAAGCCTTATGAGTGCGTTTTTCCTGCCATAACCCGCTGGCGACAAATTGCTCAACCGTCAATGGAAACTGACGATCAACGGCGCTGGCCTGAGGCAGATAGCTGACGTCTTCCCGGGTGATTCCACGAAACTGAATCTCACCTTCCATCGGTGACACATGACCCAAAATGGATTTCATCAACGTCGATTTACCGGCCCCGTTTGGACCGACTAACGCCACAAAATCCCCAGAATTTATCGATGCAGTCAAATGATGCACAGCCGGGTGACGGTTATACCCTAAGGTCAGGTTATGAAAATCAAGCATCTAAATGACGCTCCACAAGAGCAGGCCCAACAGGGCGATAAAAACCGCCGTGAAACAAAGTCTGGTCAGCAAACTGGCATTAAAGAACGGCATATAAAAGGAGACATAAGAATAAATTGTCGCAAATGATACAGTATATCAATTTGAAATAGTAAGCGGTTTTCGCACATTTGCGCGTTGCTCACAGCGATTCTGTTTTATGAGAAATAATAAAGCCCCAGACGGCGGGGCTTAGAGGTTTATATATTCAGAAAAGGGGAGCAAATCTTCAGGCAGTTTCAGAGAGAAAAACTCGCAGACCGCCACCCAGAGTTTCCAGGCTGTCTTTTAACGTATCAACGGTCACGGAAGCGGGTAAGCGCACTTCCAGATGAGCTTCGAAGACACCGGTACCGAGACCAATAACCGGATAACGCTGACTCTCAAAATGTTCAACTTTTACATCTTGATCAAACAACAAACGCGTAATATCGCTGGTCAGCCCACTGCGATCTTCACCTTCAATCGTCAATTGAACGGAGCTTGTTTCATGACTGTAGTCCGAATCTGTCGAGTCGTGATAGGTTGCCTCAATATGGTCAAACTCGGTCATCATGGTTTTAAACGCATCAATCTGGTCCGCGTCTATTTCCATTTTCAATAAACCGGCGATATGGCCGTCAAGATGAGCCAATTTATTCGCCAGCCACTTGCCACCCAATGCCTTCGTTTTCACGGTTAAAGCGTTGATGAAACCATCCTGGTCTTTACCTACCACGGATATGATCAAGGTTTTTTTCATTTGAAGTTCCATGCAATTGAATATTAGGCGCAGTATAGAGCCTCTTATTCGTCAACGCAGACAAAACTGCCGCAACTATTGATCTGGATTTGGTCGACTCAGAAATTCACTGCGCATCAGAAGTCCACGACCGATTTTCAACCTCACATTTGTCTAAGCAAGAAATACAGCCCACAGAGGCATAACCCCAAAGGCCAGGATAGTTTGCAGGGTTATAATCGACGCCATTGTCTCTAGATCACCGCCCAGTTGACGGGCCAGAATATAGGCAGAGGAGGCGGTTGGCGATATGAAAGCAATTAGAATGACGCCAAACGCTAATGGGGGCAAACCAATCAAGGATGCCAACCAAAACACCAGCGCTGGCTTTATCAGAAACTGCACGATGCTGGCAACGGTAATCGACTTTAAATGACCAGGAATCAACCTTGGCTTTAGCGCTGCACCCACAGCCAGTAACCCGATAGGCAGTGCTGCACGACCAATTATTTCAAACACATCCACACTGATCCCTGGCAGTCCAATACCAGTGAGACTCAGGAACCAGCCAATGGCACAGCCCACAATGAGCGGATTGAAAGCAATCTGTTTCAAGTAGGTCTTCGCTGAAGGTCGCTGTTTATCGCCATATAAGGCAAACACGCTGACACACAGAAGATTAATAACGACAATCATAAAACCAGCGCTCAGGGACGCCAGCGCCAAACCTTGCTCACCATAAAAAGCACCGGAGACAGACAGCGCTATATAAGTATTAAACCGAACGCCTCCTTGAAAGATGGACGTGAATGTCGTTGCCGACGTTGAGTGACGCCAATGAAACCAGGCAATTAGCACCGCAGCGGCACCCAACAGTGAAACGCCTGTGACGAACAACATCAGAGGCCATGGAGTGCCATGAATATCTTGACGGGCCAGCGTGTATATCAGTAAGGCTGGAAACATCACGTAATAGGTCAGCTTTTCAATGCCTGCCCAAATATCATCCGATAAAAAGGTTACTCGTTTTAAAACGTAACCGATTGCTATGAGCACGATGATGGGAATGAGCGCTTGAATGAACGGCAACATAGAGGCTGTGATTCCGAGAATTTCCCGTCAGTCTAAAGGAGCTGTTGCAAATGAACTATAGGATCTTCGCAGGAGCAAGATGTTTGGGGGTAAACAAAGAGTTGCAAAGCGTTAGCGAAAACGCCGGTGAATGTTTCGCTTAAGGGGTCTTAATAAAGAGTTCTGAAGGAGGGTCTTGGCATACCCGTCACTATCTCCTGTAATCTTTAGAACTATCGATTGCGTAAGCGTTCAGGAGCGTTTCAGCAGGGGATATGGACCGCATCATCAACGGGTTGCGACATGCTCATTGAAGATTCAGTAATGCTTCAGTTGCACTTGGATCGCACACAGAAAGAAGTGTTCCAGGTGTTATGCAATCTCAACGACGTCACCATGTCCCAACAGGTGCGCAGACTGATCAAAAACTACTTGAGTGAGCAGGGGATAGATCCCCCCTATCGAACACCCAAAAATGCCTTTACACTGGATTCGTCTTAATCTCCGAACCCAACCCATAAGCCCTCACTGCAGGGCTTTTTTTATACCTGTTTTTTGTATTTTGTATTGTATTTTGTAGTTTGTATCGCGATACAAAAATACAATACAGAATGGCATTCTTGCTTGGTTGCAAGCAACGCGCGCTAGGGGCCATGGCCCCGACCGAAGGGAGTCACTGAACAGATCTCAAAGCGGCGCTTGCGCCTTCCTGCAATGCCCGTGAGGACGCTCTGCGTCCGGGCATGTACAACCCCATAGGGCACACCCTAGATCGTTTTGTATGCGCGCGGAGAGAGGCCAGCTAGGCCACGTAAAATACCCGCGCCTGATTAACCTTGGTTTTTTCGTAATGGAGCATTGATTGACCCACCGCCGGTGAGGTCATGAGATGGGTTTTCAGAGAGTCAGGAGTGGTCCGACTCCTGATTTTGGTTTGTGAGCGTAGCGAACAACCAAAATCAGGAGGGACCCCCGATCCTTGCACACTAATGCAAGGATCTCTGCTCATTTTTGAGCAAAACACGTTAGTATTTCTATAGAATTTATAAAAAAGGTATAGCTCGTTTATATACCTTCGTTTTCAGCTCGGTTTTTGACTGAGACTTTTTGCTCTATTCGCATGGTGTTTGATCACCATTGCCTCGACCACATCGGTGAAGGTTTGCATCTCAGCCTGGTCGAACTGCTTAACCGCACCGAACAACAACACCAGATTTTCGTCTACGTTCCGGCTGTCGGCATCCATACACAACTCACTCAATGTCATGCCAAACATCTGGGCCATTTTCTTCAGAACTGACAGGGTCGGCTCTCTGTCGCCTTTCTCGTATCCAATGTACGTTGTTTTGGCTATGCCGATCTCGTCTGCGGCTTGTTGTTGTGTCACACCTTTGGCGTTTCTAAGTGTTCGAAGCTGTTCATGGAATTCCATATCACACCAGTCAGTCTGTATTTTCAGTAATTCTAACATCACGTTTTCACACCTTATGTTTGCAGTTGCACGATTGTGTATGTATAAATATCACATTATACGTATTGACACGATTTTGAGAGGTGACTTGTGAGGTTGACGATTTTGGAAGGCGGAAAGCCTAGTAATACCCGCCTTTTGTCTCATTTTGATAACTTTTTCGGAGTTCAAGGATGATTGATTGGGTCGGTTGTGAACTGCCATGCACGCATGTGCCACTCAATACCGGGTCAGTTATGAAGATCACTGCAGACGGTGAACTTGAATGGCGAACCGAGTGTCGAGTCAGCGTTGAGGGCTCTCATGAGTCCAGTGTCCAGGTTCGAAGTATTGGCGCCTTGGATGCTCAAGGGAGAGCTCACACCCTGTGGTTCTCTGGCAATCCGTCTAAGTTCCTTCAAGGCCATAACGTCTTTGGCAGTGATGACCTGGTTGCGCTGATGCTTGATGCCTACCTGAAGGTGTTAGCCAGTCTTGATATCACACCAACCCTGGAAGATCTCAAGCTGGTAAAGCAGGGCGCTTATCCCATTACCACCATTGATATTAATTACTCATTTGAGCTGCCTTCCCGATCTGACGTTCTCGCCTGGATACGTGCAGCAGAGTTCAAATCTAAGACCCGTCACGGTCGTCCAGCCATGAAGGGCGGTACGCTGTATTGGGGCAAATCATCACAGCGTTGGGCGCTGAAGGTTTACAGCAAGGGTGAGGAGATCGAGGCCAAAAACCATCGTCTTCCTGATCCGTTGATCAACACACTAATCCCCGAATGGGCTGACTCAAAACTGAGACTCGAACTGAGACTGAAAAGCAAAGAACTGAAACAGCGGTGCATTGAAATGGCCCGCGATATGTCCCCAAGCAGGGTAAAAGAACTGTACGTAGAGTACGTAAGGAGAATTGAGATGCCAGAGCAAATAGAGCTTTCAGATGAACAGCAAATGAAACTTCCTCGCGGTTTGTGTTCAACCTACATCCTTTGGAAACAAGGCCAAGATCTGCGATCAATACTTCCAAAACCGACGTACTACCGGCATCGACGCGCCTTGCTCGAATACGATATCAACATTGCATTGCGCCAAGATAAGGTACCTAAGTCGAATGTTATCCCGCTTCTTAAAGTGCTTGAGGCCACGCCGGCAACGGTACCGGAATGGGCCTTTGAGCAAAATCTTGTTCATCAATCAGCGAGGGCTTGATCATGATTACCAACTCAACACTCCAGGACTACCGAAACCGTATTGGCCAGCCAGTTCAGTTTACGAACGACAATACATTTTGGCGATCCGGGGACTCAGGACACCTGGACAGCATCGTCATGAATGCCGATGGGCTGTTTATCGTTGTGGAAGACCAGCACGAAGACTCGTGGTTTATTGCGCTCGATGACGCACACAACCAAGTCCAGTTTGCAGAGAGCTCAGAACAAGCCGGAGAGGTTCGCTATGCAGTCTGAAACAGCATTGTTCTTATTTCCTGTAATCTTTATTACAGGAAATAGTGATAATGTTAGATTTAGCAGTTTGAAACTGCTTTTCAGCGCTAATCATTAGTAAGTATCCAGGCTCAGTTCACCACATATCCGCTGACCTGAGCGTTGAAGTCTCAAATTACCAACCTTGTAGTCTCTTAAGCCGACACAAGTTCCGGACACTCAAATTTATAGCCCGCGCCATACACCGAATGGATAAATTCACACCGATCACTTAATTGATGTAACTTTTTGCGGATTTTCTTAATGTGGCTATCGATCGTGCGCTCAGACACGACTCGATGATCACTGTAAATGCACTGCGTCAGCGCAGCTCTGGAATATATCCGTCCAGGATTATTCACCAACGTGGTCAAGAGCTGAAACTCGACCAAGGTCAATTCGAGTGAACGGCCGTCAATATTGGCTGTCAGATTGTCTTCGTTGAACTGGATTAAGGCTTGCGCTTTTTCGAAGAACGTTGGCTCACGACGCCGCAATACGGCTCTCACTCGCGCCACAACTTCACGAGCGCTGAATGGCTTGCAGATATAATCATCGGCACCTAGCTCCAAACCAATCAGGCGATCCACCTCATCAACTTTGGCAGTAACCATAATGATGGGAACATTTGAAAATGCTCGTATGCCTTTACAGATATCATGGCCATCCATGCCCGGTAGCAGCAAATCGAGCACGATCAAATCCGGTTTGTTCTCCCGAACCCAATCGATAACCCCATTACCTTGCTCAAAACAGGTGACAGAAAAACCTGCCGAGGCAAGGTAATCTCTATGCAACAAGGCAATTTTTTCTTCGTCTTCAACGACCAGAACATGTTGTGACATTTATTTCTTATCCTGTGATTCGGTCAAAACGGATCGTCCATTTTAAACCACCCTTGTCTGATGCCGTGGCGGTCATTGTCGCACCATGTGCTTGCACAATAGCATTTGAAATGGCCAAACCTAAACCGGAGCCCCCTACCTTGCGGTTTCTGGAGGTATCCAGCCGGTAAAGCGGCTCTGTCAGGCGGTCATAAGCTTCGTCATTAACCCCGGGCGATGAGTCTTCCCAGACGAAAACAACGTCCTTTTTCTCAGTGAATACGCTTACCCAGATTGCACCGGGAAGATCAGTATAGCGAATGGAATTTTGCATCAGGTTTTTAATCACCTGACCAAGCCGTCCACCATCGCCCAGTATTAGCGCAGTTTGGGTTTGATTATAGTGCCAGTGCAGTTGCAATCCGTCTGGTAACATTTGCCGATAAGCAGCCAACTCGTCATCCACCAGTTCGGCGAAGTCCAGTTCATCCTTTTGATAGTTCAGAGCGCCTATATCCGACATGGACAATTGATGAAGATCATCTATGAGCAGGTTTAAACGTTCAATATCATGGCTGAGACCGTCCATATAATCGTCCGTTGCGGCCCGAATACCGTCCTTCAGGGCGTCTATTTGCCCCTGCAATATGGTCACCGGTGTTCTCAATTCGTGTGATGTACTGGCAATCCAACGTTGATGCGCGGATCTGTTTTGTTGCAACGCTTCCGCCAATCCATTGAAATCATGAGCTAAATCCGACAGTGCATCATTGCCACGGACTGCTATTCGATGATCATACTGCCCTCGAACCAACGCAGAGGTCCCCTCTTTAATCCGGAATATTCGAGCCGTCATCCAGGTGGCCAGCAAAAAAGCACTGATACTGGACAACACCAGTAAGCCCAACAGGATATACACCAACCGATCATTGTTTTGATTTGCAATAACGGCTTGCATGGCGACGAGCAGATTAGAGTCTGCTCGAACACCGAGCGTTGCTATCTGTTGACCATTATTCAAAATCGGAAACCGGTAAATTCTGGCTGAATCCGTCATATTTCCAATGACTACATCGCCATTAGCATCAAATAACAGCAAATGAGGATTCATACCATTACCTGAGACGATGCCGGGAATGCCTTGTTCCGGACCGGCATCGGGGTTGCGTAAGAACGGTGGTACCCGACCACCGGGACCAGGACCCTGTGCTGGTCCAAGTCTGGGCAGATTGCCTTCGGACACTACATACTCACGCATTAATGACTGCCAGAGTTGATGTTCTTCCACGACCCACCGCCAGTTCCCGCGCTCTTCGTAGATGTTGACCAGTTCAGCAACCAAAGGGCGAAAATGATTCTCTTCCTGGTCTTTCAGATAACGAGTAAAAGCCAGTTCAAATGACCAGGTAAACCCCCAATACAGCAGTATGGCAAAAGCTACATTCGCAGTGACCAGTACAAAGAAAATTTTAAACCAAAGCCGTTTCATCAGTTACTCGCCTGTGCAGATGACGGCATTATACGCAGAAATAACACCATTCTTAGAGATTCCAACATCTTTCACATTTGTTGCACATTGTGATCACTATGGCTGCTTATACTTTCAAAAAACATCAACACAGTATCATTTTCAAAATGTGAAACAAATGTGCATTCAACCCCACTACCATTGTGCAACGACACGCAACCGTCAAGAATGTTGTTCATGGTTTGGGTAAGGAAAAAAGAATATGGAACTACTGATCATCAATGGCAGCAACATCACTTACTGCCAATATCTGGCCAGTAAACTTCGCGCGTGCGGCTATAAGCATGTTGATCCGGAGATGTATCTATTGGACGACAATGGTAATCCTGTACGGTGCGCCAAACGGCTGGTAGAGGCGAAAAACTGGAGTAAAAAACGTGCACTTGAGTTGGTGTTGAAGAATCAACTCGTGGTAATCAGCGCAAACAATTTTGCCGAAGCAGATCTAAGAAGTTTTAAAGTCCTGAACTGCACTGTGCAATTGATCGACGCAGATAAACTGACGACACGTGATCTGCTGAATTTTATTGAACAGAAAAAACAGGTCAGTAAACAATGGAAGTCACATCGACAAAGTCGGCTCAGTAAAATGTTTTTTCCTTTTTTAAAACTGCAAAGTTAAGGGCACCGTCTATGGAACTCATCATCGTCACTGGCCATACGTCACTGAAAACAACAGCCTTACTCGTTCAACAATTAAAACAAGTGGGCTACCAGCATATTGATCCTGACATGTTTTACAGCAATGACCTCAGCCACAGCGCATTGGATTTTGAGGACATGTTAACGGCTAAACAAGCCTGCCTTCAGGAAGCTTTAATTTGTGTTAGCCAGGGAACACCCGTCATTCTAAGTGGAGACTTCATCGGCACCATGGATTTGAATCCCTTTCGTGAACTTTCATGTCATATCGAATTCATCGATGCCGGAACCGCATCTCACACATTGGTGAATCGGCTGATAAGAAAGCGACGCGACTGCGCAACGCCAATGTCTGAACATTGGTTACGATTTAAACTGTTTCAGCGGTTAAGGGCTTGATCCTCCTGTAAAACCTGATTTATTTCACTTAGTTCATTCGATCCCGGGCACATAATTTTGCGGTAGCACACGGTAAAATTTCTGGTTGCTGATCGTGAATTTTCTTCCGTCACCCAAAAGTAGGCTAACCACCTTCTATTAAAAAAACTGACCATACTCAATTTCCCTTGGCAACTCTGAATAATTACCTTCAAGCTCAGCGGGTGCAGAAATTCGAAAATTTCGAGACAAGTTCTGCAGGCAATAGACATTATTTTGGCAAAGGACTTAACAAAGAAATGCGCCATCTCACGCCCCAGATATTCCAACCGTTATTTGGGACAACGCACACAAAGTCCTGATCATATGCGCGCGTCATTCAATTCATCAAATGGTATTGCCTTGCGAAATTCTTTGATAATCTGCCGCATAGTATGATGTTTTTTTGAGTACCAAACCCCGCCTAACTTGATGTAAGGATTCGTCATACTTGACCGCGTGTTCCTTGAAAAAGCATTCAGGCTGATGTCGAAAAATTTGCAGAAAAAACGACTAATTAGCAGGCGCTTGGGTAAAGCGTGATTCGATATCTTTGACCTCTTCCATGACCACAAAGGTGCTGGTTTGGGTGACAAAAGGCAACGAGGAAATTTTTTCACCCAGTACACGTCGGTAATTGTCCATATCCGAGGTTCTAACTTTGAGCAGGTAATCAAAGCTTGCGGCAATCATGTAGCACTGCTCAATTTCGGGAACCGTTCTAACCGCTTCGTTGAACGCATTGAGCGCTCTGGTTCTTGTATCGGACAACGACACCTGCACAAACGCAACGTACTTAATGCCAATCTTCTTTTGATCCACCAACGCCACATATCCCAATATGTAGCCCTGTTCTTCAAGTTTCCTCATTCGGATTTGGCAGGGTGTTTTGGACAGACCAACTCGAGAAGCCAGCTCGGTTACGGTAATACGGCCATTGATCTGAAGTTCCTGCAAAATGGCCAAATCAAGCTTGTCCAACTGTTCCATAATCACTACTCATCCGGATTCACATGGCTAAAAAGTTAAAGTATTTACAGAAAACAGCACAAAACGACTATTGTCAACGAAATGATAGCCATTTGTATCGAATAGAATTACCAAAATAATGCACTGAACAGGTCCTGTTTGTCCGAGTTGGGCACCGAACTCTGTTTTATCACGCAAGAAATGGAATCTCTATTACACGATATGAAAATGAGAATATTTCCTAAGAGAGACAGAATCTTAGGCGAATTGCCCACGCATTTTGTTTTAACCTTGATCAGGTTCTCTTTGGCATTATTGGTGAGGCGCTACGAGACCATTCAAATAAGAATAAAGTTCTTTTGCCTCAACAACCTTCCCACCGTCAGGAACGACGCACACTTGCTCGCAAGTGATGACTAAAAATATAACAAGAGAGGAAAAAAATGATTACGTTGACTTTTATTGTCTATCTCGTGGCCATGCTGGCCATCGGTGTGGTCGCTTATCGGCGCACGCAAAATTTATCCGATTACGTCTTAGGCGGACGCAATCTGGGACCGTTTCCCAGTGCGCTGAGCGCCGGCGCATCCGACATGAGTGGTTGGCTTTTACTGGGGTTGCCGGGCTACGCCATGGCAGCCGGTTTTAATGCATTCTGGCTAGCTGGCGGTTTATTGATTGGTACCTGGCTGAACTGGCTGATTGTTGCACGGCGACTGCGGGTGTATTCCTATCAAGCCGAAGACGCCCTCACCCTACCCGCCTTCTTTGAAAAGCGCTTCGAAGACAACAGCCATGCAATCCGCGTTGTTGCAGCGTTTTTCGTGTTGGTTTTTTTCCTGTTTTATACCAGTTCGGGCTTGGTGGCCGGGGGTAAATTGTTCGAAACCGTTTTCGGATTGGACTACCAGTTCGCAGTTATCTTTGGTGCGGTGGCCGTCATATCCTACACGCTTTTTGGTGGATATCTGGCTGTATCCTGGACGGATGTCATTCAGGGACTGTTGATGGTCGGTGCCTTAATTCTGGTCCCGGTCATCGCGTTAACCCACTTGGGTGGTATCGGCCAAACCTTCCAGACTATCTCTGATATTAATCCTGAATTCCTGAACATGTTTACTGAAGCAGACGGTACTCAAATCACCCTGATTGGTACCCTGTCTCTGCTGGGCTGGGGCTTGGGTTACTTTGGACAACCTCACATTCTGGCCCGCTTCAAAGGTATCAGCAGTAAAGACGCCGTCCCCGCTGCACGCCGTATTGCCGTTTTGTGGACCGGTATGTCAATGTTGGGATCGGTACTGGTGGGCATGTTCGCCATCGCCTATTTCAAAGAAGGCTTGGGCGATACCGAAACCGTATTTATGGTGATGGTTGATGCCTTGTTCCACCCTGCCGTTGCAGGCGTATTACTCGCGGCGATTTTGGCGGCCATTATGAGTACCGCAGACTCACAGTTATTGGTGTCATCGTCGGTGTTAGCCGAAGATTTCTACAAAGCGATCGTTAAGAAAGATGCGACCCAAGAACACCTGGTTAAGGTTGGACGTCTCGCCGTCATCTGTATCGCAGTGATTGCCACCTTATTGGCCCTGGATGAGAACTCCGGCGTATTGTCGCTTGTATCCTATGCGTGGGCGGGCTTCGGAGCCGCATTTGGCCCGGCGCTGATCATCAGTCTTTATTGGAAACGGATGAATCGCTGGGGTGCTGTTGCCGGTATTGCCGTGGGCGGTTTAACAGTGGTGATCTGGAAACAATTGGAAGGTGGTTGGTTTGATTTATACGAAATCATTCCGGGGGTCATTCTCGCGACGATTGCCGTGTTTGTCGCATCGTTAGCCACCAAAGAACCTTCTGCGTCGATTAATGCACGCTTTGATTCCGTTGAACAGGAGCTGCAACAGTAAAATAAAAACTCAACTCGCCAGCGGTATGAACGATAAAACGTCAGCCGCTGGTATTTCTTAGTGAGACCAACGCATCGCCTCGTCAACAATTCTCTTAAGCTCCCCAGCGACACAAAGCATTATTCCTACAAAGCCACTTAAAAACGCTATATTTCACTAGATTTTTACTGAAATCGGGAAGTATGACCGTAACTCCTTCGTAGAATGATTATCAATAAAAGTACTCATGATAAGACAATGGGATGAACTTAGGCTTTCATCCGCCGGAGAGAAAACATGGACATGACAATAACAAAACTGCGCAACGCAATCCGAGCTCACTACCTCGCAGATGAATCATCAACCTTAACCCAGCTTATTGACCGCTCGGGGATATCAGAAACTGAAAGAACACAAGCGTCGAACAGTGCCGCCGATTTGGTGCGTCAAGTCAGAGCGTCCAGCAAGCCAACACTCATGGAAAACTTCCTGGCTGAATACGGTTTGTCGACGAAAGAAGGCGTTGCCCTGATGTGTCTCGCAGAGGCACTCTTACGCGTACCGGATGCCCATACCATTGATAAACTCATTGAAGACAAAGTCGCCTTTGGTCAGTGGCGGGATCATATCGGGAAATCAACGTCCGGACTCGTAAACAGTTCCACCTGGGCATTGATGTTAACAGGAAAGCTGATATCCCCTGCTACCGACCCGGGCCTTAATTCAACCATAAAAGGCGTTATTAAACGACTTGGTGAACCGGTCGTTCGTGTCGCGGTAGCGCAAGCCATGAAAGAGCTCGGCCGACAATTTGTCTTGGGTCGCGATATCCATGAAGCTTTAAAACGAGCAGCCAAACTGGAAGCCCGAGGCTATACCTACTCTTACGACATGCTCGGGGAAGCAGCACGTACGGAACATGACGCCCTTAAGCATTTTAATGACTATAAACAAGCCATTGCGACACTGGCACCCTTGTGCACCCACGCGCACGTTGCCGAAAACCCGGGCATTTCAGTTAAATTATCCGCCCTGCACCCAAGATATGAATTCGCCAAGCAAGAACGGGTTCAAACCGAATTGGTTGATCGTACCCGTCGCCTGGCCATTATGGCGGCTGAAGCCAATATAGGGTTCAACATAGATGCCGAAGAAGCGGATCGGCTGGATCTCTCTCTGGATATTATTGAATCCGTCTTGCGCTCTCCGGAACTCGAAGGATGGCAAGGGTTTGGCGTTGTGGTCCAAGCCTTTGGCCAACGTGCATCCTTTGTTATCGAATGGCTTTATGCATTAGCCAACCAATTGGATCGCAAAATAATGGTTCGCCTGGTTAAAGGCGCCTATTGGGATGCCGAGATCAAGCGCGCGCAAACACTGGGGCTTGAAGGGTTTCCGGTGTATACCCGTAAAGTACACTCCGATGTGTCGTTTCTGTGTTGTGCCAAAAACCTGTTGTCGAAAACAGATCGGATCTATCCACAATTTGCGACACACAATGCCTATTCAGTTGCCGCGGTTATGACTCTGGCGAAGGGTTTACCCAGCGACAGCTTCGAATTTCAGCGCTTACACGGCATGGGCGAATCGTTACATGATATTGTGCATGGCATGGGAGAAACCCGATGCAGAATTTACGCACCGGTAGGCCAACATCAAGACTTACTCGCTTATTTGGTGCGTCGTTTATTGGAAAATGGGGCCAACAGTTCTTTTGTGAATCAGATTGTGGATACCTCTATTTCACCCGAACAAATAGCCAAAGACCCTTTTGCGGAAGTGAAACGTCTGGGTGGTGTGAAAGAAAGCCAGGTCATTGTGAAACCAAAAGATTTGTTTGGTGCCCATCGCCGCAATGCCAAAGGATGGGATTTAACCGACCCTCTCGTCGTGGCCGACCTCGAAAAACAAAGGACTGAGCAGAAGAATCAACACTGGCAAGCCACCCCAATGTTGTCCCAATCCCGCTACTCAGGAAAAGAAAACCAATCTGTTATTAATCCGGCAGACCCAAACGATATCGTGGGTCAGGTCACCTGGGCGACAGACGCCGATGTCGATCAAGCCATTAATGACGCGGTCGAACACTTTCCATCCTGGGCCGCTACCGATGTCGAAACTCGTGCCAGTGCATTAGAAAAGGTCGCCGACCTATATGAGCAACACGCTGCCGAGTTCTTTGTACTAGCCACCCGGGAAGCGGGTAAAACATTGGCTGACGCCGTAGGTGAGGTGCGCGAAGCAGTCGATTTTGCCCGCTACTATGCTCAACAAATGCGACAACTGAGCGCAAACGGACATTTAACTAAATTGCAATCCCGTGGCGTCATCACATGTATCTCGCCCTGGAATTTTCCATTAGCCATTTTTACGGGCCAGATCCTTGCTGCGGTCGCTGCCGGAAATGCCGTGTTGGCCAAGCCGGCGGAGCAAACTCCGTTGATCGCCGCCAGAGCCGTCGAGTTGATGCACGAGGCTGGCATACCCAAAGCAATCATTCAATTGCTTCCGGGGACAGGTGCGACCGTTGGCGCACGACTCACCTCAGACCCCCGAATTAATGGCGTATGTTTTACCGGCTCCACGCAAACGGCTCAAACCATTAACCGGGCGATGGCAAAAAATCTCGCACCGCATACCCCTCTTATTGCGGAAACCGGCGGCTTGAACGCCATGTTGGTTGACTCCACCGCGTTGCCTGAACAGGTTGTCCGGGACGTCGTCGCGTCTGCGTTTCAGAGTGCCGGCCAACGGTGCTCTGCGCTTCGTATCCTCTATGTGCAAGAAGACATCTCAGACAATCTTCTAGCCATGTTGTTCGGCGCCATGGACGAATTATCTTTAGGCGACCCCTGGTACCTGGCAACAGACATCGGTCCGGTGATTGATCAAGCGGCCCAACGAAAAATTGAACGACACTGCCAGAAATTTGCCAATAAAGGACAGGTATTAAAGAGCTTGGCGGCACCCGAACATGGGCGGTTTGTCGCGCCTACCGTTATCAAAGTGTCGGGCATAGAGGATCTGGAAGAAGAAATCTTCGGGCCGGTTTTACATATCGCCACCTACAAAGCAGACCAGGTTGAAGCTGTCATTGAGAGCATTAACCGCAAAAACTATGGCTTAACCTTTGGGTTACATTCGCGGATGGATACCCGCATTGCCGAAGTTTCCGCGCAAATACATGTCGGCAATACCTATGTGAATCGTAACCAGATAGGTGCCATAGTGGGTTCACAACCCTTTGGTGGTGTAGGATTATCAGGGACTGGTCCCAAAGCGGGAGGGCCAGCCTATGTGAAACGTTTTTTTCAACCGACGTGGACGGAAATCGACCATATTGCCCTCCCTGCCAAACAAATCAGTGGAGCCGAATTGGACGATGCGATTGCCAAACTGGTCGACCACGCACCCATTTCCTCTGGTAATGAAGACAGAGTAATACTTGCAGACCTGTTTAAAAGTCTTGGGTTGCAGTTGCCTGAGTCGAATGAAACAGTGACAGATTTACCAGGACCTACTGGCGAACTCAATCGATTATCCAGCGTGTCTCGCGGCATCATTTTGTGCATCGCGGATTCTGCAGACATTGGTATCCAGCAGGCCTGTATGGGACTGGCAACCGGTAACAAAGTTATTCTGGTTACCCCTGAAATGAGTTCAATAACCGAACGGATTGAACGTCAACATTGGCCGGTTCAGGTTCTGCTTGGTGCACTCGACCCCGAGTTACTCGAGGGCTGTAAAGGATTTAACGCGGTTATCTCACACCCAAAGGCAAGGAACAGTCAGGCGTTACGTATCGCATTGGCAAAACGGGATGGCGAACTCATTCCATTTGTTACTGAATATCTGCAGGCTGAACGTTATCGACTGGAACGCCATCTGTGCATCGATACCACCGCAGCCGGCGGTAATGCGAGCTTGATTGCCGCGGCGGAATAACCTTTCAGATCGCATAAGATTGCGCTTTTGGCGTCACAAGTTAACTACGAAACGAAACTCATACCGGTTAGGTTCGCCTGGCCGGTACGTCACAAGAACGGACTCTGGCGTTAATTCAACGCTCATCTACACTTTTAAAAAGTCCACATCCATCGGTTAACATGACCCAATTTAGCAAGCACGTTCTGATCACAGCGTTTGCCTACTTCCTCGCTGGCAAATTTGGTCTGTTACTCGCCATTCCTCCTGGCTTTGCCAGCGCTATCTGGCCAGCTTCTGGCATCGCGCTGGCTTGTTACATCTTGTTGAATCGAACCGCTGTGGTGGTTGGCGTCCTCGTGGGTTCTTTCCTGGTTAACGCAGATATAATTTCATGGTTAGACAATGGTGTTGACCCCGTCGGGTTCTGGTTGGCTATGGGTATCGGTCTGGGGGGGGCGCTGCAAACCGTCTGGGGTGGGTATCTTTATTTCCGGTTGATAGGCTCTTTGTCTCAGCTCGATACACCTCGAGACATCATCCTGTTTTTTACCATTATAGGTCCTGCTGGGTGTCTGATTGCGGCAACCAATGGTGCCAGCGGCCTCATGGTCGCTGGCTATATCGAGACATTCAACGTAAGTTTTACATGGCTCACCTGGTGGATAGGTGACACAATCGGGGTCATTGTCTTTACACCATTGGTTCTTACCTTATTTAAGAAACCTTCTACAACCACTTTGCGCCAGAACGTACAGCTGATGATGCCCACGTTGTTCATTTTCGCGGCAACGTTTGCGCTTTTTATTGGTTCATTAAATGCTAGGCAACAGGCGCAGCAGGAATCTCTGAACGAAAATGCGACTGCCTATTTTGGTGCTGTTCACGAACAAATAAGTATCGCGGAAAGTAAACTGCGCGCTTATCGAGGTTTCTTTCAATCCTCAACAAACGTGACCATGGATGACTTTAACCAATTCTCGAAAACGCTCATTGATGACGATGACGCATTTCAGGGCATTGGTTGGACTGAAATCGTCACTGATGATCAAAGGCTTGAAGTTGAACAACGCTTTCGCGACTTGGGCTATGAGAACTTTACCTTCACTGAACCAGATACTAATGGCTCGCTCCAACCAGCACCGTCTCGAGCCATTTATTACCCGGTGCTTTACATCTATCCATTGGAAACCAACAAAAGAGCCTTTGGTTTAAATTTAGGCGCGGAGTCCAATCGCCTGAACACGTTAGTTCGCGCTCGGGAAAGCAAGAGAAGCATTGCGACACCCCCAATTAAGCTCGTCCAGGGTGAAGGTGAACAAAATGGCATCATTCTGTACGTGCCTGTGTTCAGTGAAAAAGACGCCTCTCGATCCTTTTTGGGGTATATCAGCGGCGTTTTCTTAATAGAAGGCATGGTCGGCGATATTGTTGATCAGGCGGAAGGATCTGGTTTTGGGATAGAAATATCCGACACGACCTCTGCAATCAATACTCTTCCTCTCATAAAAACAAATTTAAATCCTGTTGATAAATTTGATCCACTTCGGCAAGAGTTCAATCTCGGTGGTCGCCGGTATCAGATGGACGTTTTTATCAGCGACCAATCTGCGCTCATTGGCAAAGACTGGTCCAGCTGGATTGTGCTGACCAGCGGTTTTCTGATTGCGGCGTTGTTGAATTCTCTGGTTCTGATTATTAACGGTACCTATGAAAACATTCNTAAGGAAGTCGCTCGCAAAACACAGGATTTACTCGCTGCTAAACAAGCCGCAGAATCCGCCAACGTGGCGAAATCAAATTTTCTTGCCAACATGAGTCATGAGTTCAGGACACCCTTAAACGCCATTATTGGGTTAACAGATCTCAACTTGAAAACGCCTCTTAACGCGAAACAAACCGATTACCTACATAAAACCAAATTGGCGTCAGAAACGTTGTTAGCGTTAATCAGTCATACATTAGACTACGCCAAAATCGAATCTGGCAAACTTGACGTGGAACATATAGATTTTTCAATAATCGATGTACTGCATAAAATCGAAGCTGTTTTTTCCGTTCAAGCCGGTCAGAAAGATATCGAATTCAAGATCAACTTGCCTGATAAAATGCCAGATAGAGTCATTGGAGACCCATTGCGACTGGAACAGGTCATGCTGAACCTTTGCAGCAACGCGTTTAAATTTACCGCCCAAGGTCGTGTCACAATCGACGTTCAATGCAAAAAAGTAACGAACTCCACCGTGCAAATTCAAGTGGCAGTGTCAGATACAGGTATCGGGATTTCTAAGGATCACCAAGCACACCTGTTTGAGTCATTTCGGCAAGCAGACTCAACAACCACACGGAAATATGGGGGAACGGGTTTGGGATTGGCCATTTCCAAACAACTGATTGAACTGATGGGCGGTGACATTAGCTTGCATAGCCAACCCGAAAAAGGCAGTACGTTCACCATTCGCCTTCCACTGCCGTTAGCCAATGAAAGCCGGTTTTTGTCACCGGATGAGCTTTCCAGTCCGATGTCACCACCACTTTCAACCGAAAACTCAACGACTTCCGACTTCGTATCGAATGCCCTTGAAACAAAACGTCCACTTGAGAATCTGACGATTCTGGTGGTTGAAGACAATGAAATTAACCAGCTCGTGGCAAAGGAAACGTTCTCTGGTCTGGGCGCTACTGTGATTGTGGCACCAAGTGGCCCCTATGCATTGAACGTGTTAGAACGCAGTTCCACCATAGATATGGTGTTATTGGATATTCAAATGCCCGAAATGGACGGTTATGAAGTTGCCCGACGCGTCAGGGCAAAGGGCGAACAATGGGCCAATATCCCTATTCTTGCGATGACCGCCAACGTCATGTCAGAGGACATAGAGCGATGTTACGCCGCAGGTATGAATGGCCACATTGGCAAGCCGCTTAACGTGTCAGACGCAGTCGCAAAAATATTGGATACCTTGCAAAACAAGCACTAAGTCTGCCTCATTAGGCTGTTTAACGCCCTCCGGTTACGTCCAGAAACGCTCCGGTTGTGTAAGCTGACTCCTTTGATGCCAGAAAACAGATGGCAGCGGCTACTTCCTCTGCGGTGCCGCCACGCTTGAGAGGAAGGTTGTGTTTCAGCCGGTCAACTCGTCCCGGTTCCCCGCCATCCTTATGCATATCGGTATAAATAAGACCGGGTCTGACTGCGTTGACCCGAATCCCTTCATCGGCCAATTCCGACGCCAGACCAATCGTTAAACTGTCAACGGCTCCTTTCGATGCGGCGTAATCGACATATTCATTTGGCGAGCCGGTTCTGGCAGCGCCGGAGGATACATTGATAATAACGCCCCCTTTTCCACCGTGCGCGGTACCCATAAGTAAAGTAGCTTGTTGGCAACACAACAGTGTCCCTATGACATTGGTCGCCAAAATACGTTGCATTCGGTCGGCAGTCATATTTACCAACGCCGATTGCCGATCCAATATACCTGCGTTGTTCACCAGTATCCGCAAAGCGCCAAACTGCCGAATTTGCGCAAACATAGCGATGACATCGCCCTCACGGGAGACGTCAGCCTGCACCACCAATGCTCGACGTCCAAGACGTTCAGTGTTGCGAGCAGTTTGTTCCGCCGAATCCCTGTCTGTTCGGTAATTAACCACAATATCGTATCCACACTGTGCAAATCGTACAGCAGTGGCTGCTCCTATACCGCGTCCCGCGCCGGTTATGAGTACTACGTCATTCATTCGTGTGTCATCCTTCGTTGTCGTTTTCCGTCCATCATGAGTCATGATCCTCACAATGCACTCATTCTTTAGCGCTAGCGGCTAAATTCCTTATTCAACGGCTCGAGGGTTGTTCAATATCAGATCGTCAGGAAACAGGTTTAAAGAAGCGTATGGAACCTTCAGATGCGTCTCATTCCAAACCAGATCTTCAACAAATCGATCACGGACCAAACGTAAACTGTTGCGATCTGGTCGTTTTAAGAACAGTTGATGGGCAATCTTGCAGGAGTTGGCCAGGCTACGCCGTGTCGTGGTTAACTCCAAATAGTTCTGCACGACCTCGATCAGGACCGATGCTTTGAAATGTCTGAGAAACTCAAGTAATTCGCGTTCCAGATCACGTTCTCGACTCTCTCTTAGTTCGACTAAAGCCTGCTGTATAGCAGTTTCAACAGCTTCGCTGAGCGTGCCGGTGGCTGAAAGATCCCGATACTCGACGAGCATCTGATGTGCAGATGGCGTTAACGTGATATTAATCGGCTTTTCTGCCAATCGGGTTTCTCGTCTTCTGCGCTTGCGTGCGGACAGTGATTTTCGTAATCGCCCCCAATCTTCCATTGTTAACGAACTAACGAGGATGTCCTGCACAGACTGGCATAAATCTAACGTAGGACGATCTACATCCCGCCATTGATTCAAGCAGTCTTTCAACGTTGACAGGCCGATACTGTGAACCGGATGATCTCGTTCGGTCAGCCAGGTCGGTTGCGCTAATTGATGATCAAGCCAATCGAGGCAATCGTACCAATCCTGAGGGTTAATCTGATATCTTGGTCTTGCCATAAATCTACACGGTAGTCATAAAATAAAAATAGAAAGCCCACACACAGCGGGCTTCAAGAGCATAGTCAGACACCAATAAAATGTCTACCTTGTAGACGTTTATCTGGAACTTCGATCAGATAACACCAATTTCAAGAGCCTTTAACACAGCCCGGGTACGGTCTCTGACACCGAGCTTAGCCAGGATATTGGAAACGTGGTTTTTAATCGTTCCTTCAGATTTAAAGATTGCGCGGGAGATCTCCTTATTCGAATAGCCACCCGCCATCAGCCTCAGAATTTCGATTTCTCGTTGAGTCAGAGGGTCCTGCACAGGATCTTTTTCGACCTTGCTGTCACCATCTTTCTGCAGTTCCGTGAACCCTTTGATGACTCTTTCCGTGACAGCCGGTTGAATCAGAGTTTCTCCTCGGTGCACGGTGTCAATCGCTTCCACAAGTGACTCCAGCGATACATCTTTGAGCAGGAACCCTCGTGCACCGGCTCGAATGCCATTCAGTACGAGTTCGTGGTCGTCAAAGGTGGTTAAAATAATAACCGGCGTGTGAATGCCTGTTTCTTTCATCTTCCGAAGTGTGGAAATGCCGTCGAGTTTGGGCATCCGGATGTCCATAAGGACTACATCAGGAGCAAAACCACCGATCAGTTCCAGTGCTTCTTCACCATCTCCGGCCTCACCGACGATTTCAATATGGCCGGCCAGATTTAACAGTGATTTGATCCCTTCTCGCACTAAGTTCTGGTCATCAACCAGCATAACTTTTACGGTGGGTTGACTTACGTCGTTCATAACGCCTCCATGTTTGGTATTCGGATGTTTAACCCAAACCCCTTTGTCGTTGTAATTTCTAATTGACCGCGTAGCTGTTCTACGCGCTCACGCATTCCTTTTAAGCCACTGCCTTCATGTAAATGCAATGAGCAATGCCCGTTGTCTATAACCTGTAATTCAAATGCGTCACCATTCTGATACAGACGAATATGCATTTCTGAGGCGTTACCATGTTTCAAGGTGTTGGTTATGGCTTCCTGGACGCAACGGAACAGCGTATCGGCAGTTTTTGCGTCGGGCAGATGTAATTCTGGTTGCAGATCCAGATGGACTTTCAAGCGGGGAATTTGTGATATCAGTGCATCTAACGCGTCTTTCAGACCTATATTGGAGCCTTCCCGCATCTCATGTACTGTTTCCCGAACGTCGGTCAATAACTGCTTCGCCATAACGTGAGCCTCAACCACGTGTTCTTTGTTTTCACCTTCGGTGGTGTACGTCAGATATTGCAGCTTAAGGATCAGGGCTGTCAGGTGATGCCCTAGTCCATCGTGAAGATCTCGGGATATGCGCAGCCGTTCGCTTTGCTTGGTTGATTCTTGCAACAATGCCTGTGTGGCAATCAGCTCGCGATTCAACATGGTAATTTCGTCCCGGGCGTCCTGCTCCTGCATGACACGTTGACTCATCCGGAATGCAAACAAATTGAACGCACCTGCCAGTGCCGTCCATACCAAAGCGTCTTCCACAGCCCAATAAAACGCATTGAAGTAGTAATCGAGTGCAATCAAACCCAGGACACCAAAGTAAGCAGCCAGGCGATTAAAGCGAATGGGCAATTGTGCCGCCAATGCTACGCCCAAAATAGCTACGACGCCGGAATTGATGAGAATCTGTATCAGCACAACAGCGATTAACTGACCAATGACAGAGAGCTGGCGAATACTGGTATCCATCCGATTAAACGGCTTTTCCCGGGTGGTAAAGTAAAAACCAATGATAAACAGAAGTAAGCAGAACACGATGGTCAGCAGCTTGAGTTGGCCAGATAAGGTGTCGGTGGGCTGGGAGCTGAGTGTCAGATAACAAACGATAGCCCAGGCGAGGTAGCCCGTCATGCCTTCCAGATTTTGTGCCAGTGAATTCTGATACACAGTCGTAATCATTCTTTTCAATCGGATATCCCTGCGATTCTAAGGCTAAGTGTGACCTTTCGCACAGTGACTAAGGTCACGGTTGCTATTCACACCAAGCCATGATCATATTGGAGCCATGGCCACAAATCATCAATTATCAAAATATCAGCCTCATTTACTGTTGCCTGAAAATACTACAGGCAGGGATTTCATCGTCTCTGACTTGCACGGGCATCGTGAACGCCTGGAAACGGCGTTGAGTAAACTCAAGTTCTCTCCACAGCAGGATCGACTCATCTCTGTGGGTGATCTCATTGATCGCGGCCCTGACAGTCCGGGTTGTCTTGATTTACTGCAGGAACCCTGGTTTTGGGCCGTTCGTGGTAACCACGAGCAAATGCTGATTGAAACGGAAGCGGCGCAAACCGATGCGCTGTGGAGTCGTTGGTTAATGAATGGCGGCAGTTGGGTTCTTCAACAACCCGATATTGCGGTTAAAAATTGGGCAGAACAATTAAAGTATTTACCCATCACCATCACATTGCCTTGCCAGGACTACCAAGTGGGCATTTGTCACGCTGAATACACAGGCGCTCATTGGGGCGACCGGCACAATGCAGACGATGACGCCACGATTAATTACCTTTGGGGCCGTACCCGTCTTAAATCTCACAACAACCAACCAATTAATGGTGTCGACTGGGTTTTCTCCGGCCACACCATCGTATCGGATGTCAAAACACTCGGTAATTCCGTTTTTATCGAGCGTGGCGCTTACTTAGACAATCCATTGACGATCATTGATCTTCAGCATTGGCTGATCGGGCGTTAAACTCTTCTTTCGCATAAATGAGTGTTAAGCCGTGTCAAAGACGACCCTAGTCCCTATATTTGATAATCTCAGCCATCTTGAAAACCCGTTTCGGCACGCCTTCGCCTTGGCACCGGAAGTCCTGGAAAACGCCACACTCGATAGTTCTGCATTGCATCAGAACGCCGTTTGCGCGGCTCAGTTTTTGTACACCTATCGCGGCAGCGCCGATACCTTTGCTTCCTACCGGCGGGAAATAGAGCGATTTTTGCAATGGTGCTGGTTCGTTGAAGGCCTATCGCTGAGCGACGTTCGGCGACATCACATTGAAGCGTTTATTCAATTTTGCCAATCGCCGCCGAAAAGTTGGATTGGCGTAAAATCGGTACAGAGATTTACCAGCAAAGACGGGCTAAGGGTCGTCAATCCTCAATGGCGCCCTTTCGTCGTTAAAGTCACCAAGAGAGACCGTAAACACGGTGCAGACGCCAATCCGAAGGACTATGAACTCAGTCAGTCAGCCCTTCAGGCTATTTTTTCTGTGTTAAGCACGTTTTTTAACTATCTGATACAAGAAGAAATTGTGGCATTGAACCCTGTTGCGCAAATACGCCAAAAAGGTAAATTTTTGCGTAAACGCCAAGGTGTCGCCACGATCCGGCGACTTTCTGAGGCCCAATGGCATGAAGTACTCAATGCCGTCTTGCACGTACTTGAAGAAGACCCTGAAAAATGGGAACGCGCCCTATTCATTATCAGCTGTTTATTTGGGATGTATTTACGGATCTCAGAATTGGCGGAATCTGAACGCTGGCAGCCCAGAATGACCGATTTTCATAAGGATGCACATGGCAGCTGGTGGTTCACCACGGTCGGTAAAGGTAACAAAGAGCGGGATATTTCTGTATCCGACGATATGCTGGCTGCGTTAAAGCGTTACAGGCACTTTCTAGGGCTTACCGCATACCCAATGCCGGGCGAAAATACGCCGCTGATTCCCAAAACAAGGGGCAAAGGCGGCATTTCAAGCACACGTCAGATCCGGTTTATTGTACAAGAATGCTTTGATTTGGCGACTGAACGACTGAAGGCACAGGGAGAGACCGAAGAAGCCGCCGCGCTGGAAATGGCGACGGTTCACTGGTTGCGGCATACCGGGATTTCCGAAGATGTGAAGCTCAGACCCCGCGAGCATGTGCGCGATGACGCCGGGCATGGCTCCAGTGCCATCACCGACCGTTACATCGATGTCGAACGACAGGCGCGCCACGCCAGCGCCAAATCAAAGAAAATCAATCCCGTTGAGTCAGACTGACGGTATGCCCAACCGAAGTCAGGCCTCAGATTCATTGCGCCCTATTCTTCGTGCCGCGGTGCGCATTGTGACGAACTCCTCGGCAGCAGTCGGATGGATACCAATAGTACTGTCGAAGTCCGCTTTTGTAGCACCGGCTTGCATTGCAACACCAATACCCTGAATGATTTCACCGGCATCCTGACCGACCATATGGCAACCAATGACTTTGTCCGTTGCAACATCTACCAACAGCTTCATAAACATTCGCTGTGGATTACCAGACAAGGTGTTTTTCATGGGCCGGAATTTACTTTCAAATACATCAACTTGGTCGTACTGCTGAATCGCCTGACGTTCTGTCAGGCCAACCGTTCCCAGATTTGGTTGACAGAAAACGGCGGTGGGAATCAGATCGTAGTTAACTTTCCGAGGTGATGTCGAAGAAAACAGATGGTGTGCCACATACATGCCCTCTGCCAACGCAACCGGTGTCAATTGCACACGACCTATTACATCCCCCACAGCGTAAATATGTGGAACATTGGTCTGATAGTGCTCGTTGACGTCGAGATTTCCATGGTGTGAAATGGTGACGCCCGCCGCCGCCAGGTTCAAAGGTTCAACGAGTGCCTTACGTCCTGTTGCATTAATAATGGCATCTACTTGGCAAGTGGAGCCATCGTTAAAAGTGGCTACCAGTTCACCGGAGTCGAGCTTCTCGATCTTCTCAATTGTCGTATGGTAATGCAGCTGAATACCTGCCTGTTGCAGCTCTTCAGATACAAATGCCCGGATGTCGTCATCGAACCCCCGCAGTACAGGCTCTCCTCGATAAACGATATGCGTATCGCAACCCAGACCATTCAAAATGCCCGCAAATTCCACGGCAATGTAGCCGGCTCCAACCACTATTGCTCTGGACGGAAATTGATCCATATAAAAGAATTCATTCGAGGTATAAGTATGCTCATGCCCTGGAATCGAAGCCTTTACTGGCCAACTGCCTGTGGCAATTAAAATATTCTCAGCGCTGATGACTTCATCATTAACTTTAACTTCATGATCAGAAACGAATTCCCCATGCCCCTCTATAATCGTGACGCCTGCCCCTTCCAATAACCCCCGGTAAACGCCATTCAACCGCTCTATTTCAGCTGTTTTGTTATCACGCAGAGTTGCCCAGTCAAACTTAGGTGTTTTATCTACAGTGTAGCCAAAACCAGTAGAATCTTTGAAATCCTGACTGAACTGAGACGCGTAAACGAACAGTTTTTTTGGCACACATCCGACATTTACACAGGTGCCGCCCAAATATCTGGATTCGATGACCGCAACTTTTGCACCCATTTGTGCTGACATTCGTGCCGCCCGCACCCCACCGGAACCGGCACCAATAACGAGCAGGTCATAATCAAACTTCATGCAAAACTCCTGGCTATCTGAAATAGAAACGGAGCCAAAGGCTCCGTTTTCATAGATTGGGTATTAGTCGGAAAGTTCAATTGCGGGCCGACGTTTTTAGAACTAAGCGTACTTTTACGGGTAAGTCTGCACAAATTGGCAAACCAAGTCGTATTAGGCTGCACGCTCTGTGTAATTAGGGTTTGGACGAAACAAAACAAATTCCTTTAAATTACCCAACGGTAACTCGGTAAAAATCTCATAATTCAGGCTTTTATAAAACTCGAGATAGCGGTTATTACCAGTATCGAGAAACAGACCAATGGAATTTTGATCTTTATCCGTCAGTTCATGAATGGATTCCAACAACAATTTGCCCAGACCCTGCTTCTGAAAGTCCGGGTGTATACCGATTAAGCTGACCATTCGATGATTTTTAGCGGGCAGACTCTCTTGAACTTCATTGAAATACTGAACAAATCGACGGGTACCTTCAAAGCCCGCCGTCAAAATCATTTTCATGCGCCACAAAAATTGCTTTGAAATATCAACTTTGAGTTCAAGATCACTGAAAAAAGCCACACCCAGTAGACGTTCTTGCTTCTTGTGGATAACACCAAAAATGAATTCTCCTCGATCAATGTGCAAGCGGATGAGCTCGCGGATCGTTGCCCGGATACGTTGCTTGTAGCCTGGACGATGGGCATCTAACAAAAACTTGAAGGTCGGCTCATCTTTGTAAGAGTGATAAAGTAAAGACCGCGCCTGACGACTGAAACGCTCGTCAATTCTAACAACTTCAACTTCATTCAAGTTCACTTGTGGCATAGGTCACCTTTTATTGTTCTTATTTCTTCAACACAAACAGTATTCCAAACTAATGTAATTGGCTCAAGACGCAAATACACATTCAAATCGGTCTTCAAATACCCGTACCACTACTGAACCACACCAAAGGTGACCCTGACAGACACGAAACCAGGTTTTGGTCGATCTTCCATGGTCAATTCGGTATGTCCGATGCCAATGGTTTCCAGCCCACCTAGCCATTGCACGACCGACGGGTAACGAGCTTCATCAAGCCAAACCTTCAGAAAGTCACCATCGGGCTCGAAACGTTGAATTTCGATGCCGTATCGAGCCGCCTGTCGACGAACTTCCGTATTTATGGAGCTGGCGTTAAATGTATTCGAACTGCCACCCGTTGCCATTGCTTGAGGCGCCAGGGTGAGCAACTCATTATAAACCTGTTGAGCTGAGTCTAAATCTGTACGTAAAGCAAGGCCGGACTGCCGGATCGGCATAATGATGCCAAACACAACAGTGGCAAGGACGAGAGCGACGGCGAGTGCCAATACAGAATTTTGATCTCGCTTACCCAGCGTCATCCATTTTTCACGAATCGGTTCTAGCAAAGAATCGAACATTAGCCCTGCCCTCCGTAAGTTGCCTTAAACCGGGCCCGAAAGGCGTCTTTATCCTGATTTGCAGAATATTCAACACTGTAGTTTTTAGCAGACATATCGTTTTTTAGCGCTTCGAACAAATTATAGGCATCACCAGACACGTCGACCGGTTGCACTAACGTAAAAGTCGCTTCCCCTCGATCGCGACTGAAGCGGAAATCTTCAAGAACAAAAGTCGATGAAGCAGCTGATATGTCGCTCAAAAATTGCAAGGCGTTCACTTTCTGATCGGAATTGGCTGCATCACTGTTGCTGGCTAAAGTACGCATCTCACGCACCATGAGTGGCCGTTGAATGCGTTTATTATTACCGAACACTTGCAGAAAAACCTTTTCACTGGCTTCCCATGTTTGCTCAATCTTTTCTGTCAAACGGTGATTCTGAAACATATTCAATGTACTCCAGAGGACAAGCGCGGCGACAGAAGCCACCAGAGCGGGCATCCAATATTCCACGTACTTGTTACCGCTGCGCTGACTGAATATTCCAGTTATTAGATTGCCGGGAATTTTTTTACGTTCCGCTTCTTCATGCCAATCGATGAGTTTTTTGGCGTTCTGAACTACCCAATTGACTTCGAAACCACTGGCTTCAAATTCAGTTGCCAACACCTTAGAAGGACCTTCAGCGGAATCGCTTATCAATTTAATGGTCGCATTTTCCGCAATATCATTCTGTTTTGCCCATAACTCAAACCATTGCGCAAAACCTTTGGTATGCAGGTTAAACACCTGATTATTGGCACTGAGAACAATGCTTTCCTGTTGAACTTGAATAACAACATCATCCGTTTGGTCTTCTGGCAAAATGAACCATTGCGTGTTAAATGCTTCGTTAACAACAAATCCCAAGCCAGATAAGGTTTGTAAAATAAAACGCAGCCGATCAATTTCGGTGACTTCAACGGTGGTCTTCCCGTTGTTGGTTCTGCCCTTTTCTACCAAGTGGACGGTATCAATATCCTGGGCCAGAAATTCCTCAGCTGCGAATTTCAGCGCTGCAGGGCTCAACCGGCGACTTTTAACCGGCAACATTAATTCAATGCTGGAAAACCAGCTGGCCGGTAAAAACAATCGCACCAGACACGTTTCCAGGTTTTTCAGTTTCTTCTGGTCTTGCAGTTCTTCAAGTGAACCAGTGTAAACGTCGGCTTCGCCCGACCAATACCATTGCAGTTTATCCGGTGCCTGCCAATACAGACTCAGTTGGGTACTCATTTTTGCTCCGTTCCATTATCGGGTAACGCGTTCGGGCTTGGATTACCGGCGGTCAACCCTTTGACCGGATCACCAGGCATTGGGTTTGCCTCTTTGGCCGACCGGTCTCGCATCGTTAAAGTTACAGTACCAGATTCATCCCTGTGCAGTTGCGTACGTTGGGTTAACGTCTTCTCATCCAAAGTGACGGCAGTATATAACTCAAACCATTCGGAGGTAACGCTTAACTCGCCTAGGTAGATTCCGGCGTCTTCATTTTCTTTAAACACTTCTTGATTTCGGAAATCTGTCACAGCCGTAAAACCGGTTTCGCCTCGGTCTGTCACCGCCTTTTCAGCAATATCCTGGGTTATAAAGACCGCAATGGACTGCAACACTTCTACGGGCGCTGTATTAATATTCAAAGCGGTATTTGACGGCAAAGCACTCAAATAAGGTCGAATACGCTGATATTCCTCAGGTTCAACGGACTTGAGCAATAACAATTCCGACAGATCGGCCATTTCTCGAAACGCCGGGCTATAGGCAGGTGTTTCATCGGTATAATTAAAATCAATGCCTGAGTCAGAATTGAACCATTGACTCAGTTCATCGGCGATCTCCGGCTGTGAATCGATAGCAAACAGTAATTTCTTAAGGGCTTTGAGCGCGGAATCAGCGTAGCCACTGGATGGCGCCAACCAATTTACATTAAAGCGCCCTTGCAAATCATCCAGCTGCAACTGTATTAAGCCGCCTTCATCCAAAGGAAACATTCCTTCCGACGTATTCCACAATTCGTAGAGATGATCCGTTTCAGAATTCTGCTGATCCAGGGTTAAACCTACTTTAGCAATCGCTTCTGCGCTTTCAGCGTAGGCTTGCGCTTGACTTAAAAACAAGCTGTGCCGGGTTCGCTCCACCTGAATCCGTTGTTTATAGGCCACCTGTGAAACGATCACCATCAGAATGGCGAAAACAAACATAACCTGTAACAGAACATAGCCGCGTTCGCGCTTCATAATCACGATCCCTGTTCCGGTTCAACATACACCGGCAGAGTTGGTGTACTGAATAAACGCTTCAAGGATTGTCCCTGACCTGTCTGGACCTCAACTTGCACACCAATCAAACGGCTTCTTGTGACACCATCTCGCGGATCTTCCTGAGGCAGCTCATTTCTGAAATCCATTGAGCCGGACTCGGGATCATCTATTAAGAACTGCCAATTCATTGTTTTCACTGGACGCAACAAGGGTTGGTGTTGCCAGGCCAGCGAACCATCATCGTCCAACTGCAATTGAAAACTGCGAATCAAGCACCCGCCGGCATCATTAACTTCATCGTCTTCAGCCCAAGGACATAATTCACTGCCAGGTTCGGCAAGTCGGTAATGAACTCGTTGCTGGCTGGATCGTTGGTAGCTGGAAAACTGACTAATCGCCCATCCATTGCGCGTTAGGTAAAGTCCTTCAAACGTCATTTCTATAGCCGGGCGAAAATCACCGAAGGGGTCACGAACGGAACGGTACGGTGACAATTGAATGATATCCTGCTCGATAACCCGCATAGCGCGCCCTATCTTTGCCATCGATTCCGCCTGTTCTTCAATGACATTTTTAGAATTCAAACTGGTTTGAAACAGAAACAATGTTCCCATAGAAATTAATGCGGCAATGGACAAGGCCAACAGCAATTCAATGAGTGTAAAACCACGATTAGTGTTCATGGTGTGCCACTCTCGCCTAATACCGCCTCAAGTACGTCAGCAAAGTTTTCTTCGTTTTCAAGCTTGGTTCTGATTTGAATGCGTCTTAAAAAAGGCCCGAACAGTTCCATCTCGACATTTGACGTTTCTACTTCGACCACCCAGGTTTTATTGTTAAAGGTAACGCGTTCACTTTTTTTGCCCGCTGAAGGAAGCTGGTGCTCCAGACGCATCTGCGTCAGAAAATCCTGCGCAACCCAACGAGCTTCAGTTTGCTCTTGAATGAGCCTTGCGCTGCTGACCGCTTGAGCATTAGACAAGGCAATCGCACTGGCGGTTAGCCCGAAAATCAGGATGGCGATCATGACTTCGATGAGCGTAAAGCCCGACTCAAATCGTTTCACGTGACACCACCAAACGATTAAAGCCATCGCCCGTCACATGCACGGACTCGTCGGCGTAATCTTTATGTGAAAAAATCAGAACGAACGAAGGTTGATAGTCCTCGGACGGAAACAGCAATATATGAGCCGCAATCTCGGTGGTATCCTCGGGCAGCGTTGGCTCCAGTTGAATCCATTGTTGAGATTCAATATCAAGTAACAACTCAACCTTTAGATCGTCGAATCCGGTTGCGTAATCGACTTCAGACTCAACGTCCCAAACGATTTCCTCTTCGCCATTATCGACATCACCTTCTCGCCATGACAGCAAGGCCACGCCAGATTCCGTAAAATACAAACCCACTTCAGAATTCGTCAACAGCGATTCATCTAATTGATTGCCAAACCAAAATGAAAACGCATTGGCCGTTTTAACAACCTCGTTTAATGGATCTTCTTTGACGATCGCCAGTCGAATCGTGGCGGCTCCGACACCGATAATGACAATGACGATCATAATCTCGAGTAGCGAAAATCCCTTTTGGCGCATAACTGAGAGAGTCGGCATCAATCGATAGTTGCGGTAGAAATGTCCTGATTCAACCCTTCACCACCTTCAGAGTTGTCAGCTCCATACGAAATAACTTCAGGGGAGCCGCCGTCGTTAATATAACCATACGGGTTACCCCAAGGATCTTTAGGTGTCTTTGGAAGATAAGGGCCTCGCCAATTTTTAGGTTCTGGACTGCCACTGGGCTTTGACACCAGTGCTTCCAGGCCCTGATCAGTGGATGGGTAATGAGAGTTGTGCAGGCGATACATTTCCAGCGCCTGACCTATGGTTTGAATATCGGTCTCGGCAGCGGTTACCCGCGCTTCATCGCCACGACCAATCACGTTTGGTACCACTAATCCCATGATAATGCCCAAGATGACCAACACGACCATCAATTCAATCAGTGTAAAACCAGCCTGTTTTTTCATTGTGTAAACCTCTAAATCCTTAAAGTGCCATTGAGTTCATCTGCATGATTGGCAGCACAATAGCTAATACGATTACCAGTACAATGCCGCCCATGACGATCAGCATTAAAGGTTCAAGCAGACCCAATAAGGTCGATATCAGATCCTGGACCTGCCTGTCTTCTGCGTCTGCAGTCTTTTGCAGCATCGCGTCCAGTTCACCGCTTAATTCTCCGCTGCCTATCATATGCAACATCATTGGCCGGAAGTAACCAGCCTCGGTCAAAGCTTTGTGTAAAGAGCCGCCTTCACTTACCGCCACCGCAGCACGGGCAACACGGCCCTGTATTTCCAGGTTTGAAACCACTTGCCCGGCAATTTTCATTGCTTCGACCAACGGCACGCCACTACCAGTCAACATAGCCACAGTGCCGACATAACGTGCCGTGTTGAAGCCACGCGATATTCGCCCAATCAACGGTAATCGCAACAACAGCCGATGGGTTCGTATTCGGCGTTCTTTGGCCCGGTTAAACAGATGGCTGGCAATGAAGAGCAAAATGACGACAATGAGTGAATGCGCCCAATAGTTCTGAACCCATTCACTGGATGCGAGCAACACCTTCGTCGGCCCTGGAAGTTCGGTACCATTTGAGGTGATTGCTGTGACAATCTGTGGCACGACGGATTTCAGCAGAAACACAATAATACCGACAGCAACCAAAATCAGAATCGTGGGATAGATGCTGGCAATCTGAACCTTTTTCCGAATTTGTTGCTGATCCTCCATGTAGTCCGCTAACCGGTTCATGACCTGATCCAGATGACCGCTGTGTTCCCCAGCGTTCACCGTGGCCTGATAGAGCACAGGAAAAGCTCGTGGAAATTCTTTCAACGCGGCGGCCAAACTGAAGCCTTCCAAGACCTTAGAACGGACGCTGAGTATCAGGCTGCGAACTTTACTTTTCTCGGACTGATCGGCCGCGGCCTTCAGGCATTCCTCCAATGGCATACCAGAACCAACCAGCGTTGCCAGCTGACGAGTCACCAGGGCCAAGTCAGCAACACTCAATGAAGGAGAAAAGAAACCACCCGAAGACGTGTTTTTACCACGTTGTTTTTGTGACACGTCGACCGACTCAACAAACCATCCTTTATCGCGCAATTGTTGGCGAATCTGCCGTGCACTGTCGGCTTCAAGAATGCCCTTTTTCTTTTTACCGCGCTCGTCGTAAGCGACGAAATCATAAGCTGCCATTTAACTAGTAACTCCGATTGACCCGCAACACTTCTTCAATGGTTGTTACGCCTTGCAGCACCTTATGGAAGCCATCGTCCAGAATGGAATGCGCAGAGACACGCGCATATTGTTCCAATTCAATATCGCCCGCCTGTTTATGAATGAGTTGCCGCATGCCATCGTCGACACGGAGTAATTCATATACGCCAATTCGGCCTTTGAAACCTGTGTTCTTGCAGGACGGACAACCATTCGCATGATAAACAACGGTTGGATCGCCCGGTGCAAGACCAAGCAATTCTCGCTCACTGTCATCCGGTTGATGCTCGACCTTACAATCGTTGCAGAGTGTTCGCACCAAACGTTGTGATACCAGCCCTATCAAGCTGGAAGCCAACAAAAACGGTTCAATACCCATATCCTGCAAACGGGTCACTGCACCCACCGCAGAATTCGTGTGCAGAGTACTTAAAACAAGGTGACCCGTTAAACTGGCCTGTACCGCAATCTCTGCAGTTTCCAGGTCACGGATTTCCCCGATCATCACGACATCAGGGTCTTGACGCAGTATGGCGCGCAAACCTCTGGCAAATGTCATATCAACCTTGGTATTCACCTGCGTTTGGCCAATGCCGGGCAAACCGTATTCAATGGGGTCTTCAACCGTCATTATGTTGCGGACCTGACTGTTCAAGGATTGCAACGCGGCGTACAGCGAGGTGGTCTTACCAGAACCGGTAGGTCCTGTGACCAGGATGATGCCGTGTGGTCTTAAAATAAGGTCTTTGAATTTATCGAAATCTTCCTGACGAAGGCCCAGATGCGCCAGATCCAGTCGGCCTGCCTGTTTATCCAACAATCGGAGTACAACGCGCTCACCATGATTTGACGGGATTGTCGATACACGCAAATCCACTTCCCGCCCGGCAACCCGCAAGCTGATTCGACCGTCCTGCGGCAGTCGCTTTTCAGCAATGTCCAATCGGGCCATTACCTTGATTCGAGAGACCAACAGGGGGGCCAAGGCGCGCTTAGGCTGCACGACTTCGCGCAAAACACCGTCAACCCGGAATCGAATCGATAGTCGTTTTTCAAAGGTTTCAATGTGAATATCCGAAGCGCCTTCACGCACGGCTTCGGTCAGAATTGCATTGATCAAGCGAATGATTGGTGCGTCATCAACCTGCTCCATCAAATCTTCAGTTTCCGGCACAGAATCGGCCAACGAACTGAGATCCATGGTTTCACCCAATCCCTCGACCATTTGCATGGTTTCATCAGAATCGGTTTGATACGCCTTATTTAAAGCCTCAGAAAATTCAGCTTCATTAACCGGTTCCAGCGGTAACACGGTTTCTGTTATTCGTTGAGCTTCCTGCATCGCGGTGAGGTTCGCATCTGTCCGGTACAGTAATCGGACCCCGTCAGCATGATGGTAATCGATAACCACACCATGCTTCTTGGCAAATGCAAAAGGTAACTGTCTTTCCATGTTGTGTTATAACCAGTTAATTAATTGAATTTATCAGCGCCATTCACAGCCAACTATGCCAGTAGTCGGTGGATAGACCAGTTTGAAAACTGGGTACTCGTGATTATCCACCATACGTAGGCGAGTTTACAGGAATATGCTTCCGTAAATGACGTAATATAACCCTCGAACCTTAACGCCTAAGATATTGATTAACCAGAGGATTCACGTCTCCTTTACACCAAACACCAAACACCAAGCCGCCAGGGTTCCGTTGTGCAAAGCCCGGTGCACTGCTTTGTCTTAGGAGAGGTATCAGAGTCTTTGGCTGTGTAGAACAGAATCAGGCCGTCCATCGTTGAATCACGGCCATCAGTTGGTCTTTTTGTATGGGCTTGCCTAAAAAGTCATCCATGCCCGCAGCAAGGCATTCCCGCTCCAACTCAGGCGTTTGTTCAGACGTCATGGCGACAATCGGGATATGGCTACCCGTTTCAATCTCAGAATTACGAATAACCCGCGTTGCCTCCAGCCCATCCACTCTCGGCATATAGCAATCCATCAGCACCAACTGATATTCATTTGTCTGCATCATTTCAATGGCTTCTCGACCATTCACGCAGGTTTCAGCCACAGCGCCAGTTTCTTCCAGCAACCTTAATACGACCTTTTGATTCAACAGATTATCTTCAGCGATCAAGATTCGGGTGTTGTTACATTGGAAAGCCTCTTCTACCTCCGCACTGGTGTGCTCCGTGGCATCTCGCAGCGCCGTCAGTAGCTGATCTCGGGCGACCGGCTTTTCAACAAAAATGTATTTGTCTTCAATATTCTTAAACAAATTTCGCTGTAATTCAGAGGAATACAGAATAACTTTCGTTTGCCCTTTAAACTGCCCCATTAAACTTTGGATCTTCTGCAATTGAACCAGGGCTTTTTGATCATCAACAGGCACATTGATAAACACAAAGTCGGTCTCAATTGGGTCATCCTGTTCTACCAGTCGATCCAGCGTCCAAACAGCCACGTTCATATTCCAGCTCATAAATTCGGCGGTTAATGACCGTTCATTCAATGGACTCAAATCAACCAATAAAATGGACCGCCCGGCCATGTATTTCGTAGGCCGGAATGAGCTGGCTTGCTGGGAAGTGGTAATGACCGGGAGCATGACCGAGATTTTCTTCAAATCCCCTTTTGCCCCAGCTTTCATGGTCGCACCCATCGCTTTAAATTGCGCTGTGGCAACCATCAGTGTTAACTGATCTGCAACGTCTTCATCTTCGGGTAAAATGTCCAATTGCCGTTCCAATGCGGACGTTAAATCGCTTTCGCTGATCTCATTATTGACAAAATAGAAGGTCAGCTGCAGGCAATCCTTACCTCGCTCGGTCGCCATGCCCACCCGGACGGTTATTTCACCACTGTCAGCCATATCCAGGGTGAAGTCCAAGAGTCGCCGAAACGCGTTAGACAGCCATTGCGGGTCAGCTTCAACACGTTCTGGCACATCAGGATGATACAGGTAGGACAGCTCACGACCATTCTCATGTGCTTTTGCCCCCATATCGGCCAACGCGTGTTCGAGCGTTTTACGAAGATTAAAAACAATAGACTGAGGGACGCGAATCTGATCTCTTTGTTCTATGAAGGCTTCAAGGTCGTTAATCAGGTCCAACATGGAATAACCGGATCGCCGGGCAATATTTAACATCCCCTGATTTTCGCTGTCCTGCTCGCCAACTGTCAGCATTCCCAACACACCGAGCAATCCACTTAACGGATTCTTTACCCGCTGCAGAATCTGCTGAATAAAGCGCCGGTTGGACTTACTCTCGACCGTATTCGCTTCGCGGGCCTGCTCCAGAGCAGACAATCTCAGCTTGTACTCATGATTTGAAGCCAGAAAACTCCACACCAGATCCGCAACCCGATGCGCGGTACTCACCAGGTACAGATACATGGCAATGAACCCGACTGCCATGATGGTATCGACGATGGTCTGACCCCAGAAAAAGTAATAAATCGACAATGGCGCCAACAGTACCAGCAAATAGACCCGTACGGTTTTGCCATAAAGTGAATAAACGAAGGTACCACCCGCAGCGATGGCCGCCGTGTATAGAATACCTAGTAACAAAATGGGGCTCTCAGGTACCGTTGTCAGCCGATAACTCAGATATGAGGACCAAATAGCTGCATGAAAGAAGCCAGAAAGGATGAACAGATCTCTCCAGGCCGCAGGACCTTTGGCATACCAACTCTCAAATTGCGCAATCATAATGAACCGCCAAGCTGCCATCACGACCAGTGCTAAGCCAAAAACATACACCAGCTTGGGGCTTCCAACCTTATCGACCAGATACCACTCAATAATGATAAACAAACCAAAGTGCAGTAAAGCACTCGGCAGACCTTGGCGACTGAGGGTTTGATCTATGCGTTTCAGAATGGCTCTATCTTTTTGAGCTTTGTGCAGGGGTCGGAATAAAAGACTCATAACATCTATTCAAAATTGTAAAACCGCCACTATACGCCGATATCTTGGGAGACCCAAGTACAAAACTTATGGTGTTCGGATCAACCGAACTTGCGCAAACCTAGAGAGAAAAAGAACAATCTCTATTCATGACAATTGGGTGATTTACGCGACACCTGGTCACGAAACCATCCCTTTGGTTTAGCATTGCGACAACTCTGTCATAAAACCGTCATCAAAATATCATATTTTTCCGGCGACTTTTAAAACGGCCTGTGACATGAAAAAAATTCTCTCCTTCCTGTTTCTAACCCTTCCGATACTTTCCTATGCGGATGTCTTTGACCAAAACCCTGCTACTTCAAATGAACGAGGCTTTCTGTTCGAAATACATGGCTCTAACACTATTGGCGCAGAGCTTGCTCCGACCCTGCTGACACAATGGTTGCAAAACCACGAATTCACCGACATTCAACGTTCAACGCTGGCTGAAAACGAACAGATACTCAGCGCGACAAAACCAGGATTCGGCTCTGTTTCAATCTTTATCGCGGCACATGGCTCCGGAACGGGCTTTGCTCAGATCAAACAGGGCACAGCCGATATTGCCGCAGCATCAAGACCGGCAAAAGACAGTGAAAATGACCTATTTCCGAACACCGACATCAGCGATTTTGAACATGAAACTGTGGTTGCCATCGACGGTATATCCGTGATCGTGCATCCCGGAAACGGTATTGGTTCATTGACGATAGATCAGATAGGACAGATTTTTGCCGGAAAAATAAACAACTGGTCTGAACTCGGCGGAAAAAACCTGCGTATAACCGTCCACGCCCGAGACGATAAATCTGGAACTTTTGATACCTTTAATACTCTGGTATTAAAACGAGGCTACCAATTGTCTGGTGAAGCGAGTCGATACGAATCTAATCAGGAGCTTGCGAATACGGTTGCTACGTTACCCGGCGCAATCGGGTTTACATCGGTGGCCACTCTTGGTGCCGCGAAAGCACTCAGAATCGCCGATGGCGAGGGAATCGCAATGGCACCAACACATACCGCTATTGCGACCGAAGACTACCCTCTGGCGCGCCGACTGTATTTGTATCAGGTTAACACCAGTAACCCTTTCGCCAGAGATTTTCTAGCGTTTGTAAAAAGCGTCGCAGGCCAGAGCTCTGTTGGGGATGTGGGGTTTATTTCACTTAATCTTGAGGAGTTGCCCATGACCGTCCAAGGGGAACTGCCTGCTGGATACGCGCTGATTACCGAAAAATCCAAACGAATAACCACCAATTTCCGCTTTATTCCCGGCACCAAAAAACTCGACAACAAAGCGTTAGACGATCTGGGCCGACTGGCGGATTACATGAAGCGCCCAGAAAATCAAAATCGGAAGCTGATTCTTATTGGTTTTTCAAACCAGCAGAAGGATGAATTCAAAGCCAGACTGTTGTCTGAATCCCGGGTCATTTCCGTGAAGCGCGAGCTGGATAAATTGGGAGTGGTTTCTTCAGCATTGACCGGCTACGGTCAAATCAACCCGATTGCCTCAAATGCAGATATAAAATACGCGTTGCGCAATCAACGGGTAGAGGTTTGGATACGCTAGAGGGTTGATTTCCTGCTCTTCCAATTTGCCTCGTTATTCTTAAGCTATCGACCTATAAAATAAAAACAACACAGGTCGTAGTCCTCATGTCTAATCTGGCGTCAGATTTAAATCTTTACCGTGTTTTACATACCATCTATGTCTCGGGTAACTT
The DNA here is from genome assembly GCA_050293765.1 of Reinekea sp. Taxonomy (GTDB): domain Bacteria; phylum Pseudomonadota; class Gammaproteobacteria; order Pseudomonadales; family Natronospirillaceae; genus Reinekea. The sequence continues at coordinate 47,120 of JBNKNI010000035.1, forward strand.
AACTAAAGCGGGGCAAGCTCTTGGCGTAACTCAACCCGCGGTAAGCAATGCGTTGTCCCGTTTGCGGAAATTGTACGATGACCCATTATTTGTGCGTTCTGGCGCCCGCATGAGACCAACCTACAGAACAGAACAGATCATCCCGCAAGTCATAATTGCATTGGATTTATTATCTTCGACGATGCAAAAATCCAATACGCCCGACAACCAGACCATTCTTTGCTCAACCTCGGATTATTCTGCCTAAACCTGGTGTTCTGAGTCAGAAGTTCGCAAGAATTCAGCGTGCCATTCAAGCTTTCTAGCTAGGCATGTCTCTATTCCATTGGCAAGAGACAGAACATCGCTAGAGAGCTTGAATGAGGCGCCCAAAGGGAGCTCATGGAAAACACTATTACGGCGTTGCTCTTCTTGAAAAGATCTCGATATTCTCTACAAAGAGCGCCTTGTACTAGCGCTTCCCATGAGCTCTGATACGATACGAACTTCTGACTCAGGACACTAGTATTTTTGGGGACAAAAAAGCCCGGTAACTACCGGGCTTAAAATAACCAGAATTCCTGAGTTAAAGCGCAGCTTCCAATTCAGGCAATGCGTCGAACAAATCGGCTACCAAGCCGTAATCAGCAACCTGAAAAATCGGTGCTTCTTCGTCTTTATTGATCGCCACAATCACCTTACTGTCTTTCATACCCGCCAAATGCTGAATTTGACCTGATATACCGACGGCAATGTAAAGCTCTGGGGCAACAATTTTACCTGTTTGACCGACCTGCATATCGTTTGGCACAAAGCCTTCATCGACGGCAGCACGTGAGGCGCCGACCGCAGCTCCGAGCTTATCCGCAACCTTGTACAACAGTTCAAAATTGTCGCCATTCTGCATTCCGCGACCACCAGACACAACGATACCGGCGGAAGTAAGCTCCGGACGATCCGACACAGCCAACTCTTCACTGATAAACTGACTGACACCAGCATCTGCAACGGGTGCCAGTTCTTCCACGGTTGCACTACCTTCATTGCCAACCGCATCAAATGACGTGCCGCGAACAGTTAAAACCTTAACACTGTCATTAGACTGAACCGTTGCAATGGCGTTACCAGCGTAGATAGGACGTTTAAATGTATCCGCACTTTCGACCGAAATGATTTCAGAAATCTGTTCAACATCCAGACTGGCTGCCACACGTGGCATAAAGTTTTTACCGGAAGTTGTCGCAGCGGCCAGAATATGAGTGTATCCGCTTGCTGCACTGACAACTAACGCAGCCACGTTTTCGGCCAGCGCATGCTCATACTGATCCGCAGAACAATGCAAAACCTTATTTACACCAGTTAGTTTTGCCGCAGATTCCGCGACTGAAGCCGTGTTTTTACCGGCAACAAGTACCGTTATTTCACCACCAATCGCAGCCGCAGCAGCGACAACGGAGGCGGTTACGGGGGCCAACTCATTATTATTGTGTTCCGCAATGACTAATATGCTCATGACAACACCTTCGCTTCGTTTTTCAGTTTGTCGATAAGTTCAGCAACTGAACCAACTTTAATACCGGCTTCGCGTTGTGCTGGTGGCTCAACCTTTAACGTCGATACCGCATTTTTCACTTCGACAGAGAAATCTGCTGGTGTTTTTTTATCCAAAGGCTTGCGTTTCGCCTTCATGATATCAGGTAATTTAACGTATCTAGGTTCATTAAGGCGTAAATCGGTGGTAACGATTGCCGGCATCTTCAGTCCAACCGTTTGCAGGCCGCCGTCAATTTCACGGACCACCTGGACAGAATCACCTTCAACGGTCACTTTACTGGCACAGGTACCCTGGGCCATACCCGTTAATGCGGCCAACATCTGACCAGTCTGATTGTTGTCGGTATCAATAGACTGCTTACCTAAAATAACCAGACCTGGTTGCTCTTGTTCAACGACCGCTTTCAACAGCTTTGCCACGGTCAGTGAGCTTGCAGCCTGTTCAGTGGTGATTAAAATTCCGCGGTCGGCACCAATCGCCATGGATCGGCGAATCTGCTCTTCCGCTTTTGCTTCACCAATAGAGACGACCACCACTTCGGTGGCAACGCCCTGCTCCTTTAAACGAACTGCTTCTTCAACAGCGATATCGCAAAAAGGGTTAATGTCCATTTTGACATTAGTCAGATCAACATCAGAATGATCTGCCTTCACTCGGACCTTAACGTTGTAATCAACAACGCGTTTTACGGGTACCAAAATTTTCATAGTGTCCTCAATAATTCTTGTGATTTCCGGCAACGATTGAAAATCGGGAAACGAATTCTGAACCTGATTGGTTCCATTGCGCAGTACAGTCTGAGGTTCACAGAACACTCGTGACTATTGGATAAACGCATTATTTACGTCAATGGAACGGCCTCCTCGTCAGAGACAAAGATCATTTAAGCCGTTTTAAACGCAAATTTCAAACAGTTGTTTTAATTTTTTGTTTGATAGGGTTAAACTCCCAGTGAAAGCGCAGTTTTCAGTGTAAAAGACTGTTGTTAATAACAAAAACTCACAAGTAGCAGTTAATCCCTATTCATTGCTATCTGTTACGTGGCTATTCAGGAGGTTTCTATGGAACGTGAATCCATGGAATTTGACGTTGTAATCGTTGGAGCAGGTCCATCAGGGCTGTCTGCGGCTATCCGGTTAATGCAAGGCGCTCAAAAGGCAGGCAAAGAAATAACGGTTTGTGTTGTGGAAAAGGGCTCCGAAGTTGGCGCCCATATTCTGTCCGGTGCTGTACTGGAACCCAGCGCATTGAATGAGTTGATTCCAAATTGGAAAGAACTTGGCGCCCCACTCAACTCTCCCGTACAGCGCGATGAAATTCATGTGTTACGGTCGGAGACTTCAAATATACGGGTACCGCACCTGTTTGTCCCAACCACCATGAATAACGACGGGAATTACATCATCAGCCTTGGTAATCTTTGCCGTTGGCTGGCAGAACAGGCCGAAGGCCTTGGCGTGGAAATTTTCCCCGGATTTTCTGCTGCAGACGTATTATTCGCGGAAGATGGTTCCGTCAAAGGGATCATTACCGGGGATATGGGCGTTGCCGCCGATGGTTCGGAAAAGGATGGCTTTATGCCTGGCATGGAACTTCATGCCAAAACGACTCTGTTTGCTGAGGGCGTCCGCGGGCATCTGGGTAAGCGGGTAATTGAAAAATTCGACCTGTCTGCGGGTAAAGATGCACAGCATTTCGGCATTGGCATTAAAGAATTGTGGGAAATTCCTGCTGAACAACATGAGCAGGGTCTTGTGGTTCATACGGCGGGCTGGCCATTGGAAGAACACGGAGCCGCGGGTGGTGCCTTTATGTACCACGATGAAAACAATCAGGTTTCCATTGGTTTGATTACAGATTTAGGCTACAAAAACCCGTACATATCACCGTTCGATGAATTTCAACGCATGAAGAAGCATCCTTTGTTTGCCAAATACCTCAAGGGTGGCAAACGCTTGTCATACGGTGCCCGAGCGATAAACAAAGGTGGACCTCAGTGCCTGCCAAAAATGCACTTCCCAGGTGGTTTACTGATTGGCTGCGATGCAGGCACACTCAATGGCGCCAAGATCAAAGGCACGCACACGGCAATGCGTTCCGGCATGATCGCTGCGGACACTATTCTGGCGAAAATGGAAAAAAATTATGACTATGGTCAGGACTTAAGCGATTACGCTGTTCGTTTCGCTCAGAGTAGTGTTGCCGAGGAGCTCAATTTCCAACGCAACTTTGGACCCGCGCAACATAAATGGGGCAATATTTTAGGCTCAGCTTACTGTTTCATCGACATGAATATTTTCCGCGGCAAACTGCCTTGGACATTGAAAGATCCCGTGGCAGATTATGCTCAGTTAAAACCGGCCTCTGAATTTCAGCCCATTCAGTATCCGAAGTACGATGGAGAATTGACGTTCGATAAGTTAAGTTCAGTGTTCTTGTCCAACACGAACCATGAAGAAGATCAGCCTGTGCATTTACAGCTGACAGATACTGAGCTGCCCATACGGGATAATTTACCGAAATTTGCAGAACCGGCGCAACGCTATTGCCCCGCTGGTGTTTATGAAGTAGTGGCGTCGGACGACGGCGGACAGCGCTTCCAAATCAACGCCCAAAACTGCGTTCATTGTAAAACGTGCGATATTAAGGACCCTGCTCAGAACATCACCTGGGTCACCCCGGAAGGAGGCGGCGGTCCAAACTATCCAAACATGTAAAAGCTTGCTTGCCTAACCAGCCAACTGCCCTGCAGTTGGCTTCTATTCTTCAGTGGTTGCCAACAAAATAGAATCTTCCCCACTGTGTAACCACAGTTTCGAATCCTGCAAACCGTCATGGTCCAGCGCATACGTCTGCCATTGATACATCACACTCTGATTAATCCGAGCCGTTAAATTTGACCGCCAAAAAATGACAGGGTTCTGATCATCGCTGACATTTAACTGAACTTCATTTGTTAACTCTTTCACTTCCCCAAGATTGTTCGTCATAAACCAACGATCGTTGATGTGCTCGGCGCTGCAAACGATAAACGGAGTGTTCTCCACCGTAATCCGCACTTTTTCGACTGGCGTAACGAGATAATATTCACCTGCTTCGTACTTTAAAATAGAGGCAAATAATTTTACCAGCGGGGCGCGTTCTATAACACTGCCCTCATGAACCCATTGACCATCGTGGCGAATAACCAAGTCCATATCGGCACAGTGCTCAGGGTTCCATAGCTCTACGGGAGGTGACGATTGGGCGGATATTTGTTTTAACAACTCATCTAGTCGCTGCACTATTTGCCCTCCCCAATTGAACTGACAGATTCCAATAAAAATCGGGTAAAACCTCGTCTATCCAAAATAAGTTCATGAAAAAAATCAGACTCAGACAAGTTCGCAACACCATTGGCGATAGACCACACCAAACCGTAGTAGAAGCGAACATTTTCTTTATCGATGGGTTTCATTCGGGAGAGTTTCGATTCAACTATCGAAGAAAATTCATCGACATGTTGACGTCGAAGAAGCTGCCACTGTGTAAATCTTGGTAATTCACATTTTTTTTCCAGCAAGAACTTTTCCAGACGTACCAATACCCGATATTTTTCAACGTGCTGAATACGAAACTTCAAATACTGCTCAAGCAAATCCGACACAGTACCGTACACGCGCAAATCTTTTAACATCGGTGTCAATGTCATTTCATCGGTCAATAATATGGCGGCGTAGACATCTTCTTTATTGGCAAAATATTTATAAAAGGTAGCCTTACTGACACCCACAGCCTTCATGAGCTGCGCCACATTAATGGTGCTTTCATGGTGAATGATAAACAGATTGAGGGCCGAGGTAATCACAGCTCGTTCGGAGGGGCTTTGTTCGGCAATGGTAAACTGATCTTCGAGCATAGAAATTCAACTGTGGTGTGCAGAGCAATAAGGCTCTGCAATTGCTCAAAAAAATTACATCGTGTGCGTTGGCTTGTCTGAATTCAAAGCGCCTGCTAAATAGGTTTCGATCTTGTCCTTAGCCAGTTCATTCTTTTTGGAAAACTGAACTCCAATGCCCGTTGCTCGGTTCCCCTGTGCGCCTCTGGGTGTGATCCAGATAACCTTTCCGGCAACCGGTATTTTTTCAGGTTCATCCATCAGGGTTAGTAGCAAAAAAACGTCATCACCAATATTGAAACGTTTATTCGTTGCGATAAACAACCCCCCATTTTTAACAAACGGCATGTAGGCTGCATATAAAACGGCTTTGTCTTTCATAGTAATGGACAAAATACCACTACGGGCGCCGCCTAATTTAGGGTTCATTGTATTCCTCTCATTTCCAACCAACGGGATGCCAGGTCTTCGGCTAACAGCTGGGCATTCAAATTTGATTGCCGCTTCATCGCCGTCATTTTTTCTACAATATAGTCACGAAACCGGAATAACGAAACGCTATTCTGACTTTGCAGTGACTTTAGCAACCCTTCTGAAACCGGCGCAAGCTCTATTTTTGCATTTTGCTGCAGCCGGACCGCAGAATCGACCCAAACCAGAATCTGCCTGTATAAATCATCGATGTTGGTCGCGAAAATATACTGGCTTAATTCGGTAAAGCTTTGATTTGAAAGGAATTTATTCTCGACTTCGTACCAACGATCAAGCTGTTCCTTTTTAATATTCAACGCATCCAACGGTCGCATAAAGGCAACACTTAAGGCGGAATGAGGGTCAGATGCCGAACCGTTTAAAGCCAGGTAATCGAGAGATTGTTCGATACTGGGCTTATCCAGCTGAACAATCCTGCAACGGGAACGAATCGTCGGTAGCGTCTGACCCAGCTGATCCGTTTCAAGGAGAATAAAGGTATTTTGGGTCGGCTCTTCAAGCACTTTGAGAAGCGCATTGGCGGCGTTTGCGTTCATTTTTTGCGCAGATTCAATATAAACAACTTTATTCCCCCCCTGCTGCGCCGTTTCGGCTACCTTTTTGTTCATCCCACGAATCGCATCAACCTTAATAGTCATGCTCTTCCCTTCAGGTTCAAGAACCAGATAGTCTGGATGATGACCGCTTTGTTGTAGCTGGCAGGATTTACAGTGTCCACAAGCCATACTGCTTGGGTTCTGACAGAGTAAAAAATTAACCAGATGTTGCATGAACAGACCCGAACCATCACCTTTATGGCCAACAATCAGCATTCCATGTGGTAATTTTTGCTGACGATGCTGCAGACAAATAGCGTCAAAGGAGGTCTTCAACCAAACAGGTAGATTATCCATAACGGTTCTCCAATTCGCTTATCAGCTGCTTTGAAACCTCATCAATTGTCGCGGACGCATCCAAACGAATAAAGCGCAAAGTGTTTTCTGCTTGTCTTTCAGCGTAAGCGGAACGGCAACGATTAAAGAAATCAATGGCCTCCGTTTCAATTCGGTCAAGTTCTCCGCGCGCGCGCGCGCGGGACAACCCAAGCTCTGCATCACAGTCTAACCAAAGGGTAAGATCGGGCTGAAAGTCTTTCAATACAAATAACTCCAACTCACGAATCGTGGCTTTATCAAGTTGTCGACCGCCGCCTTGATAGGCATAGGTTGCATCCGTAAAACGATCGGAAACAACCCACTTTCCCGCTCGTAGAGCTGGTTTGATTTTGGCTTCAACGTGCTGCTGTCGAGCGGCGAACACCAAGAGCAATTCAGTCATTGGGTCCATTTTTTCGTCGTGATGAGATAACACAACGGTACGGATGTGTTCTGCAATTTCTGTCCCGCCCGGCTCTCTTGTTCGTATGTAGGGTATTGAACGTGACTCTAACCAGTGACAAAGCACTTCTGCTTGTGTGGTTTTTCCAACACCTTCCAAACCTTCTACGGTGATAAATTGCGCGTTCATTGAGATTCATCTCCGCTGGTGGCGGTCGTTGGGGCTGACTGATAGTCGGACCGGCGCCCAAAGCGTTGATACTGCCGGACAGCCTGATTGTGTTCATCTAAAGTCGCGGAAAAATGGTGTGTTCCATCGCCTTTGGCGACAAAAAACAGGGTATTCCCATCCGCAGGGTTTAATGCCGCCGCAATGGCTTCGCGTCCAGCATTTGCGATAGGCGTTGGTGGTAAGCCTTTGCGCGTGTAAGTATTGTAAGGCGTATCCGCACGCAAATGACTGCGGGTTAAGTTGCCGTTAAAATCAGGTCCCAGCCCATAGATAACGGTTGGATCGGTCTGCAACCGCATTCCCTGCTTTAAACGTCGGGTAAATACGCCTGAAATCATCGGCCTTTCAAAAGCGGCGCCGGTTTCTTTCTCGATTATCGACGCCAAAATCAGAGCTTCATAGGGCGTCGACACTTCAGCCTCTGCCGATTTGTTCCCCCATTCTTCGGCGAGAACTTTTTGCGTTCTCTGATACGCCAACTTGAGAATTTCAATATCGGTTGTGCCCGTTTCAAAAAAATAGGTATCTGGGAAAAACCAACCTTCAGGATGTTGAATATCCGATGATATTTGAGCCATGATTTCTTCATGACTGGCATCGCCAATGGTATGTAAAACAAATGAATTCCTGTTTAACACCTGAAGATTATCGGAAAATGTTTTTCCTTCGATAAATTGAATGGACCGAAGCAATTTTTCGCCCGCAATAATCTTCTTTACCGCGTCGGTCGATGACATATCGGACGTCAATATGTATTCCCCACGCTGCAACTTGGTTAGATCGTTATAGCGCAACCATACTTCATGTACGCGCGGCATGGTTATCCACCCTCTGACGGCGAAGTCGTTCAATACCCGTTTTAATGAAGCGCCCCGCTCCACAACATAACTGGTTTCTGCATCGCTGAAGCGCATTGGTTTTTGAACTTCCTTCAATAAATAGCTGATCCACGCTGCCCCAACCGCAATGGAGAGGAATATCAACCCAATTAATACTTTCTTTAGCACGGGATACCTATATTTTCTCTAAATTGATTCATCTCTGCCGCGACGGATAGGTCACGCTGATTTAAACGCCCAACAGGAACAACGCCGATCAGGCTGTTACAAACAAAGGCCGCATCAACGTCAGGAAAACTGTCTGCATGACACTTGGCCACCTGAATTTCAGAAAATTTATCGAGGAGCTGCTTACGGATAATGCCCGCGACCCCGCATTGCGATAAATCAGGTGTCATCCATTGACCGCGCACCCGGAGAAACAGATTACTCATACTGCCTTCCATTACAAAGCCTTCAGCATCACACAACAGAACTTCATCATATTGAGAGCTTTCATATTCAGCACGGGCCAAAACTGAATCGAGTCTATTTAAATGCTTCAAACCTGCTAACGAAGGATTGACCGAAATCTTCGTTGAAGCCAAACAAACCCTCGCTAACGCAAAACACCAGTCGGGCTTTTGATAAGGCTTTATTTGAATAATGAGATCGGTTGACTGAGCCAGATTATCAAATCCATAACCCCTGCCTGGACTGTTCCGCAACGCCATAATTTTAATGACATGCGGTTCACTTAACCCTGCGGTTAATTCGGCCAGCTGCGCAATCAGCTTGGTCTGATCAGCTATCGACCACTGTAATTTCAATGCAGTACAGCCTTGCATAAGGCGCGCTAAATGATCGTCAAGAAACTCAAGATGTCCAGAATGATAAAGAATGGTTTCAAACAAACCATCACCGTAGGCCAACGCCCGGTGGTCAGGTGAGATATGACCAGACTGGCCATTAACTAAGCATATTTCCATAAAGAATTCGGGGCTAGAGATAGCCCCGGATAGTATCAGATTTTACTGAAAATCAGCGATCCATTTGTCCCGCCAAAGCCAAAAGAGTTGCTCAACGCATGGTTTATGGTCATCTGACGAGCTGTATTAGCGACATAATCCAAATCACATTCAGGATCCGGGTTTTCCAGATTAATGGTCGGTGGAGCAACTTGATCACGGATAGCAAGGATACTGAAGATTGCTTCTACCGCCCCTGCTGCACCTAACAAATGACCGATCATGGACTTGGTTGAACTGACGACAATTTTGTCCGCATCGGCGCCATACACAGATTTAGCGGCTTTAGATTCAGCCACATCGCCCGCGGGTGTGGAAGTACCGTGAGCGTTTATGTAGTTCACATCGATTGGGTTCAAGCCTGCATCGTTCATAGCATTTTTCATGGCAGCCGCCGCACCTGAGCCATCAGCTGGTGGAGAAGTCATATGATAGGCATCGCCACTCATACCAAAACCGGTCAGTTCTGCATAAATCTTGGCGCCGCGAGCTTTCGCGTGCTCGTACTCTTCTAACACAATAACGCCAGCACCATCACCCAGCACAAAACCATCCCGGTCTTTGTCCCATGGACGACTAGCACGGGTAGGATCATCATTCCGGGTAGACAACGCACGCGCGGCACCAAAGCCACCCATACCAAGCTGACCAGACGCCATCTCAGCGCCGCCGGCAATCATCGCATCTGCATCGCCATAGGCTATTGTGCGCGCTGCATAGCCAATATTATGGGTGCCAGTCGTGCAAGCGGTGGTTATGGCAATATTCGGACCTTTAAAGCCATATTCAATCGACAGGTTACCGGAAATCATATTAATAATGGCCGCCGGAACAAAAAACGGCGACACGCGACGTGGTCCGCCTTTCAACATGGCTGCAAAATTTTTCTCAATTGTATCGAGACCACCAATTCCAGAGCCCACTGCCACGCCGATACGGGATGCATTCTGCTCGTTCGCTTCTATACCGGAATCGCGAATGGCTTCAACCGCTGCTGCGTACCCATATTGGATGAAACCGTCCATTTTTTTGGTGTCTTTTGGGTTCATGTATTGTGCAGGGTCAAAACCTTTGACCTGTGCAGCAAACTTCGTTGTGAACTTTTCTGTATCGAAATTCTCAATCAAGTTTACGCCACTCTTTCCAGCCAAAATGCCTTCCCAGGTTGTTTCGACAGAATTTCCAAGAGGACTGATACAGCCCAATCCAGTCACGACCACACGTCGCTTAGACATTGAATACCTCCACATCCGCCAACATAAAAAGCGGCTTTAAACCATAAAAAAAGCCGTATTGCCTTAACGTCAATACGGCCCTTTTATACTGACTTGATCGATTAACCCAGATGAGTGTTAACGTAGTCGATCGCGTCCTGAACTGTAGACAATTTTTCTGATTCTTCATCAGGAATTTCAGTTTCGAACTCTTCTTCAAGAGCCATAACCAAGTTTACAGTGTCCAAAGAGTCAGCACCTAAATCATCGATAAACGATGCTTGAGGTGTAACGTCTTCTTCTTTAGCGCCTAACTGTTCACAAACAATTTTCTTAACGCGATCTTCAATGCTGCTCATTATGAGAACTCCCTAAAAGTATTTAGCACCGTTTAATGTGCCGGCTAGTGTATATAAACGTTATTCAATTGGGCAAGTGAAAAGACTATTTACCTTGCGGAATTAGCCCATGTACATGCCACCATTGACGTGAAGTGTTTCTCCAGTGATGTAAGAAGCGCCATCACTGACTAAAAATGCGACCGCATGAGCAATTTCATCCGGATCGCCTAAGCGCGCCAATGGCACCTGCTTCAATAGTGTTTCTTTCACGGTTTCCGGTAATTCGTGCGTCATATCAGTCTGAATGAATCCAGGCGCTACTGAGTTAACCGTGATATTGCGACTGCCAATTTCACGTGCCAAAGACCTGGTAAAGCCTTCAACACCGGCTTTGGCGGCGCAGTAATTTGCCTGACCGGCATTGCCCATCGATCCAACAACGGATGAAATATTGACAATCCGCCCAAAACGAGCACGAGTCATAGATTTAATGACTGCTTTACTCATGCTGAAAACCGATGTCAGATTGGTATCCAATACCGAATGCCACTCTTCATCTTTCATACGCAAAAACAGATTGTCCTGGGTAATGCCTGCATTGTTGACCAAAATAGCAGGATCAGCGAAATCTTCTTTGATTTGAGCCATAACGGCCTTAATAGAATCAGCATCAGTAACGTTAAGACAATAGCCCTTACCCTCTATCCCTTTTTCAGAGAAACGGGCTGAAATCTTATCAGCGCCAGAGTCAGACGTTGCCGTACCAACAACCACATAGCCTTCGCTACCTAATTTGTCTGCGATGGCCGCACCAATACCTCTGCTGGCCCCTGTTACCAACGCAACTTTTTTTGCATCCGTCATAATTTACCCTATTCGTTTCTCAAAAGATGCCAGATCGCCAATAGCGGTGTGGGTGGCTTCCGTTGCAATTCGCTTGTTAAGTCCCGTCAGGACCTTTCCTGGACCGCACTCGATAATTTCATCGATACCAGCTTCCGACATCGCAGCAACAGAGCGAGTCCATAAAACCGGCATATAAAGCTGTTCGAGCAGATTTTGCCGAATTTCGTCGACATTCGTCACAGCAGCAGCGACCCTGTTTTGGATAATTGGGGCCAGTGGCGCGTTAAACATCGTATCTTGTAATGCAGAAGCCAATTTTTCGGCAGCAGGTTTCATAAGGTCGCAGTGGGAAGGAACGCTGACGGTTAAAGGCATTACACGCTTAGCGCCTTTATCTTTCAAAGTCACCATGGCTCTCTCGACAGCAGCTTTTGAACCAGCAATCACAACTTGCCCTGGGGTATTGAAGTTTACTGCGGCCACAACGTCGCCTTGAGCGGCTTCAACACAACCAGCTACAACTTCTTCATCACTTAAGCCCAAGACTGCTGCCATCAAACCTTCACCGGCTGGCACAGCCTGCTGCATCAGCTGACCACGCAATTCAACCAACTTGACCGCCGCCGTAAAGTCGAGTACACCACTGGCAACCAGCGCACTGTATTCACCCAGGCTATGACCCGCAAACAGCGCCGGTTGTGCACCACCGCTCTGCAGCCATAAGCGATAAAGGGCAACACTGACGGTGAGTAGTGCTGGTTGAGTTTTTTCCGTTTTATTCAGCTCTTCAACAGGCCCTTGAGAGATCAGATGAGACATATTGTAACCGAGTGCATCTGACGCTTCTTCAAAGGTCGTTGCGACCAAACTGAACTTTTCGGCAAAATCATTCAGCATGCCTACCTGTTGTGAGCCCTGCCCCGGAAAAACAAACGCTATGTTACTCATCACAAACCCTGTCAAATTTAATTGTTCGGCATTATCCGCCCAATACGAGTACTTTAAAGCAGCGGACTGTTAAAACATTTATGAATTATAGGAACTAGAAAACAAAGATATTCGTATATAAATCAACAAATATGAACTAAACGCGACGAAGCTTAGCGCAATAAATGCAGTTCCGAGTCTAAGAGTCGATCCAGTTCTGACCATATTGAACCAACCATACTGGCAGAGGCTGCCATTCCGGCTCGCTTAAGGGCAGCTGAAAACGCCTTCTCCCCGGCATTTCCATGACTTTTTACGACCAACAGATTGCTACCGGCTACCAGAGCGCCGTTAGACAGGCGCGGATCAAGACTTTGCAGGGAGGCCCGCATCTGACGCTTCAACCACAGCCCCAGAAGCCTCGATAAAAGCCCTTTTGACAGGTTATCCCGCATTATGTCAAAAATCAGATTAAGCGCACCTTCTGAAGCTTTAATCACAGAATTACCGGTAAAGCCATCGGTGACAAGAATATCCAGGTTCCCTTTAAAAGCTTCAGAGGCCTCAACAAACCCCTGATAATCAATCGTAGACGATTGAGCTAAGGTTTCATGAGCGGCTCGCACCTCAGGAGGCCCCTTGAAATATTCCTGGCCTATATTCAACAAACCTACTTTGGGGCGCTCGTTCTTATCTCGCAGTATACCGATACCCACAGCCGCAAACGCCAACAACTGATCCGCCGTTGCTGTAAAAGATGCACCCAAATCGAGCATCACGGTAGAGCGTTTCGGTGTTGGTAACCATGAGGCCAGCACAGGCCGCGACAGTAACGAATGCAGTTGACCGTACTTAGACATTAAAACCAACAAAACACCCGTGTGTTCACTGGAAACCAACACATCTACATCTTGGTTGTGTAATGCACGAAAACAGATTTCAATGGAACTGAAGCCGTCCTTTCGCAATAACCGACTGGGTTTCTCGGCAGCATCCCCAATAGGGTCTGCGTCGATCCATTCGATATTGGCCGGACAATGCTGAACATAGGGCCGATACACCCGGGAGTCACCAACAAGGACACCGTAATGCTGCGGATTTTCTCGAAAATATTGAAATGAGGCGGGAATAATGACGGAGGGGCCGAAATCCCCTCCGTGCAGGTCAATGGCAAAACGAGCCATTAAACCTATTAGTCGTCGCTACCAGCAACAACTTTACGGCCTTTATAAAAGCCATCTGCAGAAACATGGTGACGACGGTGAGTTTCACCGGTAGTCGCGTCTACAGAAAGAGTTGGTGTTGACAACGCATCGTGTGAACGACGCATGCCGCGACGTGAACGAGTCACTTTTGATTTTTGAACTGCCATGGCCTAAAGCCTCCTGCTAACTGATTTCTCTGAAAATTATTTCAGATCTTTTAACACATCGAACGGATTAGCCCTTTCAGGAACTGCTTCAGACTCATCCGCCCCAAAATGGGTTTCTATATGGCATTCGCCTTCTGGGTGCATCGCATGCATTGGCAGACAGAGTAACAACTCGTCTTCGACAATACTTGCCACATCCAAAGGCTCATCTGGAAGCAATAACAACGAATCCAAATGTGCCGGTAATGCTTTAGCCATTTCATCGTTATAAACCAATGCAAGGTTGAATGAACCTTCCAGTTTATAATTAAAGGCTTTTAAGCAACGTTGGCACAACACATCAGCTGCGCCCTGTACTTGCCCGGTAATAATGCGACGTCCTGAATCATCCAGATCAAAACTCAATGTTGTTTGAGCAGATTCGGTGACACCTTCCGTTACATCGTCCAAGCGTTTTAGCCTTTGCGCATTTATCTCACCGTTCAATTGCGACTTTTTGTCTGCTAATTGATAGGGATTTACACGGTCAGGCAACTCGAAATTTGACATAGGCGCGGTATGATACGTATGCAAGGTGTTAAGTCAAAGGCTTTTTAATGAAAATAGCCCTACCAGTGGCTTTTATCGCCGTAATTATAAAATATCAGGGCTCTCATCAACTATGCGTCTTATTCTAGCGACTCAGTCGCCATACAAACAAGCTCAAATGCGCCTGCTGAAAATGCCATTTTTGGCAAAGTCTCCGGACGTCACTGAAGATCACTCACTGGATCTGTCGCCTGAACAACTTTCCATTTATTTGGCGAAACAGAAAGCGAAAGCGTTGTTAGAAGCATATCCTGACTGCCTCGTCATCGGCTCCGACCAAACTGCAACTTTCAAAGGTGAGGCAACCATACTCACAAAACCAGGTAATAAAGCTAAGGCAATAAAACAGTTGCTGAACAGCAGCGGTCGAAGCGTTGATTTTTACAGTGGCATTTGTGTCACTGGGGCTGGGTACGAACATTCCTGGTCGGTTAAAACTAACGTCCGGTTTCGGACATTATCTGAACAGGAGGTCATCCGTTATGTGGATCAGGACTCACCTCTGGATTGCGCTGGAAGCTTTAAAGTGGAATCGCTAGGCATCTCGTTGTTTGAATACATACGATCGGACGACCCAACAGCATTAGTGGGTCTTCCGCTGATATCGCTGGCACAGGAGCTGCGTTCGCATGGCTATTTGGCGCCTTAATTGACACGATATGGACATCAACCGCGGTGGCGTTCTGACAAAACAACGCCACCAATCACCCCCTCTATTGCAGAGCAAAGCCCTGTTGAGTACTGATTTTTGCCAGGGTTTGCGCGATGCTAACGCCCAGATTACGGGCAAATTGCTCAAACGGAGACGGTCGATAAGTGAAATCAACCAATTTTGGATACCCAAGCTCGCGCGCAAGCTCTGATGAGGACTTTAGCCCGTCGATTAAACCAAGCTCAAGCGCCTGATTACCCGTCCAAAAAAGCCCACTAAACAGCTTTGGATCTTCCTTCAACCGATCTCCACGACCTTTTTTCACATCATCAATAAATTGCTGATGGACATCGTTCAACAGGGCTTCGAACAACGCCTGTTCTTCCGGATCAACAGCAGAAAAAGGGTCCAAAAACGCTTTATGCTCTCCAGACGTAAATTCCCGGCGCTCAATACCGACTTTACCCAAAAGATCCTGGAATCCGAATCCCGCGGCGGTCACACCGATGGAGCCAACAACACTGGCACCATTGGCATAAATTTCTTCTGTAGCAGCGGCAATATAATAGGCACCACTGGCACCGGTATCGACGATGACCGAATATATAGAAATATCCTCATGAATACTTCGCAACCTATTGATTTCATTATAAATATAGGAACTTTGAACTGGACTGCCTCCGGGGCTGTTTATACGCAAAATCACGGCTTTGGTATCGCTGTGTGCCAATGCATCCCGCAAACTGCTGATTACACTATCAGCGCCTGCCTGCTCACCACTGGCAATAACCCCCTCAACATCAATTACCGCGGTATGGCCTCCTGTAGGCCCTATATCATGACTTGCAGTTGAACTACTCCACAAATAGGCAAATATCCCGAACAAGTAAACAAATGTGAGTATTTTAAAGAATATCCCCCAACGTCGATGTCGTCGCAACTCATCCGTATTTGCCATGACAACACGCTCAATCAGGCGCCACTCTTTTTCCTGACTGCCCACATTACTCACAGAACCCTTTTCTTGATCATTACGTCCAAACATTGAATTACCCTATTCACTTAACCGTGCTAATAATGCCTTAAGCTTGCTGTCGAGGTCTGCGACAAAAGTCATTTCTTCACCACTCACCGGGTGCGGCAACACTAATTGCGCGGCATGAAGAAATAACCTTTTTAAACCAATGGTCTTGGCAAGACTTTCAGATTCCGCATCTTGATACTTATCATCGCCCAAAATGGGACAACCCAAATATTGACAATGCACCCTGATTTGATGCGTTCGGCCGGTCACGGGCTGCGCCTCAACCCAAGCGCAATCAGCAAATTGTTTTAAAAGTCGAAATTTAGTCAATGATGCTTTACCGTCTGGGTGCACAGAAACCCGTCTTTCACCAGACTTGCTCTCATCATGTCGCAACAAGGGGGCATCAACTTTATTCGCTTTGGCTGGCCACTGCCCTTTCACAAGACACCAGTAAGTTTTTTGCACTTTAGTCTTGGAGCGGAACTCATCCTGCATGACCGTCAAACATTTACGCTTCTTGGCCACCAGGACAACTCCAGACGTATCTCGATCCAATCGATGCACCAACTCAAGGAACTTCTGCTGGGGCCGATCCGCACGCAAAGCCTCAATCATACCCAATTTCAGGCCGGAACCACCGTGCACTGCCAGGCCACTGGGCTTGTTTACCGCGAGCAGACATTCATCCTCGTAAACCACCGCCGCATCGAGAGCTTTTCTCAAAGATTGACCCGGTATCGCCACTACAGCTTCTTTTTCAGCATTTGTCACCGGCGGGACGCGTACAATATCACCTTTAGACAGCTTGGAGTCCGGTTTGGCCCGCTTACCGTTAACTCGCACCTCTCCTTTGCGGATAACCCGGTAAATGCGGCTTTTGGGTACATTATTAAGAAAATACCGCAGAAAATTGTCGAGCCGTTGCTCCGCCCGATCTTCTTCTACTTCAATAAAACGAACTTTAGACACTCATGAACCCTAGCCACACCATAAGGATCGCGATGATAACAGGTCAGCCTACGTTGAAGCAGCCCCAGTTTACTGCTATATTCCTTCCCGCTTGGTATTCCGAGTCTGACATCCAGAGATAACACAGGTGATCAGGCAAGGGTGCCCAACACAGAAAATTAAAATTGGTTGGGCAGCAAGAACAGATTGAAACAGAAAAAGCAGTCATTACCCCCAGGTTGATAATATTCCAATCAAAAAGGCGAATATTTCTAAATAGAGCAGGTATCTCCTTAAGACTCTTCCCTAAACAGTACTGACCGCTTGGTTTAAGCATCGTAGGTATTGACCTGCATTTATTGTGCTTTTGTATCATGGTAGTCGATTTCTATCGGTGTTAGCCGCTGTGGCACCTGTCTTGTTGCTCTGAAACGAACAAAATTCAGAGTATTTAACCTCAATGAAGAGAATGTTAATTAATGCAACCCAAGCCGAAGAGCTTAGGGTTGCGCTGGTTGATGGACAAAAACTATACGACCTTGATATTGAAGCTGGTTTTCGTGAACAGAAGAAAGCCAACATATACAAAGGACGTATCACCAGAATTGAACCCAGTTTAGAAGCCGCATTTGTCGACTTCGGCGCCGAACGTCACGGCTTCCTTCCCCTCAAAGAAATCGCCAAAGAATATTTTATTGACCCATCTATGTCTTCCCGCTCAAGCATTAAAGAGCTGGTTAAAGAAGGCACCGAAGTTATCGTTCAAGTTGATAAAGAAGAGCGCGGCAACAAAGGGGCAGCGTTAACCACCATGGTTAGCCTGGCTGGACGATATTTAGTATTAATGCCAAATAACGCCCGTGCTGGCGGCATATCACGACGGATCGAAGGCGACGAGCGCGCGCAAATCCGTGACGCATTACAAACGGTGAATATTCCGAACGGAATGGGTGTAATTGTTCGCACAGCGGGCATCGGCCGCTCTGCTGAAGAATTGCAATGGGACT
>JBNKNI010000036.1:0-54205 GCA_050293765.1 Reinekea sp.
CCCAGATCAGGTTAGGGCATTGTTGGAGTAGCGACGGGTGCGGATTGGCAACAATGGCAAAGGTTGCCCGTTGTTTTTGTTCAGCCGTCATGTCGGCAAGCGCCATAAAGCGTTCACCGGGTATGGCCTTGCTTAACGCCGTCAACCAATGCTGCAGTTCAGAGTCCGTCAGATCGCCAAAAACAGGGATGATTGGGTTCATTTGCTGAACAAACCGTCAATATCGTTAAAGCCTTTTATCTCCAAAGGATTGCCGGATGGATCGCGGAAAAACATGGTCGCCTGTTCTCCGGCTTCTCCAGCGAAGCGGACTGTCGGTCCGTACTCGAACACCACATCGGCGTTACGCAGTCGCTCGGCCAGCGTATGCCACTGCGACATTGGTAGCACCACGCCGAAATGAGGCATGGACACGAGTTCACCGTCGACCTGTCCGGTTTTTGATTTCAGGAAGGGTTTACCCAGATGTAATGACAATTGATGACCAAAAAAATCGTAATCGACCCAGGTGTCTGTGCTCCGGCCTTCCTGGCATCCCAGCAGGTCGCCGTAAAAGGCTCGAGTGGTATCCAGGTTGGTGACATGTATGGCGAGATGAAACGGGTAAGACATGGGTTTTAGCATCCAGAACAGAGATAGATTCCGCTAGAATGCCGTGACCGAGACAGATGTCAATGTCATCTTAAGGTGGTATTCAGTTACAATCCCTTACGTTTGGGGTCAATGTTACTCACCGTTGGCGTATAACCTATGCTGGTTGTCTCGTAAGAAGTAGGAACTACTATGTCTCGTTTGTTTACTGTTGCTGTTGTTGTGTGTTGTCTGTTTGTGACGGGCTGTTCCAGCTTGTCTAAAAAAGACTGTGTGAATGCGGATTGGTACCAGATGGGGGTGCAGGACGGGCAAGCCGGATACGCTGCTGACCGAGTGTCTAATTATGTTGCCATGTGTGCGAAACACGATATCCGTATCGATCAAAACCAGTATCAAACCGGTCATGAGCAGGGCATTCGCCGGTTTTGCCAACCCGACAATGGTTATCAACAGGGCCTGAAGGGCCGCAGTTTACCGACAGTTTGCCCGGCGGATATGCAGAGTGCCTTTGCTGCCGCGTATGAACGGGGATATCAGGAATACCGACTCAAACGAGACATCAGCGACGCAGAGCAGGCCATTAAACGAGGCGAACGTGATGTTGCCAGCCTGGAAAACGAATTGATAAGCGCAACGGCAACACTGTATGGCGCCGTTGGCGACGAACAGAAATCAAGCGCTCAGCAAAGCGTCGATGATCTCAACGGTCGAATTCAAAACGCTGAGTTATCCACCCTGGCCGCCCAGGGCAAACTAGCATGCGCTTCTGGCGACTGGTATGCCGCTGGTTTGACCGACGGCCTGGCCGGTCGCAGCGGTGCGACTTACAAGCGCCATGTCCGTCAATGCGACACCTATCATCCACTGCCCAGTCAGTCTGAATACATCAAGGGGCAGTCAGAGGGTATTCAGCGATATTGTACCTTTGCCACAGGTGAAGCCCTGGGTTTAAGAGGGCGGTCACCATCCAATCTTTGTCAGGGTGCCGGCAAACGAAATATCGAAGCGGGTTACGAGCAGGGACTGCGGGATTACAACGCGAAGGTTACCGTTGCCGGACTGAAAATGCGTCGCGACACTTTGGAACAAAGTCTGCCTGCACTAGAGCAGGAGCAGGCGAGGCTGGAGAATGAATTGCAGCGAACCGACCTGACCAGTCAACAGAAGCTGACTCTGACCCGCGAACTGAATCGTGCTCGTTTGGATCTGACCCGGCAACAGGTACACCTGAAAGAAACCGCGACAGAGTTGAACTGTTATATTGCGGATTGGCAGGCCATTGGTTTTGAGGCTGGGGAACAGGGCGCAGTATATGAAAACGACAGTCTGAATTGTCAGGCCTATGGTTTGCGGGTGGATACCGAACAGTTCCGCATCGGTTATGAATTAGGGTTGGTTAATTACTGCACGGCAGCGAATGGCCAACAGGTCGGTGCTCAGGGTCTTGAATACGCCAATGTCTGTCCGCGGCGTACAGAAGCTGATTTTCTCGACGGATACCTGCCAGCCTACCGGGCCTATCAACGCACTGAACTGAAACGGCAGCTTACCGTTGAGGTTGCTCAATCGGAAAAGGTGCTGGCTAACATGCAACAAGAGATCGACCTGCTGACCAACGATTTGAATCAGAGCGGTCTGACCCGTGCGCAACGGTTGACAATTATTAACGAAATTGCGGCGTTGACCAAAGAGGAGCAAGCGTTGGTCGCGGACAGTCAACTGCAGAAAGCGCATTTGCAGTGCCTGACTGATGATTGGCTGCAATTAGGTAAGCAGCATGGTGCGCAAGGGTTGAGCAGTCAACTCAGGATTTTGAATTGTCCTCGGTTCGAGATTGCGCCGGATACCTCGTCCTACCGAAATGGCTTGAGTCGCGGCTTACTCAGCTGGTGTACTGTCGAACGCGGATACGACATGGCTTTAGCGGGCGTGGCGGCCAGTGAGGCCTGTTCGCGGACCACACATCGTGAGTACTTTCGTGGTTACAGCGATGGTGAAAGTCAACGTCAGAAACAGGATCGTATTGATCAACTGAGGCTGGAAAAGTTAACTCTTCTGGAGCAGCAACCGTTAGCGACGGCTCGCATTGAGGAAATTGATCTGTTGCTGGCTGGCAGCGGCTTATCATCGTCAACCATCCGCCGTCTGAAGCAAGAACGCCTGACCTTGCAACAAACGCTGTTGACGAACGAAGCGCGGTTGGAAGAGATCGAAAAAGAATTGGCTGCATTGGGTTCGTAACGCTCTCCACGCCAGCCTTTACAGGCTTGTTCACTGGGTTAAACTAGGATCAAGCTCATCACCCGACGTCAACCAAAGGATACGGCACCATGAAACAATCTCTCTTCGATGTTCGTTGTGAATGGGGGCATCATGGTGTCGCGAAATTGCGCGATGAATGCGATGTTCTGATCATCGTTGATGTTCTGTCATTTTCCACTTGCGTCAGTATTGCCTGCGCGAAAGGCGTTAAGGTGTATCCTTGTGCGTTGGACTCAGACAGTGCCGCCGAACTGGCGAAAGAAAACAATGCCCGTTTGGCCGTAAAACGCAGTCAATGGCAGCCGGATTCCGATCAGGTTTGTCTGTCGCCACTGTCCATGCAAAATCTGAGCAGCGGCGAGAATATAGTCTTACCATCGCCAAATGGCGCAACCCTGTCGTTGATGGCTGGCAATACACCAGTGTTGGCCGGATGTCTGCGTAACGCCCGTACCGTTGCCGCGGCTGCGATGCACTTAGGGTCAACGATCGGTGTCATTGCTGCTGGGGAGCGCTGGGAGGATGATAGTTTGCGACCCGCGTGGGAAGATCTGGTGGGCGCCGGTGCCATCATTAATGAGTTGGATGGAGAACGCTCCCCGGAAGCCGCGGTCGCGGAAATGGCCTATTTAAGTGTTGTGGGTGAGGTTGGTCAGCGCATGCATAACACCGTTTCTGGTCGCGAGTTGGTGCAGCGCGGCTTTGAAGAAGATGTTCTGATGGCGTGCGAAGAAAACGTAGATACCGTGGCACCAAAACTGGTGCAGGGCAGTTTTCAGGCCATCCGACAGTCCCGTTCTTAGTGGCTGACACTATTCACAACAACGCCAGAATCCTGTCCGTCATAAAATCCACTTGCGAATGATAGACCAGCTTTTACTATCCATTGTTTCGCAGTAGACAGTGGTAGCAGATTATGGCCGGTGAACCCGTTCAACGCAGACTTCAGTTCGTTCTAGAACACTTTGGCAAGCGTCCGACTGAAAACGTCATTCTCAATTATTTTGGCCTGGCTAACGAGGTCTACATTATCACCACGGCCGAAGGCAAATTTGTCGTTAAGAACTGTTTTAAAAACAACACCGAAGAGCTGGTTGCCAATGAAGCGGCACTTATCGAATTCTTGAATAAACAGAACGTTCCTTGCCCGGCTCTGGTGCCTACGGCGAAAGGCGACCCATACCTGAAGTACGATGGCCATTTTTACATCATGAGCGAATTCATGAATGGCTATACACCGACCTGGGAAGAAAACCTGTCACCCACGTTAGCACGCGAAACCATGCGTGCGATGGCTGAATATCATCGTGCAACTCAGAACTTTGAACCTCCTTTCGACAATAAACGGCTGAATGCGTTGGATATCGATGCAGCGAAAGCCTGGTTGATGAATCTGAGTCAGCAACTTGACGACGATACGTCAGGGCGTGACTCCGTGAAGAAAATGCGGCCGTTGGTCGCCGAATTACTGACTGTGGCGGATGACTTGGCCGCAGATCTGCAGCAGGTCGATTTATCGCAATTGCAGCAGGTGTATATTCATGGAGATTTGCATTGTTTTAATCTGATTTTCAGCGAAGACAAACAATCTTACAGCGGCATCGTTGATTTCGACTTCATCCGCCGGGATTATCGCCTGGTCGATTTTTACTGGGCCAGCCGTTCCATCATGTGGACCTACATTTGTCCGCAATTATTCGGTTTTAAGCCGTCTTCTTCAGGCCAGAAGCCAACGACCGAACAGTCAGCACAGGTGGTGCGTGAAGCCATGGCGTTTATGATTGATGAATACCGTAAGCACAATGAGTTGCCCGACGCAGAAATTGCGCAATTGCCGGTGTTCGCCAAAGCGTTACCGTTGTTTACCGTGCGGTTTTTCAACCTCTCAAACAGCGAAGAAGAATGTTTGGCGCACGCGGATTGGTTCTCTTATCAACTCACTCATCTCCAGGAAACCGTCGATGGATTACGCGTCGCAATCGATGAGTACTTGCAACGGTGATGTTGATGAAGCGATTATTTTCACGACGTCTGGCCATGCCTATTGTGACGCTGGCGGTGCCTATCATGGTGCAGGGCGTGTTAATGAACCTGATGGGTTTTGTGGATGCGCTGATGATCGGCCAGCTTGGCGAGCTATCCATTTCTGCACTTGGCAACGCACAGCAACTGTTGAGCTTTCTGTTCCTGTTAATGGCTGCCATGTCCATCGGTGGCAGTGTTCTGATCGCGCAGTACAAAGGTGCGGGTCACCCCCAAGCGATTGACGAAAGTGCGCTGGCCATGGTGCAGATCGGCTTAGTCGCCGGCCTGATACTCGGTGCGATTCTGTTTTTCTTTGGTGAGCCTCTGGTCGGGTTACTGACAACCGATGTTTTCAAACCAGAAACCGCGCGCTCTCTGGTGCCACAACAAGCAACCCTCTACTTGCGCCTGGTGGCCTTTGCCATGCCCTTTATGTTGCTGGGACAGTTACTGACTGCTGCCCTGAATGCGGTTGGTGATACCAAAACACCGGTAAAGATAGCCATCACCTTTAACGTGGTAAATTTCGTTTTAAACTATGTCTTGATCTTCGGAATGGGTTTTCCCGGCCTTTGGACACCGTTATTTACTCCCTTGGGGTTTCAGGGCGCCGCCATCGCCACCTTAATTGCCGCCACCGCACAAGGCATGACTTTATTCTGGGTCGCACGGCAGAAGGACAATGGTATTGAGCTGAGTTTGCGCCGTTTATTGGGCGGGTACCGTGCAACACAGTGGCACATTTTTAAATTGGGTTATCCGAACTCCGTCGACGGTTTTTACTGGCAGGGGGCTCGGGTGTTTTACACCGTATTAATGAACGCAATAGGTGCGCTCGCCTACGCGGCTTACACCATTGTCAGAACGTTAAAATCCCTGTTTATGCTGCCCATTGGCGGATTGCAAACCGCTACCGCCGTCCGCATAGGTCATTTGCTCGGGGCAGGGCAGTTTCAGCGGGCCAAGGCCACCGCTTTGATTGCCATTGTGGTGGGTATGACGATCATGACAATACCAGCGTTGCTGTTGATCGTTTTTGCCAAACCGTTGTTGGCTCTGTACGCGATAACACCCGAAACCGAACAGCTGGCCTATGTGTGTACTTGGATATTGGCCGGCAGTCTGTTTTTCACCGCCGTCAATGCGGTTATTCCCGGTTTATTGCGCGCCGGTGGCGATGCCGCCGCGGTGATGCACATTACCTTGCTCAGTTTTGCGGTCTGCGGTGCGCCGTTAGCTTGGCTGTTAGGTGTGTATTTCCAGCTCGGCATGATTGGCGCGTTTGCGGGTATTTCGATAGAGGAAGCGTTCAAAGCGGCATTGTTTGTGCGGCGCATGCGCCAATACCGCTGGCTGAATCAGGTGATCAAACACTGAACTGCTGACTTTATGAATTCAGGTTGCTACTTCGTTTCGAGTCGGCCATCTGCGTGTTTCGCAAATCGACCTTCTGCGTCTTTATGCACCTGATCGGCATCCGGCCATGGCCAACCCCCAAATTGATCTTTTCGGTAGTCTGCAAACGCCTGATGAATCTCCTGTTCGGTGTTCATTACAAAGGGACCATATTGTACGACCGGTTCGGCAATGGGTTTGCCTTGCAACAGCAGCAGTTCGCACGGCTGTTCCCCACTGCGAATGACGACGGCCTGGTCTGACACCAGATGAGCCCCCTGTTTTTCAGACATAACTTGCGATTCAAGCTGAACCTGGTCGCCGCGATAAAAATACACAATGCGATTCACGCCAGCGGCGGTAGCCGGTAGTTCAAACGTGGCATTCGCCGGTATTTTAATATTCCAGACCGCAACGTGATTCTTCGACTCGGCAGCCCAGGATTCTGGTGGTGGGTTGGGTGCCGAGTGACCATTTAACTCACCAGCGATGACTTTGACAGTGGTAATGTTTCCCTGGTCATCAGGGCATTCAACCAGTGGAATCTGTTCATTCCAGAGCATCGCGAAATGCGGTTCGACCATTTTGTTCCGGGCAGGCAGGTTAATCCAGATCTGAAACAGGACCAAAGGATTATCCTGTTCCGTGTTTAACAGAGGAAACATTTCCGAGTGCTGCACGCCTTTGCCGGCTGTCATCCATTGGGTATCGCCACCCCCGTAGCGTCCGGCGGCACCCAGCGAATCAGCGTGATCCACCAGCCCTTCGTTAACGACAGTTATCGTTTCAAAGCCACGATGTGGATGTGCGGGGAATCCGGGTATACGGTCACCGTGATACATGTTCCAGCCATTGACCATTTGAAAATCCTGGCCAATATTGCGGCCACTCAACGACGCAGCTGGACCGAATTGTCCGTTGGCTTTTGGGTAATCGTCTTTGTGATAGACGCAGAATAAAAATGGATCCAGCGTTTGCCACGGAAAACCAAGATCAAAAATTTCGTTGATGGCAGACATAATGCACTCCAGCTCGATGAACACACAGTATAACCGTTGTACGTTAACGGTATCGTTCAAATGTTTTCAACAAAAGTGTCAGTGCAATTGAATGAAGGGAAGGTAACGACGTTACCTTCCTTTAGGTGATGTCGCTCAGGCGATTTTGGGCATTTGGGCAAGGAAGCTGGTGCCGTAATTCATAGCATCAAGTTCAAAATAATCGGCGATCGACTGACCAATGTCGGCGAACGAATGGCGCAGCCCAAGGTTAGCCGGTTGACGATTTTTACAATAGACCAATACCGGTATGTGCTCGCGGGTATGGTCGGAACCCGGCCAGGTCGGATCGCAACCATGGTCAGCCGTGAAGATGACCAGGTCATCCTCTGCGACAGCATCCAGTAGTTCTGGCAGTCTGGAGTCAAAATACTCCAGAGCGGCGGCGTAACCGGCAACATCGCGACGATGCCCGTAGCTGGAATCAAAGTCGACAAAGTTGGTGAACACAATACTGCGGTCTTTCGCGGTGTTGATGACCTCCAGGGTTTTGTCGAACAGCGCTGGCAAGCCTGTTGCCTTGTGTTTCTCGGTGATGCCGGTGTGCGCGTAAATGTCCGCAATTTTACCGACGGAAATGACGTGACCTTCCGCGTCTGCCAATTTTTGCAGAACGGTAGTGGACGGCGGCTGTACGGCGAGGTCTTTACGGTTGCCGGTACGTTCAAAACTTGACGCGTCTTGGCCAATGAAGGGGCGGGCAATAACCCGACCAATGTTGTACTCATTCACCAGCTCACGGGCGATGGTACATAACTCATAGAGCCGATCCAGACCAAAAGTGTCTTCGTGGCAGGCAATCTGAAAAACACTGTCAGCGGATGTGTAAACAATGGGCTTGCCAGTGGCCATGTGTTCTTCGCCAAGCTGTTTCAGAATTTCAGTACCCGAGCTGTGGCAGTTTCCCAGTATGCCGGGCACTTTGGCTCGCTCAATAAACGCTTGCAGCAACGCCTCGGGGAAGGAGTTTTCTTTCTGCTCAAAATAACCCCAGTCGAATAACACCGGTACACCGGCAATTTCCCAGTGGCCGCTGGGTGTGTCTTTGCCGGAAGACAATTCTTCGGCAAAGCCGTAGCTGCCAATGGGCTGTTGCGTTTCGCTCAGCCCTGCCGGAACGACATTGCCTGCGCTTTCGGTCGCCGCATTAATCAAGCCTAATCGAGTCAGGTTCGGCAGCGTGAGTGGACCAGACCGACCGACATCGGCGTTGCCCAGTGCGCATTGCTCGGCAATGTGCCCAAGTGTATTGGCACCGACATCACCGAATTTTTCGGCGTCAGCACTGGCACCAATCCCGAAGGAGTCCAGGACCATAATGTGAACACGTTTCATAACCAGAACCTCGTAGTTAGCGTACGGTTTCATAAACCGGTGTAGGAGACGTGGGTGCGGAATCTGAAATTTCAAACGCCTCCAGTAAACGGGCTTTGACCTCGTCGTATTGTTTCTGTGACTGAACGTGAACCTGCAGCAATGGGCTGCCTTGTGTCACGGTTTCGCCCAGTTTGACGATCTGATCCAATCCCACGGCATGGTCGATCTGCTGGTCGGCACGCGACCGGCCACCACCCAATTGCACCACGGCAAGACCGATTTCACGCGTATGAATCTTGCTGACGATGCCGGAAGCCGGTGCTGGTAAGTCAATAACCAACGGTGCTTTAGGCAGATAGGTGTCCATTTTTTCGACAAAATCTTCTGGACCACCCAAAGCTGTGACCATTTGCGAAAATTTAGTCAATGCCAGACCACTGTCCAAGGCTGTTTGCAGCTGCTGTCGGGCATCGGTTAAGTCGGTCGCCAGTTTCGCGGAACACAGCATTTCTGCGCATAAGGCCATCGTGACTTCGTGTAGGGCTTCGTCTCGGTATTCACCAGTCAGATAGCGCACCGCTTCGCGCACTTCCACGGCATTACCTGCGGAACGCGCCAAGACCTGGTTCATATCGGTCAGCAGGGCGGTTGTTTGAGTGCCGGCACCATTGGCGACCTGCACAATGCTTTCGGCCAGGGCCTTACTGTCTTCATAGGTGGGCATGAAGGCGCCATCCCCCACTTTGACGTCCATGACCAGGGCGTCGAGGCCTGCGGCCAGTTTTTTAGACAAGATGGAGGCGGTAATCAGGTCAATGCTCTCAACGGTGGCCGTGACATCCCGAATGCCATAGAACCGCTTATCAGCAGGCGCCAGGTTGCCGGTTTGTCCAATAATGGCCACACCGATGTCTTTAACGATTTTCTTAAACAATTCTGGTGATGGATAAGGGTCATAGCCGGGGATGCTTTCAAACTTGTCGAGCGTGCCGCCGGTGTGGCCCAGGCCACGACCGGAAATCATCGGTACAAATGCTCCACAGGCGGCCACCATAGGGCCCAACATAAGGCTGACGACGTCGCCGACACCGCCTGTACTGTGTTTATCTACGACAGGACCGTCGAGGTCTGACCAGGTCATGACCGTGCCTGAGTCACGCATGGCCAAGGTCAGAGCAACGCGCTCATCAATGGTCATACCCTTGAAAAAAATCGCCATCGCGAAGGCGCCGATTTGGCCTTCGGTGACCGAATTGTCGTAAATGCCCTGCACAAACCATTGTATTTCGGCCGTTGACAGTACCAGCCCATTGCGTTTCTTGCGGATAATTTCTTGTGGCAAAAACATGTTGTTGTCCTTTTCAGTGGCTTAGTATTGGCTGCCGTTGCTGGATGCTGAGCCATGGCCCAATGTTGCCAGTAAATTATTTAATAAACTGCTGGCGCCGAAGCGGAAATGGTCGGTGTTGACCCAGCCTTCACCCATGATCGAGCGGGCGATATCCAGGTACATAGCCGCATCTTCTGCGTTACGGACGCCCCCCGCCGCTTTGAAACCAACGTTTTTGCCACTGTCTTTAATAGCGCTTAACATGATACGGGCGGCTTCTGGCGTCGCGTTAACCGGTACTTTACCGGTACTGGTTTTAATAAAATCGGCACCAGCGGCGATCGAAATATCAGACGCTTGTCGAATCAGCTCGTCACTGTTTAATTCACCGCTTTCGATAATTACTTTCAATAAAACGGCATCGCCACAGGCTTGTTTACACTGGGCTACCAGGTCATGTCCGGTTGTAGTATCGCCGTCCATCAGGGCCCGATATGGAAATACGACGTCAACCTCATGGGCGCCTTCGGCAACAGCGGCTTTGGTTTCGGCAACGGCGCGGTCAATATCGGTAGAGCCATGCGGGAAGTTCGTTACGGTTGCCACTTTTACGTCCTGCAGACCCAGTTGCGCCAGTGCTTTGCGAGCCGTACTGATAAACGCAGGATAAACGCATACTGCAGCAGGCGAACCTTCAGGGGTCTTTGCCTGAGCGCACAGTTGGCTTATGACGGCGGCGGTGTCATCCTCATTGAGAGATGTCAGATCCATTAGAGACAATGCCAGGCGGGCTTCTTCTTGTAACTTTGTCATATTCTTGTCCGTTAGGTCAGTTTTTTCAGTATTCTAGGGGCATACTTTATTTAACTCAATGATTTAAGCAGACTTCGATGAACATTTCGCCGTCACCGAGTTGCAACGGAAGCGTGATGACAGGTCCCGGACCCTGATGCTGGATTTCATGTTGCTGACCGGTCAACAGTTTTGGGCGCGACAGACTGAATTGATAGCCCTTTTCGGCAAGACGTTTTTTGGCGCCACCGCACACCATATTGGTGATTTCCCCAGCCAGATCAACCGTTGAATCGTCCAATTCACTCAGGTTTTCACCAAGCATACGCTCATAAACCAGCAGAAGTGCCGCCTTACTGAAGGTAATGGCTAACGAGCCAATGTACAGAGGTCCATTCAGTTCGATATAGCCGGTGACTTCACCCTGCGCGATTTTGCCATGCTTCAGTGCAGGCGCACCAATAACCGCGGTTAACTGGGCCATGCTGCTGGTCACATCCAACGTGGCTTCCAGAAACGGGTTGATAATACCAACATCCATAATTTTCAAAGTTTCGATGAGTTACTGCTAAAGTTAGTTTAAATCTGGCAAAATGCCGGGTTCAAACATCGATTGATTTCAGCTCAACCCGAGCTATTTTTTGTGGAGAATATTGGGTGAATTACCGGTCCCGGTTAAAACAGTATGTGGTGGTCAGTGTTGTACTTTGGTTGTTGGCTTTGAGTCTGGTGGGGTATCTGACCTTCCAAAGTCTGATGTTGCCGTTGTGGGTTGGCTTAATAGTGTTATTGATAGCAGCGGCGGCCGTAAGCCTGATGGCCATCAATCAATCGCAACTTCATGTGGCAGAAGTGAATAAGCAACACAGTCGGACCAAACGTTTGGTACAGGAACATCAACTTAAAATTGATCGTTTTGAATATGACGCGAAAAAATCCGGCGAGATTCGACGGATCGTGTTGAACTCAACACAGGAGAAGGACCATTCATTACGCAATATGGCGCAGGCGCTGGACCATGTGATGAATGAAATTGTTGAACTGACGGAAAACACTGACGAGGGAGCACTCGGACTCATTCGAACCCGGGCCGAAGGCATGAAGCGATATGCCGCTGATTTACAAGCGCTGGCAAAACTGGAATTAAAATCCGAAATTCCGGTTCGGGATGAACTCGATTTCATTAAGGAACTGAACTCCTTGAGTGAAGGCTGGTCGGCTCTTGCCAAAATGCGCAAAATAAAAATCAAATTGGATAACCCGGAAGATCAAATTCCCTTATATTCCGATCTGAATTGGATCGACAATCTGTTAAGCCGTGTCGTTCAAGCGTTGCTGCGTATGAACGAAAACACGGTGTTGCATTTGCATTTGATTGGATATCTGGATGCCGAAATGGGGGATGCGTTACGCATTGGTTTCAGCATTGATGGCCGTCAGTTTTCAGAACAGCAGCTGAAGCATCTGATGACCGAATATGTCTCTATTATCGAAGATGGCCAGGAAGTCGGCCCCGGTTTGTCTTTCGTTGTCGCCCGGCGAATGGCTCAGATGCTGAATGGCACGATCGATATTGATAACAGCGCCCGGGGTGTTGAAGTGCTGGTGGTGCTGCCGCGAAACCCAGAGGAGGCAGATCGTCAAGACGAGATGACCTATAACTGACGCTGGCAACTTATCTGGCCAGCGTCAACACTCGTCATTTATTAGCGCAATATATAAAAAAGCCCTGAACAGGGGCTTTTTTAGCTTTAATCCGCGACCTTAACGACCTTTAGATTGTTGAAGGTTGGTGTTATCCACTTGATTTCCTTCGGCCAATTTTTCGGTGTGTCGATTGGATAAAAACCGATAATGTTTTCTTCGTGTTCACTGTAATCATCGCCCATTCCCTTTCCGATTTGATGAATCGTCAGTGAATGACGTTCGTCTCCAAGAATGCGATTGTTGTAAAACCGCCTGAAACCATCCAGACTGATTTTATCGACCTCATTGGCGATCCGTAATCGGGTATTAAAATGGCTGTTGTTTTCCAGAATGTTACTCCAGTAACGGCTGCTCAACTCGAACAGGTTTTTATCCGGTTCTGTCAACGTGGTGATCAGTCCCTGCTTGTATGCCTCAAATGTGGGTTCGTTCATGTCCGAAATCGCTTGGGCGTATCGACTGAGGAATCGATCAGAGTAAAGTTGCAATAAAGCAGGGTCTGTTGTTGGTGATTGCACATACAGAATCAGCCCGGGCATGCCATCCATCGGATAAGCACGAGCCAGGACGATATAACCTAACTGTTCCTTGGTGCGTAATTCGGCAAAGTAGGGGGCACTCATCGCTTCAGCCAACAAAGCGTAAAGTGCACGCTCGCGTAAACTTGAATTCAGACCCTGGTGCAATTGCAAGAACGCAGAGTCTGCATGATCAATATTCATCCGGTCTATGTAATTCTTGTTGTCGATTTTTGCAATCTTGCGATAGGCCGACTGAGTGCCCTGTTGCGGGATGACAGCATCGACTCTATCCGCCAACGTTTTGGCCTGAGCTTCGAGCATGTTGCCGTGGATTAACATGGTCAGCTTGGCGTTGGTCAGTAACCCTGTTCGCACGTCCAGCAGCTGTTGCGCGTTAAGTTTTTGCACGGCTTTGATTTGGTCATTCAAACTGAAACTGTTGGACACCATCCATTCGTTTACGCGGCGGATGACTTGATTGATGACCGGGTCTTCACTGCCATTGCGTAAGCGTCGCAAATATTCTTCTCGCTTTATGGCGAAACGTTCCGGTTCAATGCGGTGCTCAACCAGTTCCAGAATCAATGTATCCAATAAGAGCCCCAATTTGTTCTGATACCCATACAGGCGAATTTGAACGCCCCGATCTGTCAGGCTGATGCCATAACCGGAACCGGCTAATCCGGCCTGGTAGCGAACTTCATTCAGGGCATCGTTAACCAATTCTATGTACAGGTTCAACGCAACGGCATTGGCAACCGATTCATTGCCGATGTTGGATTCCAGCAACAGGTTGATGTCCGTCTTTGGTGTTTTGAATTCATCGTCTTGTTCGAACCAAATAACTCGATTGTCGCCGGTGGCGACTAATTGTGGGTTGTACTTGTATAGGATCGACTCTTCACGTTCGAGCGGTTGAACGGTCAGCTCCGTTGGCACAAAAGGGTTAGGTTCCGGTAACTTTAACTCCGCTATTTGGGATGGGTTGCGCCAGTTCGCGACGGCGTTTCCAGTTAAGGCAGAGGTTGTGTATGGGGTATTGTAGTATTCACTTTCCTGCTTGGTTTTCGCTTCCGGATGGACCAAAACAACCAGGGCGTTATCAGGCTTCAGCTGTTCCAATACCCGCTGAATGGGTTCCGCCTGAAACTCCCCTAAATGATAGGGACCGGACAAAATCTGTTGAGCAGGGTAATAACGCAAGCGTTCAGCCAGTTTTACAGCAGTCGATGCTGGTGCGACTTTTTCAGCGAATTGGAATGAGATCTGATTGATGTTTTTTTGTTCTTCAAAAATCCACGGTTGTACACCATCGGTGCGAATCAGTTCGATCTCGCTGAACAGAAGTTCTGCAACGGCTTGCCAGTTTTTCAGACCATCGGGGGTTAAGTCGATCTGAATATCAAAGGTTGTATTGGAATGTGTCAATTCACTGCCGCCTGCCACCAGATTCTCAGCCCAACCTTTTTCTTTCAGTACCGACAATAAGGAGCCGGTCGACTCATGTCCAAGCAAATGACCAACATATTGGTGGGGTTTTAAATCGAGTTGATCCGCTGTCCCGGAAATGGGGAATCGGAACTCAAGGCGGCGCATTTCACGACGAGGTTTTATTTCGACCAGCATCGGTAGGGTGTTTGAATCAAATATCGGCTGCAAAAAACGCTGTTCAACGAAGTCAACATCCCGAATACCGGAGAAATAGGTTTCCACCATAGCTTCCAATGTTGCAATATCCTGTGGACCGACAATGGCGACGGACATGTTGCCGGCCACATAATACTGGCGGAAAAACGCCTGTAACCGATCCCGAATATCGGGTGCGTTTAATGTGACCAGATTCCCAATGGCCAATTTCGAAGCGGGGTGTTGCGCGGATACCAATTCGCGGATGACATCTTCGATACGACGCTCGTCATTCTGTAGCGATGCGGAATACTCAGAATGCACGGCATTCTGTTCACGTTCGGAAAATTCAGGGTCAAACAAGGGGGCAATGAAAAACTGTGAGAAGCGATCCAGCGCCGGTTCCAGTTGATCCGCATTAATATCAAAATAGTAGAGCGTATTCTCACTGCTGGTGTAGGCGTTATCGCTGCCACCGTTCTGTTCAATAAAAGTTTGGTAACCGTCGACTTCCGGGTACTTTTCCGTGCCCAGAAACAGCATGTGTTCCAAAAAATGCGCCATCCCCTGAACGTCCGTCGGGTTTGCCCAAGAACCGGTAAATACATTTAATGCCGCTGCAGACTTGTCGGAACTCGGGTCGGAAACCAAAACGGCTTTCAGGCCATTCTTCAGGGTAACGGTTTTAAAGACACGTTGTTCGAAGTTGCTGATGTCAATATTCGATGGGTTTACTTCTGGTTTTTGCTTGTCGTTTAACCAGTAGCTGCCCGCACCCAGGGCAGTAGCGACCAAAATGACCACTAAGGCGAGTGTTACGCCTCGTTTCATAGCTGAATCCTCGAAAAAGTATCTTATTGAAAAGCCGCTAGTTTACCGAGGGTGGGGTTGTTACACCAGTAAGAAGCACTTCCTCGCTAATTGCTACAGCGGTTATGGCTGGAGATTTACAAAATTGGCCTTATAGTTGTGGCAAAGAATGTATTGAGGTTTGTATGCAACAGCCATCCGTGAATATAGTTGACGTCACCGAAGCTAACTTTCAGCAGGTGATGATCGAAGAGTCCTCTCAGCGTCTGGTCTTACTGGATTTCTGGGCTGATTGGTGCGCACCGTGCAAAGCACTGACCCCGGTCTTGGAAAAATTAGCCCATGAGTTCAATGGTCAAATTCTGCTGGCAAAAATTAACGCAGATGAACAACAGAATATTGTGGCGCAATTCGGAATTCGCAGTTTACCTACCGTAGCCATTGTTAAAAATGGTCAGCCAATTGATGCCTTCCAGGGGGCAGAGCCTGAAAGTGCTATTCGTGAACGCTTACAGCAACACTTGCCAGCACCGTGGGAAGCTGGTGTGCGCGAAGCTCAGGCGTTAGTCGCTGAACAGAAGTTTGACGAGGCGCTGGTTCTGTTACGTGAAGCGTATACTGTGAGCGGTGAGTTGTATGAGATTGGACTGATGATGGCCGATTGTTATCTGCATCTGAAGCGTGTGAATGAGGCTCAGGCCTTGTTGCAGGGCGCTACCATGGAGCAGCAGCTACACCCACATTACAAGGAGCTGATGTCTCGGTTGGAGCTGATGCTGGAAGCGGCAGATACGCCAGCCATTCTGGAGTTGCAGGCGAAATTAGCCGATGAACCGGACAATCTCGAATTGAAATATGAGCTGTCCATTCAATTGAGTCAGGCTGAGCGAATTGAAGAGTCATTGCAAACTATTCTGGAAGTTTTGCAGCGAGATAAAAATTACAAGGAAGGCGCTGCTCGGAAAACTATGCTGGATATCATCAGCAGCTTGGGCAAAGGCGACCCTTTGGCCGCCAAATATCAACGGAAATTGTTTACGTTATTGTACTGACCGTCAGTCATGTTTCCGTGAATGGGCGACCGCTTGGTCGCCCTTTTTTATGTCAGGTGTTTGCGCGCGTACCGATTGAGTAGCCAGCTTTCCGAATCGGCAAACTACGAATTCGCTCGCCGGTGGCGGCAAAGATAGCGTTGGTCAGCGCTGGCGCAATGGGCGGTGTCGCAGGCTCACCAACGCCGCCAGGCGCGTCACCGCTGGGCAGAAGCTTGACCACAATATCGGGCGTTTGGTACATCCTGAGCATCGGATAGGTGTCAAAATTTTTCTGTACGTTTTCCCCGTTTTTGAAATTAATCTCCCCTTCCGCTGCGGCAACCAGTCCGAAAATCATGCCGCCTTCCATCTGCGCCTCAACGGTATCCGGATTCACGACAATGCCGCTGTCTATCACAATGGTGACTTTGTGTAATGTGATCACTTTATTGTCATCAATCGTCAGGTCAACGACCTGTGCGACATATGACCCAAATGATTTGTGAAATGCCACACCTTGATGGACGTCGCTGCGACCCCAATTCGCCAATTCAGCCGCGGTGCTTAACACTTTTTTTGCGCGCTCATCGTGCATGGTATTAAGACGGTACTGCACGGGGTCTTGGCCGCCAAGATGCGCCAGTTCGTCGATGACGCTTTCGGTGAAAAATGCGGAATAGCTGTTTCCGACACTGCGCCAGAATCCTACCGGGACGGGCAACTTTGATTTCAGATACTCAAATTCCGGTTCAAGCACGTAAGGAACTTCCTTCATGCCCTCTACCGCAACCGGGTCATCAATGATTCGGGTGAACGGAACCCAACTGATAAAACCGGGCGCAAAGAGTTTAAAGATGCGCTCGAAAATAGAAGGGCTGGCCAACTGATTATGCCAAGCCATCGGCAAACCTTTTTCGTCAACACCAATTCGGTATCGCGTGAGTGCAGTGGGTCGGTAAAAGTCGTTGCTGGTGTCTTCTTCGCGGGACCAAATCAGCTTGATGGGTTTGCCGGTAGCTTGGGCAATCTCAATGGTCTCCGCAACGAAATCAATTTCGCCCCGTCGGCCGAAGCCACCACCCAAGTAGGTCAGATGCACATGTATCTGTTCTTGTTTGAGATCGGTCAGTTTTTCTGCAATCTGACCCGTGAGTGATTGCGATTGGCTGGGCACCCAGATGTCGCATCGATCTTCAGTCAGTTTGACCGTGCAATTCATGGGCTCCAGCGTTGAGTGGGCCAGATAGGGCACTTCATATTCGAAGTCGTGTGTTTTTGCGGCGCCTTTGATGGTCGGCAAGGGTTCATCATCAAGCTGTTGCACCAAATGTGCTTTGATCGCAGCATCGTCCAAATCGATTTCGCCACCGGTAAAGGTTGCCTTCAGCGCCGCAATGCCCATTTTGGCGTGCCAATACGTATCAGCAACGACCGCAATAGCATGTTCGAGTACCACAACGTCTTCAACGCCTTTAATGGCCAGCGCGGCCTGCTTATCGAACGTGTCCACCGATGCGTTCAGGACGGGTGCGTGTTGAATGGTTGCGACCTTGAGCCCGTCGAAATTCACGTCGATACCGAATTCCGCTCTGCCTTCGGTTTTCGGCGGCGTGTCCATTCGTGGCACGGACTTGCCAATGAGCTGATGCTCGCTCAGGGGTTTTAAGCTGACGTCTTCAGGTGCGTCCAATGCCGACGCTTCAGTGACGAGTTCGCCGAAGGAAAGTCGTTCACCGCTGGCATTGACAACATAACCCTTGTCGGTGCGCAGGGCAGATGGGTTGGTATTCCAACGGTTGGCTGCCGCTTGCAAAAACATGTGCCGGGCTGTTGCACCAACTTTGCGTAGTGGTTCCCAATAGCCGGAAATCGTCGTTGAGCCGCCGGTCATTTGCATACGGAAAGTGGGATTGTTGAATGCCTTATTCCACGGTGCTGTTTTCACGGTGATCTTTTGCCAATCGCAGCCGAGCTCTTCAGAAATCAACATTGCGCAGGACGTATTCACACCTTGACCCATCTCCGCGGCCGGTACCGTGATCTGGATGTGGTTATCACTGGCGACGCTGAGCCAGAGCTGGTTGTCGATGGTTTCACTCGCACCAGGTTGGACAATCACCTGACCATTGGAACTGCAGCCAATCAACAGCGAGGCCCCTGTAAGCGCGGCAGATGACTGCAAAAATTGGCGTCGGGAAAGCG
This sequence comes from Reinekea sp., assembly GCA_050293765.1. Classification (GTDB taxonomy): domain Bacteria; phylum Pseudomonadota; class Gammaproteobacteria; order Pseudomonadales; family Natronospirillaceae; genus Reinekea. The sequence goes on from JBNKNI010000036.1 coordinate 18,674, forward strand.
TGTTCATACCTTGGCTCCTTTTGTCTCCAGATTTGCTGCCGCGTTGCTCCACAATTCAGACGCGCGATGCACTGCTTTGCGGATGCGAGGATATGTACCGCAACGACAGATGTTCATCATTTGAATGTTTATATCCTCATCGCTGGGGTTTGGGTTCTGGCTCAACAAGCTCACCGCCGATAAAATCTGACCTGATTGGCAATAGCCGCATTGGGGTACTTCGAGTTCCTGCCAGGCTTGTTGCACAGGGTGATCGTTGGCTTCACTCAGGCCTTCGATGGTGGTTACGTCCAGACCCTCCGCCGCAGACACCGGAAACACACAGGTTCGCGTTGCCTGTCCGTTAATCAGCATGGTACAAGCGCCACACTGCGCGATACCGCAACCAAACTTGGTACCGGTTAAGCCAAGATTCTCCCGGACCACCCAGAGCAAAGGTGTATCGGGTTCAACATCGACAGTCATGGTTTTACCATTCACGTTAAGCGAGATCATAGTGCTCTTCCTTTTCTTTATTCGAGTTGATGAGTTCTTGCATCGTGGTCAGATCCTGCGGGGTATCCAGATCCCACCGAGCATTTTTTACGGCAACCACATGACTGCATTGTTCGCGTATTAGTTTTTGAGCACCTTTATTGCCGGAAAGCGTGCTCAACTGTTGGCGGAAATGCGCTGGAAACAGAACCGGTGGACCGGTGTAATTAAGATCTTTCGCGACTTGGATTTGCTTGCCATCCCATTGTTGAACAAACTCATATAAAGCCTTGGCGGTGAGCCGCCATTGGTCAATCAGCAGTATGAGATAGCCTTTCGCCGGCGGAGCGATACTTGAAACACCAAACGCAATTGAATTTCCCAATCCTTGCTGCCAGTTGGGACAGTGCAATAAGTTGACACCCTGTGGTAGTGGTTCGTTAGGAGTCCAGCAACCTGTCACCAGACTGACCGGGCAGTTCAACGACAAAGCCTTATCAAGCGTATGACGCCACAGGGGTTTATCGTGCACAGCAACGGTCTGTTTGGCGACCCCTAAGCGTAAGGAGGCACCGGCGGCAGGAATCACTATGTGCACATCGTTTTGCTGGGCGGGTGTCATGTCGGTTGCTCTTGTTTTTATGGGTAAAACGACATTTAGTACGTACTTAGTTTACAGATGGATGAGAGAACGTTTTAAACATTGAATCACCCCATCGGGCACCAAAGCCGTGACAATGGCTTCAGAATAGAGCCAATTTACACAGATGCAACGGCTATTCAAACTGGCTAGCGTTTCAGAAATACCCTTGGTTTTGTCGGCGTCGATAAACCAGCATCAGAATAATCATGCACAGAATGGCGACGAGAGCGCCGACAAAAACGGCCTTAAACGTCAGTACCTGGGCAACAATACCCGTCAACGATGTGCCAATAACTGAGCCAGTTTTTAACAGGTTGCTGTAAAGAGCGGACGCTGTGCCAGTTTGCCCGGGCATCAGGTCCTGGATGATGGTTATGCCGAGACCGGCAAAAACACCAAAATAAATACCGTTAAACACCTGAATAGCAATCAAAGACCAGAAGGAGGTAACGCTTAACGTAGCCGTGTAAAAAATGGCGCCACTGGTTGCTGCAATCAGCAACAGTTTGATTTTTCCATAACGAGCGCTCCAACGACCAACCATAAGCATAAACGGGATTTCAAGCCCTGCGGTCAGCCCCATCAAGATACCCGCAGTGTAACCCGGCAATTCGGTTTCATTGACCAAATAAAGTGGAATGGCCGTGATATACAGACTGTTGGCCAAAAAACCGAAGGCCATGGCAACGCTCATTAACCAAAGAGCTGCCGAATAAACGGGCTTTCTGACAGGGGGGGTATGAATATGCTCAGGGGTTGTGCTGTCTTTTGTGTTAGATGGCTGCGCATTTAAATCCGGCAGCGCAACATAGCCAAAGATCAACACGATCACGGCAAGAACCGTGGCCACCAGGAAGGACGCCTGGAAGCCGAATGCATCAACCAGCAGAAATGCGATGGGCGGTCCCACGATCCAGGCAGCGGACATCAGGGAGCGCATTTTAGAGTTGATGCTAACCGCGGCTTTACCCTGGCGGTCAGCGTACCAGCGGATAATGGTGAAGAGTTGGGGTTGGGCGGCACTGGCGATTCCCATCAGTAAGATGCCGACCAGGAGAACTTGCCAGAATGCATTGGCGTTGGCGTAGATAAAGGTAGCGAATATAAGAGCGCTGGTCGCAACCAAAAAGATTTTTTTGGCGTTCATGCCTCGATCCGTTCGATGCCCGAGGAATTGGCTGACGACGATGCCGCTGATGGTCATGGCGATGGTATAAAGCCCGACATACATCGGTTGCACGGATAAGCCTTCGATGAGAAACAGGCCCATAACCGGTAAGACAAAACTCATTCCTAACCCGGTTATAAACGCGACAACAGGCAATGCAAAACTTGGTGATATTTTCATAGTGTTCCGGTTTATCGGTGGCAAAGGTAGCATACTGCATATCGCGTTTGTTTGATGCAGACGGCAAATGGGCTACCCGCCATGAAAGATTCTAGGGCAACTCTGATTAATTCAAATCACCTCAGTCCTATCAGATCGAAGGATGAGCGAGGCATGTGTTGCAGGGAATGGCGAGTCCTTTGCAAAACACACAACAAAGCTCAGTCATCGATCTGAAGGACCCGGAGGGCGGGTCTGAAATGGCAAATTTCGTTGTTAAGTCCTTTGCCAAGATAATGAATATTGCCTGCAGAACTTGCCTCGAATTTTGCGCATTTCTTCACCTGCTGGGGTAGATAGCAATTATTCAGAGTTGCCCTAGTTTAGATCAGAATAGCAGCGGCGGTAAGTCACTCTGATAGGTGACTTGAATGAAAGCGCGAGGCCCGATGCTCGTAAAAACTCGTGCACAGGCCTGTCCATCGTCTTTCAGCGGACACTCATTCAGGCAATGGTGCTTTTATTGGCGTTCCAATAACGGGCGCAAATATTTCCCGGTGACGGATTTTTTGTCTAAAGCAACATCTTCTGGCGAACCCGTAGAAACAATCTTGCCACCTTTTACACCGCCTTCGGGTCCGAGATCGACAATCCAGTCGGCAGTTTTAACCACATCCAGATTATGCTCAATCACCACAACCGTATTACCGTTGTCCCGCAAACGATGCAGTACCTCAAGCAATTGCTTAATGTCGTGGAAGTGAAGGCCTGTTGTCGGTTCATCCAGAATATACAATGTACTGCCGGTGTCTCGCTTAGACAGTTCACGGGCCAGTTTTACCCGTTGGGCCTCACCACCCGATAACGTTGTCGCGCTTTGCCCTAATTTGACATAGGACAGACCGACATCGGTCAACGTTTGTAGTTTCCGCTGCAGGGCTGGTATGGCATCGAAAAATTGCAGACCATCTTCGATGGTCATATCCAGAACTTCATGGATATTTTTCCCCTTGTAGCGGATCTCGAGAGTTTCCCGGTTGTAACGTTTGCCGCTGCACACATCACAGGGAACATAAATATCCGCCAGAAAATGCATTTCTACTTTAATCAGACCATCGCCCTGGCAGGCTTCACAGCGGCCACCTTTGACATTAAAGCTGAAGCGACCGGGGGCATAGCCTCGCGAACGGGATTCCTGAGTAGCCGCAAACAGATCCCGTATGGCGGTAAAAATACCCGTGTACGTGGCCGGATTGGAACGGGGTGTGCGTCCGATTGGGCTTTGGTCGATATCGACGACTTTGTCGAAGTGTTGAAGACCCTCAATAGCTTTGTGTGGAGCTGCCGTTAAGGTTGTCGCTTTATTCAATGCGGTTGCCGCTAATGGGTATAGAGTCTGATTGATCAGTGTCGATTTTCCGGAACCTGATACACCCGTGATACATGTAAACAGTCCGACCGGAATGGACAGATCAACATTCTGCAAGTTATTTCCATTTGCGCCGCGCACGACTAACTGTCGTTTGGGGTCATTAACAGCACGTTCCGTGGGGACATCAATTTTCTTCTTGCCACTGAGGTATTGGCCAGTCAGGGAGTTTTTCGTTTTCATGATTTTATCTGGCGTACCAGACGCGATAATCTCGCCACCATGGACGCCAGCGCCAGGACCGATGTCCAGAACCCAGTCTGCCATCCGAATAGCGTCCTCATCGTGCTCAACCACCAGCACGCTGTTACCCAAATCTCGTAAATCGGTCAAAGTTTTTAACAGGCGATCATTGTCGCGTTGATGCAGGCCGATGGAGGGTTCGTCAAGAATATACATAACGCCGACCAAGCCGGCACCAATCTGGCTGGCCAGACGGATACGTTGCGTTTCGCCGCCAGAGAGCGTGTCGGCGCTGCGGTCGAGACTCAGATAATCCAAGCCCACGTTTTCAAGGAAACTTAGTCGTTGCAGAATTTCGCGCAGGATCTTTTCTGCGATCTGCGCTTTGTTACCAGACAATTGCAGCGAGTGATAATAACGGACAGCGTCGGCTATCGACATGCGCGTGACTTCAGGCAACGTGACGCCGTCGACAAAGACATGACGTGAGCTTTCTTTTAACCGACTGCCATGACAAGCAGGGCAATGTTGTTCCGCCAAATACTTGGACAACTCTTCGCGAACAGAGTTGCTGTCTGTTTCACGATAGCGCCGTTCCATATTCGGAATGACGCCTTCAAAGGTGTGTCGGCGGCTATAAACGGCACCGCGACTATTAACATAGTTAAAATCTATTTCGACATCCCCAGAGCCTTCCAAAACGGCCTTCTGGAATTTTTTCGGCAGCTTTTCAAACGGTTTGTCCAGATCCACTTTGAAGTGTTCAGCCAATGAGTTCAGCTGGCTGAAATAATAGACAGCTCGCCGATCCCATCCGGCAATGGCGCCTTCTGCCAATGTCAGTTGCACGTCACGTACAACTTTATTGCGATCAAAATATTGCTTTAAGCCTAAACCGTCACATTCTTCGCAAGCGCCCGCAGGATTGTTGAATGAAAACATTCGCGGTTCGAGTTCGGCAATCGCGTAGCCACAAATCGGGCAGGCAAATTTGTTTGAAAACAGCAGATCTTCGCCGTCGCCATCCATCCAGGCAACCTGAGCAATACCGCCAGACAAGGTTAAGCAGGTTTCGAACGACTCCGCCAAACGCAATTGAATATCGTCGCGGGCTTTGAAGCGATCGACCACCGCTTCAATGCTGTGCTTCTTGCGTTTATCCAGTTCAGGAACTTCGTCCAGATCCATCACGGTGCCGTCTACGCGCACGCGAACAAAACCTTGTGCTTTTAATTCGTTAAAAACGTGTAAGTGTTCACCTTTGCGATCTCGGATCAGTGGTGCAAGCATCATCAGTTTGCTGCCTTCCGGCAACGCAATCACCTGGTCGACCATTTGACTGATGGTCTGTGCTTCCAACGGTTCACCGTGCTCAGGACAACGCGGTTCGCCGACTCGGGCATAAAGCAGACGCAGATAGTCGTAAATTTCGGTGGTGGTTCCAACGGTCGACCTTGGATTGTGACTGGTGGTTTTCTGTTCGATAGAGATGGCTGGCGATAGCCCTTCGATGTGATCCACTTCTGGTTTTTCCATCATGGACAGGAATTGTCGGGCATAGGTCGACAGTGATTCAACGTATCGCCGCTGTCCTTCCGCATACAGGGTATCGAAAGCAAGTGAGGATTTACCCGACCCGGACAGGCCGGTAATAACAACCAGCTTATCTCGTGGAATGTCGATGGAAATGTTCTTCAGGTTGTGGGTACGGGCACCCTGGACGGAAATTTTGTCCATGTCATCCTCAAATTTGGCGAAAACAAAAGCGCAAAGAAAGCATAATTCGGCAATAAGATCCAGCGGCACAGACTTGTCTGCTGCAGAAAGTCTGCGCCGCCTAATTCAGATTGGCAGCAAGCTGGGGTGTCATACTGACAAAACTGAAAATTGGATCTGCGTTTCGAGTGCGTGAATTCGAAAAGCGACCAAATTGTGCTGTATGGATGTACAGTTTGCAATGGTTTTTTTTGAGTGTCGTCAGGTTTGACGATCAACGCTCATTATGGCCTATGGTGACTGACCTGAGTCTGATAGAATCCGCGCGATTTCATATTTTACGTTGTTGTCTATGGCTTTTAATAGTGTGGAGCGAAAAGCTCTGACTGGGCTCGCAATGCTTTACGCCAGTCGTATGCTCGGTTTGTTCATGGTGTTACCCGTGTTGTCTTTGTACGGAATGGATCTGGAGAAGGCATCGCCGCAGACATTGGGTTTGGCTTTGGGAATCTATGGCATTACCCAAGCGTTATTGCAGATTCCGTTTGGGGCTGCGTCGGATCGGTTTGGTCGTAAACCGCTGATTGTCCTGGGTTTGGTTATATTTTTGGTTGGCAGCGTTGTGGCCGCATTGTCTACCCATGTGATGGGACTGGTGTTTGGTCGCGCATTGCAGGGTGCCGGTGCCATTTCCAGTGTCGTGCTGGCATTGTTAGCTGACTATACGCGTGAAAGTGAGCGTTCCAAGGCGATGGCAATCGTTGGTGCGGTCATTGGCAGTTCCTTCGTGGTTGCCGTTATGTTAGGACCTTGGATTGCAGGCATCGGTGGTTTGAGTGGTTTGTTCTGGTTTACCGCAGGTTTGGCTTTGCTGGGTATGTTGGTTCTGTTGTGGCTGCCTCCTGTACCTGGATTGCAGATTCATCAAGAGCGCAAATTTCATGCGTCTCAAATTGGCCAGGTATTGCGCGACGGAAATGTCCTAATTTTGAGTCTGGGTGTGTTTTTGCTGCATATGACCATGACCGCATTGTTTGTCGCCTTGCCAATTGTGTTAGTTGAACGCGGTTTTGCGGCGGATGATCTCGGGCAGGTATATGCCCCGGTCATGATCATAGCCTTTTTAGGCATGGCACCCATGATGATGTTGTCAGAGCGCAACAACGCACAGGTGAAATTTTTGCGTTTGGCTGCCGTGCTGATTTCCGTTGCGCTGGTTGCACTGGTCGGCGTAAAGGCCGGAGCTGCGTCAGCGCTGGCATTGTTGGTGTTTTTTGTGGGGTTTAACTTCATCGAAGCCACATTGCCTTCGCTGTTGAGTCGCAAGGCAGAAGCGCAAAGCCGTGGCACGGCGATGGGGGTATTCGCAACGGCGCAGTTCATTGGTGCAGCTTCAGGTGGCATGGTAGGTGGTCTGCTGTTTGCGAATCAGCAGCTGTTGCCGATTGTCGCCGTTGGGTTTGGCGCTCAGATTGTCTGGATTGTATTGTTGGGGTTGGTAAAGCCGGTTAAATCTACCCAAACGACGCCAACCCAGTCAGTTGGCTAACTGAATTTGTCCTTGAGGTTAAGGTAAATCTCAAGGATAGTTAATTGATTAGAGAAATAGCAGATAGGAACGTTTATGGCAAAGGGTACAGTGAACAAGGTCATCATCTTGGGTCGGCTCGGGCAGGATCCGGAAGTCCGGTCCACTGCGTCGGGCACACAGATTGTGAACCTGAATGTAGCAACGAACGAAATCGGCCGAGCTGATGAGCAGGGTAATCGGCAGGAACATACCGAATGGCATCGCATAACACTGTTTGGACGAATGGCGGAAAACGCTGCGCAATATCTGCGTAAAGGCTCGATGGTTTACATTGAAGGTCGCTTGCAGACTCGTAAGTGGCAAGATCAAAACGGTCAAGATCGCTACTCTACCGATATCGTCGGTAATGAAATGCAATTTATTGGTGGTCGAAACGACGGCGGCGGTAATCAGGGCTTCGGGCAGCAAGCGCCGCAACAAAGTGGCTACAATCAGCCTGCTCAGGGTGGTTACAGTCAACCTGCTCAGGGTGGTTTTAATCAGCCGCAATCGGGTGGTTACACGAACCAACCTCAGCAGAAACCGGCATCGCAGACACCGCCACCGGCTCAGCCAGCACCAGGTGGCTTTGACGACTTTGATGATGATATCCCGTTCTAGCTCCCGTATAAATTAAAACCGTAAATAAAAACGGTAAATATTCAGTTTTTTATATATAGACCCAGCGTAAATGCTGGGTTTTTTATTTTTACTCTTTTAAAAATGGTTTCTTTGTGGTCTAATAGGTTATACGTATACAAAAGTGTAAATATAAGAATATAAATAAATGGCTTTTAACAATGTAGAAACGCTCGTTTTTGATAATGGAGAGCGATATCCAATCTTAATGGGTGAGGATGAGATGCCTCATTTTCATGTCACTCTTTGGGTGACTTCAACTCTTCGATCGATAGGGAGAGCTGAGAACACGATTGCGAATAAGATAAATCATCTAAAGTGGTTTCTTCGTTGGGAAGAGGCTGAGAAGCGAGATCTTTACGCCGAATTTAGGTGCGGTAAATTTTTAAGTGTTACTGATATCGAGAGCATAAAGAGCCACCTGGCAATTGATATAAACCAGCTTGTTAACCTTGAGAAGCTGAACACAAGTCGAAATAAGATTATTAATCTCGCTGAAACTCCGACCCTGATAAATGTAACGCCTTCAGTCGGCCGCAATCACCATTACAATCGGATGACGTCAGTCATTGAGTATTTGGTTTTCATTGCCAAGCTGGCAACAAAACACACTCCTAGCGCGGATATCAATCGATCCATCTCCAAAATGGAGAAACAGTTCAAGGCAGCTCGCCCGAAAGGAAAAGGGACAAATGTTCTCGATAAAGTCGATAGCAACATAATTCCCGCTGAGTTAATTCAAGAGTTTATGGACGTAGCACGTCCCAATCATCCCAAAAACCCATTTAAAAAAGCGAATGTCAGGCTTCGCAATCACCTGATTTTCCATTTAATGGAACAATACGGGGTTCGCCGTGGAGAGGTATTGTCACTTAAGTTGACTGGCATGACACTTCATGGAGACAAAAAATCAATTTGGGTGCGACGGACACATGACGATCTCGAAGATTCTCGAAATAAGCAACCAGTTGCGAAAACTAAAGAGAGAATGTTGAGAATTAGCAGTGAAACCGCAGAGCTTTTGAGTGAATACATATCGAAACATCGCTTTAGCACTCCGAACTCTAATAAGCACCCCTATTTATTGGTTACGCATCGAAGGTGTAGTACGCAGGGCCAACCAATCTCTATATCTACATTTGATAATACGATTGTTCCAGCCATGAAATCGGTTGATGAAAGATTTAGCGTAATCCATCCACATTACTTTAGGCACAATTGGAATGAAGGATTCTCGGAAAAAGTCGACGCAAACAATGAGTTAGCAGCGTTGGGCATTGAAGGTTACACCCATATTGACAGTGGAGCCGAGGCGAAGATGCGGAAGCATCAAATGGGACATTCCAGTGAGTCATCTGGAAATATATATAACCAACGTCATATAACGAAAAAAGCCAATGAGGTGTCTCTGCTGGACCAAAAACAATTGCAAAAATTGGCCGCTGAGGCGAGAAGAAGTATGAAGGAGCAAGGAGCGTCGGATGAGTAATATGATATCTCTAAGCTCAATGGAATATGCGTTATCGAATTTAAATTCGCCGTTAAAGTCTTCCAGAGATGGCTACAGTTTTGATGTCAATTCTAACAAATGGCGACTGAACAAAGATGTAACTATTAGTTTTCAGTCAGAGGTATTGGGGCTTGAAGCCGAAACGCTTGATGGATTTAGAAAAGCGTTGGCACGATATGCAGAAGAAAGTTCTGCCAAGCATGCTATGAATATGTACCATCGTTTTCAAAGAATGGTTCGCGATACCGAGTGTTTAAACATTGACGAGCATGTGATTCGAAATTGGCGAGGCATGCTGGACGATGAGCATGAATGGTATCTAGGAGCTTTACGGGGCTTTCTGATTAGCTGGCACGACTACGGTTACATTGGAATTAGCAGTCAAGTTGTTAAAGTTCTCGAGAAAATGAGACTGTCAGGTAACAAGAAAGGCGTTGCAATTGCAAATAGATGTCCTTACTCAGGGGCATTGACACAGAATGAACAGATTGCGGTGACCAATGAGTTAATACGTTTGTTTTCTGAAGATCAGATTTCATTGGCTTGTTACAGCTACTTAACAAGTTTGCAGGCTACCGCAAGGCGTTCGGTACAACTGAGGCAATTGAAAGCCGAAGATCTCATTCAAGATCGCTGTCCTGATACTGGAGCGACTAACTACTACCTAAACATCCCACGAGCAAAACAGCGAGGAATTGGCTTCAGAGGTGTATTCAAAAAGCTGGCAGTAACAGAAGAATTGTTTTTGACTCTCGTTAATTTAGCAGAGAATGAGCAAGTCAAGCTATCAAAGCTGTGGGGTTCCCAGTTAACAGAAAGACAAAAACTGCTGATTCCTTTGTTTCTTGATTGGAACAGCGCAGAGCAAGTTATTCCCGACGTTTCTGATGCTCAAACGCTAGATAGCCTGTTGGCTTCTGACTTATTGCATTTGTCAGGTATTCAATTTAGAGATGGTTTTATGAGGCAAGTTAACTTGCTGAATACAGCAATAAGTGAGCGCACGGGCGAAGTTATTCATCTGACCGCTAGGCGTTTCAGACGCACTCGTGGTACTAACCTTGGGCGTAAAGGCGTTAGTTCATTCGTTATTGCAGAAGCGCTTGATCAGTCAGACACTCAAAACGTGAAAGTTTATACAGAAAACACGGCTGATACTGTGAATTACATTGACAAGGTAATCGGCAAGCAGTTAGCGCCTTTCGCCAAGGTCTTCAAGGGTGAAATAATTGAGAAAATTGAGGATGGAGAGCGGGGCGATGACCCTACAGCACGAATTCCGAACTCAAAAAATGAAGTAGTTGGTGCTTGTGGTACGAACGACTTCTGCGTGAAAGGCTATGAGGCTTGCTATCTTTGTGAAAAGTTTCGACCGCTTTTAGATGCTCCGCATGAGGAGTTTTTAAAAGATCTTTACGCTGAAAAAGAGCATAGACTCAAAACAACCAAAAGTGAGCAATACGCATCAACCAAAGATACGTTGATTCTGGCTGTTGAGTGGGTAGTTCAGTCGTGTGAGAAAATGAAAGCGAACAAAGGTGATAGCTGTTGTGAATAATGTTGTTCGATTTAAACCAATAGCTCAGCTGACCGCTGAACAAAACTTACGTGAATTTATCCATTGCTGCCGATACAACCTTGTCGCTTTTGGATTAGACACTTGGGATCAACACAAGTGGGAATCCTTCAAGGGAACTAGAAAAGTAGTTGCTCGCTTTTCGACCAACTTGAAGCCGTCAAACTCTTATCACTTCGAACCCTTGGAATCTCCTTTTATAGAATTTTCTAAGGCATACATTCGGGATTTGTATACGGATAAACCTGTTTCCAATTTGCAACGCCAAATGGAAGCTATTCGAATACTTGAAGAAGCTCTTACGTTAGTGCATGGACATGCAGATATCTTGCTTCTGGACGGAGTTGTTTTGGAAAGACTAGACGAAGTGTTTCAACGCCAACTTTCAGATGCCACAGCTAGGAACAAGGTAGGTTATCAGATGGAATTGATGCTGAACTTCTGTAGAGCGAGCTGTATCACACCAAATTTGCCAGAGTGGACGAATCCTTATAGTAAAGTTAAAGATCTGACAATTGCTCTGGATGAAAAAGGGCAAGAGTATCGTTCTGAAAAATTACCCTCAACTGAAGAGATGATGCTTGTAGCAGAGCTGTTCAGTAGAGCGCCTCAGCTCGGAGTTGAAGCGGAATACTTTACAGCAATATATGCATTGTTAATGACTGCTCCTTCTAGAGGCTCAGAGCAAACTGTGCTGCCAGTTGACTGTCTTGTTTGGGAAGAAGATCGCGCTGGAGATCAGAAACTGGGTATTCGTTGGGCGCCCGCAAAAAAGGGGAAAGAAGGAATCAAGTGGGTGCCAACCGTAATGCAAGATATAGTGGTAGAGGCAGTGGAACGCCTAAAGACTATTTCCCAGCCAGCTCGTAAAGCCGCTAGATTTGCCGAACTGCACCCTGGACAATTCATGGTCCATTCCAATTGCCTCACTGAAAATGGGTTCCCGACTGATCATGCTCTTTCAGTCGAACAACTGAATGCCGCTCTTGGAACCAATTTTAAGAAAGTAACTTTCGATGCGCCGACGCCAAAATGGCTGATTAATCTACTTGAAGCTAATGATGGCGTTGTTACCTATGATGCATTAGGAAGGCATGAGTGCGATAAATACATCAATAAGTTTGCTAACTGGCCTTATGTCGATAAGAACAACCACGTTCGAGCATCAGAAGCGCTTTTACTGCATAGAGAAAATGAGTTCCATGCAGACTTCGGTGCTCGTGAGTTCTCTTTCTGCTTGCCAACTGTCAACCATATTAATGATCGTTTTGTGCAATCGGAGGCAAAAGGTGCCCGTAACCTTTGGGATAAGCATGGAATTTCGCGTAAGGATGACCAGTTAATTGAGTTATCAACCCATCGAGCACGTCATTGGTTAAGCACAATGGCAGAGCGAGGGGGGATGGATGAATTGACTCTTGCTAACTGGGCTGGAAGAGCTCGTAAACAAGATAACGAGGTATATGATCATCGTACGGAAGATGAAAAATCTGGAGATGTCGCGAGTCTTATGATTCCTGAAGATGCCAATATACTTGAAAAAATTCGACATAGGATTCCAGTAACATTTGAAGATATCGGCAAAGACCTTCCAGGCTCTGCGATCGTAACTGAACTTGGAGTATGTGAACATGACTATGCAATGCTCCCGTGCTATAGCAATGGTGACTGTGAAACCTGTAAAGAGTTGGTCTGCATCAAGGGGTTTAGTAGCTCCTTAGAACTGCTTAAAAAGCGTGAAGTTGAAGTAAAGCAACAGTTGGAAAAGTCGATAAAAGATCACGAAGTGGGAATATTTGGTACTGATCACTGGGTCACTAATCAAGTATGGCGGCTTGCACACATTAGGACAAAAATCAGCTTGCTCGAAGACGTGAGTGCCTCAGATGGCAAGCCGCTTCGAATACCTAAAGAGTACGATCCCTCACCTTTTAAAGAGGTATTGAGGTTGAAAGGATTGGAAACGAATATTGAGTCTCCTGATAAAATCGAGCTGTCAGATGAACTTTTCAGTCTACTGGAACTATAACGATGCCGAAAGTTGTTATAACGAGGAATAACCTGCCTGACATCCTACATCGAATTGAAGTCTGGGAAGGTAAACTTACTTGGCCTCTACTGTGTAATGAAATTATGGCGTTGCTTCAAGTAGATGGTGTTACCCGACAAACGCTGTCTGGTTACAAGGAAATTCAGGAGGCATATACGGCCCGAAAACAGTTCTTGCGTGAAAATAAATCAAGTCTTGGCCAATCTAGTAATGCTCAACCCAACGATAGCAATATCGACTTTTACCAAAATCAAGTTAAGAGTTTGGAAGCCGAACTTGAAAGAGCAAATAAAATTATCGAGCGGTATAAACAGCGTTTTGTTTTATGGCAATACAATGCCTATCGCCATGGAATAAACATTGATTCTTTGGATGATGCACTCGAAATGTTAGAGAAACCTTTGTCACAGATAAAGCGTAAGTCTGGAGGTGCATAGTGGCAACAGAGCGAGGTATCAATGGACAGGAAAAGGCAAGACTGTCAGTTGAGATGTTCGAGACGGTAATGCTTGGACAACCTGATGAATTCTACATTCAAATGATTTATCGTGGTCAATTAAGCAGAAAGGAAGTTTCGAAGTTTTGTGATTGTACGACTTCAGCTCTGAGACAAAACCCTGCACTGAAGCGATTGCTTAATTCTCTTGAAGACGATTTAAGGCGAAAAGGGATCCTCCCACAATATACTGACGTTGCGAAGTTAGATAGAGAGAAACCGAAGCAGTATGACCCTACAGCGAGCCGCAAGATGCTCGATTCAAAACGAGTTTCTGCTCTTGAAGCAGAGAATATTGAGTTAAAAGCTAAAGTCACTGAACTAGAAAAACGATTGGAGCGCTTCGGAGAGCTATCTGAAACGCTCTCTGAATTGGGGTTCATGCCCAGATGAAAATCGTCGTACATGAAGACCATTTACGAATTACCAGTATTCCCTTCGTATCGCCTCGAATGGTTATATTTTCGGGAGTGCCGTTAAAGCACGACTCATTCAAACGGAATAATGGGAAGTATTTTGTAACCATAAAGGCCGATCCAAACACGCTTCCTGTAGAGCCTTCTGTTGGCCAGCATTGGTCGGTGAAAGGAAACAGGCTCATCGAAAAAGTTGACACTGGCGACTTTGTAATGCAGCAGCATACTTATTCTCTGCCAAGGCATGTTGTTTGTAGCTTGCCTGATACTGGTGAACAACTGATCAGGTTTATTGCAAGTGAACGAGATTTTAAAGGCATTGGCGAATCTAAAGCACGAGCTCTATGGCAGCTCTTAGGGGAAGAATTTCATGCTACATTGCAGGATGACTCCCCTAGTTCAAGAGAACGGCTGAGCAGTGTCCTTAAAGCAGATTCAATCGAAGCTCTGTTTCAAGGATATGCCAAATACAAGAATCTGAGCCAATGCAATTGGATGTCTGAACAAAATATCCCAAGTGATATCCAACAGCGCCTTCTCAAACATCATGATGAAGAATCAGTCCTTGCAATAAAAAACAATCCTTACTTGCTGATTGGTTTTGGAATGTCGTTTGAAGCAGTCGATCAATTGGCCAGGAATCTAAGCCTTGGATTCCGCTTCACCGAAAATGACAGTCGGCGGCTCAGTGCTGCACTTGAAGTTTCTATTAGAAAACAGATAGAGAAAGGGCACACCTATGCAGCCCATAGCGATTTACGCCCCTATTTGTCCAAACTACTCAAAAACCGGGAACTTGTCGCTAATGCGTTTATTGCGGGTTATGAGAAAGCACAGTACATAATCAATCGAGAGGTTGGGTCGTTCCACCCAACTGCTCAATTACTAATGGAAAGTGTTGTAGCGAAGAGATTAAAATCACTTGCGGCCAAAAATGGACTTTTTGACGAAAAAGCCAAGTTGGCATTTAGGGGTTCGATCAGCGGGTTACCTTATGAGCTAACTGAAATGCAAGTAAGAGCAGTTCGCACTTGTTTGGAAAGCTCAGTAAGTTGCATTACTGGAGGACCTGGAACGGGTAAGACGACGGTACTTCGCTCTACACTTCGTGCCTTTAAAGTAATGGGATATGAAATTCATGCCGTAGCATTAAGTGGTCGTGCGACAATGAGGCTCAATGAATCTATTGATATGCCAACCAAGACAATAGCGACGATGTTAAGGCAGGATCCAGTTGAACCTGACCTTAATCAACCAGATCACTTATTAGTGATAGACGAAGCCAGTATGGTCGATCTGCCCACTATGTACCGTTTGGTAAACCATATTCACCCCTCCGTAAGAATCATCTTCTCAGGTGACCCTGATCAACTCCCGCCAATCGGTTGCGGTAAAGTTTTATCCGACATTGTTTCTGCTAAAACTATTGCAGATACTACTCTTGATATAGTTAAGCGCCAGGAAGGTAATACTAGGATCCCTGAATACTCTAAAATGGTGAATGAGGGGAATCTGCCGGAAAGCCTATCTACTGGCTCGATTTACTTTCACGAAACAACGTCACAGAATATCGCACAAACATGCTGCGAGTTGTTTCAACAGTCACCTAAGAACAGTCGAATAATTGCTCCCACGAAAGCCCTCGCTTCTAAAATAAACACCCTTACTCAAGAGGCTATTAACTCAAGAGCAAAGAGACTTGAGTTTGAGTTGCACAGTGAAAAGTTCTATTTGGATTTACGCATACACGATGCTATTTTGTTCACGAAGAATCTTTATGATAAAGGTATTCAAAACGGTTCACTGGGAACTTTAACCAGTGTAGAAACTGTTGGCGGATATTACGGGGAAGTAACATTGGATACAGGCGAGAGAATAGAGGTTGACCAGTCTGTTCTAGACTGCATGGAACTGGGGTATGCGATTACGTTACATAAAGCGCAAGGATCTCAGTTTCCCAGAGTTATTGCCGCCCTTCGGAAAGGTAGAAATGTTGACAGAGCCTGGCTTTATACTGCTTTAACAAGAGCTGAAAATGAGATTCACTTGGTAGGCAGTAAAAGTGATTTTGAGGAGATAGTCAAAACGATTAGTAATTCGAAGATGCGGCGAAGCCACCTTAAGAACCTGTTGAAGTCTATGTAATTGAAAGGATTGTAAGATGAATCCCGATGACAATTGTTTAATGAAATTATGTTTTGAACCAATAAATTACGATGGTCCACTTCTCATTACCACGTCGGATTATTTGGCTGCTCTCGCATTGCTTTTAATTGCTTGGACACTTTCAGACGAAACCTACAAGCTTCGTCTGAAGCTGCAAAGATTTAAACTAACGACTATATCTTTTGTTTTTGCAATTGTATTGGGATTGTTGATACTGGCTACTGAATATTGGATTGCCAAAGGCCTTTGGGTAATTCGCGGAAATCTAATTTCTCCTGCTACCTGGCAGTTTTTACTTGCTTTCGCATTGTTGGGTCTGATTGGTAGCTGGATTTTGTTTTCGTTTATATTGCCTCCAGTATTTGGAAAGTATAATGCCAAGAAGTTTGCAGATGAGCTATTTACGAGAGCTTATTCAGGACATGAAATTGAACTGATTAAGTACATTAAAGAACTTGAGCGCTCTATTGATCGAGTTTTTGAATGCTTGGTTGTGCTCAATCACCAATCCTCTCAATTATCTGATTATTCTAAGTATGGGCATGAGATTGTTTATTTGCTCGGTGAACGGCGTGTGTGTCGTGCTATTGTTATGCATTATCCAGAATTCCTGTTTTCCTTTCTTTCTAATCTAGAAAAATATCAAAAGCATACCTTTGAAGTCAGTATTTTCCTGAATCACATTGTTTCTGAAGCCCTTCTATTTAAAGACTCTTTTTTGCATCGAGAGCAGAAAGAGTATACACACGAATACATCGGCCGAATTAAGCCGATATCCAATGCTTTATTTGGTGATGTAAAAATACATAGGGCTTTTAAAGGGGTTCTCGTTCTTGATTATGATGACTATGAAAAATGGGATTCCGTTACCTGGTCAGTTTATTCCAGTGTGGTTTTACAAAGCGCTAATGCCCTGTTTTCTAAAAACAATCAAGAGTATATACAAAACCAAAATAATGTTGTTTCGAACTTTGAATTGTTGATTGGTCGAATAACTTATGGTTTAGATCACAATAGTTTCGATTATTCGATGGAGCGTTTTAGATGTATTCGGGTGATAACGGAGTTAGTAACCAACTATTGCAGTGTCTTGGATGGCGCAGAAAATTACAAAAGATTCAGTGTAAACGCTGAATCCTTGTCTAGGCACGAAGATGTTTTGTCACATTTAGTTGATTTGGCATATACGCTAATTTTACGTATGGTTTTAAAAAAACAAGATGACGAGGATGTTTGGCAGTTATATCACAATGAACTTTGGTCTCCTCTATTTAGCGATCTAAGCTCTAGGGATTCTTCGACTTTGCTCGCCCTGCAACAGCGTTTATTGAGGAAGTTTTATCATGAAATTAGTAGGTTACCAGAATTCCCAAATTATGAAGGTTCAGCGATAATACGATATCTGCTAACAATATTCGGACTTTCAACACACAAATGGTACGCAACTTCCTTGCAAAGAAGGTTTCATAAGTTATTGCTTGAATTTGTAGCAACAAACTATGCCACCATTGAATCTAAGAATAAAAAGGTCGCTGAGAGTTGTCTGCCACCGGAGATGACTTTAGACAAAAAACGAAACATTATAGAAGCCATATACCCACCACATGGCTTAAGAGAGCATCCTACTGAGGTAAGATTGAAATTGAAGTGATCTATGTACTTCAGATTTGAATCTGCGTCTGTAAGTACAGGTAATCTATCTAGTATTTAACCATTTTCGTTTAAATAGAGAAGAATAGTAAGTATTCATCTGGTTTATCAAAGTGACTAGATAATTACTATTAGCATTCTTGTCGTGTTTTAATGTCGCTGTAGGGTGCAGCGTAGGTCTGACGCGGTGGCCAAATGAAGCTTGTAGAATGTAATTTGAAGCCAAGTGAATGGCATGTTTGGACGAAAGGTGTGAAAGTACGAATGTAGTGCTGAATCTGTGGGGATCGTTCAACTGGATAAGTTGAAGAAAAATAATTTATCAGATCATTTACATAAATGAGCTGCTCAAAGACTTCTCTTCGAAATAAGCCTTTATAGTGTTCTATGTCTTCGTGATGATGGCCATTATCCGTCCAAAGTGATACAAAAAAAGAGAGTCTTCGGTTCAATTCGAACGCCTTCCGAACTCCATGCTGAACGTATGTGCCTTGAACTTTTATAGGCTTACTTGTAATTCGAGTAATAGATTCTTCGATTGTCCTCAATACTTTGACTAATTCATTAGTGTGACGTTCGCGTTCTAGATGGGCATTCTGATCGATTGCAGCTTTGTTTGATATTTCCATTTCGTTAATCTGGCGTGACATTTCATCACGAAGTAATTGAAGTTCTTTTTGTTGCATTCGAATTGTAATTAATAAACCGATTAACGCTAACAGAGCAATAGCGGGGTTTGTGACACCTCCGACAGCCCCATTCTTCGGTCGATAAAGAGTACCCTAATCCTTGATCAAAGTTTTTCTTGTACTGGAGAATGGTGAACCAAATCGTACCAAAACCGGCAATTCCAATTAGCCAGACAATTTGATTGCGTATGAAGGCTAGAAAATATTTAAACATAGAATGGTGTCTCCATTTATCCAGAATGTTATGAATCAGTTACCTAGAATCGATGGCTAGGGTTCTCCATAACGTTTTATGAATATAGACAATCGAATCGGTTGCTATTTTTTGTGCCGTAAGGTCTTGGGTTCGATCATGTATCCATCGAACGGAGCTTGTTCCGTCTACCTTAATTCCTGCAACACCAACTTTATATAATGTATAAAGAACAGATTGCCTAAATCTTTTCAATAATTCATCTGAGTTAGGGTACTTAGATTCTAGATAAAGGTTTGCTAATCTCGTTGGTTCATCTGGTTTTGACGTTGGTTCAGATAGCAAGTGCTCCACAAGTGAATTTAATTGTTC
Source organism: Reinekea sp. (assembly GCA_050293765.1). Lineage (GTDB taxonomy): Bacteria > Pseudomonadota > Gammaproteobacteria > Pseudomonadales > Natronospirillaceae > Reinekea. The sequence goes on from JBNKNI010000036.1 coordinate 37,773, forward strand.
ATCTTTTATGGAACTCACTTTAAACTTTTGAGGTTTCTGATGGAGTAAATCTATGTAGTGTTTTAGGTGAGGGTGCTCAACAAACCATTCATACTTTAATGACTCCACTCTATCGTGGGAATATACTTTTTCTGCTAGCTTAACTATAGAGCTGGTAACTTCGGCTTTGCCTTCGGATTCAATTAGACAAAAATTAACAAATGTGATGGCGTCCCTAGGTCTTAGAAATGTTCGGCTAATTATGTATTCATCAGCTGAAACACCACTCATTTTAGCTGGAAAAATGTCGTCAAAATAGACATCATCCTTCGTGTATTTGTTGCGTAGAAGCTTGTTTATTCGTTTATCTAACACAGATTTTAACTGTGTTTCATTCCATCTAACAGGTAAGAATAGGCTATTGTATTTTTCTCTTTGGAAACCAGAATCCCTTGTTTGATCTAGCACTCTGTTTAGTAGATCAGTCCTAAGGGAAAATATAATTTTGACGGGACCTATCGATCGAAATTTTTTAGTGGTTTCTATTAATGCCCGTATGAGCTTGTATCGTAATGAATCTTCAACCCAATTTTCATCCAGTCGATCAATTACAATATATATTTTTTTTTGAGGATCTGTGAATATATCTTCAGAGAGTAGATTGATCACTTTTGATAGTTTTGAAATTTGAACTGAACTTACTACTTTTTTCCCATAGTGGATGATTTCACTTTTTTGTTCTTCTGTAAGGTTGGTATGTGAACCTGAATTAATGTCTAGTCCTGGGACATTTGTACCGATTTTCGACTGTAAGTTTTCTTCAAGTTTTTCCGTAAATTCTACAATTCTAGATTCAGTATCTAGCCAAAATTTCTCACCCCATTCTTCAATATAGGCTATAGCTTGTTGTTTCTTTGAATTACCCTTGATTAATTGAGTTACAGTATCTAGGAATGTTGATTTCTTTGACGGAGAATCTATATCAAATTGAAACTTTATTAACTCAACAGCAAATGTGTGTTGCCATAATAAGTTGTAAAAAATGTCAAGATTTACTCCGAGATCTTCAAAGAATTTTAGTATTGTTGAATTAGAAACATGTCTAAGCGCAAGCTCTTCAGGTTCTATTTGAAGGACGTTTTCCTGAGTCTTTATTATTTGTTCTATAAGTGCACTTTTCCCTACACCTGTTCTACCTAGCACAATGCATTGTGGGGCTTCAGTGTTGCTCAGAACTTCTAAATCGCCAATATCAACAAAACACTCGTTTAGATATGTTTTGTCGTTTTCTGCATCCGCTTCACCAATTGTCATATGTTTGCGGAATATAAACTCAGATTTTGGGATTTTCGCCATAAATTCACTCTCTGTTGGTGAACAATAAAGTTGTTGACAAATAAGTTTCTAAGTCGTTGATTTAATTGGAGGACTATTCTGCTGAAAATATTAAAGTTGTTAACATTTCTCCCGGTCCGCCAGATTGTTAAGTTGCACTTGGCACCTCACCCGTTTCGACTAGATTTATAAATTGCTGCTCGTTTAAAAACTGAACACCTTGAGATTCAGCTTTCTCGATTTTTTTCGGGCCAGCGTTATCACCACCCACAAGATAATCAAGCTTCTTGGTTACGGAAGACACTACTTTAAACCGGTTGTCATGTGCTAAATTTGTAAGCTCTTCTTTTTTACTTGTACCAAAGCCAGTGAAGCATACTTGTAGACGGTTATCTTTGGCCTTAATGGTGCGGATTGAATAGATTAATCTCCAAGCCTCCCCATCACTTAGCGCTTCTATTTCTTCTGAGCTAAGGTCAGATTTTGACTTCAAAATCTTCGTTGGCTTTTCACTGGCCATGATCTCTCCTTGCAACTTAACGTTTACAGCATTGGCACGGTCTTTTTCGTGTCCATTGCCTGTGATTGTTAGTTGGAAGTAGGTACAGTTGAGTAAATTTCTTCATTTCTTACCTCAAGAAACCAATCTCTAAATACAGTATCTCTACCACCCTTTGATTCATACCAGCTCTTTATCCTTTGGACATGCCTCTCATCTGAACGGATATTTGACTCGATTCTTTCGTATTCTTCTTTACTGTCATATTCCCATATAGCAAAGATCTCTACTCGATCTTCGTCTAGTGGAAACATCCATCTCCCAACGAATCTAGTTCCATGCTTTAGCTGATTAGGAAGATTGATTTCATTAAATAACTTATTGAATTCATCTACATATTGCTTCGCGACAACATAGTATTTTCTTCGATAAAACAATGTACTCTCCAGTTCCTACAACTAACGCCTTGCTCACCGGAAAATTGCGAGCGCAGCGAGTAATTTTTTCCGAGTGCAGCGACTTGTTAACTCTCTTCTTCTAAAGTTGAGATAAGCTCTTCTTTGTTCAATTCAATCTCAGTAGCTTTTCCAGATTTGCTCGCAGATGGCTCTTCAGCAATATTTACTTCTATGTAATAGATTATTTTATTCCCAACATTTAGATATGGAAAATTATCAAGAGCATCAAGTCCAAGTCTGATTCTAGTTGTATTGGCTACAAAATTAACTAAGAACCCCTCACCAACATCAAAATCGTTACAGTATCTTGCTACTTGATGAAATCCAGAGGCAAGTTTGGAGAGAACACTAGACCTGTTCGATTCATTCTTAACATACTTTGCATCAACTATTATGTAACGGCCTTCCGAAGATTTTAAAACAAGGTCGACCTCTCCACTAGCAGATGCTGGTTCAACGAAGAATTCAACACCCTGGTCCAATATATACTCTTGAACATCAATCGCTAAGGCAACCTCACCTTTTTTACCTTCTAATCCATTTTCAGCGAATTCACGCAAGCGATTCTTTCGAAACCACTCAGAACGTTGTTTATACTTTAACAGGATTGAATAGATAGAATTTCTTTCATCTAAGTGTTCATCTAAATGCTCATATAGTCCATCTATTGCCACATCTCTTACAACGGACACGGCATCATCAAATTTAATATGAGCATCGTTGTTTAAGTATTCACCGAGACATGATATTACAAATTGCTGTTTCCTAGGCTCTAAGCTTTCCAACTCAGAGATTCCTTGAACTATTAACCAACACACTGATGAGTGTTTTAGGTTGGTTTCAGCTGTGTAAAATCCCGGGTTATAAGACCCGTGACAGCCAGGCACTTCATCTAACGTTTGTTTAATTCTCGCTACGTGCTCGCCCTCAATTTTTGACAAATCTGCAACCACATAACGTAATAATGGATGATTTTTGATCCAGTGAACAAGCTGCCTACAAGAATTAACAAACATAGCATCTGGACAAGTTTGTGCCCGTCTGAATCTTGATCTTAAAAGATACCTAGTACGCTGTATCAAAAGCTGATCCATTTATTCAAATCCTTTAAACAAATTGTTGAGAGCTTTAGTAGCTCTTTGAACTCCACCCAAGTGGTCTTGCAAGTGGATATTTGAATGGCATCCTCTGCAAACCAAATATTCGCGTCTTTTTATTTGACCTAGCTGAACCCAATTACCCAGTTTGCATAACGGGCAGTCAATCTCTATTTCTTTTCGATCAAAATTTGGAATCGTAACATTAATGGAAATTTTCAATGTGACCCCTAAAGAGAGTTAACGTCTTTCGGTTGGGGTGAGGTCACGAATCCCTAACCCGTTCTTGTTATGTGTCGGCAAATAAACGCCGGATACCTTCATATGAATTACAACGAACAACCTTATACTCATAGTCAAACAAACGCTCGTGAATTCTTAATATGATATTCTTATCAAATTCTACGTTCCATCTTAGCAACTCTAATGTCCCGCTTATCGTCTCCCTGCCTGCACTACGGTTTTTCAGTTTGTCAAATATGTAACGCCAAATTACACGAATCTGCCTTAGCCCAAGTGGAACATCTAAAATAACAACGATGTCTGCAAGTTCAAATGAACGATCTAACCATTTATAGTAAGATCCCTCAATGATCCAAGATTCTCTCTCCAAGGCTAAATCAAGATTCTTTGTCCTTACATCCACTGGTGCTTTGACATACCCTTGATATGAGGTATCCCAAAAAATGTCATCGAGCTCAACGCACAGAATACCTGTGAGTTTTGCCAATTTTCTTGCTGTATAGGTTTTTCCACTTCCAGCACCACCAATGATGTGTATTTTTCTATATTTCATGAAAACCATCAGATTGAAATTATATGAGTAGATTAGGCACATAACAGTGTGATATACGGACCCAACTGCAAATGACGGGTCCGTATATCACTATTTATGTATTTTAATAATTTGAACTAATGTTGCTTAAAATCAACAGCTTAGCAACCATTGCTCATATCATATCTTCTTGATAAAGCGGACCCACCGGTCTGTATATCACGAGCTACCTAACTTCTTTCTCGGAGATTTGCCTATAAAACAATCACTTAATTGACCATGGAGGTCACGGATCATGGAAAATGTGGACCGAAAGACCCGACTACTACCTCAAATGAGAGATATTCTCGCTCGCAATCATTACAGCCCCAATACCATTCAGACCAATCTTCACTGGACTAAGCAATACATCTACTTCCATAACAAACAGCATCCGAAAGACCTGGAGTCCGCTATGTGTAAGTTCCTGACATTATGAACCAGCCCTTGCAATCAATTAGATGAGAATAATTCCGATTTAATGTTGCGAAAAATCAATATTTTGTTAACAACGATATTGTTTAGTGAGCATCTTTATTGTGTTGTTAACTACTTTATTGTTCACCTACACTCTCTCGAGGCATTGGAGGCATTGGAGGCATTTTGGTTGTTTTGCACGTCTAGGTAATGATCTACGTTAACGTTGAAACTGATAATATTCAATGTCAAATTGACCATAATAAAAAGCAATGACTTAAGGGTTTATTGTTTCTCTTAAATTCTTTTGAACAATGGAGTTTCGTATTGGAACGAAGTTAATTTACCTTCTGTATTAGCTAGAAAATGTCCGTTATTGGCGGAACAATTGGTAAGTAGTATTTATGCAAACCATTGTTCTAAAGAGTGCTCTTTATTGATTCGCAATCGATTGTTTGTATGTGTGAGCAGAAAACGCAAGAAGCCTATCCCAGTTGTTAAACAGCGTATTAAAAGCTTGGGATTGTTTCTTGTGATATGTCCGATACGGCAGTATTGCTTCATTTAAATAAGACTATTGGCTTTCTTTTGTTTATTAGAGTCAATAGCAAAAGTGTAAAAATAAAGAAGCATACCTCCAGTTTGTTGGTCTTTTACTGCTCTTTATTTACTGAAATTATAATTCTGTAAATTAAAATATGGAAATTTTAATGCGTTCTGTGCAATTTATGCCTTTACAGTGGGGTTTGGAGCTGTTGTGATTTTTACTCACTCACTGATTAGGTTTTTATACGTGCACTACCCTTTTGAGGATAAGTTTTTCTTTCTAAGTTAATACCCAAAAGACCCGGATTCAGACCGGGTTTTTTAGTTCTGCGGCGGCTGGTCTACGGAACGCTGGCGAAATCGGTGTTGGCAATTTGCCATATCCTGCTTCAAAGCTGTGCTTCTCGCTTGCAGCTGCCTATAATTCTGACATCGTTCATTCAGCCAGGTGTGTTGTGCCAGATTTTTCAGATTCCCTCAGTTTCCTCATTCTCGGCAGCGATCGTCAGGTCGGTCGATCACTTATTCAGTACCTCGATAGTCGTCAAATACCCTATCAAGCCTGTTCATCCGAGCAATTGGCTACAACACCGGATGAGGTTGGGAAGATCGTTGCTTCTGCGCAATCCTGTAGCTATGTTGTGAATGTGCTGTTTGAAGAGCCCGCTGAAGGTGCTGAAGTCGATCTTCCGTTCTGGTTAAGTCTGGCTAGCAGTGTTGCTAATGCCTGTGCGCAATCCCAAAAGCCTCTGTTCCAGCTTTCCAGCGGTCTTGTCTTTGCAGGGAAAAGCTCAAGAGCCTATGTGGAAACTGACTTGCCCGATGCTCAGTCTGCCCTGGGCCGAACCTATATCGATATTGAGCGTGAAGTCGTCGAGCGCTGGTCGAAAACGGTTTTTCTAAGAGCCAGTTGGTTGTTCAGTGAACAGGATGGCAACTATTTGACTCAATTGGTTGGCGCTGCTGTCCGGTTGGAGTCGCTGAAGGTGTCGGGTCACCTGCGCGGGTGTCCGACCTATGCTATGACGGCTGCCAAGGTGTTGGTTGCGATTGCCGAGCAGGTTGACTGTGGTGCGGAACCCGAATTGTGGGGTGTATATCACTATGCCGATAGTGACGCGTGCACCATGCATACTTTTGCGAAAACGGTCATTACCGTTGTGAAGTCGATGACAGAAGTGAAGGTTGAAAGCCTTGAAGAGGGGAATAGCCCCGGCATGATCGATGCGGTTAACGAACTGGAAAACTACGAACTCGGTTGTAAGAAAATATTATCGACTTTTGGTATAAAGCAGCGTCCATGGCGTCGAAGTATTCATGATGTATTGAAAGAAAAGTTTTCGTCTCAGGACTGAAAACACTCAAGAATCGGTCGTTCTGTCCGATTTATCCTACAAAGCGTATTAAGGTGACGGCGTGTAATGGCCTCAAATGATCTTAGCAGAATGCGCCTCGCAGCGGGTTTGAGCATTAACCTGGAGGTTGAAGGTGGTGATGGGCGACGTCACAAAGGCACTTTTATTGGTATGGTGCCAGGGCGTTCGGTACTGGTTACAACCCCTATGTTGGGCGAAAACCGCCCCTTACTGCTGCGTAAAGAGCAGACATTGATATGCCGTTTTTTTGCACACAAGGTGGCATGTGCCTTTCGCAGTCAGGTTGTGCATATCTGTACTACACCATTGCACTATCTGCACCTGGGTTGGCCGACGCAAGTAGAAGTCGGTACCGTACGCAAGTCTGAACGCGTGTTGGCGAATCTTCAGGTGTCGATCGTTAATCAATCCGATGCCACTTGGGAACGAAGTTTCGGTGCCATTGTCGACTTGTCGACAACGGGTGCGCGATTGGAGTCTGTAGATCCTGTGGGTGCTATTGGTGATCAGATTCTGATCAGTGGTAAGGTTGTCATTGGTCATGTTACACGGTTGATTTCAATCGAAGCGGTGATCCGGGCGGAACTGGATCGCTTTGAGTTGGCCAACAGTACCGCCGCTTACGGGATTGAATTCAAGTTTGTCTCAGATATTGATTTTCTGGCGTTGCAGGCTTTTGTTAACGGTCAGGTTGCCAAAGGGGCAGACCGTTAACGCATTCTGATTGAGCCAGCCGGCTCAGCCTGCTGCATCAACTGTTACGGGCAACCGCCAGATCGGCTAACGCTAACATGGCCGATTTATGAGAACAGTCACCAAACTGGTTTAAGCATTCTTTCGCCTGATGCGCATGTTGCTCTGCCTTGGCCGTGACATATTCGAGCGATTCTGTGCGTTTGATGATGTCGAGTACGGTATCTAAATGCACCAAACCGCCTTTACGAATACATTCGCGGATAATGGATTTTTCGTCTTCTGTGCCATGTTCCATCGCGTGTATCAGTGGCAGGGTGGGTTTTCCTTCGGCTAAATCGTCGCCGACATTCTTGCCCAGTGTTTGTGAATCTCCGGCGTAGTCGAGGACATCGTCAATCAGCTGGAAGGCTAATCCCAGATTAAGCCCATAATCAGCCAGCGCTTGGTTCTGTTCTGGTGTATAGCCTGAAATGATGCCGGCAGTCTCGGCTGATGCTTGAAACAATATCGCCGTCTTGCCGGTAATGACCTCCATATACTGCTGTTCAGAGGTGTTTGGGTTTTTGACATTCATTAATTGCATCACTTCGCCTTCGGCGATTACCCGGGTGGTTGCGGAGAGGCGCGCCATGACCTCCAGATTGCCCAACTTGACCAGCATCTCGAAAGAACGGGCGTACAGGAAATCGCCAACCAGAACGCTGGGTGAATTCCCCCAGTTGGCATTCGCGGTAGGTTTACCACGCCGCATGTCGGATTTGTCGACGACGTCGTCATGCAGCAATGTTGCGGTATGCAGGAATTCGATAATAGACGCTAACAGGTGGTGTCGGTGGTCTATTTTTCCGGCTAATCCACCGCTCAACAGCACCAGCATGGGTCGCAGGCGTTTCCCACCACTGTCAATAATGTGTTCTGCGACCTTTTCGACCATAGGGACGTTGGAAGCGAGTTGTTCATGAATAGTTTTATTGACGGCGTCAAAGTCGCTGGCAACGGTCTGAAATACGGCTTTTTGGTCCATTGAACGAGGTGTCTGTATGTGGCTTTTGCGCGTGATGCTAGGGTGCTGGCAGGAGGCTGTCAAGGTGGCCAAAAAACGACTTGCATCGATGAGGGCAAATCCGTATTATCTGCCGCCCGATCGGAGTGCATCATTCCCTGTCATAGGGTGCCAACAGCGTAGGCGTCGCCTTTAGAAGCAGGTAGAAATGGAAAACAGGATCGGTTAACGACTAATTTTGGAGAATTACATGTACGCTGTAATCGTATCTGGCGGTAAGCAATACCGCGTAAGCGAAGGGCAAACGCTCAAGCTTGAAAAAATTGAAGCTGAAACCGGTGCTTCAATCAATTTTGACAAAGTATTACTAGTAGCAGATGGCGACAAGTTCAATATTGGACAGCCAGTTGTGAAAGGTGCCGTGGTTTCTGCTGAAATCATCGCTCAAGGTCGTCACAAAAAAGTGAAGATCATGAAATTCAAGCGTCGTAAGCACCACATGAAGCAAATGGGCCACCGTCAGTGGTTCACCGAAGTTAAAATTACTGGTATTAAGGCATAACGGAGATAACTCATGGCTCACAAGAAAGCTGGTGGTAGTACCCGAAACGGTCGTGACTCTGAAAGCAAGCGCTTGGGTGTAAAAGCCTTTGGTGGTCAGACTGTTACAGCAGGCTCAATCATTGTTCGTCAACGTGGCACTCGTTTCCACGCAGGTAGCAACGTTGGTATCGGTAAAGACCATACGTTGTTTGCTAAAGCAGACGGCAAGGTAGAATTCGTTGTTAAAGGTGAGAACAATCGTAAGTTTGTTAACATCGTAGCGTAATTACGCAGCAACCTGAAAAAGCCTCGCTCACGCGGGGCTTTTTTGTTTGGACAGAGACTGCCACAGGGCAGAAGTGCCGATCTTATGGGTATCCCTTTTTTACAGGTCAGTGTACTTGTTGAATATCGAAAAGAGATATCCATAAGTTCAGCTAAACTGAAACACGATTAATGAAGAGTTAGACACTATGAAGTTTGTAGATGAAGCCACTATTGCAGTTGAAGCAGGCAAAGGTGGTAAGGGCTGCGTCAGTTTCCGCCGTGAAAAATTTATTGCCAAAGGTGGTCCTGATGGCGGTGATGGTGGTTTCGGTGGCAGTGTCTGGGTTAGGGCGGATGAAAACGTCAATACGCTGATCGATTATCGATACACCCGGCGTTTTCAGGCTGAAAATGGTCAGCAGGGTATGGGGTCAGATATGACCGGCCGCGGTGGTAAAGACACGACGTTAGTCGTGCCAGTTGGTACGACAGTCATTGATGTCGATACGGATGAAGTTCTGGTGGATCTTAAACATCATGGCGAAACATTCAAAGTTGCCGAAGGCGGCGCTCGCGGTCTGGGAAATACACGTTTTAAATCTTCGACTAACCGAGCTCCGCGTCAGTCAACGCCGGGGAAGGAAGGTGAAAGCCGCAACATCAAGTTTGAATTGAAAGTATTGGCGGATGTTGGGTTGCTGGGATTGCCGAATGCCGGTAAGTCCACGCTGATTCGCTCGGTCAGTGCTGCAAAACCGAAGGTGGCAGATTATCCCTTTACCACAATGGTGCCCAACCTGGGTGTGGTGCGTGTGGATGAGCTGCGTTCGTTTGTGATGGCCGATATCCCTGGATTGATTGAGGGTGCCTCTGATGGCGCTGGCTTAGGTATCCGCTTTCTTAAGCATTTGGTGCGTACTCGTGTGTTATTGCACATTGTTGATATGTTCCCGTTTGATGAATCGACCCCGGCTGACAATGCGTTGGCAATTGCCAATGAACTGGAAGCCTTCAGTCCGACATTGGCGCTGCGTGAGCGATGGTTGGTGTTGAATAAGATCGACTTGGTACCAGAAGACGAGCGCGATGCGTTAGTGGAATCTGTCGTCCAAGCGTTGGATTGGCAAGGACCCGTGTATGTCATTTCAGCCATGGCAAAGCAGGGTACTGCGGAATTGGCGAGTGATTTAATGACTTGGTTGGAAAATCGTAATCGCGAACTGGCAGAGAATCCTGAGTTGGCGGAAGAAGACGAAGACATGCGTGCGCAAGTTGAGACCGAGGCTCGTGATCGTATTGAGCTGCTGTCCTCCCGGCGCAAAGCGGCCAGAGCTGCCGCTCGTGCAGCCGGTGAGGATGATGACGATGATGATTACGATGTTGAGGTTATCTACGAGCCCTAATCGGATGGCTCGTTGACAAAAGGGTGCCAGTGGCACCTTTTTTTGATTGGAAGATTGGATATTTCTCGCTTGAGCAAATCACAGACAGTTAAGTCAGGTGACGTTGTTGGGAAATTGAAATAAAGTTCTGCGTAAGTCGCCGTTTTTGTTCTGCAGTGATTCATCTAAACTCTTGCCTCAGAAAGGCTGTCGGGAATCTACCTTGAAAAACGAATTGAGTAAGGCCTCGTTGACTCACGGAAAACGCTGGGTCGTAAAAATTGGTTCTGCCCTGTTGACGAATGACGGGCAGGGACTGGATGTTGAGCGTATTGCGCAATGGGTTGTGCAAATGGCCGAGTTAAAACAGAGCGGTGTTGAGATCGTGTTGGTGTCATCGGGTGCCGTAGCGGCCGGTATGGCAAGGCTGGGATGGTCCGATCGTCCTGACACCATGGAGTTACTGCAAGCGGCGGCGGCCGTCGGGCAAACCAAGCTGGTCCAGACATATGAAGATTTATTTCAGCAGGCTCAATTGCATACCGCTCAGATCTTACTGACACATGAAGACCTCTCGGATCGCAAGCGCTACCTGAATGCACGCAACACTTTGCGGGCGTTACTGGATATGCCTGTCGTGCCCATTGTAAACGAGAATGATACGGTCACTACAGACGAAATTCGCTTTGGCGACAACGACACTCTCGGTGCTCTGGTCGCAAATCTCGTCGAGGCGGATGCTTTGATTCTGTTGACTGACCAGGACGGATTGTACGATGCCGATCCACGTCATAACCCCGATGCTTCGTTGATAGAAACAGCAAATGCGACGGATCCGAAACTTGTTGAAGTTGCTGGTGGTGGTGGCAAGCTGGGTCGCGGTGGCATGGCCACAAAGGTTCGGGCAGCTCAATTGGCAGCCCGCTCGGGCGCTGTGACCGTTATTGCCGGAGGCCGAATTGAGAATGTACTGACTCGTCTTCGTCAAGGCGATTCCGTTGGTACCCGACTGGTGCCAGACCTGGAACCCATTGCTGCTCGTAAACAGTGGCTGGCGGGGCATCTGCAAATGAAAGGTGAGATTGTCATCGATGACGGTGCAATACAAGCCTTGCGTAGTCAGGGCAAAAGTCTGTTGGCCGTTGGCGTCAAAGCGGTGTCCGGTCATTTTCAACGAGGCGAATGTGTGTCGGTTAAATCAGAATCGGGAATCGTGGTAGCACGTGGACTGATTAACTATGACGCCCTGGAGGCGGCAAAAATTATCGGTTCATCGACGCATCAGATCGAAGCTATTCTGGGTTATCTGTATGAGCCAGAGCTGATTCACCGCGATAATCTGGTGATAATGTAAGGAGTAACTATGGAACGCTGTGGCTGGTGTGGCGAGGATCCGCAATATCAACATTATCATGATACGGTTTGGGGGCGACCCGAATATGACCGTACTGAACTGTTCAAAAAGCTGTGTCTCGACGGGCAGCAAGCAGGCTTAAGTTGGATCACCATTCTGCGCAAACAGGCTCACTATGAAGCGGCGTTTTTTAACTTTAACCCCGAAAAAATGGCTGCAATGACCGAAAGCGATGTGCACACTCAGATGCAGAATACCGGTATCGTCCGTAACAAGCTCAAGATCCAGTCGTTGATAAAAAATGCGCGGGCTCTGCTGGCATTTGAACAGGCCGGCGGCGATTTCAGTGAGTTTCTCTGGTCTTTTGTCGATCACGTGCCTCGCGACAACGCCTTTCGCAGTTTGGCGGAGGTGCCTGCGGAAACTGAAGAAAGTAAAGCCATGTCAAAAGCCCTGAAAAAACTGGGATTCAGTTTTGTGGGACCTACTATCTGCTATGCGTTCATGCAGGCTGTTGGCATGGTGAATGATCATATCGCGACCTGTCACGTCTATCAGGAATGCCAGCGGTTGTCTTCCCACTGAAATTCGGGTCTTGTGACTTTTGACCGCTGAATTTCAGCGCCCTTAAATTTACACTGAATTAAATGTTGTTGAGTGATCATTATGTCTGAACGCCCACCCATCCTCCCGCCAGCATTAGGGCTGTTGATGATGCTGGGAGTGTTTGCTGTGCATTTCTTGCGTCCGGGTGCCATTGTGCTGCATTACCCGCTGAATTTTATTGCCCTCATTCCCATTATCGTCGGTGCGGCTCTGAACCTGATGGCAGATAAAGAATTACGGCAAAAAGGTGTCATTAATGACAACGGTGAATACAATTTAAACGCAGGTATTCTGGTCACCAGTGGCGTGTACCGATTTTCCCGAAACCCTGCCTATCTTGGGCTGGTGTTGATCATTGCCGGTTTGGCTTTATGGGTTGGTAGCATAACGCCTTGGGTGGTGGTTGCATTGTTTGTTTTAATCCTCCGAGCATCCTACATCCGTGTCGAAGAGACACAATTGACCAAAGCGTTTGGCGGCCGATATGAGCAATATTGTAAACTGGTTCCGCGTTGGTTTTGGTTCCGGTCCCCGATCATCTCGCGATAAACAGCATTAACGGTATCTCAAAGAGACGTTGTCCGCGTGTGGTACCGGTGCTGATACACCCTGATTACCCTAAATGAATTCTCCAGTTTGGATAGTGCGTTCGTTCGCTATGGATGCGTTGATCGTATCGATAAGGTGAAACCGGTATAGCAGGACGATATACTGACTGCTGCAAGGTGACAGTTCGGTTAAATTCAATAAAAACCCAATGATAAAAAGGATTTAAAGCATGCTCGGCAAAGTGCAGCGGTACTACGAAACACTGATCGAAGAGAAGTCTCATTGGCTGTTTTTCTGGGTGGTTTTGGTGCTTGTTTTGTTCGGGATTCAAGCTCGCCATTTCACGCTGGACGCAAGCGCGGAAAGCCTGTTATTGGAAAATGATCAATCTCTGGAATATTTCCGGGAAGTATCGGATCGTTACGGGTCTCAGGAATTTTTGGTTTTAACCTTTACGCCGAAGCAGCCACTATTCAGCGAAGAGGCACTATCTACGTTGACTGCATTGCGTAACGAACTGCGCACCATCAAACGTGTCGAGTCTGTCGTGACTGTCATGGATGTACCGCTATTGTCGAATCCACCCGTCCCGATGTCAGAGTTGGTTTCCAATATCAAAACACTGGAAGACCCGGCAGCAGATATTGCGATGGCTCGAAGTGAACTCGCCAACAGCCCACTGTATGTGAATCTGTTACTGAATCTGGATGAGAATACGACCGCCCTGCAGATTAATTTCCCGATTGATGAAACCAAAGCAGATTTGCTTGATATGCGGCGCGAGTTACGTAAGCAAGCTGAACTGCAACCAGAATCCGGTGCTGATGTGCAACTGAAGTTAGTTGAACAGCTCATTTTCGAGCACAACTCTGAAACAGCCGCTTTATTGCATCAGGACATAGAGCAGATTCGCGAAATTATGGGACGTTACCAATCTCACGGTGAATTACACCTTGGCGGGGTGCCCATGATTGCTGACGACATTATTCAATTTGTCCGTAGTGATTTGTTGATTTTTGGTACAGCTGTTTTTTTGTTAATCATAGTAACGCTGGCTGTCATTTTTCGTCAGATTCGCTGGGTCGTATTGCCGTTATTCTGCTCCAGCGCAGTGGTCGTCGCCATGCTGGGAGTCTTAGGTTGGTGGCAGTGGCCGGTTACTGTTATTTCAAGCAACTTTATTTCACTGCTGCTTATTCTGACGTTGTCCATGAATATTCATCTGGTTGTACGCTACCGGGAACTCTTGCGACAGCATCCTTACTGGGATCAACGTGAGCTCGTTGTGACCACTATTCGTCGCATTGCCATTCCCTGTGTGTATATGACGCTGACAACGGGCGTAGCATTTGTGTCGTTAATCGCCAGTGGCATCCGCCCGGTGATTAATTTCGGCTGGATGATGACGGTGGGAATCTGTGTTGCCTTTACGATGACCTTTGTTCTCTTTCCTGCCATGTTAATGTTGCTGGGCAAAGACCGCCGTACGGGTGAAGAACGCCAAGGCGGCCCCTTAACCAAGATGATGGCTAAATTCACGTTACGCAATGGTCAGTTGATCTTATTGGCCAGCCTCGCTATTGCGGCATTTACGGTACTCGGCGCCTCCAGGCTGATAGTTGAAAATAGTTTTATCGATTATTTCGATGAGAAAACGGAGATATACCAGGGCATGACGGTTATCGATCAGCGCCTGGGTGGAACGACGCCACTGGAAGTTATCCTGCATTTTGGTGATGGACTTGAAGAATTCGTTAATGAGGGTGAGTCCTCGCTCAGTGATTTGTCAGACGGTGTAAAGGACGATGCCAATTCAGATGAGTTTGTCGATGACTTCAGCGATGATTTTTCTGACGACTTCAGTGACGAGTTTGTGACCGAAGATTTTCTGGCGATGGAAGAGGGCGGGATTGGCTCATTTGAAGACGACTTTGTTGGTGAAGACGATCCGGATAAGTATTGGTTTACCACGGATAAGGTTGAAGAAATTAAAAGATTGCATCGTTATCTGGACGGTCTGCCTGAGACCGGTAAGGTGATTTCCTTAGCGACGATGATTGAGATAGCGGAAGAGTTCAACGATGGGCAGCCGCTGACCAATATTCAGTTAGCGCTATTGTATTCGGTTATCCCGCAGGAATTTCGCGCAATCGTGGTCGACCCTTATGTGTCCGTAGCAAACAATGAAGCTCGGGTCAGTGTCCGCATACTCGATTCGATGCAGGGTTTGCAACGGGATGCGTTGTTAAAACGGATGCAGTCTGATTTTGAAAATGAATTAGGCTTTGCGCCGGAACGCGTGCAACTTACCGGTATGATGGTGTTGTATAACAACATGCTGCAGAGTCTGTTCAGTTCACAGATCCTGACCTTAAGTGCGGTGTTTGTGGGCATATTATTAATGTTTTTGGTGTTGTTTCGAAGTTGGAAAGTGGCGGCCATTGCGCTCGTGCCGAATCTTCTCGCAGCTTTGCTGGTACTTGGCGTTATGGGGTGGTTGGGGATACCGCTGGACATAATGACCATTACCATTGCCAGTATCACTATTGGTATAGCGGTCGATAACACCATTCATTATATCGTGCGTTACAAAAGTGAATTTGAAATCGATGGGAACTATGCTCGCGCGCTCAAGCGCAGTCATGAATCCATTGGGAAGGCGATTTTCTACACATCCATAACTATTATTATGGGTTTTTCTATTCTGGCGTTGTCGAATTTTAAACCGACCATTTATTTCGGGTTATTGACCGCATTGGCGATGGCAATCGCCTTAATGGGGTCGTTAACATTATTACCGCGTTTGATTTTATTGACCCAGCCATTCTCAAAAAAGAGGCTTTAATTTTTTGATTTATGTTGAGAATTTAAGTGTCGGAATGTTTAGACCATAGACATTGGATTTAACGAAAAAAAGGCTTCTTATGAAGCCTTTTCGACATTTTTCTGGTGGATTATCCAGCGACACTGACTTCAAACGCCCGCACCCGGCGGTTATCGGCCGTTGTGACGCGGACGACTAAATCACCGAGGGTAATGGTGTCATCACGCTTCGGAACGCGTCCGAACTCATGCATGACAATGCCCCCAATGGTGTCGAACTCTTCATCGCTGAAGTTCGTGGCGAAGTGCTCATTGAAATCATCGATCGGAGTGAGCGCTTGCACGATAAAAGCGCCGGCACCGTTGGAATAGATATTGGAAATGGATTCATCGTCGTGTTCGTCTTCGATTTCTCCCACAATTTCTTCCAGAACATCCTCGATGGTCACCAGCCCTGAGATACCGCGATATTCATCAATCACGATGGCCATGTGATTGCGGTTTTTGCGGAAATCACGAAGCAATACGTTAACCCGTTTGCTTTCCGGAACGAAGTTCACATCGCGGACAATTTCACGGACTTGCTTTTGCATTTCAGCCTCGTTGAAATCGGTCTTTAGACTCAACGATAACATGTCTTTCGCCAGCAAAACCCCGATGACTTCATCTGGGTTCTCACCGAGAACCGG